>NC_019897.1:3040000-3747500 GCF_000227705.2 Thermobacillus composti KWC4
CTCGCAAGCGAGCAGCACCAGCTGCACCCGCTTCTCGAGCGACTCCATGCTGGTCGTGAGCTCTTCATACAATTTGTAGATGCCGGGGTTGTATTTCTTCATCTGAGCCCAGACCGTCAGTTCCGGATGCACCCCGTCTTCAATCAGCGAAATATGCGCCCAATGGTGCAGCGCGGCGAGCACATTGCTGTGGGCGTCCAGGATATTGCCGTCCTGCAGATCCTGCTTGGCGTGCAGGAATGTCCGAAGGAACGCGGAAAATTCCGCCGCCAGCTTCTGTCTGCGCAACTCCTCCGGAAAATCGATCACCCGCTGCTTGACCCGCTCCAGATAACCGTCACGGTCCATCAAAATTTCCCCCCGCACGATCCATGGAATGATGCTGCGGCTCTCGACTCCGGCGATCCATTCGTCCAAGGCGGCGGCCGCAACCGTGCGGATTTGCACCCGCTTGCCTTCCTTACGGACGTGCCGGACGCTGCGTTCACGCCCATCCCGCTCCACGACCGCAAGCAGCAGCAAGTCCAATCCGTCGATCAGCGGGTTGTACCGATACGGGTTGTCGATCAGCATGACGCCAATCAGGCCCGGTGCGTCCTGAATCCATTGCAGACATCGCGCCGTATCCATCGGTGAACCGGATCCCCCATCGTTTCTGGCATGATCGCAAAACATCGTATATAATGAAGATCTGCGATACTGTAGTTGTTCGACAGACATTCGGCATTTCCTGCTGCATTTCTGCATGGAACAGGCAACCGTCAACCGGTAAATGATGGGAGAGAGTCCGATGTTCTTCAAGACCGCGAAAATCAACGAGTTCCGCACCTGGGGGCTGCTGCTGACGATGATCGGCATGGGCCTGATGGTCGCAGGCACGGCGGGAATCGTTTTCTGGGGCGTGCAGTCGGGCAAAATCATCGCCGGCATCTTTCTCGTCCTGGGCATGATCGCCCTCATGCTCAGCATGGGCGTCTATTTCTGGGCCGGCATGCTGTCAACAAGCGCCGTCATGCTGATCTGTCCGGAATGCGGACGCCAGACGAAAATGCTCGGCCAGACCGACCGCTGCATGTTCTGCCGGACGATCCTCACGCAGGACCCGAACAAGGCGACGGCATTCCCCGAAGAAGAAGCGGATGGGACAGTGAACGCCGCATCGCCTGCGGCAGCGGAGAATAACCCGAAATGAAACGAAAACCCGCGGACGCGGCGGATTTGGGGCCGACGCATCCGGCGGGTTTTCATTTTGATTACGGACGGGCCTCCAGCGTATCGTGCAACACTTGCCAAATTTCAGGCTTCTGGAACCCGCGCTGCCAGGTGGCGACGCCGGCGAGCTTGTATTTCCTCGCCAGCTCGGCCCGCGCCTTGATCGATGTCTCGTCTTCGATCCAGATCCGGTGGCGCCCTTCCTCCGTCTCGTATTCCACATAGTTCTGCCCGGTGCTGTCGTCATACGTCCGCTTGAGCCCGCGTTCCCGGATCAGCTTCTCGATCGCCTCCATGCCGAGCGCCCGCGAGCTGACCTCGACCGAGCCGTCGGCCTTCTTCTTCTCCGTCCATACGCGGGTGTACAGCGGAATGCCCATGATAAGCTTCGACGGCGGCACGCCGTCTTCCTCGAGGATGCGCTTGATGGACCGTTCGACCCACGGCAGCGACGAGACCGAACCGGCCTTCGGGCTCGACGCCCAATGCTCGTCGTACGTCATGACGATCATGTAGTCGACCACTTTCCCGAGCGCCTTCCGGTCCAGGAAAGCCGACCACATCTCGCTGTTTGACTTCGGCGTGACGTCGATCGAGACGACCAGGCCCTGTTCGTGCGCCAAAGGCACAAACTCGCGGACGAATTGGACGAGATTCTCCTTGTCCTTCGTGTAAACGTTCTCGAAGTCGATATTGATGCCCTGCAGTTTGTACGTCTCCGCATAGACAAGCAGCTGACGGATCATTTTAAGTCTTGTCGCGTATGTGGACAGCGCCTCCGTCGTCCGATCGGGATCGAAGCCGTTGCTCCACAGCGCCCACACCTGATAGCCGCGCTTGTGCGCCCAGGATACATAGGCCGGATCGGCCTTTGAACGAATCGCGCCCGAACCGTCTTTCAGTTCGAACCAGGTCGGGCTGACGACGTTGACGCCCGGCATCGGACCGATCTTCGACGGATCGGCCGGCACCTGATAGACCGCTTCCCAGGTCAGATTGATCTTGCGGCCGTTCGCCGGCCAGGGCAGAAAAGGATCTTCCCGCTCAGGCTCGGGAATGATCTCGAAGTCCGCAAGCGTAAAATCCGACTCGGCGGCGTAACCGGCATGCCCGGATGCGGTCTGCACGCGATACCAGCCTTTCTCCTCGCGCCAGATGCGCACATCCCCGCCGGCCGGGACCGTCTCGATGATCGGCGCCTTAATCGTCGGTTCTGAACGAACCGCCGCACCCTGCTCGACGGTTACGGACGCATTTTGGATCCCTTGTCCCGGACGCAGCAGCGTCACGATCCCGGTTTCCTCCGCCACTTCCGCGGTCAGCCCGTACAGGACGGTGACCGGCGCGAGCGGCAGATAGACGGCATCCCCTTCAACCTCCGCGGCGATGGTCAGATCGAACGGTTCGCCGTTCATCTCCGCGGTCAGCGCCGCCGTCTTCAGCCGCACGACCTTGTCCGCCGTTGTCATAATGATCGATTCGCTGTCCGCTTCGTACCGGATCGGCACATCTTCACCGAGCACGGCCCGAATCATATCAAGCGGCAGCAGCACATTCGCATCCCGGACGCGCGCTTCGCCGTCCAGCTGCTCCCCGTTGTAAAAGACGGGATGCGCCGCACCGTAATCGGGCACGATCGTGTCGCGGTTCGGCTGCATCCGCTCCCACCAGGCGTATGCCGCGCCCGCCGCAGCCGAAAGCAGAATCAGCATGAACAGCATTCCCAGGATCGGTGCGGTCCGCCTGGTTCTCCGCCGCCGCGGCGCACGCATTCTCGTCAGTTCCACTTCCGGCTTCCCCTCTCTCCCCAATCCCTTGAAAAAACAAATACGTACAGCAGGCCGAAACGCTCAGGCTCCGGTCCCTGTACGTACATTGACGCAGACGCCCGCCCAAAAGTTGAGCAAGCGCGGATATAATTGCCGATCACGATTTACCGGCCTTGTCCGATGCCGCGCAATCCGGGCAAATGCCGTAAATTTCCATGCGATGTCCTTCGACGATGAATCCTGTTTCCCGCGCGGCTGCCTTTTCCACTTCCAAAAGCGGCGGATACTCGAAATCGGTGATCCGTCCGCACGATTTGCAAATGCAATGATAATGATCCGACAGATCGGCGTCGAACCGGCTCGAATCGTCGCCGTAGGTCAGTTCGCGGACGAGACCGGCATCGACGAACAACCGGAGATTGTTGTATATCGTCGCAACGCTCATGCTCGGAAACTCCGGCGACAACGCACGGTAAATCTCGTCAGCCGTCGGATGCGTCATCGAATTCATCAGGTAAGACAGAATCGCGTGGCGCTGCGGCGTCATGCGTACTCCGGTACTTTTCAGTTGTTCCAGCGCATCGCTGACGCTCGTTGCCATTGACGTTCACGCCTTTCTCTTATGCTACATCCATTGTAAAGTTTCAATTTTCAATTTGTCAATTCCGGGGGGACGGTCAATCCTTGCCAGCCTGCGGTCTTGCGCTATTCCATCGAAGCGGCGTGCACCCCGTCCAGTCCGCGAAGCCCGTCGAGCAGTTCCGCTTCGGCCGACCGTTTCAACCGGACGTGCAGATAGACGGCCAGCTGGTTCGGTCCGAGCTTCTCCGGCGCGTCCGCGTCATCCTCGTCCTGGAAACGCATTTTGCGCAGATCTCCCCCGCATTGTTCAACCGTCTCCCTGAGCCTCTGCATGAGCCCGGGCCGGTCGTCGACATGCACCACGATGAGCCGCTCGGATTTTCGCCGGAACAACTTCCGCTCCAATTTGTTCAGCGCCCACAGGACGAACAGGACGAGCAATGTGGAGACCGCCGCGGCAAAATAGAACCCCGCCCCGACGCCGAGCCCGATCGCCGCCGTCACCCAGACCGATGCGGCCGTCGTCAGCCCGGTCACGCTGCGCCCCGTCTGCAGGATCGTGCCCGCCCCGAGAAAACCGACGCCCGTGATCACCGCCGCCGCCAGACGCGCCGGGTCGACGCGGACGTTGATCTCGTTGACGAACAGGGCGAAACCGTAAATGGACAGCAGCATCATCAAGCATGAGCCGAGACATACCATAATATGCGTGCGCAGGCCGGCCGCGTGCTGCGACCGCTCCCGCTCCAGCCCGACCAGACCGCCGAGCACGGCGGCCGACAGCAGGCGCACCAGAATCTGCCATTCACTGATGTGCCACGGGTTGTCGACGATTGCGGCGATCGTGTTCATGCCATCCCACTCCCGACAAGTCAAACGGCTTGCGCGGTCCTGTACCGGGCGGACGCGTCCGTTTCGCGTTGAAAAATAACGCCCCGATCCGCACAGTTCCGCACGGAAGGGGCGGCTTGACATTTGACGGGCTTTACGACTTCAACACTTCCACGAGCAGTTGATTCACCAGCGCCGGATTCGCCTTGCCCTTCGTCTCCCGCATGACCTGGCCGACAAGGAAGCCGAGCGCCTTCTCCTTGCCGGAGCGGTAATCCTCGACGGACTGCGGGTTGGCGGCGACAACCTTCTCCACGATCTCGCGGATCGCGCCTTCGTCGCTGATCTGCACGAGCCCCTGTTCCTCGACGATCTGCTGCGGAAGTTTGCCGGTCTCGAGCATCGCCTTGAACACCGTCTTGGCGATCTTGCCGCTGATCGTCCCTTTCTCGATCAGGCCGATCATCTCGCCAAGACCTTGTCCCGTCAGCTTCACGTCGTCCAGTTCCAGGTTGTTCGCGTTCAGATAGCCGAGCAGATCGCCCATGATCCAGTTCGCGGCGGCTTTCGCGTCCTTCGTGTAGCGCAGGCTTTCCTCGAACAGGTCGGCCAGCTTCTTCGACGCCGTGATGACGCCGGCATCGTAGGACGAGAGGCCGTACTCGGACATGTAGCGCGCCTTGCGGGCGTCGGGCAGCTCCGGAATCGAAGCGCGGACGCGCGCCTTCCATTCCTCGTCGATGACGATCCGGACCAGGTCCGGATCAGGGAAGTAGCGGTAGTCATGCGCCTCCTCTTTTCCGCGCATCGGCAGCGTCTTGCCCTGCGACTCGTCCCAGCGGCGCGTCTCCTGCACGACTTCGCCGCCGCTGTCGAGAATGTCGGCCTGACGCCATTCCTCGTACTCGAGACCGCGCTGCACGCTGCGGAACGAGTTCATGTTCTTCAGCTCGGCGCGCACGCCGAACTTCTCCTGACCCCACGGGCGCAGCGAAATGTTCGCGTCGCAGCGGAGGGAACCTTCCTCCATCTTCACGTCCGACACTTCGCAATAGAGCATGATCGCCCTGAGCTTCTCCAGATAGGCGCGCGCTTCCTCGGGCGAGCGGATGTCCGGCTCGGAGACGATCTCGATGAGCGGCGTGCCGACGCGGTTCAGGTCGACCAGCGAAGCATAGCCGCCTTCGACGTGGGTCAGCTTGCCGGCGTCCTCCTCGAGATGGACGCGCGTAATGCCGATCCGCTTCGTCTGGCCGTTCACTTCGATGTCGATCCACCCGTTCTTGCCGATCGGCTGGTCGTATTGCGAGATCTGGTACGCCTTCGGCAGGTCGGGGTAGAAATAGTTCTTCCGGTCAAACTTCGTCACGTCCGCAATCTCGCAATTGAGCGCCATCGCCGCCTTCATCGCGTACTCGACCGCCTGGCGGTTCACCACCGGCAGCACGCCCGGATGGCCGAGGCAGATCGGGCACGTGTGCGTATTCGGCGGAGCGCCGAAGGACGTGGAGCAGCCGCAGAAAATTTTCGTCTTCGTATGGAGCTCCACGTGCACTTCCAGGCCGATGACCGTTTCATATCTCGTCGTCGTTGTCATCGATCACGCACCTCCCACGGCCGCCGGACGCAGTTTGTGATGCTCCGTCGCCTGCTCGTATGCGTAAGCCGCGCGCAGCACCGTCGTCTCGTCGAACGCCTTGCCGATGATCTGCATGCCGACCGGCAGGCCGTCTGCCAGGCCGCACGGCACGCTGATCGCCGGCAGGCCGGCCAAGTTGACCGGAATCGTGCAGATGTCGTTCAAATACATGGTAAGCGGGTCATGGATCTGCTCGCCGATCTTGAACGCCGTCGTCGGCGCCGTCGGGCCGATGATGACGTCGAACTTCTCGAATACCTGGTCGAAGTCCTGCTTGATCAGCGTGCGGACCTTCTGCGCCTTCAGATAGTAGGCGTCATAATAACCGGAGCTGAGCGCGTACGTGCCCAGCATGATGCGGCGCTTCACTTCCGCGCCGAATCCCTGGCTGCGCGATTTGACGTACAGGTCGATCAGGTTGTCCGGGTTTTCGGCGCGCACGCCGTACCGGACGCCGTCGAAGCGCGCCAGGTTGGACGACGCCTCCGACGAAGCGAGCAAATAGTAAGCCGCGACCGCGTATTCCGTATGCGGCAGCGACACTTCTTCCCATGTCGCGCCGAGCGACTCGAACACTTTCAGCGCCGCCAGCACCGCATCCTTCACCTGCGGCGCGATGCCTTCGCCGAGGTACTCCTTCGGCACGCCGATGCGGAGGCCCCGCACGTCACCGGTGAGCGCCGCGGTGTAGTCCGGCACCTCGACGTCGGCCGACGTCGAATCCATCGGATCATGGCCGGCGATCGCCTGCAGCACGTAGACCGCGTCCTCGACGTTCTTCGTGATCGGGCCGATCTGGTCCAGCGAAGACGCGAAGGCGACGAGGCCGAAACGCGAGACGCGCCCGTACGTCGGTTTCAGGCCGACGACGCCGCAGTAGGCGGCCGGCTGCCGGATCGAACCGCCCGTGTCGGAACCGAGGGCGAAGTAAACCTGCCGCGCCGCCACGGCCGCCGCAGATCCGCCGCTCGATCCGCCCGGAACCCGCTCCGGATCCCAGGGGTTGCGCGTCGGTCCCATCGCCGAGTTCTCGTTCGAACCGCCCATCGCGAATTCGTCCATGTTCAGCTTGCCGATCGTGACGGATTGCGCCGCGCGCAGCTTGTCCATCACGGTAGCGTTGTAGATCGGGATGTAATTGCTCAGGAAACGGCTGGCGCACGTCGTCTTCAGCCCGTCCGTCACAATGTTGTCCTTGATGCCGGCCGGCAGGCCGAAGAGCAGCCCGCGTTCTCCGCCTTCTTTCAGCTGCTTGTCCAGTTCGGCCGCCTGCGCCCGCGCGCCTTCTTCGTCCAGCGTAATGAACGCCTGCACGACGGGCTCGGTCTCCTTGATCCGGCTGAGCGAAGCCTCGACCAGATCGGAGACCGCAAGCTCCCCGCCGCTCAAGCGGTCGTGCAGTTCCTGCAATCGCAGATCCAATACGGACAACGGTCGTTCCTCCTCTTCCTATTCCAATACCGCCGGGACGCGGAATTGTCCGTCCTCTTCGTCCGGCGCGTTCAGCATGACTTTCTCGATCGGCCAGGACGGCCGCGGTTCATCGTCCCGCATCACGTTCGCGACGGGCAGGACGTGGCTCGTCGGCGGCACGTTTTCCGTATCCAGCTCGTTCAGCTTCTGCGCATAGTCCAGAATCGCGCCGAGCTGCTCCGCGTACTTCGCCTTCTCTTCCTCCGTCAGTTCGAGCCGCGCCAGCTTCGCCACGTGCTCGACATCCTGGATCGAAATGCTCATCGCTGCTTCCATTGCCTCCTTCGATTCCGATCAATTCCTTCCATTATATCGCACCGCTTGTCCGCGCTCAATCAGGGGAGGCTGCGAAGCGTGCGGCTTCCGCCCCCGCTTCTGCAAGGACTCCGGCGCGCTGCGGCGCCTCTTCGGTCAGACGCCTCGCCACTGCCCGCCGTCGACGACGATGGCCTGGCCCGTCATGTAGCTGTTCGCCGGCGAAGCGAGGAACGCCGCGTAGCGTGCGAATTCTTCCGGATCCCCCGAGCGCCCGAGCGGAATCGACGATTCCGAGCGCCGGCGCACTTCCTCCACCGGGATGCCTTCCCGTTCGGCGGATGCCCGGTCCAGACCCAAGATGCGGTCCGTCTCGAAACGGCCGGGACAGAGCGTATTGACGAGAATGCCCGCCGGAGCAAGCTCATTCGCGAGCGTCTTCACGAGACCGTGCAGGCCGGCCCGCAGCGTGTTGCTGAGCACGAGCCCCGGAATCGGCTGCTTGATCGCCACCGATGAAATGTTGACGATCCGGCCGCCCCCGATACGCTGCATATGCGGCACCGTCTCGCGGATGAGCCGGATAACGCTCATCAGGTTGAGCTGCACCGCCGCTTCCCAATGTTCATCCGTCATATCCATGAAAGCGCCGGACGGCGGTCCGCCCGCGTTGCAGATGAGCGCGTCGATCCGCCCGAACCGCCGCGCCGCCGCGTCCACCAGCGCCTTGATGTCGCCGGGCTGCGACACGTCCGCCCGCATGGCAAGCACATCGCGTCCCGATGCCTTGCGGATCTCATCCGCCGTCCGCATAAGCTCCGCCTCATCGCGGGCGCAGATCGCGACATCCGCGCCTTCCAGCGCCAGCCGCATGGCGCACGCCTTGCCGAGCCCGCGGCTCGCCGCGGTCACGATCGCCGCCTTGCCCGTCCATCCCAGATCCATGTCGGTCCGTACCCTCCATCCGCAGAAGTTGTCCTTGGAAATTATACCTTTACGTCTCCGCGAATGAAAGACCGGCACCAAGAAGTTGACGCCGGCAAGCGCCGGCGTCCGTTGTGCATCAGATCCATGCCTTCAGATTCACTTGACGGATGAAGTCTTCCCGGCTCTGCACTTCCTTGCCGGTTCCTTCCCGGGATTCGGTCTCGCCGCCGTTCATGATCCGGCGGAACAGCTCTTCGTTGTGCGTCGCAAGCGCGTAATCGATGAGCGCCTCTCGCTCCACCCGCTCGGCTTCCCGTTTCAGCAGCACTTCTTCCGGCTCGATGTCGCCCGCCGGAACGAACACGTTCTTGTTCACTTTGGGCAGGCGGACGACGTAATCGAACGCATTGTCCGCATTCCGGTCATACGCGATGATATATCCATATTCGCCAATCGGCAGATTTTGCTCAAAATGATCCGCGACGACTATGACCCGTTGGCCAAGCTTGTACATCGTTCACCGCCCCTCTCGCTGCGCATTGCGGCATGCCGCCGCCTTCGCGTCATCCGGCTGCCGCTCCCTATAAATCTATCCTACTCAAAAACAGACCGGTATGCAAATCCCGGGAAAAGAAACCCTTGCTCCAATTCTATGCGGATATCCCGGATATGAGCACGGCGTCTGACCGGGCGCCCGTCTGCCGCCCGCCATGCCGGATAATCCGCCATTTCCGCGCACCCCGCTTACGGCAGCCGGATCAGACGTTCGGGCGTGAGGGTAAGTGCGAGCGGCGGGCCTTCGGATTGCACGGCGTAACTGTTCTCGATGCCGACGACGCCGCGGCCGGGAAACGTAAACTTCGGCTCCACCGCGATGACCATCCCGGGTTCGAGCGGCATGTCGAAGCCGCGCGCGAGCACCGGCCACTCGTCCACCTCCAGCCCGATGCCGTGGCCGAGGAACCGGACCCGGTCGGCGCCGAAGCCCATGAAATGGTCGGCCAGCCCGGCCTCATCCGCCATGCGGATCGCTTCTTCATACAGCCGCTCCGCCGGCGTGCCCGGCACCAGCAGCTCTTCCGCGCGCCGGATGATCCGGACGGAAGTCTCGTAGGCCGCGAGCAGATCGTCCGGCAATGCGCCGATCACCGCGGTGCGCGTCTGGTCGATGATGTACCCGTCGATGCAGCAGCCGATGTCGATCAGAATCGGCTCGTTGCGCCCGATCGGACGCCGGCTGACGCTCTGCGCCGCCGCCGGACCGAGCCCGCGGCCGCCTGCCGGGCCGTCGAACGCGGACGGTTCCGCCGCCGCTTCCCCGGCGCCGACCATGCCGGTCAGCACCTCCAGATTGTAGGCGCGCATCCGCATCGTCCCGATATGGCCGCGCTTGCGAACGGCGTGTTCGTACGCCGCCATCCACTCCAGCTCGGTGACGCCTTCGCGCAGCAGCGGCAGCGCCTCGTCCAGCGCTTCGGCGGCGGCTCGCGCAGCCGCCTGGATCCGCCCGATTTCATGCAGAGACTTCACCATGCGCAGGCGGCGCATCATGGCCGACCCGTCGGCCAGCTCCGCTCCCGCTCCGCGCAGCAGCTCGGCCAGCCGCAGGTAAAGCTGCGCGGGCAGCGCATCCAGCGGCGTCAGAACGGTCCTTCGTTCTCCGCTCCCGGTCAGCGGCGGAAAGTCGGCGGCCAGCTCCGCGCCGAACGCCTTGAACGAGCCGAGCGGCTTCGTCCTGACGCGCGACTCCCGTTCCGCCCTCGCCACACTTCGGCGGACGTAAAGCGTCGGTTCGCCCTCGTCGGGCACGAACAGATAACCGGCCTGCATCGTGCCGGTCAAATAGTAGAGATCCGTATTCTGCGAGACGAGCATGCCGGCATAGCCGCCTGCCTTGAGCTGCTCTTGCAGTCTGGCGATCCGCTTCCCCGTCTCTCCCGCCGGCAGCGCATGTTCCATCCTATGGCCTCCCCGCACCTTTCTCTCATGATTATATTCACCCACAACGACGGGATTGTCAAAGCCGTCCCGCTTCTCCTGAGCGAGGGGGATAGGGTGAAAAAGAACGCAAAAAACCGGGGACATCCGCGATTCCCCGGGATCTTCAATGAAGCGGCACCAGCTCCGCCGCCCCTTTCACATACCACTCGACCGGCCCCATGACGTTGAATCCGCGCGGATACCGGACCCGCGCGATGAGGATGACGCCGGGCCGCTTCAGCGTCACCTCGTAATTGTACGTTTCGTTGCGGTACATGTACGGAAAGACGGCTTCCGCGTTCACGACACGCAGCACGGCGATCTCGACCGGATCGCGCAGCATCGCGCCCGGCAGCGGCTTGAGCGAAGCGTCCAGCCGCATGTTCACCCGCAAATACTGCAGTGCGGCCGATGCCGCCGCCGCTTCGTCGATGCGCAAGATGCCTGCCGCGAGCGCGTCCTGATCCAGCTGCTGCGCCCCCGCATGGGCGGCACGGTTCACCGCCCGCTTCGCTTCGAACAGGGTGCGGACCGCCATCTCCCCGTCGATCTGCAGCGCCAGCAGCATCATCCACACCGCCGCCATCAGCGTCAGCAGCAGCAGTTTGTGCATTCCGGCCTTAATTCCCCCCTTTCGGTCTGTAACGTCTCAGGCGCCGGTTCCACATCCCCCCTCCGGATTTCATCCGACGGCACCGGCTGGCCGCTGCCGGGCGCGTCATGTATGCAATCGGCCGCCGGACCGAAAGCCGGTTCGGCGAGCCGCCTGCATCCGCTCTGTCTCAAGGCACATATTCGCTCATTTTCATGCCTGTGGCGCTGATCAGCGCCTGTTCGTCCGGCGGCGCAATGCCGATCAGCCGGTCGATCTCGAACAACCGCTCGTAAGGGTAACGGATCGTCAGCACAATGCCGGCGCCCCGCCGGACCGGAGTCTGCGGATTCGTCGCATCCTCGCCCGACGTCGCGGCCACCTCGTAGATCAGCTTCCCGGGCTCAAGCCCGTAGGCCGCGAGCCGGTTACGGGATGCGGCGATCATCGCGCCGTCGATATAGCCGTGCGATCCGTTCGCGCCGATCTCCAGCAAATAGTCGACCTCCTGCTGCAGCACCGCCTGCCGGACGATGAACACATGCTTGTAGACCGGCGCGAACATCATCCAGCAGAGCAGGGCGGCGAACAGCACGAACACGAGAACCGAACGCATCCGCCTGCGTCACCGCTTACGGGTTCAAAGCGCCGATCCGGGTGTTCGCGTTGTTGCCTTGAACTTCGATCTGCCTTTTCGTGCCGCCGTTCGGATTCGCGATGATCGTGTTGAACAGCACCACCACCACGATAAGCAGCATGACCGTCATCAGAATGTTGCGCATTCCCGCATCTCCTTCCCGAGAAAATATGAATTCCTGTTACTGCAACGATTGAAACAATTGCTGACTTTCCTGCACCCACGGATAGATGAAGATCTGGAACATGTACAGAATCGGTACGCCCGCCAGCACGAACAGCACGTAGGACGCCGCTTCCTTGCGGCTCTCGCGGCTCAGCTCGATCTTCGCCTTGTAATCGGCGATCCGCTCGCGAAGCAACGCGTAGAACGCGTCGTCTTCGCGCAGGCGCAGCGCCTCGATCGTCTCCGCGAAGCTGTCCGCTTCGGCCGTGCCGACGCGGCGCTTGAACCGCGCGATCGCTTCCCCCGCGTCGTGGTACCATTCCGCCAGCATGCGCCGCAGATCGGAGCGGATGACCGACGTGTAGGGCAGGCAGCGCGTCAGCTTCACGTGCAGGTGCAGCGCGGCTCCCGCGAAATAGAGCAGCTGATTGCTGACGGCCAGAATCTCCCGCATGATGAGCTCGGAGCGCGCCTTGCGCACCGATTCGAGCAGCGGCTTGTCGCACAGCGCGCAGGCCGCGAGCGCGGCCCCCGCCGCCTGCAGCCACAGGATGCGGTCCGGCGGCAGCGGCACGTACGCGGGGAAGGCCGCTCCGCAGATAAGCGCGGCTGATCCGAAGAGGATCGCAACCCGCCGGGCGAACATGTACCAGGCCGGGTCATACGCGAAGCCGCATCCCGCAAGCAGCGTTTCGCGCGTCAGGAAGCTCTGGCTGCCGCGGCGGATGCCCGCCGCCCGCAGCAGCCATTTCGGCGCAGGCTGCGGTCCGTCATCTTCAAACTGCAGATGCGTCCAGCGCGGACGGCGCCGGATCCACGCCTGCAGCAGGGCCGAGACGGACAGCGCGCACAACCCGAACTGGGCGACCAGCAGCAGCAAGGTCAAGCCGCGCACGATCGATGGATCGGCCAGCACTGTCAATCCCCCCTTTCACAATTTGCGGCGCGACAGCCAGATGCCCATCAGGAACGAGGCGAAGATCAGGGCCGCCGCGTTCAGCAGCATGTCGCGTCCGTGCGGATCCAGCACGTAGTACCGGTAAGCGCCTTCCGGGTTGTAGCGGACATTGATGCTGATGAACAGGGCAAGGAACAGGATCGGCGAGAAGTTGGCCAGCCGGATCTCAAGCAGCCTGTTGCGCTCCTGCTGATCCGCCCGCGCCGCCCGCCGCATGTCGGCGATCAGCTCCTTCAGGTTTTCCGCGATCGGTGCGCCGTCCGTCAGCGCGACCCGGAGCATGTTCGCGAAATATTCCGCCCAGACGTGGCCCACGGCCGACGAAAAGACCCGCAGGCTCGCTTCGTCATCGCCTTTGACCGACAGGTTGATGTACAGCTGCTCGAACACCGGCAGCAGCGGACCGGTGAGCCGCCGTTCCTCGACGATGCGGCCGAGCGCGATCCGCACCTGCCGCCCGCCGGTTGACAGGTAGCTCTGGTAGAACAGCTCCAACGCCGGCAGAAAGTCGATCCGGCTCTGCATCTGCCGATGCATCAGCGTCATCCGGATAATGATGTACGGCAGGCCTCCGAGCAGCACGGCCGCAATGGCCGCCCCCTTCACGGTCTGGATGACAAGCGCCCCCGCCGCTCCGCCCGCCGCGGCGAGCAGCGCGGACAGCCCGAGGAACGCCGCCGGACCGATGCCGGCGCGCGCGCTCTCCAGCAGGAGGGAGAGCCGCGCATGCGGTCCGGATACATAAGCGGCCATGCGCCGCTCCGCGCGCTCGATGAGTCCCGCCCGGCGGCGATGGCTGAGCCTCGCGGCGGTCCCTGAGCGGGACACCGCGGCGGCCAGCCAGCCGCGGATCGCGGTGAACATCAGCAGGAACAGCGCGCCCGTCGCCGCGGCCAGCATCGCGTCCAGGCTCAGCATGGCACATCCGGGGCGATCGTCCAATCGTCCCGCTCCGGATCATAGACTGCCCAGTCGCGCACATGCGGGCCGTCCGGCCGCCATTCATACCGCCCGATGCGGACGATCCGCCGCTTGCCGCCGACGATGCGCATCTCGATGCCGACATCCGTCACCTGCCGGGTGATGCGGCGGACGAGCCGGTTGTCGTCCACCGCGCGCCCGTCGAGCATGCACATGTCGGCGATCGCCTCCGGCACGTCCTCCAGCGCGTTCGCGTGGACCGTCGTCATGCTGCCCCGATGGCCGCGTGTGCACGCCCGGACATACATGTTCGCGTCTTCGTCGCGGATCTCGGCATGGACGATGCGCTGCGGCGACTGACGCAGCGCCAGCTTGAACGCCTGGGCGGAATCGTGCATCGGATCCTCCTCGTCGGCTTCGTACTCGATCACGTTTTTGTCCGGGAACGTCTTCCGCAGCATCAGCTCGAACCGACCTTCAATCGTCACGATCCGCTCCTCGTCGGGCAGTTCGGCGATCAGCGCCTTGATCAGATGCGTCTTGCCGGAGTTCGTCGGGCCGATGATGACGAGGTTCAGGCGCCGCTCCAGCACGTTCCGCAGCAGCCGCATCACCGCTTCGTTCATCGTGCCGTACTCCGGTCTGCACAGCTCGTCCAGCCGGTAGTGCCGCACCGTGTAAAACCGGATCGTCAGCGTCGGCTCGGCGGTATAGCCGAAGCCGGTCATCGTCACCCGCGACCCGTCGCTGAGGTTCACCTCCGCCCATCGCTTGCGCGGGCTGATCCGGTCGTTGTTGAACAGGACCAGGTTCTGCTGGATCCGCTCCACGTCCTTGACCGACTGGAACCGGTGAACCGATGGCACGGGCCTGCCGGACCGCACCTCGTAGATGCGCGTGCCGACCACCTGGATTTCCTCGAGTCCGTCCCTTGCCGCCAGAATCAGCTCCAGCACGTTCAGCCCGATCACTTCGGCGAAGATCGCTTCGGCAAGGCTCCCGTAAGGATGATGATAGCCCGGAAGCCGGTGAATCCGCTTGCGAAGCAGCCGCTCCTGGATGACGGCGAGCAGCTCGGCCCGCTCCTGCGGGAAGCCGAGAACGGCGCGGTTGAGCCGCTCGCCGTAGGATTGCCGCTGCTCCTCCGTCATCCCCTGCGGCGCCGTCAGATAGGCCCGCATCTCCTCGACCAGCCTGCGGAAGGCCGCCTCCCCTTCCGCGTCGTACGGGACGTCGGCCATCCCCGCATCATCCGGAACGGCCAGCCGCAATTTCGCCGCATAGTCGGTCGGCGAAAATTTCACCCGATCCGCGCCGCTCATCAGCTGACACCATTCCTGTGGGCGAGCAGCCGGCGGTACCAGGGCTGCTGCGCGACGCTGCGCCCGAACCGCACGCCGTGACGGTTCATCAGTTGCCGGGCCGCATCGTCCATCGCTTTCCGGCCCGAGTCGTCCGTGAGCAGCCAGTCCATCAGCGCGCCGTTGTCGAGCGCCGCCAGCAGCGGCTCCGTCAGGTTGAGCCGCCCGATGACGCGGAGTCCGGTTTCTTTCTGCACGTCTTTCATTGAGAACCCCCCATTTCTCCATGGCGGTGAAATGATGACCGCGTCGCAGTCCGCCGGTTCAATGCCGAACAGCGACTGGGCGAGTCCGAACCAGCGGCGTCCGTCTTCCTGGAAATGCGACAGCGCCATCGTCGTGGCGACGATCCGGCTGTCCGCCGCCCGCATCGCGGCGACGGTGGCGGCGTTGTCCCAGTAGGCGCTCACGTCGGCGATCGTCAGGCAGAACGCCTCCCGCGCGGCATCGAGCAGATACCCGATTTCCTCCGGCGCGTAGAACTCCGCCTGATCCCGCAGCAGATTGCCGAAGAAGACGAACAGATTGGGCATGCCGGACGGGCGGAAAGCCGCCGCCTTGAGCCGCTCCGGCGACAAGGTGGCCGCCTTCAGTTCGGGACGCATCCGGTCGAGCGACAGCGCCGGACGCTCGACGCGGACGTAGCGGTGCAGCTTGGAACTCTTGAGATTGAGGCAGAGATAGCCGACCGGCTGCCCGCTGTACTCCGCGATCCGGCAGGCGGCGGAGAATGCGCTGATCGTCGTGCCGATGTTCGGCGTCGTGCCGGTGAAGGTAACGAGCGTTCCCCGGTTCACGAGACCTCCACCTCCTCCGCCTTGCCGGCATCGGCCGCCGTATTCTCATGCGAATCCGGCACATAGGCGATGACCAGCTTCACCTTGCCGCTCCGGCACAGATTGTCGATGCGCAGCCACTGCTCCTCGGTCAGGTTCAGGTTGACGGCATCGATCGAACCGTTCGCGTCCCGCCGGGACAGGTAGAGCTGTTCGTAGTCGCCGCTGGCGCGGGATACGAGGCCGGTATGCTGCGGATCGTCGACCTCCAGGTTCGCCGGCGTCTTCACGGCGGCCACCGTCACCGGTTCCGGGAACAACCGGCCGGATTCGATCCCTTCACCCGACGCGTAAACAAGCGCCTTGTCCCCCGCGCGCAGCCCGTTCGACACCGAAAGAATATAGTCCTTCGGGATCTGGAACGTGGACTCGCCCCGCTTCGGCAGCAGCCGGAAACGGTCCAGCTTCCAGTCGAGCACGGGCTCGTCCCGGCCGAGCGGGACCGCCGTCTCCATGCCGGCGACCGCGTGGAGGTCGGTCACCATGCCCGGCATGAAGGCGGCCTTCGTGATCGTCTTCATCCCGAGCGCATCGGCCGACAACCGCTCGCCCGCGGGAATGAAGCGGACCGGCACGACGACCTGCACCGTCTCCTGCAGCTCGATCTGCCTGAGCTGCAGCTCATGGATGCAATAGATCAGCACGCCGGCGAGCACCGCCGCGGCCGCGCTGATCGCCAGGTTCCGTCTTCTGTTCATCGCGTCTCCTTTCCGCCTGCAACAAAAAAAGAACGCTGCACAAGGGACTCTCCCTCTGCATGCGTTCTTCGCATGTCACAGACCATATGGCATTTACGTTGATTCCTATATTAGCAAAATATAACTGCCCTGTCTATATCATGGAGAAAAATTTTATTTGATGACCCTGCACGCTCCCATGGGGCTGCGCTAATCGCTTGCCACTGTGCGGCCGAGCGTATGGTCCGCATCTTCTTCCGCATAGAACGCTTCGGAGGCGATCATCAGGTTGATGCCCGCCATTTCCAGGTAACCGCGCTGAAGAGACTCCATGGTGTGGCGCCCGTTCCGCCCGCGCAGCCACTCCGTGACGGCCCGGCGGACGATCTCGCCCCGGCTCCGCCGCTCCCGCCTGGCGACGGCATCCATATCGCTCAGCAATGTTCCCGGCAGATGGATCGTTATCCGTTTCATTCTGCGCTGTTTTGACAATCGTGACGCACCTCCGCTGCTCTCCGTCCCGCATGGCCTTCACCGGTCATGCGGCTTGAACCTCACCCAAGTACAATTCGCCTCTTTCCCCGTAAATCCTCTCTCCCGCGCCGCATTTTCATCCGGTAATTCGCTCCAAAGCATGCCATATATTTCCTTTCAACAGCACAAAAAAAGAACCGATCGGCTCGGCTCGATGATCCATATGAATCCGCCTGGCGAACATCCATCGGTCCAGCCGCGCACTAGAAATCGATCAGACCGACACTGATGGAGAGCGATTCGTCGACTTTCTTCATCGTCTCGTCGTCCAGATGCGTGATTTTGTCCGTAAGACGCTGCTTGTCGATCGTGCGGATCTGCTCGAGCAGCACGACCGAATCCCGGTCGAAGCCGTGCGCTTCCGCGCTGAGCTCGACATGGGTGGGCAGCTTCGCTTTCTGAATCTTCGCCGTAATCGCCGCGACAATCACCGTCGGGCTGAACCGGTTGCCGATGTCGTTCTGGATGATCAGCACGGGGCGTACGCCGCCCTGCTCTGATCCGACCACCGGCGACAAATCTGCGAAAAACACATCCCCGCGTTTTACGATCAAACCTTTACACCCCGCTTACGAGACGGCCGAGCGTGTCGTCGGCATCATCCTCCGCCTGGAATGCTTCAGCGGCCATGTGCAGGTTGATGTTCGCCATCTCGAGATATCCCCGCTGCATGGAATCACGGATTTGACGCTTCTTCCGTTCGGTAAGATAGAGCTTCATCGCCTGGCGGATGAATTCGCTGCGGTTCGACTTCTCTCGCGCCACGATCCCGTCCACTTCCCGAAGCAACTGATCCGGCAGACTGATCATGATCCGTTTCGTGTTCCGCAGATCGGCCAAATCCGTCGCACCTCCAAAACATTTCCAATCCAGCCTCTTACCAGTATGCCGTTGCCCTGGTTCGATTATACACCCATATCTATGATCGCGAAAACGCGGAAATGACGGGGACACGGCGTCATCCGGCAAGTCCGTTCCGCACTTCCACCGGCTTGCCGCCGCGGATATAGACCCGGGGCACCCGGGCGGCGAGCATGCAGACGATTTCGTAGTTGATCGTACCGAGCAGCGACGCGATTTCGTCGGCCGTGATGACCTCATCGCCCTGCCGTCCGATGAGAACGACTTCTTCCCCGGCCTCCACCGGGCTGCCGAACCCTTCCGCCCGATCCGCCGGTCCCAGCGCGATCATGCATTGATCCATGCAGATCGTGCCGAGCACGGGTACGCGGACGCCGCGCACCAGCGCCTCCGCCTTGCCGGTCAGCATCCGGCTGTACCCGTCCGCGTAGCCGATCGGCAGCGTGCCGATCCGCTCTTCGCCGCGCGTCACATAGCGCGTGCCGTAGCTGATGCCCCACCCGGGCGGCGCGGTCTTCGTCATCACGATTTCGGTCTTCAGCGTCAGGACCGGCTCCAGCTCGATCCGCGTTTTCCCGACTTCCGCGGACGGATAGAGGCCGTACATGCCGATGCCGAGCCGCAGCATGCCGCCCGTCCATTCCGGCGTGTCGATGCCCGCCGCGCTGTTGCCGAGATGAATGAGCGGGATGTCGAGTCCGCGGCGGCGCACGGCTTCCGTCACGGCGGCGAACCGCTCGTGCTGCAGGCGGGTGTAGGATTTGTCCGCTTCATCCGCGCGTGCGAAGTGGGTGAACAGCCCTTCCACTTCGACGCCCGGCGTGCGCATGGCCCGCTCGACGAACCGGACCGCTTCCTCCGGCAGCACCCCGAGCCGGCCCATGCCGGTGTCCACCTTGACGTGCACGCGCAGCGGACGCGTGCCGGGCCGCGCCGCCGCTTCCAGCGCGTCTTCGCGGAACATGGCGACCGATATGTCCAATTCGCGGGCGACGGAGAAGCCCTCGGGCGGCACATACCCAAGCACGAGAATCGGCGCCTCTATCCCTCCGCGGCGGAGCTGCACCGCCTCGTCGAGAAACGCGACGCCGAGCATGTCCGCGCCTGCCGAGACCGACTCCCGCGCAATCTCGACGGCTCCGTGGCCGTAGGCGTTCGCCTTCACGGAAGCCATAAGCTTCGTTCCGGGCGCAAGCGCCCGCCGGAACGCCGCGATGTTCCGGCTCAGTGCATCCAGCGAAATTTCCGCGCGGGTCGGTCGATAATATGTGTCCATCCGGGTTTCACCTTCGTTTTCCGTTCTCCTGAACCATGCAATTATCGTATATGGTTCAATCCCGGACTGTCAAACGGGCGGCGGTGTTTCCAGTTGAAAATCATACTGTTGCCGGATTGTTTAAATTCAAAAAAACAGGTCCCCGGCCAGATTGCAAACGTGTCTCCGGTCAGCCGTCTATATGCTCCGGGACCATGCGTCGCGGGGCGTCTCCCAAAGAAATGGGAACCTGGCACCAGGTTCCCGTATTGTCATTTCTCCATTTCCTCCAGCACGGATTGAGCAATCTTCACCATCTCGTCCTCGGGCAGCTCGGCCGACGTCAGCCGGTATTCATATCCCTGGTACGTCCAGGTGAGCGTCTGCTGCACGTCGCCCGCGAGCAGCCCCCACGTATGGCCGAGATCGAGCATGACGCCCGGGACAAGCGCAGCATCCACATCCTTCGGCTTCGTCTGGAACAGCGTGTAATTGTAGGTGCCGGTGAAGCGCATCAGCACGCCCTTGCTGCCGTCGGCTTGCGTGATGTCGGTGATGTCCTTGAGCGCGACGCCCTCGGGATAATAGGAAGGCTCCATCGGAACAAAATCGTCCGCCGCTTCGCCGCCTGCCGCCGCTTCATCCGGAACGGTGCCGGCATCGGTCTCGTCCGTCGCCGAATCATCCGGGCTGTCGCCGGGCTCCGCTTCATCCGTTGCCGATTCGTCCGGGTTGTCGCCGGGTTCCGCATCGTCCGTCGCCGATTTGTCGGGATTGTCGCCGGTATTCGCATCGTCCGTTGCCGTCTTGTCCTGATCGCCGTGGCTGTCGTGGGCCCCTTTTTCCTCCTGACCGGGAGCATCCGCCGATTTGTCCTGCTCTTCCTGCTGCTGAGCGGCTCCGAGATTCGCTTCCATATCGAACGCCTTGTCGTCGAACGCAACGTCGAATCTGAACTGGTCGAACGTGACTTCGACCATCACGTTCGCGTTCGCGTCGCTCACTTCCACCCGCTGCGGCGCGTACGTTTTCTGGTCGAGCCATATTTTCTGCCGAGCCAGAGATCCGTTCTGGTAGTTCGCCATGACGTCAAACACATACGATTCCTTGTCGATTGCGAACTGCCGGGAGTTGTCGAGCAGAATGCTCTGCACCAGCGTCTGGTACAGGTAAACCTGCCCCTGGTTCTGCGGCCAGTCGCTCTGGAAGCGGAAGCTCTTCTTCAGTTTCGGGGTCAGCACGAACACGCCTTCGTCGTTGCGCAGGACGATCTGGGTGATGTCCTTGGCGGCGTTGGTCAGCGCGACCCTGTAATAGGACGGTTTCTTGTACCAGACTTCCACCTGGTATTGGAGCGGCTGCTGTCCGGTGTGAAGCGTCATCGTTCCCCTGCCCTGGTAGCTCTTCAAGCCGTCGAGCTTGCCGTCCAGATCTTTCACCACCGACTCGGCGCTCCTGGCTCCGCATCCCGCAAGGATGAGGGTGACGCACAGGACGACGGCTGCCGCCCACTTCATGCGACGCATTGGATCATCCCCTCTACACAGTGGTTTTCCGACTGATAACATGTCTATGAGGGGACTTGGCCGATTATGCGGACGGGTTTGACGAGCCTGAGAGGGATTGGAAGCCGGAAGGACCGCGAGCGAAGGCATGTACACGCCACGGGGAACCGCCGGTGTACACGCCGAAACCCCACGCTGAACGCCCTTTCACCCCCTGCCTTGCAAACACGGCGCAAACAACGGCGAGGCGAAATCGTTTACAACCACCCCATGAGCCGAGCGCGCGTTTGTATGGTGCGGCATGGAAAAAGGGAACCCGCAAACGGGTTCCCCTTGGGGGATGATCCTGCTTCACGCAAGTGACCGCCGCGCGGCAAGTCAGGCCTGCCGGTGTACAGCGGGAAGCCGCACAAGCTCGTCGAACTTTGCGGCGGCGGCTTCCTGAAGACCGGGAAGCAGGTGGCTGTATCTGTCCAGCGTGATGGTCACGGAGGAATGGCCGAGGCGCTCGCTGACGACCTTCGGACATTAAACTTTTTCCCAGTCGTAAACTCTCTTGCAAAGTCTGATCACAACCAGGCCGTTTTGATCCACCACGGTGACCCAGACACCTTCAGGCGTCAAGCAGAACTGATATTCCAAGCCTCCGCATTCGTACACTGCCGAAGTGTGACTGTTCAGGGCGAAGTCCTCTTGAAACTTTCGGTACATTCCATCCAACCGGTTGGTAAAATAACTGAATTCCACATCATCGCCTCCTTCACTGCTCAAACACAATGGCGGTTTGTTCTCCGAAAGGGAATCCCTCCGGGGAATGAACCGATATATGTCAGGCCTTCTTACTGCGCTTGTATTGATGGCCATATATCGGTGCTCGGATAATAGGAGTGTTGGTACCTGCGTATGCCTTTTTTGCTTCTTCAGCCGCTTCTTTCGAATCGGTCAATACCATTTTAGGCTTCTGGCCGGATTCCGTTCCGGGTTTCCCATCTACATCGATACCCGTCTTATCTTGGACTACTTGTTTACGGAATGCATAGCCGGAAGTGGATGAAGTAGAACCGTACTCCGTCTTAAATGTAACTGTAGAACTTCCCCGCTCTTTTAGGTAGCCTTCTTTATACAATTCATCGATCAGAAGTCTAATGTTGCGTCTGCCAGCAACAATCCTTTCCAGGCATGTGCGTTTGACATAGAAATGGTCATCGTCCTTGCAATTAAATCCTTCACGAAGCCGATTGGGTGTGAAATGCGGATGGAACGTTTCGCCTTCTGCGCTGTTCTGCCTGACATGTTCAGCAACGTCACGGACAATTTCACGGATGATATCGCCGTTTGTAGCCGTTTCACTCATTTGTTCAATCAGGAATGGGATCAAAGTGTCTGGATTCAGGCCCAAATCAAGCACTTCGTTTGCTTCCTTCAGGCCCCAATACAGCGTTGCGGCTTTGCTTGTCAAACGCCCATATAGGGTTGAAGCATTCCCCCCTTCAAAAAGTTCGGTCAACTCTATCACTTGTTCGATAATAATCTCCGGGTCAAGCTTTGCCAGATGCGCCAGCCATTCGTCCCGAAATTGCCCTCGGTTTTGAAACGAGCGGCGGACATACGCCCTGACTTGTTCAGATGTGAACGTATCCGGGAACGGGAGGGCACGAATCATGAACACTCGTCCCAAAAGTCCGCGGCTGTTTGAAATCAGAGTTTGCTCGCTGAGCGGAACTTCTCCGTTGAAGAAAATCACGGTAAGCACCGATTTTCGTTCCCGGATCGACAATTCATTGGTGGCAGGATTCACTTGCATTTTGTCCCCTTGTGGTCCGTTAATGAGGGCGTGAGGCATATCAGCCAGATGTTTCGAAATCAAGTGCGAATCATCCAAAATAAAAGGAAGGTGATTCGCCATATCAGCAACTCCCCATATCCCGTTTGGCGTAGCCCCATGCCACGAGCGGGTGAAAAGATCGGCGTTTCCATAGACTAGATTAAACGCGATTTTTTGAATCGACGTTTTCCCTTTGGACGTTTTTCCCGACAGGTCGATGCCGATTCCTTCCTGCAGATAATCCTTAATCAAGGACACAACCGGCCCGGCGAACATTCCAGCCAGCATGGTCAAGAATACCTGGTTACTTCCCAGTTCTCGCACGATAGCTACAGCTTCCTCCCGACTACCACTCTTTAGTTTCACCCCCTCAAAGTTGCTGCTCTCCGCTAAATCTCCGGAAGCTGGAACTACCTTGTATGAACCGGAAAAGGGGGCGAACCATTTTTCTCCGCTCGACGACGTTACCCATCCGAACTTGCGAACCGTTTCGACAATCTCAATGTTTTTCGCGTTTTTGTCGATGAACAGTTGGAAGAATTTTGCCAATTCAGAGGCGTTTGCAGAGCCGACCGAAAGCCCGATGTTCGCAAGATGGTGGATACTCCCCGCATGGCACAAATACGATTTTTTGACCACCTGTTGCACTTCTTCCCACTTGCCTGTTGCAGGATTATATCGGACTAGCTGGTATAATTCCGGATGGTCCAGCGTGGCTCTGGAATAAGGGATAAACACGCGGACAGGAAATGCGGCGACCGGTGCTACAACGATCCGCTTCTTCTCATAAGTTACAATCATAGGATTGTTTGTGACCGGATCCATCCGTGCATGATAATTGAACGGCAAACAAAGATCGGAATGTGGGAATCCCGGAAAGAAATGATAGATTGGCGTCTCGGCTATCTGACGTGCCTTAAAATTATCGATTATGACTGTAAATTTATCTACAGAAACATTCGCATACTCCGCAATCTTACGCCGAAAATTCAACAAATCATTTGTGTTCAGCGATTCTTCCAATTCCACAATCTTGGCGATGAGCTTGTCATCCTCCAAATTTGAATAGTCCAGAATTTTTGCCGATGCCAGCGCGTTTTTAAGTTTTTGATTGATGAGGTCAGGCTTGATTTGAGCTGCTGCACTGCTGTCAGGAATCAACACTCGATTATTTCCTCCTTGTCAGAAATATAAAAACGGCGGCCCGAATGCGAGGCGTGCATGACGACCTGGCCGCTTCCTTCCATGAGGTTGGAAGTAGCGACTGGGCACACAACACTCCTTACACATTCGAACCGCCGCTTTATTTTTATAGTCAGGCAGTTCAACATATAGAACACATTTGTTTTTGTAAGATCATCCTAGCTTAGAACCGTACAAGTGTCAATCCTGCAAAATGCCATAAATCCATGGGTTGCGCGATCTCCGTTTCGTCAGGGACGAACTCGGGGATACTTTGTGAAAATTTTGTGAACAGTCAGGGGCTAAAATTCGTAATCGACGACATCTTGCGCTTCCTGCTGCTGCTTCAGCCACTGCAAAACGGCATCGTAATCGAATCGGGGCGCCCTCCCCAGCATCATACAGGGCATTCCCCGCTTTCTCAGCCTTTCCAGGCTGCGGCGGCTGGTTTTGAGCTTCCGGCAAAGTTCCTCTGTAGTCAGCAGCTCCGTCACTGCACCTCACCGCCTTTCCTGTTTTTACCTTCATTAAAACACGGCAAGCTGTCGCACCACAATTATTTCTTTCGCAACGTGTCGTGTTTTGTCGCATCTCTGCGCTTTGCAGAAAGGACAAATCTTCACATCGGATGTGTCCGGCATGGGCTTGTTAAACCCGGTTTAACCCAGTTTAACTTTTCCGGAAAGGACTGTGCTTGTTGAAGGCATTTTCGATTTTTTTCAATGGTGGGGAAAGGAGGGAAAACCCCGATGCGGGGCTGTATCATCAAAAGGGGTAAAAAATGGGCCTTTGTCGTAGAGGCTGGAAAACATCCGGTTACGGGACGCAGGCGGCAAAAGTGGCGGTCCGGTTTTGCAACCAAAGCAGAAGCCGAGGCGGAACTGGCGAAGACGTTGGCGGCGATGGGGCAGGGGATGAAGGTGCCTAATCCGACCAACGAAACGGTCGCCAGTTATTTTGTGAATTGGCTGACATACAAGAAGCAATACGTGCGTCCCGGCACTTACAGCACGTATGGTTGGCTTGTCAACTACCATATCGTCCCCCGCCTCGGCTCCATAAAACTGGGCAAACTCACACCGCAAATGCTTCTGTCCGTGTATGAGGAGATGCTGGAAGACGGGCTTGCGCCGCAAACAGTAAAACACGTTCACAAGGTGCTTCATGACGGCCTCGAAACCGCAACGAAATGGGGGCTGGCAGAAATGAACGCCGCCAAGCTTGTCAAGGCTCCCAAAGTGCCGAAGCGTGAAATGCGGGTGTGGGACGAACAACAACTGGCCCAATTTTTCCGGGAATTCAAGAACCCCCGGTATTACGCAATCTTTTTCCTGGCCGCAACGACCGGGATGCGCAGAGGCGAGCTGCTTGCTCTCAAATGGGCCGACATTGACTTTGAGAATGCGAAGCTGACCGTACGCCGGTCGTACGTAAGAGGATACAACGGATACGTCTTTCAGGAACCGAAGACCGCTGCGGGTATTCGAAACATCGCATTGTCTCCGCAAACGGTGGCTGTATTAAGGAAGCATCGCGTATGGCAGATGGAGGACCGGCTGGCCGCCCCAGCTTTTGAAGACTACGGTTTGGTCTTTTGCCAGCGGAACGGCAAGCCGCTGACGCCCCAGCAGCTGGAGGGCGTGTGGCGCCACTTTTTCAAAAAATCCAGCCTGCCCTACATCCGCATCCACGATTTGCGGCACACCCACGCCAGCCTATTGCTGAAGGCAGGCGTCCACCCCAAGGTCGTCAGCGAGCGCCTCGGCCATTCCTCCGTGACCATCACGCTGGACAGATACAGCCACCTGCTTCCCGGTCTTCAGGAAGCCGCCGCCGCAAAGTTCGACGAGCTTGTGCGGCTTCCCGCTGTACACCGGCAGGCCTGACTTGCCGCGCGGCGGTCACTTGCGTGAAGCAGGATCATCCCCCAAGGGGAACCCGTTTGCGGGTTCCCTTTTTCCATGCCGCACCATACAAACGCGCGCTCGGCTCATGGGGTGGTTGTAAACGATTTCGCCTCGCCGTTGTTTGCGCCGTGTTTGCAAGGCAGGGGGTGAAAGGGCGTTCAGCGTGGGGTTTCGGCGTGTACACCGGCGGTTCCCCGTGGCGTGTACATGCCTTCGCTCGCGGTCCTTCCGGCTTCCAATCCCTCTCAGGCTCGTCAAACCCGTCCGCATAGCTGGTCAATTGGCGCATTTGGTGCGCCGAAGGGCATCTTCTGAAGCCCTTGAGGGCGGGCATTTTCCCAACTTCTGCACGGTTTCCGGGTATTGTTTGAGGGGTGACTCCGGCGCCTGTTGTTTGCAACGTGTTTGCAGGTTGTCCGCCGCGCATACATGCCGGGTGCGATTTCCGGTTGCAAGGGGCGGATTCGGCATACAGCGGCAGGGCATACACCTTCGCTTTCTCTGCTGCCGGATCGGCGTACGCACTGTGCGCACGGCATGGACAGGACACGGCCCCCGGCGGCGCACCGACAGGCGTTGAGTGGAGGGGACGGCACGGGGCAAGGGAGGCGGCACTGGCATTGCGCGGCCCCAAGGGATTCGGCGTCGGGCCTGCAGGCCGGGCGCAGGCGGTGCGCTGTTGTCCGAAGTTCCATCCCGCCGCGCTTCAGTAAACGTTAGTAACCCGCAAGTAAAAATGCATACAGGCTTCCGATTCGCTGTACACGGAACGCAGTAAACGTAATAAAATGAGTAAACATATAAATATAAACATACATACATACATGCATATGTGCGTGTATTTTTGTAAAGGGATATGTATTTCGGGATTTACTGCGTTTACTACGTCTACTGCGTTTCGCTCCCGCCGAAGCCGAGACCGCCCTGCGGCTTTACTGAGACTTTACTTGGAGTTACTGCGCCTTTTCCGGAAACGCACTGCCGTCCCTGCAGCGCGGTGCTTCAGTCCGCTGCCGCTGTATTGCGGAAACGTCAATTTGGCCAGCAGCCCACCGTCTTCTGCAGCTGCCTGCGTTGCTCCTCTGTATCTGTAATCGCTTTCGGTTCCACACATGCAACCACGGCAGAACACTCCCGAATGTGCACCGTCCTGCAGCTTGACCGTAGTTCTGGCTGTTCCGGTTCGCAGCGGCAAATTTCAGACGGAGTATCCACCCACTCTTGCGGCAGGCTTCCCGGCAAACGGAAAGGCATTTCTCTTGCGCTCCAAATTGCCGGAGAAGATTTCGGTACGTCCCCGGCACCTGAAAGCCAAAGGAAGTCAAAGACAAATGCTTACACCGCATTCGTGGTTTCGGAAGTCGGAATGCCCTGCACGACGTTGAACGGCCCGTCCGCAGCGATCTGTCCGGTAGCGTTCGGATTCATGACCGAACCCGTTTGTCGCGTGCCGCCGCTCAAGGCACTGCAGCATCACGGAGAAACAATGGAGGACCGGAATCTAACCGGTCCTCATCTATTTATTATAATGTTAGGAGGGTGTGCGCATTTGATAGCACCAGCGGTAATGCGCGGTGGTCGTCAACCTGCAGTCTGTAAAGGCTGAATTTCTGCGTTGACAATGCAATAAAAAAACTCGATGTAAAGCTTGGCGTGTAGACTGCTCCATTTATCCCAACGCAATTCACGCCTGCAATTCGAAGCCTGCATTTCTCAAAAACTTCGATGCTAAACATCCTGTGCGATGAGGTCATTTAGACACCCGCTGATTAAATGATAACGAAGCGTGTACAGCAACGTACCTTTATCCCGGTCATATTTGGCGTAAGCAAAAAGTTCGCGTGAAGCCTCATGGAACACTGCAATTTCATACATATCAAAGGATGTGTAGACTTCGACCATGTGCTGTCCTACTTTGGCGACTACCCTATTCTCATAGGCATCATTATGTCCAATCTGCCGTACAAGGGCTTCGAGATATACTTTAATTTGTTGCTCAGGAAGTGAATAGACATTCGGTGTATCCGACATCTCAATAATCCTCCGGAAGTAAAAGAATCGTTTTGGAACGGTCTGCTTCCGTAACAATCCAAAATTTTTTGCCGTTTGAACTTGTGTATACGGATAGAATGCGTTCCCCTGTTCGGAGTGCATTGTCGTTTGCCAGTCGGTCTTCTTCGTCCACTTCCCCCCAATCTCCGCTGGCGTGCCGCCTTAATGCGTCCAAGCGTTCCTCTTCCGTCACGGTGCGTAAAACTCCCGGCGTGGCAAAAATCATTCCCAATTCTAATTTGGCGATACGACCAACTCCCTCACAAAAAATTCCAATAAAAGTAAATCACGCGGATACTTCTTCTATCAAGGAAATGGAAAAGTTGGTTGACGAGGAAATATCGATCGTAGTTTAATGAGAATTGGATTTTCTTTTCGACAAAACTTGCAAGAAAGGAAGTCTACAAAATGTTTAAAAAAACATTCATCATTGCTATAACCTTGCTGTGCGGTGTGCTGTCTGGAGCCCCCCTTCAGCCAGCAGAAGCCGCTGAAGCCTTCCCGGACGTCCCTTCGAATCACTGGGCATACAGCACCATCCAATGGGCTATAGACAATGACGTGGTCAACGGCTATCCGGACGGCACGTTCCGCCCGAGCCAAAACGTTTCCGAAGCCGAATTTCTGGTCATGTTCATTCGGGCGTTCGATGAACTCCCGAAAGTGACCAAAATGACGCACTGGGCAGATCCGGCCTACCTGTATGCGGAGGAAAAGAACTGGCCGACCATGGGGGCGGGCAGCCACGAACTGCGCAGCAAGGCCATTTCCCGCGAACAAGTGGCTGAAATTATCGCAGGAGCAAGCGGTGTAAATTTCCTCGGGACGGATGCCATCCAGTATCTGCTCAATACGGAACTGTCCAAGGGGAAAGTGGACGCCACAATCGATGGCTACAAAGGCGCAGACTTTTTGACGCGGGCGGAAGCCGTGCAGTTCATCAAGAACCTGAAAGACAAGGGTCTGCGTGAACTGCAGAAGCGTCCGGAACTTCCGACGCCGAAGAACCAAATGCCGAAGCCCAAGGACGACGCCAACCTGCCGGCCAAAGTGCGTGAAGTGAAAGCGAAAATGGAAGAGGTCGTTTCGGAGAAATATCCGGGCTTCATCGTTTCGACGGTTGAAGATCGCGTTATCGTTACGAAAGGAACAAAGGGTGCAGACAGATTGTATGCATCCTTTAATATCGCTACCACGAAAGGCGGATTGGACCAAGTAATTGCTTTCAGGGCTACAAAAGACGAATCTATCAAACTTGCCGTCGAAATGCTGAAAGCAGTCGGGGTTCCGGTGAAGGACGATTTCTTCGATACGTTGAAGGAAGCTGCACAAACCGGCAAGGAATCGGAACACAAAGTCGGAAACCGCGAACTCCTTGTGAGTCCGCATCCGACCAACGCCAATCACATCACGATCTATATCGTCAAATGACGGCACCCAAAAGGAAGGGATGTCCAAGAGGGCATCCTTTCCGCATGTACATAGCCAAATGATTAACAGAGGACGACCGCTTATGTTTTAATAAAAATTGCCAATCTCAAAAAACAAAGGAGGGACGAAAAACGGTGAGGAAGGCAAAAAAGTGGATGACACTGTTCCTTGCGCTTCTCCTTCTCATGCAGCCTGCAGCCGTGCAAGCTGAAGATGAATCTATCAAAAATGTTCTGAACAAACCGTCGGAGTACACCTACGTAGACCTTGTATTGCAGACGTGGAAGAAAGGCGACTTTCCGCTTGCGTTCAATACGGCCAAGGAAGCGCTGTCAAGTCCCTCCAAAACTCGCTTCATGTTTACATAAACTTATCCGATGATCATTTTGACAAGGATGTGTAAGGAGGCAAGTTGCATGATGAAGAAAGTAATTTCACTGATCCTTATAGCGGCGATGGCATTTACGATTGTACCTGCCGTTACAGCCCAATCCCAGACGACGTTCACGGATGTCCCTTCCACCCATTGGGCGGCTTCTGCCATCGCCGAAGCGGTACAGGCGGGCTACGTGTCCGGATATCCCGACGGCACGTTCAAGCCGGACCAGGTGGTGACGCGGGAAGAATTCATCAAAATGGCCGTCGAAGCCTTCGGACTCGATACTTCGAGATACACGGCACCAGACATGTGGTCTCTCCCGTATCTTGCGGCTGCTGTCGAAAACGGTTGGATTGCACCGGACGAATACGATAAGCGGAAGGACAAGCTTATTCCGCCGGAAGGATACAAAGACAGGGGGGCTTGGATGGCTTCGTTTCAGAAGAAAGACGGCAATCTTTTGGGCATATATGCAGATACGGCACACTACCCCATGCCGCGCCACGAAATGGCGAAGGTCGCCATCAACGCTCTCGGCAAGTCCGTGGAGAATACAGGCAAGGATTGGGAATACAAGAACGCCGTCATGCGTCAGGCTGTAAACTTGGGACTCATTCACGGCATGGGCAACGGCAACCTCGCGCCGGACGGCACGACCACCCGCGCCCAGGCTGTAGTCGTGATTCAGCGGATGCTGACGCTCAAAAACGGCGGTACGCTCCCTGTAAGCGATGATGCGAAGGATTCGGCATCCAAAGAACGCGATCCGTGGGGCCGCGTGATTCGTACGACGAATCTGCCGAAGAATGCATCGGACTTCCCATACATCCTGGAAGGCATTCCGAACGAAATGTACGAAATGCCGTTCATTTGGACGCATAGCAAGAGCTTCCAAACACCGAAACAGTTCGCAGAAACAGGGGAATTTACCAAAGAAGACTTGGATCAGGTTTTGGAACGCATCGAGAAAGCTTACCACATGATTCTGAACGTAGACTACAGAACCATTGATCCTGAAACTTGGGGCAAAGAACTGAGGAAGCTTCAAGCCGACGGTTCTCCTGGTTTAGAACAGAAAAATATCGAATATGCTAAATGGGTCGTGGAAAACAAGATATCCATCGAAGGGTACATTGATGCAGAACCTTCCATGGCATATGTTGCAGATAGTTCAGGTTGGTTTGTACGTGCAAAGTTCAAATTCAAGATCAACAGCTACGAAAAGAAATCGAACAAGCTCCTTTACGATTACCTGTTCGAAGAATTTTACCGTGAAGGAGGATTTTTCGATTTCGAAAAAGGAGTTTGGTATGAAGGATACACGGATATCCGGTTTGCTACCAACCATTACGGTGGCAATCCGGCAGATTCGGCATCTGTAAATTCAATCACCAGCTTGTTCATGAATTACATGATCAATGGTAGGTACGTCGGTCCGAGTAGCAACTGAATAACATTCTATCCCTGTAAAGGGGGTGATTCACTATTTCTACAAGCAAGAAATATGGGACAGAGAGCGAGGTGATTCCTATACGCAAAGCACGCAAAGTCATAATTTGCGCAATGGCCTTTTTCATTGCAGTTTCCAGCCTATACATTATCCCGCCTGATGTTGCAGAAGCCGCAACCATTGAAATGAAAAATGGCGAATTCTTCTACGCTACCACAGTCAAAAAGGCGACGAGCAGCGTACGCTATCGCACCATAGGATGGCAACTGCATTCGAAACCCGGATGTCCGCGACAGCCTCCTTCGGTCAATGATGAGTGTGATCCCCGTGCCACAAACAACGGTCCGAACGACATATACATCGTTCTTATGGGCGGAAACATAGACGAAGAATATGAAGTACCGAATCCATCAAATCCCAATGAACCACAGATATATACCAAGTTCAAATGGACCCAACAAGAAATTGAAGATGCTGTACGGGCTGCAGGGGCGGAATGGCTCATTCAAGAAGGCGGTACTTTGTATGCCAGTGCCGTCATGGAATCCGTGGAAGGTCAAGTGCGACGCAAAGGTCCATTCTACACGCTTCAAGGCATCGTCAGAGCAGAAGGATGGGCTAGACCCAGCGACCTTACACAGTATTTTGACGTTGCCTTCACATTCGAAGGTAAAAGCGAAGGCTATCCGCTCACGGTGAAGTATTGGACTTACGACGGTACGCCGATGCGACCCGATGAAGATAAGGGTAAACACCCTGCCGGCGCCACCCTGCGAGTGCGGTTCCCTGAAACGATGGAATACAATGGTCAGACGTGGGAAATTTACTATTCTGTCTTCAGGTCCAAGCTGTCAGGAAAGGATTCGTTTCCACAAGACCTTAGCGACGACAATCCAAACAACGACAAGGTAGCGGTACGGGACATTATCATGGCATTCGGCGGCATGGATGCCATAGGCAAGTACAGACCCAAGAAGGATGACGACTGTACGACAAATCCGAACCTTCCCGGATGCGGTGGTGGTGAGGATCCTGGCAATCCGGGTGGCAGCGGGTCGTGTACATGGGTTATCGGTACACCGAGCGGCGGCACGCGACAAACGGGTTCGGTCATGAATCCGAACGCCACCGGACAGATCGCTGCGGACGGGCCGTTCAACGTCGTGCAGGGCATTCCGACTTCCGAAACCACGAATGCGGTGTAAGCATTTGTCTTTGACTTCCTTTGGCTTTCAGGTGCCGGGGACGTACCGAAATCTTCTCCGGCAATTTGGAGCGCAAGAGAAATGCCTTTCCGTTTGCCGGGAAGCCTGCCGCAAGAGTGGGTGGATACTCCGTCTGAAATTTGCCGCTGCGAACCGGAACAGCCAGAACTACGGTCAAGCTGCAGGACGGTGCACATTCGGGAGTGTTCTGCCGTGGTTGCATGTGTGGAACCGAAAGCGATTACAGATACAGAGGAGCAACGCAGGCAGCTGCAGAAGACGGTGGGCTGCTGGCCAAATTGACGTTTCCGCAATACAGCGGCAGCGGACTGAAGCACCGCGCTGCAGGGACGGCAGTGCGTTTCCGGAAAAGGCGCAGTAACTCCAAGTAAAGTCTCAGTAAAGCCGCAGGGCGGTCTCGGCTTCGGCGGGAGCGAAACGCAGTAGACGTAGTAAACGCAGTAAATCCCGAAATACATATCCCTTTACAAAAATACACGCACATATGCATGTATGTATGTATGTTTATATTTATATGTTTACTCATTTTATTACGTTTACTGCGTTCCGTGTACAGCGAATCGGAAGCCTGTATGCATTTTTACTTGCGGGTTACTAACGTTTACTGAAGCGCGGCGGGATGGAACTTCGGACAACAGCGCACCGCCTGCGCCCGGCCTGCAGGCCCGACGCCGAATCCCTTGGGGCCGCGCAATGCCAGTGCCGCCTCCCTTGCCCCGTGCCGTCCCCTCCACTCAACGCCTGTCGGTGCGCCGCCGGGGGCCGTGTCCTGTCCATGCCGTGCGCACAGTGCGTACGCCGATCCGGCAGCAGAGAAAGCGAAGGTGTATGCCCTGCCGCTGTATGCCGAATCCGCCCCTTGCAACCGGAAATCGCACCCGGCATGTATGCGCGGCGGACAACCTGCAAACACGTTGCAAACAACAGGCGCCGGAGTCACCCCTCAAACAATACCCGGAAACCGTGCAGAAGTTGGGAAAATGCCCGCCCTCAAGGGCTTCAGAAGATGCCCTTCGGCGCACCAAATGCGCCAATTGACCAGCTATGCGGACTAGATTGACGAGCTTGGAGCAGCGCTAAAGGTAAGCGTCAAACCTTCCCCACCTTCAACGCCCCGCAACATCCATGCGAAAATGGAGGCAATCCACTCAAACAGGAGGTTGCCTCATGACTCCCCGAGAACAACGCCGTCAATTCTGGGCCGCGCGCATTGCCGACTATCGCGCCAGCGGCATGACCATGTCCGCCTGGTGCGCCGCCAATCATTGCACCATCGATCAACTGAAGTACTGGCTCTACAAGGCGAAAAAGTTGCCGCCCTCTCCTTCTTCGCCATCCCCCACCCGCTGGGTGCCGCTTACAGTTGCCGACGGCCATCCGAAATCTGACGTCTCGTCCTCTCTGGTCATTTACATTGGCAAAGCCCGGATCGAACTTCAGGCCGGCTTCGACCCCGGGCTGCTCCGCGAAGTCGTTCGTGCGTTGGGTGAAGCATCATGCTGACGCTAGCCGGAGTCCAGCGCGTTTATCTGGCCTCTGGGCCGACCGATCTGCGCAAGTCCATCGACTCTCTGGCCGCGCTCGTTCAGGAAAGCTTCGGCCTGGATCCGTTCTCGCCGTGCCTGTTCGTGTTTTGCAACCGCGAGCGCAACAAGCTCAAGATCTTGTATTGGGAACTCAACTTTCGCAGCATGAAATAGGCAGATAAGCCTTGATGTAATTGGGCAGAGCAGCAATCCACTCCTTGAGTTGACGCTGAATAAATACCGAAAGCTTTTTGCCTGCTTTTGCAGCGACTTCACGGATCAAATCGACCAATTGCTGTAACGCTGCGACCCAGTCCACCGCACCGACTTCGTCACAAAGCAAATAAAACAGGCCGCCGAGCGAACGCGCGTCTGTGCTTTGCCGATGCTGCCAGGCCAACAGGATATAGCGCGAAAACACAATGGTCGTGTGGCTTACGAGCATATCATACGACCGGCCCTGGAACTCGTTTTGCAGACGCAGCAGCGACTTGGCGCACTTGAAGAAAACCTCGATGTCCCATCGCATCCGATAGATCCGGATGATGTCCTGGGCCGTCAGACCAAGGTCAGTCGAAAGCAGGGCAAGCCATTCGTTTTTCCTGGAACGATGGCGGACAAACACGACCACCACCGGGATTCCCGGGGCGAGCGAGGTTCGGATGAGACGAAGGATGTTGCGGTTCTTCCCTTCGACACGCGGGGAAGCGGCATACAGTTCCTTCAGGCTGAGCCGCTTCCCGTTCACGAGATAGCGCTTGTTATCGTTCTTGACCATGCCGATCACGTGCAGTCCGCGACGGATGATTGCCTGAATGAGCGGCGCATGTGTAAACCAACTGTCCATCAGGGCGTACGATGCCGAAACGCCGGCCTCAAGCGCACGATCCAGCATGGCCGCGATGACCTGCGGAGCCGTACAAAACGCTTCTTGCCGCCGCTTGTAGCCATGGCTCCGCTTGTCGATCCCGTCCGCCATGCCGTTGATGCCGGACTTCGCCGAACTCAGCAGCGCAAAGTCCATCGGGACAAACGAATGGCCGTCCGACCAGCCCATGGTCAGCATGCGGAAGCCTCTGTAGAAAGCGCCGGTCGCATGATCTTTGAAGCGCGCCAGCATCTCGACGGCTTTGCTCCGGTTGCGCGCGTACATGGAATCGTCGAAGATCAAGGCGGTCTCCCGGTTTGACGAGGTCAGCGGTTCGATTCTTGCGATCGTTTCGCTGCTGAGCGACAGCAAAAACCGCCGCCATGCGTAGCCGCCGTGATTCAAGAAACGATACACCGCATCTTTGCCGGGGAACGTCTCGCCTTTGTTGCTTTCCAGCAGACGAAACCAGTTCTTCTGATGGAACATCAGGACAAAGACAAGGCGAAACAACCAGGCGCAGGTAAATCCGAATTTCTTCCTGAACCCCGCAGCATTCAAGTGTTTGAGAACTTTCAGTTCCTGAAAAGCAGGTTTGATCTCTTGAGGGAGTTGATCGAATGGCGTCGTTTGATTTATCATGTAGGAAACACCTTTTCTGTTCGGTTTTGGGATCTTGGCAATTCCAATTATACCAAACAGAGAGGTGTTTTTCATTTCGTCAAGCCTGGAACCAAACGAGCTAAAACCCCATCATCCCAAGGAATTAGCGCCATTTTCTCTCTGCGAAAGTTGAGTTGGGAACACAACGGGTTCTGGCTGTTCTACCGCCGTCTCGAACGCGGGACGTTCAAGTGGCCAAACGGCCATGAAGGAACGCTCACCGTCACCAGCCGCCAGCTTCGCTGGCTGCTCGACGGACTTGAACTGAGCCAGCGGCAGGCGCATCCCAAAGTCACGGCTCAAGCGGTCATTTAGCGCAAAAACGTTCACCGTTTCGCCACATCTTGCGGCAGGCATGGAGGGCCGGCTTGTCGAAAGGCTAACACATGGAAACTCGAGCGGCGATCCAACCCACCATGGAAGAATTGATTCGGCAAAATGCCGAACTGGCCCAGCAAGTGGCCGAACTTTCGGCCAAACTCAAATGGTGCGAAGAGCAGTTCCGGCTGGCGCAGAAGAAGCGCTTCGGCGCCTCAAGCGAAAAGACGCATCCGGATCAGTTGGCATTCGATCTGTTCAACGAAGCGGAAGTGCTTGCCACGCCCGAAGGCGAGGAGCCGCCGACGGAGAAGATCACGTACGAGCGCCGCAAGCCAACCGGCAAGTGCGAAGCCAGGCTGGACCATCTGCCGATCGAGACGGTGACGTACGAGCTTGGCGAGGACGAGCGGGTCTGCTCGTGCTGCGGCGGTACGCTTCATGAGATGAGCACCGAAACACGCAATGAAATTGAGATCATCCCGGCACAGGCGAAAGTGGTGCGGCATGTGCGCAAGGTATATGCCTGCCGTCGCTGCGAGCGCGAGGAGATCCGCACGCCGATCGTGACCGCTCCGATGCCGAAACCCGTCTATCCGGGCAGCCTCGCTTCTCCTTCGAGTATGGCATATGTCATGACGCAGAAGTACGCGGACAGCCAGCCGCTGTACCGGCAGGAGCAGCAGTTTGCCCGTCTGGGGCTTTCGATCTCGCGGCAGACGCTGGCGAACTGGATGATGTACGGCGCAACGTGGCTGTCGCCGCTTGTGGACCGCATGCGCGAGCATTTGCTGAAGCAGGACATTCTGCATGCGGACGAGACGACGCTTAAGGTGCTGCGCGAGCCGGGCAAATCGGCCGAGACGCAGTCGTATCTGTGGCTGTATCGGACCGGGCGAACGGGCCCGCCGATCGTCCTGTACGACTACAAGCCGACGCGAAACGGGGCGCATCCGCGAGAGTTTCTTTCGGGATTCAAGGGCTACCTGCACGTCGACGGGTATTCCGGCTACCACAAGGTGCAAGGCGTCACGCTCGTCGGATGCTGGGCCCATGCGCGCCGCAAGTTCGACGAGGCGCTGAAGGCATTGCCCGCCGGACAATCGAAAACCGAAACGGCCGCCCATCAGGGACTTGCGTTCTGCAATGAGCTCTTTGCAATTGAGCGGGAGCTTAAGGACGCGTCGCCGGAAGAACGCCATGCCGTCCGAATGGAGCGAAGCAAGCCCATTCTGGAGGCTTATTTGGCATGGCTTCAAAAGCAGCGGTCCCGTACGCTGCCGAAAAGTCTGCTGGGACAGGCGATCGCGTACAGCCTGAACCAGTGGGACAAGCTGACGGCCTTCCTGAAAGACGGACGTCTGGAGCTTGACAACAACCGCAGCGAGCGGTCGATCAAGCCGTTCGTGATTGGACGCAAGAACTGGCTGTTCGCCAATACGCCTCGTGGCGCAAAGGCCAGCGCGACGATCTACAGCGTGATTGAAACGGCGAAAGAGAACGGGCTGAACCCGTTCCAATACTTGAAGTATCTGTTTGAGCAGCTTCCACAGCTTCCGGATCCGAAAGATCCGGAGGCACTGGACCGGCTTTTGCCCTGGTCGTCATCGTTGCCGCTGACTTGCCGAGCGCCTCAATCATAAACCATTGTATCATAGCCCTCATCTGATTGACAGGTGGGGGCTATTTGACGCTTACCCTAAAACCGGGAAACCTGCCGATCGTGCGCGGTATCTTGTCCCCGTTGACTGATCCTGCTTCTGTATTCCGACGGCTTGACTCCTGTGTATTTTTTAAATATTTTGGCAAAATGCGAGAAGTTTGTATAACCGACGGAAGACGCAATTGCGCTGATCGGAATGTTGGTCCGGTCCAGCAGCTGCTTCGCCAAGTTGATTCGCTCCAGGAGGATATAATCCGAAATCGAGAACCCGGTTTCCTTTTTGAACATTCGGGACAAATGATCGGGATTCAGAAACACGACCCGGGCGACCGCCTCTCTCGTCAGCCCTTCGTCATCGATGTGATTGGCGATGTATTGTTTGACCGTCTGGACAACGGCGCTGGATTCCCTGACCGCTTCCGCTTGGTCCACGGCCTTGTTGACGGCATGATGGACCCAAGCCAGCAAATCCCTGACCGATCGCCCGGCCTGCGCCGAAATGCGGATGGATTCCTGGTCGCCGAACAGCTGGTGAGCTTGAATGCCTTTGATGTTCAAATAGGTATAAATGGCCTGCATCACATCTTGGTGAATCTGGTGCAGCGCCTTCGAATCGATTTTCTGCTGCCGAACCAAACCCTCCAGAAATTCTTCAATTTCACCGATGACATGTTCCCGGGTGCCGTTTTTCAGCAGAGAAAGCCACACGTTCAAATCCGGCAGCCGGATCGTCCGCTCATGGCTTCCCGTTTCATTCAAGACAAACACCCGGTTCACGAAGGCCACGTTGTTTTGGTCCTGAGCCCTGAGCTTCGCCGCCATGTCCGCCACCTGGTGGATGGCCGCCGGAAGACCCAGGTAGCAGGACAGATCGCAATAAAAATACCGGTTACACGATTCGATGTACTGATTGCAAATCTCGTTCAGCCGTTCGTAATCCCAGACGAAATTCCTGCCGGCTACCAAGATCCCCAAAAGCAGACCTTTGTCTAGAGACAAAAACATGCCGTTGTACCGGTCGCCCAAAATCATCTCTTCGGCGGTTTTTTTCAAGGCATATTCCAGCACCCTTTCATCCCGCCGGGTCAGTTCCTTGTGCCACCGCTGAACTGAAATCAATATGGGCAGGACAATCATGTCCTCGGCAAACGGCAACTGGAGCTGTTCGATGTGCTCCCGGATCGCCATCGGGTTGGCCGGAATTACATGGTTGACCAGGTCGAGCCAGAAGCGTTCAATGATCAGGGCATGATGTTTCATCCACAATTGATGGACTTGGCTGAATTTGTTCATTTCGTTGTTGCGGTCAATCACAGCTTGCGCCTGACGGATCGCTTGTTCCAAATCAGCCTTCAGCACAGGTTTCAGCAAATAATCCAGGCTCCCCAGCCGGATCGCTTCCTTGGCGTAATGGAAATCCGAATGGCACGTGAGGAAAATGGATACGGTGTCGAACCGCTGTTCCCGCACCCATCTCAAAAGCTCTAGGCCGCTGCCTTGGGGCATTTCAATGTCGCAAAGGAGAATGTCGACCCGTTCCCTGGCAAAGATGTCTTTTGCTTGGTTGGCATTGAAAGCCGTAAACAATTTCCCGATATCCAACTTGTCCGGCTCCAGATCCGCTTTGACCCCTTCGACGGCCAGCGCCTCGTCATCGACGATCAGCAGGTTATAGGGCATCTCGATTCCTCCTTGCGGGTTCGGCAGGAAGCGTAATTTCCACCACAGCGCCGCCCGATGCCGGTTCATTGCAGAAACGGAGGGACGCCGCATTCTGATACAGCAGCTTCAATCTCCGCTGCACGTTGTGGATGCCGACGTGTTCGCCGCGGTCGTTCATCACGCTCAGGCCAGCCTGCAATTGTCGAAGCACGTTTTCCGGGAATCCTTGCCCAGTATCTTGTATGCGAATCAAAATCTTGGAGCCGTCTTCATCCAGGTAGTCAATCCGCACGGAAATGTGAATCGGTTCCATAGCGACGGCATGTTTGATCACGTTTTCAGCGAACGTCTGGATGAGCAGGGGAGGAACAGGAACATCCGCCAAGTAAGCCGGCGCGTCGATGTTCCAGGTCAGCTTTTCCGGAAATCGGAGCGACTGAATGTTGAGGTAGTTTCTCGTGTGCTCCAGCTCTTCCCCGAGTTTCACAAAGGACGTGTTGCTGCGGAACAGGTACCGGAAATAGTGGATCAGGGCCATCGTCATTTCCATGATCAGGTCGAAATTTTTGACCTTGGCCAAGTTATACACAATGTTCAGTGCATTCAGGAAAAAATGGGGATTAAGCTGCAATTGCAGCCGCTGCAATTCTTCCCGCTGCTTGTTGAGCTGTTCTTCATACACGTTGATGCGCAGCCGCTGGATTTCATCCATCATGGCGTTGAACGAACTGCCCAGCAATCTGAACTCGCTAGATTCGTTCTGCAGATCGACGCGGGCGCTCCAGTCCCCCCCGCGGACTTTCTTCATGGCAAACAGCAGCCGGCCCAGAGGAACCAGAAACACCCGCCTCATCATATAAAATCCGATCGGAATGAACGTCACAACCGCAATCGTGATCAACCAGACAAGCCGTTGCAGGTAAGGAAGATTGTCCAGAATGGCGTGGTCCGGAATCAGGGCGAACAAATGGAAGTTGGCGCGTTGTGACGAAGCGCCGACGACCAGATGTTTCGTTTCCGAACCGGACAGGTAATAGTCTCCGGCATCCGGACGAAGTTCGATGTCAAACTCATGCACGAGAGAGAAGTTGGTCAACGGTTCCCCTTGATCGCTGGCGAACACGATGAAGCCCTCCTCGCCGAGCTTCAGGGAGCCCAGCAGCATCCGCAACTGATCGATGTTGACCAGGGCAGCCAGATAGGCATCACCGGACTGGACGATGTTTATCAGATAATGCTGGCTGCCGATTTGCGCAAGCTGCCATCTTTTCGCCCGGAGTCCTTGCCGAATTGGTCCTTCGTGAAAAAAGTCCGCTACGTGTTCCCTCACGTTTTCCAGCTCTTCGTGGGACAATGCACCGTCACTGACATCCATGTAATCATGCCTGGGCTTGACGTAGACGGCAAACAAACTCAGCGTGCGGAACAGGGTCATGTCATCGACCAGCTTGTTGTACAGATAAACCTTCGCCATGTAATAATCGTCGTCTTTTTCCGCCATGCTGAGCGACAGCAAATCGGTGCTCATGCCCGAAACGGTGTTGATGTAGGAATCGATGTTGTTCAAATCCGCATCAATCTGGCTGACGGCGTGCGCCAGGGTATTGCCGTAGGACTCCGCCACCTGGCCGCGAACGACCTGGATCGCATAGAAATTGTTGTACAGCAGCATGCCGACCAGCGGCAACGTCATCGTCAAAATGCTCAGTGTCAATTTGAATCTCAGCGAATCCCCGGATCGTTTCCAGACGCTCGTTTTCATTTCATTGAAGTCTCCCCGCCACGCGAGCTTGTAACCCCATCATACCACCGAACCGGCCGATTACAATGATTCCTTCAGGGAAATTGCATCCACGGTCCGTTCTTCCAGCTGGCGATAATGGAAGTAATCAAAATGGGCGGGTGACCGGCACGTTTTCCCGTTGCCCGTCGCATACATCGCCATGACCACGCCCGTGAATCCGTTGGCGACTTCCGACGTCAGGAAGGCCGTTTCCCCTTCTCCCAGCTCCACGGGTTCTCCCCCGGGCCGGGCGTAAAAGAACGTGTATGAATAATCGTCGGCCTTCACGCCGAGAATCACGGCGGGATCTTTATACTCGATCTCCGCATCCGTCTGACGCATGCTGCCGACCCGGCGGCGCAGCACCAGCTTGGATGTTCCCCCTTCGAACGTTTTGACAATTTCATAATGGAAAAGCTCGTTCATGAACACCACAAGCCCGGCTTCTTCGCCTTCTTCGTAGGGTTCAAACTCCATCAGGACCATGATTTCGCAATTTCTGTGCTGCTGCCGGCGCCCGACGAAAGCCGGCGACCCGGTGTCATTCAGAGTGGCGGCCTGCCCCCTAAGCGTCAACCATCCCGGACGCTCCGCCAGCGACCAGGAACCGGGCGTGGGATTGCGGTAAAACACCCAGACCGGCGAAAGCTCTTGGCCGTCGAAGTCGTCCCGCGGATTCCACGCTGCGGGTTCTCCGACCGGCAAATTCCCGGCATCGTGCTCCAGTTCCGCCTTCCCGTTATTTCCGATCACCGGCCACCCTTCTTCAGTCCACCACACCGGTGCCAGACACGTCTCGCGCCCAAGATTGTGGCGTTTCGTGAACGGGATGGGTCGAATGCCGAGAAAGACAGCCCACCAGCTGCCGTCTTCGGCCTGCACCAAATCCGCATGTCCGGTGGCTTGAATCGGTTTGGACGTGCTCCGGTTCGAAAGGATCGGATTGTTCGGGTTGCTTTCGTACGGACCGTACGGAGTTCGGCTGCGAGCGATTGTGACCATGTGGCCGTACTCCGTGCCGCCTTCCGCGATCATCAAATAATACCAGCCGTTGATTTTGTACAAATGCGGCCCTTCCGGATAGCTGCCTCCAGTTCCTCCCCAGATCCATCTTCTTTCGCTCAGCAGCTTGCCGGTTTCAAGATCGATTTCCGCCTGGTAGATGCCTTCCGGTTCCCCCTGAAACCCCTGCGTGCCCGTAATGTAAACCTTGCCGTCATCATCGAAAAACAGGGACGGATCGATGCCTTCCCACCCTTCGATGTAAACGGGGTCCGACCAGGGGCCTTCCGGCCACTCGGCCCACACGAAGAAGTTTTTGCTGATGGACATGTTTGTCGTGATCATGTAGAAACGGCCGTTGTGATACCGAAGGGTGGGCGCAAAAATGCCCTGCGAAAACCCCGGCCGGTGACGGCGAGCCAACGGAAGCTGGCTTTCCCGTGTCAAAACATGTCCCAATTGGTGCCAATTCACCAGGTCTTTGCTGTGAAAAATGGGGACGCCCGGGAAATACTCGAAGGAACTCGTCACCAGGTAATAGTCGCCGCCAACCCGGCAAACGCTCGGATCCGGGTAAAATCCGGGAATGACCGGATTTTTGAATGTTTTCACGGCATGTGCCTCCTTTCAATCACCCTAGCACATACAATTTGACGGGTCCAAGCAGACCTCCTGGTTCAAGTTGCGCCGGACGCGACATGAAATCTTTCACTTCGTTGAAAAGTGTGGTCGTCACTTCGATCGCCAGCGTGTTTTTCCCTTCCCGGACGAGTCCGCTAATGTCAAACCGGTAAGGCGCGGAAATGCGGACACCGGCGGACAAGCCGTTGACGAAAACTTCCGCTGTCTCGAAGGCCCGGCCGATATCGAGCACGGCGAGCTGTCCCGCCTCCGGCGACCAATGGAATTTGGTCGTGTACCGGTACGTTCCGGAGAAGGAGGCGAACTCGTCGTCCCGGCTCAAATCCGTCAATGCGGCAATCTCTTTTCGCGGCGTGAATGCCGGATATTGGACGGCCGTCGCCGTTTCCACAAGCCAGGGTCCGTCAATGGCCGTGTACAGACAGCCGGAAGCCACCCTTTTTTCAGCGGGCAAACCGTCCAGCGCCGGGCCGGCGATGACGACCATGGCCTCCATTGGAGACAAGTTCAGCTTTACGCGCACAACCCGTCCGTCCTGCACGCCGTCCGCTTCATATAGTTTGTTGTCATAGGCGTCGTAAAGAAGCGCCCGGCCCGCAACCGGCAGTTCGGCTTCGGTGTCGATTTCACGAAGCGGGTGCTCGTTGAAAAACAGAAAGACGTCCATGTCCGGATATTTGGCGTGATAAAAACGCAAGTGCGGCTCTTGCCCTTCGACGCGGATGTCATAAAACCCGGCCTCTTTCAGCCGCGGAACGAGACCGTCCAGCTGAACGACCTCGATCCGTCCGCATGCGGAAAGGCAATGAAGAACATCTGCATCCGCCTGTCCGTCGCTTGTTGCCTGTGGCAAACCGTTAATGAAGAAGACCGGCACTCCCTGCTCCGCCAGCTCGAGGATGCGCAGCAGCACTCGGCCCGGCAGCGCTTCGCAGTACGGGATGATCAGGCAGTCGTACGACTCATTCTGCTGAACAAGCTTGCCATTTTGAACCGAAACACGGTCCAGAAGCATGTCGCAGGAAAGCACGTCGCAGTCGATCTGGGCTTTCATCAGCGTTTTGACCGGTTTGTGGAAATGCATGCACGTCCCTGACCACTCCGCTTCCGCGTGATACAGCACGGCCGCCGTCGCGACATGGATTCCGCCCGACAACAGGTGGCTCAATCGATTGGTGTAGGCATTCAAATATTTATAGTACCGATACTGCGGATTTCTGCCCCTGGCATACATGTGGGGCGGGCAGTCCCAATCGGGAAATTCCCTGAGCGAGAAGGCATGGGGGACAAAATGGGTGACGCCTCTGACCAACATGTGGTCGGTCATCCATTTCATCAGTTTCAACCCTTCCGCCCAACCGAAGGCGCCGAACACTTCGGCCACCGTCCGCCCTTTCTTCTTGGGATCGGCGTGGGCCAGCGAAACGGCCATCTTGGCCAACCCGTAAAAGAAAAACTCGGCATCATATTCGTGCAGAAAGCCCCGGTAGGGCACGTCGTCAAATCCGGGTTTGAGCTGCCAGAGGACAACGTCGAGCCCGGACATGTCCTGCCCCTCCAGCGCCCGGAAGAAATGCCCCGCACCGCATCCGAGCCGGGCATGGACGTTGTTGTCCTCTAGGATGTGGCCGATGTATTCGACGCCGCGCGCCCGGCACCAATCCCCGATTTGGGCGGTGAAGTTTTTCGCAAAAAGCAGGCTGACCGCATCCATATACGCATAGCGCATCTTCCGCATCATCGGACCGCCTTGATGCCAGAGAAAAGGCAGAAATTGTTTGTATTCGGGCCCGAAGGACTTCTCCAGCACGGCCGGCATCTCCCTGCTCCACGGCAACGTCACGTCCGGTTTCCCGAGCCGGGATTCAAAATCGAAGGTCTCCTTGTCGTTGTAGAATCCGGGTTCGTCAGAGAAAAAGCCCGCAAACGTCTTGCCGAAATTCTCTTTATAGCGGCAGTAAAACGCTTCGTAGACCGTATCGATCAACACCCGGACGGAATTGGCGTCAATGTAGTTGATGTAATCGCTCTTCGACGGATCACCGCCGTGCTCCGTCTCGATCAGGGAAAAGATGCGCCAATGGCCTTCCGGCACATCCCAATGCAGGAAACCGTTTTTGACCCGACTGGTCAAATCCGCCGTTTCTTCCGTCAATTCGCCCGTGGCCGGATCGCGTTTGACCGCGACCACCGCCATCAGCGTCCCGCCGCCGCCGAGCCGGGGATGATGGGGCATCGGCGCCACGAAAAACGACGAATGGTCCTGCGGTCCGATGGCATCGATATGAGTTTCGTAGATGAAAAGGCGGCGCAGCTCCTTCGGCGCGTTTTTCAGGCGGCCCGCCGCATGGCCCGTCGGAAAGTGGTCGTCATCCAGGACCCAGACCCGCATGCCCCGCTTTCTCGCTTCTTCCATGATGATGTCCATGTCCCGCCACCATTTCGGGCCGAGATAATCCGGATGGGGCCTGGCTTCCACGCAAACCGCCCGGATCCCCGCTGCGTATATGCGGGCCATTTCTTCCCTGATAACGGCTTCTTCTTCCCCACGTACCCACAGGAAAGGCAGAATGTAATTGTCTGTTTTTCCCGACATTACGTCGATCAATCTCGATGTCATACGTGCGTTCACTTCCCCTTTCACTGGTCTGTTCACGGGCAGGCGCCGATGTTGCGGCAAAAGCCACCGTATGCGGCAACCGCCGCAGCGCTCGGTCACTGCGGCGGAAATCCGCGCGATAGCTTTTCCTTGTCCCACCGGGTTTGCCCCGGAGGCTCGTGTTATTTGTTTGCCGCCCATTCGTCCAGCTGGCTTTGTTTCTCCGCAATCACCTTGTCGATGCCGGCGGCTTTGAGCTTGGAAATAAATTCCAGCAATTTTTCGTCGGGATCAACCGTGCCGGTTTCCAGCACTTTCTTGTACTGGTCCATCACGTTTTGCAAGGCCGTCAATTCGTTCATGACCGGTTCCGGGTTGTATGCAAAACCAAGCGCTTTCGATTTGATTGCCTGTTCATTGAATTGCCTCATTTTGACCCAAAGATCCGGATCTTCATTGACGAAGGTATAGCCCAGGAATGCGTTGCCGATTATCCAGTTGCCCGGCGTCACATATCCGACGTTCTTGGCGTCCACACCCGGGGGATAGTCGATGACATTGTCCGACACTTTGACGTAGTGTTTGCCCTCGATGCCCCACAGCAGCAGATTGACGATATCTTTGTCGGTGTACATAAGATTGAGGAACATCATGGCCCGCTCCGGGTTTTCCGAATGGTGGGCTATGGTCCACAAGGCGGTGGTGATTTTTAAAGTCGTAGAATAGGCGGGCGTCAATACCGCCGACACCATTTCCGTGCCAGTTATTCTGGCTTCTTGCTGTTCAAAACCCGGTTTCATCAGCGCCAAATATCCGGCCGCTTTGCCAGCTTTGACCTGCTCGGCGGCGGGAACCTGTGAAGTGGCAGCGTCCTTGCTGATGTAACCGGCCTGAAACCACCGACGCATCCGTTTCACGAAATCGGCATATTCGTCCGTCTCATAGTAATTGACCACTTGCAAGCCGTTGTCAAAACCCGGCAAGACGCCGTATCCGTCGCCCAGGTCGTCATAGGTGACATTCCCGTGCAAGGGCGTTTGCAATCCGGCGGCCAACGGGGTCATGCCCGGTTCGTTGTCCTTGATCGTCTGGAGCACCTTCTCCACGTCATCCAAAGTCTTGATGGAAGACATGTCGATGCCGTATTTTTCGGCAAGGTCTTTTCGCATGATGAATCCAGAGTTGAAGGCATAATCTTTAAGCGTTGGTACACCGTAAATCTTCCCTTCAATGGCCGCGGCTTCCAAAAAATCCGGTCCGACGGCATTCACGATGCCTTGCCCATATTTAGCAAGGAGCTCATCGAGCTGCAGCAACTTGCCGGAAGCCACCTGGCTGGCGTACCCCTGCCCGAACACGAAAGCCAGATCCAGCTTCTCGCTGCCCGACATCATCAGGTTCATTTGCTGCTGCCAGGCGCCAATGCTGATGGGCAGGATGTTGACCGTGGCGTTGATTTTGGCCTTTGCGATTTTGCTGATTTCCGCCGCCACTTCGTCCATGTCCGCAGGAATTGCGCCGAAAACCGGCATCGCCATCGTGATCTCGTACGGCTCCAGATCCCGGGCCGTCTCATCCGCCGCGGCGCTCGGCTCTCCGGAGCCCGTCTCGCGGGGGGCCGAAACCGAACCGTCCGAGCCGCCGCCGGCATTCTGGCCCGAGGAGCAGGCCGCAAGCAAGGCAACAATCATGACGACAATCAACAACAAGCTGAGAACACCGGATTTCTTCATCGTTCGTGTCTCCCCCTTGCAACCCTCTTTTGCTGTTTGCACCCATGATATCGATTGGCAGCCGGGATCATCTAACGTTTTTCCGACATTTCTATAACGTTTTCAAGACTATGGCGATCAGGAAACATTCCCGTTCAATTGCCGCAGGATGCCGTTCATTATCTCTTCCGTGAACGCGCCGCCGCTAAAGGCGACCAGGCTTCTGAGCGGCATGTCCAGCATGACGGCGTTCATCATCATCTGCGTTTCTTCGTCGATCACTGGCCACCCGGAATTCATCCGCTGGATCATGGCCTGGATTACTTGAGCGCCCGCAGGATCAGCCAGCAAATCGCCCAACGTCGAATTGGGGGTAAAAGTCTTTTTCACCGCTTCCGTGGACGTGACGTGAACAACCGCCTTCAACGCAATTCTGTCGGAAGATCCCCCGGCAAGAATCTCGAATTCGCCGGTCTCCACGTGCCAGTTGCGCAAATCGGTGTTGTAATAGGCAAACGCCCGCTTGTCCAGCGCAAACTCGACCGTCTTCTCTTCTCCGGGTTCAAGCGACACTTTCTGAAACCCTTTCAACTCTTTCTCCGGACGCGTCACGCTGCTGGCCGTATCGCGCACGTAAAGCTGAACCACTTCCTTGCCGGCCCGGTTACCCGTGTTTTTCACTTTCACGCAGACCCGAAGCGTTTCGCGGTCCGTCATCTCCCGCTTGTCCAGGGAAATCTCCGTGTATTCAAAGGTGGTGTAGCTGAGCCCGTGGCCGAACGCAAACAGCGGCTCGATCCCTCTGGCTTCGTAGTGGCGGTATCCGACAAACAGCCCTTCCCGGTATTCGACCCGGTCGCTTTCCCCGGGGAAATTCAGGTATGAAGGGTTGTGCCGGAGCGATTTCGGGAACGTCTCCGCCAGTTTGCCGGACGGATTGGATTCGCCGAACAGCAAGTCCGCGATGGCGCCGCCGGCTGCCTGACCGCCCAGGTAGGCTTCCAGCACTCCTTTCACCTGCCCGATCCATGGCATTTCCACGGGGGAACCGTTGCTTAGTACGACGACGACATTCGGCTGGACGGCTGCCACCGCCTCGATCAGCCGATTGTGGTTGTCCGGCAGCCGCATATGCTTCCGGTCGTAGCCTTCCGATTCATAGCGGTCCGGCAGGCCGGCGAAGATGACCGCCACATCCGCGCTTTCCACCGCGCGGACCGCTTCTTCGACCATGACTTCGTTCGGTTCATCCTTGTCCAGTTCATACCCTTGCGCGTAGACCAATTCCGCTCCGCCTTGTACAATGGCCTCCATTTCATCAAAGGGGATGTCGAGTTTTGTCGGAACGACGTGCGAACTACCCCCGCCTTGATAGCGAGGTTTTTTCGCCATCTCACCGATAACGGCGATCCGCCCATGTTTTTTCAGCGGAAGAATGCCGTCCTCGTTTTTCAGCAGCACCATGCACTCCGCGGCGACGAAGCGGGCCAGCCGATGGTGCTCGTCCGGATCGAAAGAGACATTGACTTGTTGGGCATCGGCGGCCTTGAACACGATGTTCAATATCCGCTCGACTGCCCGGTCCAGCAGTTCTTCCGGCAAAAGGCCGCTTTTGACCGCTTCCACGATTTTTTTGTCCCTGTATCCGCCGTTACCCGGCATTTCCAGGTCGAGGCCGGCGGCCAAGCCGGCCACGCGGTCGTTGACCGCGCCCCAGTCCGACACGACGAATCCTTCGAATCCCCATTCCTCCCGCAGGATGTCGGTCAGCAAGGTTTTGTTTTCCGTGGCGTACGTGCCGTTGACTTTGTTGTAGGCCGCCATCACAGCCCACGGTTGGGCTTGCCTGACCGCCCCTTCGAATCCCGCCAGGTAGATTTCGCGCTGCGTCCGCTCATCGACGATGGCGTCGACGTTCATCCGCCGGTGTTCCTGATTGTTCATTGCATAATGCTTGGCCGCCGTTCCGACGCCCTGGCTTTGCACGCCGCGAATGTGGCTGGCGGCCATTTTGGCGGTCAAATACGGATCCTCGGAAAAATATTCGAAATTTCTGCCGCAAAGCGGCGACCGTTTGATGTTCATCGCGGGGCCGAGCAGGATGCTGACCCCGTGTGCCCGGCATTCCCTGCCGAGGGCTTCCCCGACTTTTTCCACCAATTCACGGTTCCAGGATGCGGCAAGACCGGCGCCCGACGGGAAGCAGGTGGCCGGGACGCTGTCGCCGATGACGAGATGGTCGCCGTCGTCTTCCTGCTGTTTGCGCAGGCCGTGCGGGCCGTCCGTCATCATGATCGACGGGATCCCGAGCCGTTCGATCGGTTTCGTCCGCCAGAAATTCAGTCCCGAACACAAACCGGCTTTCTCTTCCAGTGTCATCTCCGAAATGAGCTTTTTCAAATCGCGCGGCATGTTTTTTCACAGTCTCCTCCTTTCATGTTGCGACAGACGCCGTCAGCCTTTGATCGCACCGATCATGATGCCTTTCACGAAGTATTTCTGGAAAAAGGGATAGGCCAGCAAGATCGGCAGCGACCCGATCACCGCGATCGCCATCCTGACCGACTCGGACGGCATTTGCTGCAGCGCGCTGTCGGCTCTGTCGCCCAGATTGGCGTTGATGAACTGAATGTCCTGCATGATGCGTTGCAACAGGTTTTGAATGCTGAACAATTTTGGATTGGTGATGTAGATCATCCCGTTCTGCCAATCGTTCCAGTACATGATCGCCGTAAAAAGGCCGATGGTCGCGAGCACCGGCGTGGAAAGCGGCACCACCACCGACCACAGGATGCGGTACTCGCTGGCGCCGTCCAGCCGTGCCGATTCGATCAGGTCGTTCGGGATCGTGTTTTGGAAGAAGGTCCGCATCAGCATGATGTAGAAGCCGTTCGTCAAAAGACCGGGGAACACCAGCGCCCAGATCGTGTTCTTGATGTCGAACAGTTGCGTCCACACCAGGTACCAAGGGACAAGCCCGCCATGGAACAGCATCGTGAAAAAGACGAGAAACATGATCAGGTTGCGGTGCGGTGTTTCCTTCCTGGACAGCGGGTAGGCCAGCAGCACGCAGACCGCAAGGCCGATGGCCGTGCCGACGACGGTGATGAACACCGTCACACCGTAAGCGCGTAAAATGTCCGTTCCTCTCGCAAACAAATATTCATAGGCCGCCGTGCTGAACACACTCGGAATGAACGAATACCCGTGCACCAAGATGGCCGTCTGATCCGTCAGGGAAGCCGAAACGAGCAGTATGAACGGGAGGATGCACACCGCCAAAAACACCAAGAACGTTACATGACTGATGATGGACAGCACTCTGCTTTCGTTTTTCAACATGGTCGCCTCCCTAGAACAACGCATGGTCCTTGCTGTAGCGGCGCACCAGATAATTCGCCAAAAGAACCAAGATGAAGCCGACGATCGATTGATAGACACCAGCCGCGGTGGACATGCCGATGTCGCCCGAGCCCGCCAACCCCCGGAACACGTAAACGTCAATGGTCGTCGTCGTTTCAAACAGGGGACCGGAGTTGAGCGGCACCTGGTAGAACAGGCCGAAATCGGAATAGAAGATGCGCCCCACAGCAAGCAGCGTCATCATGATGATGACCGGCATCATCAGTGGAATCGTGATGTGCGTGATCTGTTTCCAGCGGCTGGCGCCGTCGATTCGGGCCGCTTCGTAAAATTCTTCGTCAATGCCAAGCAGCGAGGCGAAGTAGACGATGCTGGAATAGCCGACGCTTTTCCAGAAATGGACGAACGTCAAAATGAACGGCCAATATTTCGGTTCCGTGTACCATGAAATGCCCTCCTCGATTCCAAACAGCGGGAGTATGGCCCGGTTCATGAATCCGCTCTCCGCGCTCAGGAAGGCGTACACCAGGTAACTGACGATGACCATGGAGATCAGGTGCGGCATCGTGATGATGGCCTGATACGTTCGCAAGATCACTTTGTTCTTGATCTCATTCAGCAAAATGGCGCACGTGATGGCCAGGACGGTGCCGACCACGATGAACACCAGGTTGTACAGAATCGTGTTCCGCGTGATGATGTAAGCGTCCGCCGTTTTGAACAAGTATTCGAAATTGTCGAAGCCGACCCATTCGCTCTTGAAAAAGCCTTTGGCGAAGTTGACCTTCTTGAATGCGATGAAAATGCCGAACATGGGCAAATAGTTGTTGATCAACAGATAGAGAAGCCCCGGAACCATCATGATCAAAAGAGCAGAATATGTCGAGTAACGGTTCTTCTTTTTCTTCTCTTTCTGCACTTCCGGTCGGCCGGATGCTGTCATCGCCGGATTCATGCATTTCACCCCTTCCTGCCTGTTGCTGATTTGTATCCGAAATCCGGAATGGACAGCCATCTTTTGCGTAATTCATGGGCGGCGTATTTCGGTTTGCGGTCCCGCGTGAAGACTCCTTTCTTGTTCCCTTGCACCCGTATGATGCTCTGGCTCGTCTGGAAATCGGCGAAGTTCCAGACGTGCTCCCCTACGAGATTGGGACATGCGTCGAAGACGTCGTGGTTTGCACGAAGGAACTCCACCTGGAATTCCTCCGTGAACATGACCGGATCCACGTCATGCAGTCCGGCGATCGTATCCGCTCCGTATTCCGTCATGATGATCGGCTTGTCCGGGCAGCGTTTGCGCCAGCCGTCCAATTCCTGGCGGAGCATCATCTTGGCCATCTCGAATTCGCCGCCGTGCACATACCAGCCGTAATATCGGTTCAAAGCCAGCACATCGACCAGGTCGGCCACCCTGTCGTGCTCCGGCGTCGCTCGGATTTGCGTGACGATCGTCACGGGCCGTTTCTGCGGATCGAGCTCCTTCGCCAGCTCCACGAGCGGCCGGAAATATTCATAAGCGCCTTCTTCTTCGGAAGCCGGCTCGTTGGCGATGGACCACAAGACCACGCACGGGTGGTTTTTGTCGCGGGCGATCAGCTCCCGGATGACGTCCCGGTGATGGTCCTGCGTCTTGAGCTCTTCCCAGGTTTTTCTCGCGTTTCCGTAGTGGAGCATGACGTTCATGTTCAAATGCATGCCGACGGCCGGCACTTCGTCAATGACGACGAAGCCCTCCCGGTCCGCCAGCCTCATCAATTCTTCCGAATAGGGATAATGGGCAGTCCGGAAAGAGTTGGCGCCCATCCATTTCATCAACCGGAAATCCATCACATTGGCCGCTTCGTGGAACCCCCTTCCGCTGATCGGCGTGTCCTCGTGCTTGCCGAAGCCCTTGAAATAGAACGGCTTCCGGTTGATCAGGAACTGACCGTCCTTCACCTCGACAGTCCGCACGCCGAACGGAAGTTCGTAGACGTCAATGACTTCACCGTCTCGGACAAGTTCAAGGCGGAGCGTGTACAGATAGGCGTTCAGCGGTTCCCACAGCCGGACATTGTGGATGTGAACCACGCCGGATGGGCCGGACGACGAAGCCACAGCGTCGCCCGATTGGTCCAGAACGGTGACCTTCACATCCGCGTCGCCTTCGGCGACCGTCTCGTAACGGACGATGCCCGTCGTGCCGTCAAAGTCTGTCACGACGGCCACGTCCTTGATGTAGATATCCGGCGTCGTGTAAATTTTGACCGGGCGATGCAGACCCGCATAATTGAAAAAGTCAAAGTACGGGTAGTTTCGGACCACCTTCCCGATCCCGGACACTTCTCTCTCGCTGTACATGCCCACTGGAAGCGTAGTCTCGTCCACGATGTTGTTTACCGCCACCGTCAGACGGTTTTTGCCGCTCTGCAAATACGGGCGGATCTCAGCCTCGAACGGTGTGAATCCCCCTGCATGTTCCACAACCAAATTCCCGTTCACATACACTTTCGCCTTGTGGGTGGCGGACCCGAATCGCAGCACGATGCGCTGCGAGAACAGTCGGTTCGGCACCGTGAAGTCCCGCTCGTACCAGACCCAACCGACGTGGTTCCGGATGTCGGAGGTCACGCCGATGTCGTTGAAGGAAGCCGGAACGGCCATGCTGATCGGATCCTTGAGCGGGGCCTTGTGCCACTCTTCCGCAAAGCCGCTGCCGTTATCCAGCTTGAAATTCCAAATACCGCTCAAATCGATGACCGTTCTCGTTTCCGTCACGATGGGATATAACACGCTGCTTCACTCCTTGCGGATTGCTCTCTTTGTTCAGTCAATTCGTAATCAACGCATTCGCCCTGGCGATCCGCCCCAGATGGAACGCGCTCGGTTTCGGAATCCGCCGTTGGGTTGCACGGTCTACGGCGACAAGCCCGAACCGTTTGGAGAACCCGAGCTGCCACTCGAAATTGTCCAGCAGTGACCAATGCATGTAGCCTTTCACCGGAATGCCATCGGCGATGCAGGCGTGCACGCCCGCAAGCGCGCGGTCGATGAAGGCGATGCGACGATCGTCGTCGTCCGTCGCAATGCCGTTCTCCGTCACGATAATTGGCAATCCCAAATGTTTCGCCACATAGCGTATGACGGCTTCCAACCCCTGCGGGTAAAACTCGTACCCCATCTGGGTTTTCTCCGCGTCGGCGGGAACAGGTAGCATGCCGTCGGGACCGTACACCATGCGCGTGTAATTTTGCAACCCGAAGAAATCGTCATCTTTCAGATATGGAATAAATTGCAGAAACTCTTCCTGCATCGCTTTTTCCGCATGCGCCTCTCCGCCGGGCACCGACTGGATGTCGTACAGGGAAAGGGTGATGCCGACTTTCGTCTGCGGGCTGGACTTGCGAATGGCGGCTCTTGCCTCTGTATGTGCCCTGAAGACATTTTCAATCCCCTTCTCCGACAGCGGCGACAGGAACGGATGGATACGGTCGTAGGGCAAGCCGAAACTTTTGCTGAGCTCCGCCTGATACGTTTCCATTTTTTTTTTGATCTCCGTATTGAGGCCAACCTGGGCAACCGATTCCGAGAGCTGGTGGCGTTTCATGATTTTCGTGATAGCCAGCGGCATGTTGGCTTCATTGATCGTGCATGAATAAGGGATGAACTCACCCAGCTTCCGCATGACGTACTCGCAGTAACGGGCAAACCGCATCGGCGTTTCCGCTGATTCCCAGCCACCCGCCCGGATGAGCCATTGCGGCGACGTAAAATGGTGCAGGGTGACGATCGGCGTCACACCGTATACCCGGCAGGCAACCAGCATGTCCCTGTAATGTTCGATGGCCGACTCGTCAAAACGCCCTTCTTCCGGTTCAATCCGCGCCCATTCGATGGAGAACCGGTAGGCGTTCAGTCCGAGCCCAGCCAGCATCCCGATATCTCCTTTGTAAAGGCGGTAATGATCCACGGCAATGCCGGACGGCTCCATAAACATGGAACCTTCCAGCTGTTCCATCAACCAAAAATCCGAATTGGTGTTATTGCCTTCGACTTGATGTGCGGCGGTGGCGGCGCCCCACAGGAACCCTACCGGAAAGCGCAATTCCATGACCGGCAAACCTCCTAGTCAGTCGTTTCAAGATGAAACGGTGCTTCTGTTAACGATCATAAGGAGTTGCCGGCATTCAAAGCTATCAGAAATCCGACGACTTGACTGACACTTTCACGACTATCAAACAAATGAACAAATGAAAAGAAACATGACACGGGCATGATGCGCGAGACACTTTGAACCTATCGCCCGCCAGGTCTGTGATAGTGTCCCGTCAAGTGGTGGAAATTCCGCTATAAAGACGTACACCTAATTTTACTTCTGTAATACAGACACTGGTTCTAGCGGTTGAACGGTTTTGCCGGTAAGTTGCGCCATGGACTCCAGGCTGAAATAGCGTCGGCCAACAGTCCATTCGTCCTGCTGTTCCAGAAGAATGGCTCCGACCAGCCGAATCACTGAATCCCGGTTCGGGAAAATCCCTACCACATCGGTGCGGCGCCGGATTTCACGGTTCAACCTCTCCAACGGATTCGTCGATGGATTCGTTGCCAATGCGCTTTCGGAAACGTCATGTACGCAAGTACGTCTTCTTCCGCTTCCTTCAGGATCTCCATCGCTTTCGGAAAACGTCCGGACAGCTCGTCCACCACACGCTGCAATTGGCTTTTGGCTGCCTCGTAAGACGGTTGAGCGAAAATGGTCCGGACGATCGCCGACACCATCCCTTGGGACGATTTCGGCACCTGACTGAGGATATTGCGCATGACGTGCACGCGGCAACTCCGGCGCCGGTGGGTCAATTATAACCCGGCTGTGACATGTGTTCGCCAAGCGGACGAAGCGCGGCGGGTACAGTTGGAGTGAGCGAGGCGTCAGGGCGATGCTGTGGACAATGATGAGGATGAAAGAAGCCGGCATGGTTGTAAGAACGGTTGAAGGACATGCGAGTATGCAAGCAACGTCACAACAGCCAATAAACATGCGGCAATTGCTCAAGAACGTGACGCAACCAGTCAAGGGTTGTATCGCTGGAATGATTCGCATGCTGCAAGGACCGAAGCAAAGCAGCACAACGGGTATGGCACTCAAAGCTCTTCGCGGATAATGGCGAAAAATTCTGACAAATCACTTTTATTTGATGAAAGAACGAAGCAAAGCGCTTACAAGGAAGAGGTTTCCTTTGGGGTTCGCGTTCCAAGCATCTTAAATGACTGCCCACGCTAGCTTGACACTGACGCAGATACACGTGTTTGCCGCTTCTACGGTCACAGTACAATCTCCGTTTGAAGCGCACGTTCCCAAACACCGTGTTGACGCTTGTTTCACGCTCGTCCTTTACTCGATAATGCTCTCGGTCCCGTTGCTCCAGGATCTGCTGATCCAGCGCCTCCAGCACTTGCTTCATCGCACGAGCGAATTCCTCCTGCATTTTCCGGAAAATCCATTGCTCCAGCTCTTTCATCGTCGGTATTGTTGTGGTAAAGTGGCTCACAGGAGCTTCCTCCTTCTTGGTGTGTTGTGGACAAACATCACTTTACCAAGGGAGAAGCTCTTTTTCTATGTCCGCTTTTTCCAATTCCTACACCCACGAAGATTTTTCACTAACCGCACATCGTTGATCGGGTATCTCGATTGCTATACTCAATTATAATGGCGGTCAGGAGGGATTTTGTGAATCATCAGACAATCAGAGCACAACTGATGGAATTGGCGGATGAGCAGTATCGGAAGTTCTCGTCGTCGCTGATCCCGAACATCGGCATCGATCGCATCCTGGGCGTCCGGCTGCCGGCGCTGCGCAAGCTGGCGAAGTCGATCGCGAGAGGCGATTTGGGCGATTGGCGCGCCTATCTCCGGCACACCGACAATCTCTATTTCGAAGAGACGATGCTGCAGGGGATGGTCATCGGTTACGCCAAAGCCGATCTCGAGGAGAAATTGCGCCATGCGGCCGCATTCGTGCCGCGCATCGACAACTGGTCCGTCTGCGACAGTTTCTGCAACGGGCTGAAGTTCGCGAAGGAGCACAAGCAGCGGGTATGGGAGTTCCTGCAGCCGTATCTGGCCTCCGACCGGGAATACGAGATTCGTTTCGGCGTCGTCATGCTGCTCCAATATTTCACGGATGACGAATATCTCGACCGCGTGCTGCAATGGTTCGACCGCATCCGGCACGAGGGCTACTATGTCAAAATGGCCGTCGCGTGGGCCGTCTCGGTCTGCTATGTCCATGCCCCCGAGCGGACCATGGCGTATTTGCAGGACAATGCGCTGGACGACTTCACCTTCAACAAGGCGCTGCAGAAAACCATCGAATCGCTGCGCGTCGATGCGGAAACGAAGAATATGCTGCGCGGCATGAAGCGCAAATCGAGAACAGCACGCCGTTCATCTCAACACTGACAACCTGTGTCCGTGTTGTCGTTTTATAATCGAGCCATGACCGGCCGAAGGAGGGATGGCGGAAGTGGCAAGCTCCGTTTTCAGACAGGCTGTCAAGGAAGCGACGGGCGTCTCGTGGGAGGCGTGGATCGCAAGGCTCGAGCGGGAAATCGACCCGATGTGGCCGCACGATCAGATGAAAAATCATATTTGCGAGACCTGGCGGCTCACGGACGAATGGGGCGAATGGCTGGCCGTTCTGTACGGGCAAAGGCTGGGCCGCACGCCGGTCGGCGTCACGAAGGACGCGGGCGTGCAGATCGGCGTTCGCCGGACGCTCGCGGCAAGCAAGGAGCGGATATGGAACTTCATGCTCTCCTCCGGCGGACGCAAGCTCTGGATCGGTAGCGTCCCGGAATTCCGATTGGAGAAAGGATTCGAGTTCACATCCGCGGAAGGCGTGACGGGCAAGCTGACGGTCATCGAGCCGCTCCGCAAGCTGCGGATGACCTGGAAACGGCCGGAATGGGAGCGGCCGTCCCGGCTGCAGCTGTATGTCCTGCCCGCGAGCCAGGGCAAGACGACCGTCGCGATCCATCAGGAAATGCTCGAAGACGTCTATATCCGGGAATTGATGCGGCGGCATTGGGAAGAAGCGCTGTGCAGGATCCAACAGGAAACGGAGGGAGCGCCGTGAACAAGTACAGCCATATCGATCTCCGGGTGAACGCTTGGGAGAAAGTCCGCGCGTTTTACGGGTAGCGGCCTTGACCGGGTTTCCGCCGTTTTCCCGCCCGCTCCGGATCGGCCGGCTGCCTTCCGTCCCCGTGCGGGCGGTTCGCCTCTTTTGCCGCCCTTTTTCCTGCAGCCCGGGAACAAGGCGAAAGTGATCCGGCCCGGGGATCTGCGCAATGCGCAAGAATCTGGTGCATATGTGCACCAAAAAAAGGGAACCCGGCTATTCCAGGTCCCCTTGACGCTTCATGCCTATTGCGACTCATCGAAACTTCCGGTCTGAAAATACCGCGCCAGCTTGACGACGAGCGAGCCGATCCGCTGGTCGGAAGGCTGGAGCACCGGCGCCACCCCTTCCTCTTCCAGCGCCTCCGCCGTCACCTTCCCGACGGCGGCCGCCAGCACGTCTCCCGACAGCCGGCTGCGCAGCATCTCCTTCATCCCGAACCGGCCGGCCATCTCGAACAGATAGCGCACCTGCAGCGCGCTCGTGAACGCCACGGCGTCGAATTTCCGCTCCTGCAGTTCTTCCAGGAACGACCGGATGTCGGATTCCGGAGGAGGCACGTGGATATAGGGCATGAGTGTCTCCACGACCGCTCCGTTGTCCTCCAGCCATCGCAGCAGCCGCTCGGGCCGCTCCCCGTGAAGCTGCACGACGACCTTCCGTCCGTCCAGCTGCGGCGCTTCGCCGAACGCGCGCATCAGACCGGCGGATGTGCCGTCATCGTCGGATACGGCCGGCGAAATCGCCCATTCCTTGAGAAGCTTGCGCGTCTTGTAGCCGCGGGCGGCCACCCGGGCCGTCCGGAGCAGGCGGAGCCAGTCCCACAGCATGTCGGATTGCCGCGCCACATCCAGCAGCCGCTGCGCCCCCTGACCGGTGGTGAAGATCACCCAGTCCGCTCCTTCGGCGATCACCCGCCGCATCGCCGGTCCGATCTCCTCCTCGTCGGTCAGAATCGTCCCCTGGGCGGGCCGGATGTGCGCCACGCCGCCGAAATTGGCCACCAGCTGTTTCACCTCGTCCTGCTTGCGGGCGCCGGTAAACGCGATCTGTTTTCCCTCAAGGCTGAGCATCTCTCTCTCCCCCTTTCACGTCAGCCGAGACCCAGCAGCCGCCGGACTTCGAGCGGCAGCGGGTCCGCCCGGAACGACTTGTGACTGTACACCGCGAATGCGCGGGTGACCGGGTTCAACGACCGGTCGGGCACCGCGAGCGAGATTCGCTGCATCAGGGGGGAGCCGTCGAGCTCGAGCTTCTTCACCTTGCGGCTCCTGAGCTCTTCGCGGACGGCGGATTCCGGAAGGAACGCCGCCCCCATGCCGGCCAGCAGCATCTGCTTCATTCCGCTGACGTGATCCATCTCCATCACATGCGCCGGCCGGAACGCCTCCTGCCGGAACCGGCTCTCGATCAGATCGCGCGTGTCGTCGTCGCGCCTGCCGACGATGAACGTCTCGTCCCGCAGATCGTGGAGCGATACCACTTCCCGGGACGCGAGCGGATGCAGCCGGTGCACGAACAGGTGAAGCTCCTCGCTGTAGAGCGGCACCAGCCGGACATGCGGCCTTGCGGCCGTGCCGTGCACAAACCCCAGGTCCGCCACCTGATCCTGCAGCCATTCAAGGATCGCCGGCGTCGAGCCGGTCAGCACCTGGATATGCACCCCGTTCTCCTGCCGGTCGAAGCGGGCCAGCAGATCCGGCAATGCGCAGGTGTTGAACATCGAGGTTCCGGCAATCTTCAGGGAACGTTCGAACGACTCGTGCTGCAGCCGGGTCAGTCCGGCCGCCAGCACCTGGAGCGCCCGTTCCGCATAGGAGCGGAACACTTCGCCCGCAGGGGTCAGCACGGCTTCGTGTCCGGCACGGATGATCAGATGCTCGCCCAGTTCCTCTTCGAGCTGCTGCATGCGGGCGGTCACCGTCGGCTGGGAAACGCCCAGCTTGCGGGACGCCCCGACGAGGCTCCGTTCCGACGACACCGCCATAAACGTGGTCAGTTGCTGCAAGTCCACTTTCCTTCTCCTCCCCGCCGATTCCCGCCGTTCACGAAGCGAACGCTTCCTGCAGCAAGTAATCCCTGAATTGCGCCGCCACCCGGCGCATCGGGAGGCTCCGGTGGCTGACCATATAGGCGTCCCGATGGATCGGGAGCGCCGGCCTCAAGGCAGCCGTCCGGAGCCGGCCGGACTTCACGTCCTCTTGAACGGCAAGCAGCGGGCTGAAAGTGTAGCCGATGTCCCGGTACACGAACTGCTTCATGGTCTCCGGATGATCGGCGGTCACCGCCTGAGGAAACGCCGTCTTCTGCCGGGCGAACCACTGGCGGATCCGCCCCCATTCATCCGAAGGCTGGCCGGGGGCGATGAGCCGGTGCTCCGTCAGATCCCGGGCCGTGAGCACCCCCTTGTCCGCGAGCGGGTGCCGGGGAGAGAAAACCGGGATCACGGGCGATGAACAGATCTTCATCGCCTTGACCCCCTTGTGGACGACCGGCCCCTGAATCAGGCCGATGTCCACCTTGCCGTTCATGACCCAATCGATGATGATCGAACTGTCCGTAAGCATCACGTTGGTGTGGACGTCCGGATATTTTTCCCGGTACAGCGCCATCACCTGCGGCAGGAACCAGGTGCCGATCTCCGCGTCCGCCGCAATCAGCGCGGGCTGCTCCCGCGACTTCAGACGCTTCACCTCGGCCGCGCCTTCCTCCAGCAGGTCGAGCGACCGCATCAGGTAGCCGAGCAGCAGCTCGCCCTTGGGCGTAAGGGCGACTCCTTTCCCGGAGCGCTCCACCAGATTCGCGTCCAGCTCCTTGCCGAGCGCCCGGATCCGGCTGTTCACGGTCGACGGGCTGACCCCCATCGCCTCGGCCGCCCTCGAAATGCTGCCATGTTCCGCCACACATACGAACGTCCGGATCTGATCAACATCGATCTTCAAATTCGACAACATGCGCGCCGTTCATCCCGCTTCTGTCCAGTTTGCTTCATCGAGTAGAATATAGATCTTGCCGCCTTCGATTTCAACATCATAAGTCCGTACGCAGCCGCGGTCCGGCGCCTGCACCCGGCCGTCCGTCACATCGATTTTCCAGTCATGCAGCGGACAGAAGACGTACTTGCCGCTGACGATGCCTTCCGACAGCGGACCGCCCTTGTGGGGGCAGCGGTTCTCGATCGCATGGAACGACCCGTCCGACAAATGGAACACCGCGAACTGGCGTCCGTTCAGAAACACCGACCTGGCGCCGCATCTCGGAATGTCCTCCGCGTTTCCGATCCAGTATCTGGGCATGGTCCTCTCTCCTTTCGCTCCGCCTCAGCCGATCGTGATCGGTTCGAACTGCTTTCTGAGCTCGGGGTTTTCCACCCGTTCCTTCCACGGATCCTTCGTCACGGACAGCGCGACGTCCAGCCGTTCGTTCAGCTCCCGGCGCGTCTCCGGATCGGCCAGCACATCCTGCACGTGCTTCAGACCGACGCGCTCGATCCAGTGCGAAGTCCGTTCCAGGTACTGCGCGTTCTCCCGGTAATATTGGAGAAAAGCCCCCGACCATTCGAGCACTTCCTCCGGCGACTTGACCGTCACGAGCAGTTCCGCCGCCCGCAGCTCCACGCCGCCGTTGCCGCCCACGTAGATCTCCCAGCCGCCTTCGATGGCGACCACGCCAATATCCTTGATGCCGGACTCGGCGCAGTTCCGCGGGCAGCCGGAGACCGCCATCTTCACCTTGTGCGGCGTGTACAGCCGCTCGAACTTCCGCTCCATGTCGATGCCCATCTGGATGGAGTCCTGCGTGCCGAACCGGCAGAACGTCGAACCGACGCACGTCTTGACCGTCCGGATCGCCTTGCCGTAGGCGTAGCCCGACGGCATGTCGAGTTCTTCCCAGATTTTCGGAAGATCTTCTTTCTTGACGCCGAGCAGGTCGATCCGCTGGCCGCCGGTCACCTTGACCATGCGCACGTTGTATTTCTCCGCCACGTCCGCGATCTTGCGCAGCTGTTCCGGACTCGTCACGCCGCCGTACATCCGCGGCACGACCGAGAACGTGCCGTCGTTCTGGATGTTGGCGTGAACCCGCTCGTTGATGAAGCGGGAATCCGATTCGTCCTCGTAATTTTCCGGGAACAGCATCCCGAGGTAGTAGTTGAGCGCCGGACGGCATTTCGAGCAGCCTTCCGGATTGCTCCAGCCGAGCACGTGCATCACTTCGCGGGTCGAGCGCAGCCCTTTCGCCCGAATTTCCCGGCGAACCTCGTCATGCGACAGTGTCGTGCATCCGCACATGCCCGCCTTGACCGGCGCCGCTGCCGCGGACTCGCCGAGCTCGCTGAGCATATGCTGCAGAATCTCCGCCACCTGGCCCTTGCATCGGCCGCAGGAACGGGACGCGTTGGTGCAGCCTTTGATCTGCTCCACCGTCGTGCAGCCCCGGTTCCGGATCGCGTCCACGATCACGCCCTTGGACACGCCGTTGCAGCCGCAGATCATCTCGTCGTCGGGCACGGACGCCCAATCCGTGCCGGCCGCCGCTTCATCGGCGCCGCCGAACAGACTGAGCTTGCCGAACGCGCTGATGTCCGCCCGCTTGCGGATCAGGGAGAAAAGCTTCTGCCCGTCCGATGTGTCGCCGAACAGCACCGCGCCGACCACCCGATTGCCCCGGACGAGAATTTTCTTGTATATGCCCTGGGCCTCATCATGGATGCGGATGGCGCGCGTATTGCCTCCGTCCCGGAACTCGCCCGCCGAATAGACATCCACGCCGGACACCTTGAGCGAGGTAAACGTGACCGACCCGGTGTACGGGTCGGTCGGCACGCCGGCGAGATGTTTCGCCAGCACCTGCCCCTGCTCGTACAGCGGCGCCACCAGCCCGTACACGATCTCCCGGTGCTCCGCGCATTCGCCCACCGCGTAGATGTCCGGATCGCTCGTCTGCATGTAGTCGTTCACGACGATCCCGCGGTTCACCTCGAGGCCGCTTCGCTTGGCCATCTCCACATTGGGCCGGATGCCGACCGCCATGACGACGAGATCCGCCTTCTCGGTCGAGCCGTCCGCGAACATGACGCCCGTCACCCGCTTGCGGCCCATAATTTTCGTCGTCTGCTTCGACAGCAGGAAACGCATGCCCTGCTTCTCCAGTTCCGCCTGCAGCATGATCGCCGCCGTCTCGTCCAGCTGCCGCTCCATCAAGTGGTGGAAAATGTGTACGACCGTAACGTCCATTTTCAGGTTGAGCAGCCCTCTCGCCGCCTCGAGCCCGAGCAGACCGCCGCCGATGACGACCGCCTTCCGGTAATGGCGGGCCGTCTCCATCATCGTCTCGCAATCCTTGATGTCGCGGAACGCGATGACGCCTTCCTTGTCCGCACCCGGCAGCGGTAGCATGAACGGCAGCGACCCCGTGGCGACGATCAGCTTGTCGTAAGGGATTTCCCGGCCTTTGTCGGTCAGCACCCGTTTCCGCTGCCGGTCGATCAGCGTCGCTTCCTCGCCGGTGTGCAGCGTGATGCCGTTCCGGCTGTACCATTCATAGGTGTTCAGGAAAATGTCATCGATCTTCTTATTGCCCTGCAGCACCGAGGACAGTTGGATGCGGTTGTAGTTCGGATACGGCTCCTTGCCGATGATCGTGATCTCGTACAGGCTCGGATCAGCTTTGAGCAGCTCTTCCACCGTACGGACTCCCGCCATGCCGTTGCCGATCAGAACCAGCTTTTTTCTCATAAGAAATGCCTCCCGTTATCATTGAAATGGCTTCAGCCGATCCGGTACACCGGTTCATCCGCGCGGACGTCCCGGGAGTAGAGCACGGTTGCGCCCGACCAGTGAATCTGTTCGAGCAGGTCGACGACGCGGCCGATCACCACGAGCGAAGGAGCCTTGAAGCCTCCCAGGGCGGCATCCTCCGCTGCATGTCCGAGCGTCGTCACGAGCGTCCGCTGTCCGGGCATCGTGCAATTCTCGATAATGGCTGTCGGCGTGTCCGCTTGTCGGCCGCCTTCCATCAGAAGGTCGCAGATGAGCGCGAGGTTTTTCATGCCCATATAGATGACGAGCGTGTCCGCCGTCGCCTGGCTCTTGAGCCGGTCCGGGTCGACCGCCGGCTCGCCGCATTGCCGATGCCCGGTGATCAGGGCGACCGACGCCGCCCCCGCCGTCCGGTCGGTCAGCGGAATGCCGGCCCAGGCTGCGGCCGCGGCGGCCGCCGTCACGCCCGGCACCACTTCGATCGGCACGCCGTGCTTCCGGCAGTACGCCGCTTCTTCGCCTCCACGGCCGAAAATGAACGGGTCACCCCCCTTCAGCCGGACGACGCGCTTCCCTTCCCGCGCCTTCCGCACCAGCAGCGCGTTGATCTCCTCCTGCTTCATCGCGTGGCCGTGCGGCGATTTGCCGCAGTAGATCCGCTCGGCGTGCTCGCCTGCTTCATCCAGGAGCGCGGGACCCGCCAGCCGGTCGTACACGATGCAGTCCGCCTCCCGGATCAATTCCAGCCCGCGGACGGTGATCAGCTTCTCGTGCCCCGGCCCGGCGCCGACCAGATAGACCTTGCCGAGTCCGCCGCTCATTTCGCTTCAACCGCCTGACCCGCGGTCGGCAGGGCGGCGGCGGTTGCTGCGGGCTTGACGGCCGACGCTTCGCGCGAGCGGTGGGCGGCGTACATCGCCATGCCGGTGAACAGGAACCCGCCGAGCAGGTTGCCCAGCAGCACCGGGATCTGGTTCCACAGCCACCAATCCGCCGCGCTCACATCCGCCCCCAGCATCATGCCGGCCGGAATGACGAACATGTTCACAACCGCGTGTTCAAAACCCTGCGCGAAGAACGTCAGAATCGGCAGCCACATGGCGACGATCTTGCCGGACGTCGAGCTGGACGTCATGCCCATCACCACGCCCATCGTCACCATCCAGTTGCACAGGATCGCCTTCACGAACACGATCCCCCATCCGGACGCCCCGAGCGCCTCGTAAGCGATCGTCTTCGCTTCCGCCGCCTGGATGAGCCGCTGGGCCATGGCCGCGTCCATGTTGCTGCCCATCGCCGTTACCGCAATGCCGTACAGACAGGCGTACACCGCGCACCCCAGCAGGTGGCCGACCGACACCCACGCCCAGCCCGCCAGCATGCTGCCGGCCGTCGCTTTCCGTTCCTTGACCGCCAGCGGGATCAGCGCGAAGTTTCCTGTCACAAGTTCCATTCCCAGCAGTACGATCATGACAAAGCCGACCGGAAAGAGCAGCGCACCGACAATCGGCGTCGTCTCGAGCGCCACCTGGACCGCAAGCGTGGTGGCGAAAGCCAGCAATGCGCCGCCCAGAAAACCGCGCAGCACCAATTGGCGCGCCGGCAGCGCCGCCTTCCTGGCCCCGGCCTCCACCATCTGCTGCACGATCAGATCCGGCCTCACATACGTCATGTTCTCTCTCACTCCTATCCCTTATTGTGTTATAATTATTTACACATGATTATAAGATCTGTTGTCGTGATTTTCAATACGCATATCAGAAAATTCGCTTTTTATTTTGTTTATGGGGTATAATGGGTGTCTGTTTCTGGTGTCAACCTGCTTTGTTGGCCCGATAAGCCGTGATTCAATTCTATTGTGTAATGTTTTATTACATAAATGTTGCCGGGAAGCACGGCGGCATCATGCTTTCCATGGATGAGATACAACCGGAGATTGGCTGAAAATAACGCGAAGCAATTCACAATAACTCAACTTTCGCAGTATGAAATGGGCAAACAAGCCTTAATGTAGTTGGGTAAAGCGGCAATCCATTGCTGGAGTTGACGTTGAATCAGAGCCGAAAGTTTTTTTCCTGCTTTCGTTGCGATTTCGTTGATCAGATCGAGCAGTTGCTGCAAGGCGATCGCCCAGTCCAACGTGCCAACTTCGTCGCACAACACATAAAACAGGCCGCCGAACGAGCGGGCATCCGTACTTTGCCGATGCTGCCAGGCCAGCAGAATATAGCGGGAAAACACAATGGTCGTATGGCTAATCAGCAAATCATAGGAGCGGCCTTGAAACTCTTTCTGCAAACGAAGCAGCGACTTGGTGCACTTGAAGAAGACCTCGATGTCCCAGCGGATCCCGTAAATGCGGATCACGTCCTCCACGGAGAGGGAAAGATCCGTCGACAGTACCGCGAGCCATTCATTCTTCTTCGTACGATGACGGACGAATACCACGCGAACCGGTATGCCGGGGGCAAGCTCGGTTTGAATCGAACGGAGGATGCCCCGTTTCTTACTCTGCACCGGAGGCGCTGCCGCATATAGTTCTTTGAGCGACAGCTTCCGGCCTTGAACAAGGAAACGCTTATTGTCGTTCTTGACCATGCCGATCACGTCGAGCCCGCGAGAAACGATTTCGCCAATGAGGGGCGCGTGCGTGAACCAACTGTCCATCAAGACGTAGGAGGCCGTGGCTCCAGCGGCAAGCGCGCGATCCAACATCGATACGATTACCTGCGGAGCCGGCAGGAGTGCTTCTTGACGTCGCTTATAGCCGTTCGTCCGTTTGTCGATCTTCTCGCTCATGCCGTTAATGGCAGATTTGCTGGAACTGAGCAGCGCGAAGTCCAGCGGCAGAAACGTATGGCCGTCGGACCATCCCATGGTGAGCATGCGAAAGACCTTGTAATAAGCGCCGGTAGCATGATCTTTGAATCTGGCCAGCAACTCGACGGCTTTGCTGCGGTTGCGCTCGAACATGGAGTCGTCGACGATGAAGACGGTGTCCCGATTTGCGGCTGGTTTTCTTTTAATACACCGGTAACGCCATGTGCGAAAAACTCCGGGGTTTGGGACAGAGCCCCAAGCTCTTAAATACTGCAGATTTGTAAAGAACAATTTAAAGCGCTTTAAAAAAATTTTTCTCTGTGCGACCGGAGCAAGCCCGGAGACAGAAAAACAGCCGAAGACGGCTTGAGGCCTTCTTCGGCTGATTGAACCATCATTCGCATTATGGCGTCAGAATCGCCGCGATCACCTTCGCGCTCTCCGCGCGGGTCGCGTGGTCCTTCGGTGCAAACTGACCGTCTCCGCGGCCGATCATGACGCCGAGCGCGTATGCCTGCGCGACCGCGTCCTTCGCCCATTCGGAGATGTCCGCCAGATCCCGGTAACCGGGTTCCGCCGCCGGCGTCTCCGCGTTCCATCCGGCGGCGAACGCCCGGGCGCGCATGATCATGACGGCCATTTCCTCGCGGGTGATCGGGTCTTCGGGCGCGAACCGGCCGTTTCCGCGGCCGCGGATGATGCCGGCCTCGGCCGCGGCGCGCACATCGGCCGCATACCAGGCGTCCGCGCGCACATCGGTGAAGACCGCCGCACCGTCCGGCGAGCCCGAAGCCTCAAGGCGCAGCGCCCGCGCGAGCAGGGCGGCGAATTCCGCGCGGGTGATCCGGCGGTCCGGCGCAAACCGGGTCGGCGACACGCCCTTCACGATCTGCCGCGCCGCCAGACGCTTGATGTCGCGCTCCGCCCAGTGCCCGGCGGGCACGTCATCGAATGCCTTGTCGTATTCGATGACGGCGTACAGGCTGAAGTGATCCGCTTCGACCGTCAGCGTATGGCCGGAACGGACGGACGGGATGTAGCGCAGCGCGCCTTCGTCGTCAATGTAATACACGTGCGTCAGCTCCGGATCCGCGGACGGATCGGCGTTGAACACCAGCCGGATCGGCCGGTCGAACGCGGTGACCGGCGTGCGGTTGCCGTCCGCGTCCAGGATGCCGAATCGCAGGCTGTAGACGTTGCCGGCAAGCCGGACAACCTCCCGCCCGGCGATCGAATCGAGCAGCCCGCGGCTTGCCTCCTCCCTTAGCGGCACGATTTCCAGCGTGAAATACGCTCCCGGCCGCCGCAGCGCTTCGAGCAGCGCAGCGGGCACTTCGACCATCAGGCCGTAGTCCGTCGTGAAGACCAGCGCCTCGGCGTCTCCGATCGCGTCAGGGTCGGCGGGCCAGATCGCTTCCGTGACGCCGCTGTCCAGCCCGATGCGGATCACGCCGTTTTCATCGGCCTGCGGGAGTTCGACCAATTGCTGGTGCGGCTGCAAATCCGCGAGCGGGCTCGTGTCGTTCGGACGACCATCCGTACTCGGGCTCGAACCCGAACCGCCTCCCAGCGGGTTGTCGGGCGTTGCACCGCCGTCGCCCGGCTCGCCCGGCGTATCGTCGCCGTCGCCCGGTTCGCCCGGCGTATCTTCGCCATCGCCCGGTTCGCCCGGCGTATCGTCGCCGTCGCCCGGTTCGCCCGGCGTGTCATCGCCGTCGCCCGGCTCGCCCGGCGTATCTTCGCCGTCGCCCGGTTCGCCCGGCGTATCGTCGCCGTCGCCCGGTTCGCCCGGCGTATCTTCGCCATCGACCGGTTCGCCCGGCGTATCGTCGCCGTCGCCCGGCTCGCCCGGCGTATCTTCGCCATCGCCCGGTTCGCCCGGCGTATCGTCGCCGTCGCCCGGTTCGCCCGGCGTGTCATCGCCGTCGCCCGGCTCGCCCGGCGTATCTTCGCCATCGCCCGGTTCGCCCGGCGTATCGTCGCCATCGCCCGGCTCGCCCGGCGTATCGTCGCCGTCGCCCGGTTCGCCCGGCGTATCGTCGCCGTCGCCCGGCTCGCCCGGCGTATCGTCGCCGTCGCCCGGCTCATCCGGAACCGCCGCGAGCACCACCGTGCCTCCGGCGCTTCTCGCCGGCAGCGTCAGCTCGATCCGCCCGTCATCGTCCACGACGAGCCCCGCGCCGGAATACTCCTCCGTCAATTCCGTTCCGGGCGCGAACGGAACATTGAGCTGAACGGTCTTCGCCGCATCCGTCGTGTTCAGCCCGACGACAACCGTCTGCTCCCCGTACGCCCGGGTGAAGAACAGCCAGCCTTCCGCGTTTCCGCCCGCCAGTTTGGCATGGGTGCCCTTCGCGAACACTTCGGAATGCTTCGCGCGGATATGCAGCAGCTTCTTGTAGTGATCCAGCAGATCCGCCTTCGTCTCCACCTGGTCCCACGGCATGTCGGAGCGGTTCGTGCCGTCGATGCCCCGGCCGAAGTCGGCGTTCTTGCCGGAACGGCCGATTTCCTCGCCGTAGTAGATGACCGGCTGTCCCTTGACCGTCATTTGCAGCGCGGCAGCCACCTTCAACTTGCCCTCGTCGCCTCCGACAAGTTCGCTCAGGAACCCGTCCTCGTCGTGGCTGCTCAGGAACTGGCCGACCGTCGCGGTGTTGTCGATCTTCGCGTTCCGGCTCTCCAGCGCGGCTTCGGCGGCGTCAATGTTCCCGTTCACGAGATTCAGCGCGATTCCCTTGAACGAGAAATCGAGCAGCGCGTCCATCTGTCCGCTGCGCAGAAGTCCGAGCACGTTGTCCGCACTGTCGCCCCACGATTCGCCGATCAATTTGAAGTTCGGATCCTTGAGGGTCAGCGCGTTCTTGAACGCCCGCAGCGTTGTGCCGTCCACGTGCTTGACCGTATCGACGCGGAAATAGTCGATCGTGTCGCCCCTCGGCGTGCGCGCCTTCTCCAGCCAGTCCGTCTGCCATGCGATGATCTGCGCGCGCACCGCGGGATCCTCGGTGATGAAGTCCGGAAGGCCCGCCAATTCCATGGTGGTATCGTCGAAGCCCGGATTGGTGCGGATCATGCCGGCGAACCGCGCGCGGTCCGCGTCGGTCGGGAAGTTCGGCAGACCGTGCGTGTTCGTGTCTCCCGGCTTGAGCCCGTACCCCGCGTGGTTGAGCACCACATCCACCATGATCTTGATGCCCCGGTCATGCGCCTCTTCGATCAGCTCGTGCAGGTCGGACAGCTCGCCGAGGTGTTCGTCGAGCTTCGTAAAATCCTTCGCCCAGTAGCCGTGGTATCCGTACTGATAGCCCCACGGCTGGCCGTAGCCGACGTTGTGGTCGATGTTGTCCACGATCGGCGTCATCCAGATCGTGTTGATGCCGAGCTCCTTCAGGTAGTCCAGCTTGGCGGTAATGCCCTTCAGATCACCGCCATGGTACGTCTCGGGATGGGACTTGTCGTCGTGCTCTCCGTTCGGATTGTCGTTGGACGGATCGCCGTTAAAGAACCGGTCCGTCAGGATGAAGTAGATCCTCGCCTCGTCGAACCCGAAGTCCAGCGGCCCGCTTGCCGTCCGGGGCGCCACCGTGACTTTGGCGTCCGCGTGATGACGGTTGCCGAATTCATCGACGACGGTCACCCGGATCGTCTTCACGCCCGGCTCCACATCGTCGCGCACCGCGATCGTCGCCGCCATCAGTTCGGGGTCGATCGGGAAATCCGGCCTGCCGCCCAGCTCGCTCAGGTCCGCATACACGCCGTCGATTCGAACCGGATCGCCGCCGATGTCAACCCGAAGCAGCGCGTTCTGCGTGTCATCCAGCGTTCCCGGCGCAACGGCGGGTGCCACCTGCACATCCGGCACCGAATACTCGATGACCGATTTTCCGTTCACCGTGTTGTACGGGTCGGTCACCTGCGACGTCGCGCCTTCCCGCGTGACGAGGAAGCTGTACTCATGGACGCCTTCCTTGAGCGGCCCGATCGTCACGTGGAAATACTCGTTCTCCGCGTCGTACGCCATGTCGTGCGTCCCGCCGTCGAAGACGAGCTTGACCTCGTCAATCTCGTCCATCTTGCCGCTCGCGAACAGCGCCGGATCGCGGTAATAGAAGATGGCGTACCCGCCGCTGAGCTTTGGCCCGCGGACGGACGGGATCTTCCGGAATTCGGCCCGGCCGCTCGTCACGATGACCTTCACGAACTCCTCTTCCGCGTCGAATTCGATGTAGCGGTCCTGCTCGACGTCCTTCGCCTCCCAGTCGTTCAGCCGGACGAGGAAGCCGAACCGCGTGACGCCGGGCGCAACCTCCACGTTGGCGATCGCCCCGCCTTTTTCGATCCGCTCAAAATCGATTTGCCCGTCCCGCACGCCGGTGTACCATACCCACAGATTCCATCCGGTGTAGTTCTGGTCCGGACGCTCATACCGGATCTGCACATACCGCTTCACGTACGGCTTGACGACCAGCTTGTGTTCCGCGCGCACATCGGCTGACGGCACGCTCGCGGTGATCGTCACCTCGCCCTCCTTCAGGGCGGTGACCACGCCGGAACCGTCAACCGTCGCCACTTCCGTGTCGCCGGATTGCCAGACGACGGACACGCCGTACATGCGCTGGTCAAACTGGTCGAACACGGCTGCCGTCAGCGTCGCGCTCATCGTCGCGTAGACCGTATCCGGACCGTCGATCACGATCCGGGCAGGCCTGAGTTCGGCCACATGCAGCGTCACCGATGCGGACACCGCGCCCGCGCTGGCTGTGATCGTAACTTCCCCTTCGGCCAGGGCGGTCACCCTGCCGCTTGCGTTGACGACGGCCGCCGATTCGTTCGAGGACGACCAGTTGATGGCAACTCCGGACATCGGGTTGCCGCGCTGATCGCGCGGTACGGCCTGCAGGGTGATCGAATCGCCCGGCCTGATCGCCGCGGCCGGCGAATGGATCTCAATCGCGGTCAGCTCCGGCGCATAATCGTCCGACTCGTCGTACAGCACCATCATGGACAGCCGCGGCACGGTCACCGAACCGCCGCTTACGGTGCGGATCACATCCGTGCCCGCCCGGGTGTCGTCGACCACGACATGCCAGGTGTCCGACACGGCCGGCAGCGCGACCGTCTGGTCCGATGGATTCGCGTTGTAGATTACGACGATGTTGCGCCAGGTATCGCCGTTCGCGTTGTCTTTCAGCCGGAAGGCGACGACATCGTAATCGGACCGCATCACTACGAGATGCGCGTTCACCGCGTCCCTGGTCGTCATCCGGAACGCGGGATGCGCCTTGCGCAGCTTGATCAATCCGGCATAATAGTCGAACACCGGCCTGAACTCCGCCTTGAGGTTCCAGCGGATCATGTTGACGGCGTCCGGGCTCTTGTAGGAGTTGTGGTCGCCGTATTTCGAGCGCAGCATCTCATCGCCCGCGTGGATGAACGGGATGCCCTGCGCGGTCAGGACGATGCCGTTCGCAAGCAGCGATCTGCGAACCGTCTCGTTCGCGAAGACGTCCGAACGGTCAACGTATTTGTGCGGGTCTGCCGCGGCCACCGCGTCCTCGACGCTGCCGCCGCCAATCAGAACGCCGTCGCGGATGTTCAGGAAGCCGACATCCTGGTCGAGACCCTGCGTCTTGATCACCTTGTCCCACAGGTTCAGGTTGTCGTGGGCGGTCACGTAGTTGATCGTCTCGGTCGGCGCGTCGGTGAAGTCGTCGATCGCGCCCCGCACGCCCGTGACGATGCCGCCTTCGTTAAACGCCGCACCGGTCGCGAATCCTTTGCCGGCGCCGTCGCTGTCGCCCTTGATCGCGCCGCGGAAATGGTCATTGAACACCGCAAAGCCCTTGCCCCGCTGCGATCCCTTGAGTGTCTGCTCCGCGAGCGGCGAGCTGCCGCCGGTCCAAGGCTCCCCGTAGAACAGGAGCGTCGGGTCAACGTCCCGGCGCAGTTCCTCCACAATTTGCGCCATCGTCGTCGTGTCGATGAGCCCCATCAGGTCGAAACGGAATCCGTCGATATGGTACTCCTCGGCCCAATAGCGGACGGAATCCTTGATGTACTTGCGCACCATTGGACGCTCGGTGGCGATTTCGTTGCCGACGCCGGAACCGTTCGTGTACCGGCCGGTTTGGTCCGTGCGGTAGAAGTAGCCCGGCACGAGCTTGTTGAACGGCCCGTTCTCGATCTCGAACGTATGGTTGTACACGACGTCCATGATGACCCGGATGCCCTTGTCGTGCAGCGCCTTGACCATTTGCTTGAATTCGGTGATGCGGACGGCCGGGTCGCGCGGATTGGTCGAATAGGAGCCTTCCGGCACGTTGTAATTCTGCGGATCATAGCCCCAGTTGAACTTCGGGTCGTCCGACGACGGATCGTCGACCGTCAGTTCGTTGACCGTCTTGAAATCATATACCGGAAGCAAATGGACGTGGGTGACGCCGAGCTCGGCCAGATGGTCGATGCCGAGGCTGTTGCCATTCGCGTCCTTGAGCCCCGTCTCCGTGAACGCCAGATACTTGCCCTTGTGCGCCATGCCGGATTGGGCGTGGATCGAGAAGTCCCGCACATGCAGCTCGTAGACGATCGCATCCGTCGGATTCAGGAACGCCGGCTTCGCGTCCAGGTGCCAGTCCGCCGGATCGGTCGCATCGAGCGGCACGATCGCGGTGCGGGCGCCGTTCGCGGCCACCGCCCGCGCATACGGGTCGACGGCGTAATGCACCGTGCCGTCGGCGAACGCCGCCCGGTACATGTAGTACTTGCCGGCCAGATCCCCGCTGACGTGGACCGACCAGACGCCGTTCGACTCGCGGTTCATCGGCAGCTCCGTCCCGCCGGCATGGTCCTCGACGATGCCGGCGGCGTTGTAGGTTCCCGCGTCGTCATAGAGCGCGAGCCGCACGTCGGCCGCCGTCGGCGCCCACACCTTGAACGTGCTGCCCGAAGGCGCATAGGTCAGCCCGAGATCGTTGCCGCCGTAATAGAAGCGCGGATCGTCCAGCACCCTGCGCATCGTCACGCGGCCGGCCCTGAACTCCGGATGCCGGACTTCGTACAGATCCCGGACATCGATCTTCCCGGGCTCGAGCACGGTCAACCGCACGCTGCTTGCACCCGTCGACACGGCGGCCACGTCCACCGTTTCGCTTCGGGTCACGTTGAACAGCGTAAAATCATTCAGCTTCGAGCCGTCGATCTCGTGCGTCGTCACCACGTCGATCGTGCTGATCGAATCCATGAGCGCGGCCCGGACCCGCGGCGACACATCGGCCTCCTCCTTGCTGTAGAACACCGTCGTCACGCCCTCGATGATCCAGACATCCACCTCGCTCCGGCCCGGCGGCATCACGATGCGGCGGTCCGGTTCCTGCTGGCTCCAGTTGCCCGGACGCGTAATGACGTTGACCGCATCCGCGGGCAGCCGGATCTCCCCGACCGCGAAGCCGTCTTCGTCCAGCCCGGTGAAGCCGAACTCCTTCCCTTCCTGACCGTCGATCCAGGCCCACATGTCCCAGTTGAGCTGCTTCCCGTCATAGCGGTAGTAGTGCACGCGGTACGTCATGGACGGACCGGCGGGCGTCGAGAACGAGAATGTCAGCGTCCGGTCCAGCGCGCCGTACAGGACGCCTTCCACCGATCCGGCCGGAATCGTCACCGTGTAGGTGCGCCCGTACGCCAGATCGCCGTCCAGGTCGAACACGAGCGTGTCCCCGCTGACCGAGAGCGTTGAGTCCGCATCGGTCACGGAAGGCGAATCGCTGCCCGACAGCGCAATGGTGTCATTGAACCGCACCGTGATCCGGTCGAGGTTGACCGGCACATCGGCCGCACCGTTCGCCGGATCGATGCCGATGACGGCGAGGCGCGCCGTCTCGCTGCCCACGACATGGGGGCGCGTCGCGTAGACCGACTGGACATTCCGCGCGCCGGATTCGTTCCAGCTTTGCGCGATCGCGTTCCCCGGATCTTCCGGAATCGTGTCGAACGCGCCATGTTCCTCGCTCCTGTTGCCGCTGAGCGTCACATGGGCGTAGACCGCATCGCCTTCCTGCAGGCCGAGCAGGCCAAGCGGAATCTTGCCTTCGAAGCCGAACTGCCGGTTCACGGCAAATTCGGCGCCCTTCGCATCTTCCCAGGTGGCGAGCAGCAGATTGCCGTCCCTGTACACCGCGGCGCCGTTGACCTCGCTGTCATTTTTGACCCGCTGCACGATATGGATCTGCGGCTTGTACGGCATGCCGCGGTAGGTGAACTGCGCCGCCCACGGATTTCCGTCCGCGCCGGAATCGACGCCGTTCACGTTGAGCGCGATGTCGATGAACATGCCGTTGTCGCCCCAGTTCGGCACGTTCACCGCCGACACGTAATAGTACAAATACGCGTCGTCAGAGGTCATGCGCAATTCGCCGATGTGGAAGCCCTCCCACCCCGGCGAGGGAGAATTCCCGAGCACTTCAACCTGCTCCCAGTACGGATCCTTGAGCCCGTCGATCACGATCGGAACGGCAGCGTCCGCGCGCCCGGACGAGATGCCGACGCCGGCGAACATCGACAGGACGAGGACAAACGACAGAAACAGATGAAGCCCCTTCGCCCGTCTCAACATGGAAGTCCCACAGCCCCTTCCTGTGCAAATTGTGTGCAATCGTTTGCATCAACAGGTGCACAAAACGCCCGTCTGCCCGTTTCACCGGTCAGCCGGTCACCTTGCAACCCAGCCGCACCCCGTCCCGGCGGCTCAAAACCGGATGTTGGGGAAGTCCGGGTGGGTCGGGCAGGTTTGTGCAACTTGTGCAAACGCTTTCAATCTTCTGTGCTAAATCATAACAGGGAACATCCCGCGCGTCAATGCAACATTCAGCCGCATTTCCACTTTCACGAGCATGTCGCCCTCGTCCGGACTGTACACCCCGGTGATGATTTTGATGAACGTCGACTTGCCCGCTCCGTTCTCGCCCATGAGCGAGTGGATTTCGCCGGGCTTCAGCCGGAAATGGACATTGTCCAGCGCCTTGACGCCGGGAAATGATTTCGTGATCCCGTTAAGTTCGAGCACAAATTCCGCCATCCCGATCCCCCGTTTCCGCTCGTACTCGCGTTCCTCCCACAACATACCGCAGGGCCGGTTGAGGCGACAGGAGACAACATTCGCCTTCCGGGGACGATCTTCGCCTTTTCGGAAAAATCGAGTAGGAGGGGGCGGCTAGCCCCCGACCTCTCACACCACCGTACATGCGGGTCCGCATACGGCGGTTCCGTAAGGTTAACAAAGTTCCAGGTAACGAGAAAGCAGACTTTTCAGCCCTTTCGCTTCCCAGTAGGAAGTCGGAAGGGCATTGTTTGTGTTACGGGACATTTCCCACGGACCACGGCGTGAGTTCGCCATCATTCGAGCCGCCCATTCGGGCACGCCGAGTGCACGGAGATTACGCAATCTGGTCCTGGGTCTCTTCCATTGTTTCCACAGACACATGCGTAGTCGCCTGCGCATCCATGCGTCGAGGTTACCACAGTGGTTCTTGGCGGCAGCCAGACGGAAATAACCGATCCATCCCATCATGAAGCGGTTCAGTCGGTGAATCCGTTCTTCCATCGTCAGCGGGCGCGAGCGGTCCGTTATCTCCCGGACTTTCTTCTTGAAACGCTGAATCGTCTTGGGAGTCCACGTGTTCTTGAATCGACTTATGCCGCATGGTCGCCGTTCCAAGCCGTTCTCTCACCACTTCCCGAATGTGCTTCTCCGCTTTCGCGCTCAGCCATTGCTGCGTGGTGTAATACACCTGGTTCCGCGACGTCGCCGCTTTCGCCTTCCGGTGATGTCAAGGCCGGATTTAAATTGACCCACTTCGCCGGTTTAAATTTGACCCACTTCGACGAATTAAGGGTCTAGACTTGCTGATTCTCCCCGCAATCGAACGTTTCATTTCTCCATCTCTGTCAATCTTGGCGTCATTACAGCTATGCTTCGACAGACACGGAATACGCGGAGCGCGGATGCAGAATAAACCGGGTATTGTCGGGCAGTTCCACATACCAGGTCGTGTCCAATTCCAGGCGACACCCTACATAAGTACGCCCGATCTTAAGGCCGAATCGGTATGCCAGGCCGTGCGGATCCAGCTTGCGCTCGCTGACTTCCCCCGATTCTTTCTGATAGGTGACCCGCACCGTGCATCCGGCCTGAGCCGCCTCTTCCAAGCGGCGCAGCCGGTCGGCCAGGGACGGGCCTTGCGCGGGAGCGATCACTTCCAGACTGCCCGTCAAGCGCTGCAGCTCACCGCGCTGCGCTTCGTTCATCCGCTGCCGGATCTTGCCGAGCGCCCGCTGCAAATCCGCCGTATGCGGGTAACCCGCGCCTTCCGCGAATTTCGCCGCCTCCACGATCGCTTTCAGTTCGGACGCGGAAAGCAGCAGCGGCACGTCCGCGTTGAAATGCTCCGGCAGCCGGAAACCGCCGTCATGCCCGGCATCGGAGATAATCGGCACCCCGCAGGCGCAGAGCGCGTCCATGTAGCGGTACACGGTGCGCACGCTGATTTCCAGCGCATCCGCGATTTCCGCCGCCGTCATTTTGCGGCGCGACCTGAGCATCCACAGAATGGCCAGCATGTTGTCCCATTTGGCCAAGGCGGCCCACCTCCGACGGTTCAATCAATCGGCTTCACCCGCTGCAATGCGTTTTCTGCCCGCCGCAAAATAAAGCCATCCGCCAGCCATCCAGAACGGCTCCCAGAAGACCAGCCGCCAGACCATCGCATGACGGCTCAGGTCGAAATCCAGCACGTTCAACCCGGCCAGCGAGATCGTCACGAAGTTGGCGAGTCCGTACAGAAAAATCAGCACCCCGGCGACCATGCAGATCCACGCGAGCAGCCGCCGGAAAGACCCGCGGCGGCCGAGCAGAAGCAGCAGCAGCACCGCGCCGGCCAGCTTGACGAATCCGGTCGCCCACACGATGGCGGCAAATTCCGGATCCCGTTCCAGCGCCTACTCGTAGACCGCTCCGCCGAGCGATTCCACGCCGATCATGCCGCCCGCCGCCCAATAGAAGCTCATCGCGGCGAACAGCACCGTCCATCCGATGCCGGCATAGACAACGCCTTTCCCTCTTCTGTCCATGTCCGCCTCCTTGACCGCCCGCCATCCTGACGTTACATCTCGGCCGGGCGGTACCTGTCCGTCTCCAACTCCAGGATGATTCCATTATACATCCATGGCAGGTGGTCATCACCGGACCGCATCCTTTATGTTGAGAACAAAGTCGTCGGGACGGCGTTACGGCAGCGGTCCGTCCCGCCCTGCAAAGGAGGATGCCGCATGAATGCTGATGTCCTGGAGATCCGGCCGATGAGCGGCTGCGGCGAGTCCGTCCGCCGCGAAGCGGCGCTCGTGTTCGTTGACGGGTTCTACCGGGAGCTGTCCTTCCTGTCGCCCGACCGGGACAGACTCGCGGACGCGTTCGCGCCGATGATCAATCCGGATGCCTTCTGGCTGGCCGTCCGGAACGGCGCCGTCGTCGGCATACTCGCCTGCTCGGACCGTACGAAGCAGGCGATCCGTCTGGACCGGGAACGGATGAGGAAATCGTTCGGCTTTCTGAAGAGCAGCATCGCATACCGGGTCATGAAAGGCGAATTTGAGAAAGGGAAATGGTACCCCGAAGGCACGGGATACATCGAATGCGTAGCCACGTCCTCCGCCGCGCGCCGGCAAGGGGTGGCGTCCGCGCTGCTGCGCTTCGTCCTGCAGCATGCGCCTTATCGCCGGTATGCCCTCGACCTGATGGATACGAACACGGAAGCCCGGCGGCTGTACGACAAAATGGGGTTCGTCGAGTCGAAGCGGGTGCGGGAACCGTTCGGCCGGATCAAAGGATTCAAGGAGCGCGTTTTCATGGAATGGCCCGGCGGGAAATCCGACTGGAAATGAACGGCTTTCTTGTGTCATACTGTATGAAGTAAACGACGAAGACCGGCTGAGGCCATGGAGTGGATGAGCCGTTGACCAACACGCTGACCGCGCAATCGAACTGGAAGAAGAACACCGCGCTGTTCCTGAGCAGCCAGGCCGTCTCACTGTTCGGGTCCATGCTGGTGCAATACGCCATTCTGTGGCACATTACGCTGTCCACGGAATCCGGCGTCATGATGATGATCTCGATCATCTGCGGTTTCCTGCCGACCTTCCTCCTCTCGCCGTTCGCCGGGGTATGGGCCGACCGGTACAATCGAAAACTGCTGATCGCGCTCGCCGATGCCGGCATCGCCGCCGCGACCCTCGTCCTGGTCCTGCTGTTCTGGGCCGGATATCAAGCGCTGTGGCTGCTCTTCGCCATATCGGCGGTCCGCGCCGCGGGATCCGGCATTCAGACGCCCGCGGTCGGCGCGCTGCTGCCCCAGATCGTGCCGGAAGAGAAGCTCACCACGGTGAACGGCACGTTCGGGAGCATGAACGCCTTCATGATGCTGGTTGCGCCGATCGTCAGCGCCGCGCTGCTCTCGTTCGCGTCGATCGAAATCATTTTCCTCATCGATGTCGTCACCGCGGCCGCCGCCATCGCCATTCTGCTGACCTGGGTAGCCGTCCCCGATCATCGCGGGGAAGCCGGCAAGGAACCGGGCGGCTATTTCGAGGAAATGAAGCAGGGCCTGCGCTTTATCCAAAATCATGTCTTCCTGAAGCAATACTTCGCGTTCTTCGCCCTGGCTTTCCTGCTCATGGCGCCCGCCGCGTTTCTGACGCCGCTGCAGGTGACGCGCACGTTCGGCGGCGACTACTGGCGGCTGACGGCCATCGAGATCGTGTTCTCGATCGGCATGATGGCGGGAGGCGCGCTGATCGCCTCATGGGGCGGCTTCCGGAACCGGACGCATACGCTCCTGCTCGCGTGCGTGTTGTTCGGCCTCTGCACGGTCGGCCTGGGCGTCGTGCCCTCGTTCTGGGTTTACCTCGCGATCATGGGGCTCGCGGGCGTCTCGGCGCCGCTGATCAACACGCCGGCCCAGGTCATATTGCAGGAGAAAGTGGACAGCGCGTACATGGGGCGGGTATTCGGCGTGTTCAGCATGATCTCCACGTCCATGCTGCCGATCGGCATGCTGATCTTCGGCCCGGCCGCAGACATCGTGCCGGTCGAATGGCTGCTTGTCGGAAGCGGCGCCCTGTTCAGCCTCATGGCGTTGTGGCTGGCCGGCAGCCGGGCGCTGCGCGAGGCGGGGAAACCGTTGGAACCCTCCGGCCAGGAAGCCGCGGAATAATCCGGTCCGCGCTGCTCCCCGCAGCAAAGAAGCCTTGTCCGCAACAAAGTTGCAGACAAGGCTTCTGTTCTTGCCGGTCATTGCGCGGAACGTTCCGCGATCAGCTTCTCCAAAAAAGCGGGCAGCGCGAACGAAGCCCGCAGCACGTTCTCGGTCACATAGCGCGCTTCTTTATCGAAACGGATATCTTCCGGCGCCGGGAGCGGCCGCTTGGAGCCGATGGTGAAGCTCCACAGCCCGCCCGGATACGTCGGAACGACGGCCGTGAACATTCGGGTGTCGGCGAACAGCCTGCCGATCCGCTCGTAGGATCGCATCATGACGTCCTGATGGAAAATCGGCGACTGGCTTTGGCATACCATGAGACCGCCTTCGTTCAGCGCATGGTGCAGATCCCGGTAGAACTCGGTGCTGAACAGCTGCTCGGCGGGCCCGACCGGATCGGATGAATCGACGATGATGACATCGTATTCGCCCTGCTTGTTCCTGACAAACTCGACGCCGTCCGTGTAGTGATGGCGAATCCGCGGGTCCGGATGCTCCCCGCCGGACACGTCCGGCATGTACCGCCTGCAGGCCCGGACGACGGCCTCGTCGATCTCCACGAGATCGATCGTCTCGACGGCGTCGTACTTGGCCGCTTCCTTCGCGACGCCGCAGTCGCCGCCCCCGATGATGAGCACGCGGCGCGGCGCGGGATGCACCGACAGCGGCATGTGCGCGAGCATTTCATTGTAGATGTAGCCGTCGGCCGACGTCGTCTGCACGACGCCGTCCAGCACCAGCATCGGCCCGAAATCGTACGAATCGAGCACCATGACGTGCTGGAACGGACTTTGCTCCTCGAACAGCACATCCCGGATCCGGTAGCTGATCTTCAGATTATCCTGCTCGTCCTCGGTAAGCCACAACATGTCCTGCGAACGCTGAAGATAAAGATGCTGTTTGTTCAATGTCAACCTCCCGAAGCAAACCCGTATTCGTATCCATTATACATGAAAATCGCGCCCGTGCCCCCCATTTCGGCCATATTGCGGGACGAACCCGCGGAGACGGCCTGCGGAAGGAGACGAGCGCGAGCGGGATTGCCAGGTTATTGCCTCAGCTTTTCAACCGGCCGGCCGCCGCATGCGCGCGCAGCCGCCTCGCAGCCAGGCCGTGCCGCGGCGAGATGAGAAAACTGATCAGGAACAGCACGCCCGTCGCGAACGCCATCGATCCCGAGATCGACGTGTCGAGCACCCAGGCGGCGGCGTAGCCGGCGAAAGCGGCCAGTACGCCGAACAGGCCGCTGAGCAGCAGCAGCACGGACAGCCGGTCCGTCCACAGATAGGCAGCTGCGGCGGGCGTGATCAGCATCGCGATCACCATGACCGCGCCGACCGCGTCGAAGGCGGCCACCGCCGTCACGGAGATCATCGTCATGAACAGGTAATGCATGAACGCAACCGGGATGCCGAGCGCCGCCGCCAGTGCCGGGTCGAACGAGGTGATTTTCCACTCCTTGTAGAACGCGGCGATCAGCCCGCCGACGACGAGCAGCACGATGAGCAGGGTCAGCACCGCCTCGGGAATCTCGCCGAGCCCCGGAACGCGCGTCGTCTCCCACGGGATGAACGTAATCTCGCCCATCAGCGCGTGCTGCACGTCGAGGTGCGCGTTGCCGACCTGCGTCGCGATCAGCACGACGCCGATCGCGAACAGCGTCGTGAACACGATGCCGATCGACGCTTCCTGCTGCACGCCGCGCGCATGCAGCCATTGCACGAGCACCGCCGTGAGCAGGCCGGCCGCCGCCGCGCCGAGCAGCATGTGCGCGCCGGACAGCTCCCGCGTGACGAGATACGCAATGACGATGCCGAGCAGCACGGAGTGGCTGATCGCGTCTGCCATCATCGCCATGCGCCGCAGAATGAGCAGCGCGCCGACCAGGCCGCAGACGAGGCCGACAAGTGACGCGGTCAACAGAATCCATCCGTCGTAGCTCATGGCAGCGCCTCTCCTTCCGCCAGCGGATCTCGCCGGACAGCTTGCGGCTTAAGGCGCCGCATCTGCGCACGCCGCTGCATCGCCTTCACGAACAGCCCTTTTCGCGTGCCGAAGACAAGCGACAGGAGAAAAATTCCCGCGGCCGCGATCACAATGAACGGACCGGTCGGCCAGCCGTCGCCGAGCGTGCTGACATACGTTCCGGCCACGCCCGCGCCGCCGCCGAACAGCGCCGACAGCGCGAGCATCGTCCCGAACGCGTTCGTCCAATAGCGCGCGCTGACGGCCGGGATAATGAGCAGCGCGGCCATCAGGATGACGCCGACCGCCTGAATGCCGATGACGATGATGACGACGAGCAGCGTCAGGTACGCCGCTTCCATCAGCCGGCCGGACAGCCCGATTCCGCGGGCGAACGCCGGATCGAACAGATACAGCTTCCACTCCTTGAACGAGATCAGCACGACGAGCAGCACGACGGCCGCGACCGCCGTCATCGTCCGCATATCCTGCCGCACCATCGCCGCCGCCTGCCCGAAAATGAACCCGTTCAGTCCGCTCTGTCCGCCGCCCGGCATCCGGTTCACCATCGTGAGCAGCATGATGCCGAGCCCGAAGAAAACGGACAGGATGATGCCCATCGCGGTGTCTTCCTTGACCCGGCTGTGCGCCCGGATCGCCGTGACCGCCCATGCGCCGAGCAGCGCGCTCGCCGCCGCGCCGAGCAGCATGACGGGCAGGCTCTTGAACCCGAGAATCGCGAAGCCGATGACGACGCCCGGCAGCGCCGCGTGCGCGAGCGCGTCGCTCATCAGGCTCTGCCGCTTCCAGTAGGCGAAGCAGCCGGCCAGGCCGGTCGCCGTGCCGAGCATCAGCATGCTGGCGAGCACCCACAGCGCGTTGTGCGACAGTCCCATCATCCCGTCACCCGCTCCTTCCGCCTCAGCCAGCCGCCGTACGTGCGGGCGATCGTGTCCTGCGTGAAGATCTCCGTGGTCGGGCCGTGGGCGATGACGGTCCGATTCAACATCAGCACGTGATCGAAATAGTCTTCCACCGTCTGCAGATCGTGGTGGACGACCATCACTGTCTTGCCGGCGGCGCGCAGCGTTCTCAGCATCTCCATGATCGCCCGTTCCGTCGCGGCGTCCACGCCCGCCAGCGGCTCGTCAAGGAGGTAAAGATCGGCGTCCTGCACGAGCGCGCGGGCGAGGAAAACCCGCTGCTGCTGGCCGCCGGACAGCTCGCTGATCTGGCGCTTCGCGAAGTCGGCCATGCCCATCTTGTCCAGCGCCTCAAGCGCCAGCTCCCGGTGCCGGCGTCCCGGCCGCCTGAACCAGCCGATCCGCCCGTACAGCCCCATCAGTACGACATCGAGCGCGTCGGTCGGGAAGTCCCAGTCCACCGAGCCCCGCTGCGGCACATACCCGACTTTGAGTTTCGCGTTCCGGTAGGCCGTGCCGAAGAAGCGGACCTCGCCGCCCAGCCGGGGATGCAGGTCGAGCATCGTCTTCAGCAGCGTCGATTTGCCGGCGCCGTTCGGCCCGATGATCGCCGTCAGCGTGCCGGGCATCACGTCGAATGTCACATGATCCAGCACCTTGGTCCTGCGGTATGCGGCATGGAGCCCTCTCACTTGCAGCACCGGTTCCATCACCGATCACTCCTCCCCGGTCAGCGCCTCATAGATCGTGTCCACATTGTGCCGGAACATGCCGAGATACGTCCCTTCCTCCGTGCCGGCGCCGCCCATCGCGTCGGAGAACAGCTCGCCGCCCAGCCGGACGTTCAGCCCCCGCTCCTTCGCGCCTTCGATGACAGCCTCGATCGATTTCGGGTTGATGCTGCTCTCGACGAACACCGCCGGCACCCGGCGCTCGACGAGCAGGCCGATCGTGCGCTCGATGTCGCTCAGCCCGATCTCGTCCTCCGTGCTCAGCCCCTGCAGACCGACCACTTCCAGGCCCAGCATCCGCCCGAAGTAACCAAACGCGTCATGCGCTGTCACCAGCACCCGCCGCTTTTCCGGCACGGACGCCATTTTCCGCACCGCCTCTTCCTTCAGCTCATCCATCTTCGCAAAATAGTCCCGCTTGTTCGCCTCGAAAAATTCCGCGTCGTCCGGAGACAGCTTCTTGAGCTCCTCCACCGCCGCACCGAGCGCTTCCTTCCACAGATCGATGTCGAACCAGACGTGGGGATCGACCGCCCCGGTCTCGTCGGTGAGCAGCCGGTCCTCCGCAATGGCTTCGCCGACGGCCAGCACCGGCCGGCTCTTGCCGATCTCCTCGAACGCGCGCAGCATGTTCGCCTCGAGGTGCAGCCCGTTGCAGAAAATGATGTCCGCGCTCCCCAGCTTCCGGATGTCGCTCTGCGACGCCTGGTACAGATGCGGATCGACGCCCGGTCCCATCAGGCTCGTCACCTGAACCCTGCCGCCGCCGATGACCGAGATCGGCTCGGCGATCTGGGCGATCGTCGTCACGACGCGGATGGCGCCGTCCGCCCCGCTCCCGTCTGCGCCGGCCGATCCGGCTCCGCCTTCGGCGCCTCCGCCCGCTCCCGATCCGCATGCCACAAGCATCAGCATGGCCGCCAGAAGCGCGAACGCCTGTCCCGTGGATTTGCTTATTCTCTGCTTGAACATGGCTTCGTCCACCCCTCCATTTTATGTACATGCGCAACTAAGGTGTATTTGGACAAATATTTTTTCCTTGAGCAAACTTTTTTGTTAACTATAAAATAATGGCTGGACACCAAATTGTCAAGTATAGAAAAACGGCTGGCCCGCCGATTTAAGCGGGCGCATCCGTTTTGCGGAGCAGGCATAGAAAAACGGCTGGCCCGCAGATTTAAGCGGGCGCATCCGTTTTGCGGAACAGATAGAAAAACGGCCCCTCCGATGAGGGACCGTTGATCGATTGGTATCTTCAGATGCCGGGAATCGGCCGGCGTTTGTGCTCGGTGGCCCGATACCGCCGCTCGAGCTCCGCCGCGGCCTTCGGGTCGATCGCCTTGCCTTCGAGATAGTCGCTGTTGTCTTCGTACGAAATGCCGAGCTCGCCTTCGTCGGTCTGCCCTTCCCAGAGCCCGGCGGTCGGCGCCTTGTCCACGACCCGGTCGGGGACGCCGAGCGCCCGGGCGAGCTGCCGCACCTGGCGCTTGTTCAGCGTGCTGAGCGGCGTCAGATCGACCGCGCCGTCGCCCCATTTCGTGTAGAAGCCGGTGATCGCTTCGGACGCGTGGTCTGTGCCGACAACGAGCAGGTTCAGGTCGAACGCCAGCGCGTACTGGACGACCATGCGCGTCCGCGCTTTCGCGTTCCCTTTCGCTTCCTTGCTCAGATGCCGCGGCCGGCCGATCGCCTTGAACGCATGCTCGACCTCCAGCGCGATCTCGTCCACCGCGTCGCCGATCTGCGTCTCGACCGTGTACTTCAGGCCGAGCGCCTTCGCCACCGCGTAGCTGTCCTCGATGTCCTCCTGCTTGTGGTAGGGCTGGAACACGCCGAGCGTCATGTACTCCCGGCCCGTCTCCGCCGTCAGCTCGTCCGTCGCCCGCTTGCACAGGGCGGCCGCCGTCGCGCTGTCGACGCCGCCGCTGATCGCGATCAGCAGGCCGGTCGCGCCGGCATCCTTCACATACTGCTTCAGGAAATCAACGCGTCTGCGGATCTCCTGTTCGACGTCGATCTGGGGCTTCACGCCGAGCTTGGCGATGATCTCCTGCTGCATGCTCATCCCGTTCGCCTCCGGCGCGCCGTCAGCGGCAGTATTGGTCGAACGCCGCGATGAGGTCCGCCGCGATCTCTTCGGCCGAACGGTTCTCGATCTGGTGACGCTCAATGAAATGGACGAGTTCGCCGTCTTTCATCAGCGCGATCGACGGCGAGGACGGCGGATACGGCGCGAAATATTCGCGGGCTTTCGCCGTCGCTTCCTTGTCCTGGCCGGCGAACACGGTGAACAGATGGTCCGGCTTCACCTCATGCTGCAGCGCCAGCCTTGCGCCCGGACGGGCCAGGCCTGCCGCGCAACCGCACACCGAGTTCACGAAGACCAGCGTCGTCCCTTTCGCGTTCGGCAGATGCGCCTCCACTTCCTCCGGCGTCCGAAGTTCCTTGAAGCCGATGCTGGTCAATTCGTCGCGCATCGGCTGGATCATGTCCAGCATATATCGTTCAAACGACATCGACATGATTGCGCTCACTCCTCCAACGGGATTTGGAAACTATTATACCCCCGACCGGCCGCAAAAGAAAAGCAACCGGACCGTTCGCCGGTCCGGCCTGGACCGCCTGTCAGTCCGATTGCCCCGTATCTTCTCCCATCGAGCCTTCGTGCGGAGCGTCCGTTCGATGCGCCTTGTACGCGACATCCTTGTCGGGATGCATGAAAATGCCGCTTTGGGGCGGGATCCCTTCTTCGAACAGCCGCCGGTTCTCCGCCGTGCGGAAGCCGATGTCCTTGAACGGATGCACCCACTGGTCGCCGCTCATCACGGACGGATCCGTGTCGGTCGACCAGTTCTCGAGCGGCGAGTTCGGCGAAGCATAGTCATGGTCGCCGATGACGACGCCGAACTCGTTCACGAACGGCCCGCGCGGTCCGCGCCCTTCCCGGAATTCGGGCAGAAATTCGATCTCGAACGGATCGAGCTCCGGATCGCCCGTCCCGTTCAGGTCCGCCTTCCTGGCGGCGGGTTTGCGCGGCCGGGATTGGCGCTCGGGCCGCTCATCCGGTTTCCGATTCATGGCGCTCACCCCGCTTCAGACGGAAGGCCGGTTCGGCCCGTCGTTTTTCTTGTCGTAGCCCGCGCCGGCCGGGTCCGCCGCCGACCGGTCCTGCTTTCTCCGGCCGCCGGCGCTCGGCCCTTCGTACGTCTCGTTCTTGCGCTCGCGCCGGTCTTGTTGTTCGGCCATATGCGAGAGCCTCCTTCCGAGGCTAGTATGCCCCCGCCGGCCGACGTTATCCTGTTCTGTCCTTGTATGCGTCCAGCACCGCCGCCGCGAGGCCGGCGGCGATGAAGAGCAGCTGCGTGCTCGTCAGCCCGGCCAGCATGGGCGGCCGCACCCACGGCGGCGGAACGGCGAACAGGCTGACGGTCAGGCAGCCTGCGCCGAGCACATAGCCGGCCAGCACGGCCGCGCTGCCGGGCGTCTCTCCCGCTGCCTGTCCCGCGGCCGGCGCCGGCCTTCCGATCAAGATCGCGAGCAGCGCCGCACATACGGCGGCATATCCCCACCGGTACTCAAATGCCGACAGCAGATTCCAGACGAGCAGCCCGCCGGCCGCCGTCACCGCCATCGCATCAAGCGCCGGCAGGAAACCGACGCCTTTCCGGCGCGCCTGCCAGATCCAATACACGCCGGCGGCAGCCAATCCCGCGGCCGCCTCCGTTCCCGAACCGATGATGACGAGCAGAAGGCGCGGCTGTTCCCACAGCAGCGAAGGTTCGCGGAACAGCACGCCGAATTTCCAGATGATAATGGCGATCACCGCTGCGCCGGCCGTCAGGTCGCCCCAGGGACCGGACCGGCTTGCGCGCGCCCGCGCCGTCCACAGCCGCAGCGCCCCGTATCCGGCGAGCGCCGCGATCAGCGCGGTCAGCAGCATGCCGTTCAGCGCAAGATCGCCGATTTCAATGACTTCCGGCAAAGGCGTTCTCCCTCTCCCGATTTCAAAACATGATTTCGTGCCCGGGAATGCCCTGTAACGTGCTATCCACGCTGCAGCATCCCCGCGAGCCCGTCTCAACTCGCTGCAGCGTGCTATCCACGTTACATCATTCCGCCCACGCCGTTTTCACTCGCTGCACGCCTGGATCCGGCCATTGATCCAGCCGATGATCCGATCCAGCACTTCCTTGCGGTCCACATCGTTATGCAGCTCATGCCAACCGCCTTCCCACGCCACGAACTCGCATTGCCCGCGCAGCGTCTCCGCCAATTCCCTGCTGGCGGCGAACGACGTTACCGTATCTTCCGTGCCGTGCAGCAGCAGCACCGGCACCCGAAGCTGCCGCCGCGCTTCCCGCAGCGAACGCTCCCCCTCATCGCGTATGGAGAAAAACATCGCCGCCGAAATCCGGTTGTGCAGGAGCGGATCCCGGCTGTCCAATTCGCTCTGCAGCGGATTGTTGCGGTACAGCGCGCGCCCCAGGCCGGTGGACAACGTGAGCCTCGGCCAGACCGCCGCGGCGACGCGGCCGATGCGCAGCTTGCCCTGCGGCGGATCAAAAGCGAGCCGCAGCCATGGACTGGTCAGGATAAGCCCCGCGATCGGAGGCCGGCAGCGGATCGCGCAGCTGAGCGCCACATTGCCGCCCATGCTGTGGCCGTACAGGAAAAGCGGCAGCCCCGGGTGCCGTGCTCCGGCCATGCCGACGAAGCGGGCGGCGTCCAGCGCGAGCCGTTCGGCGGACGGCGCATGTCCCCGTACGCCGGGGGTCCGCCCGTGGCCGCGCTGATCGACGGCGTAGACCGCCAGCCCGGCGCGGACCATCTCCGATGCCACATCGGCGTATCGCCCTCCGTGCTCGCCCATGCCGTGCACGATGCAGACGACGCCGCGCGCGGCATCGGGCGGCAACCAGGCGCTCACATGAAGGTGAACGCCGTCCTCCGTCGGCAGCGTGAGCGTCTCGGTCACGATGTCCATTCCGATGACCTCCTGTTCGAGAAAATGGGACGGCTGGCGGAAATCCTTTTTGCATTCGGGACGAATTTCCTCTATTATCATTATCGCTTTCATTCCGTGCTGCTGGCAAGCCCGGCCGGAACCCTGAAGGAGGCAAGACAAACATGGATGCGGATGTACTGGTCATCGGCGGCGGGCCGTCCGGCCTCATGGCCTCGATCGCCGCGGCGGAACGGGGCGCCCGGGTCGTGCTGCTCGACAAGGGGGACAAGCTCGGGCGCAAGCTGGCCATCTCGGGCGGCGGACGCTGCAACGTCACCAACGCGAAACCGCTGGACGAGCTGATCCGCCACATTCCGGGCGGCGGGCGGTTCCTGCACAGCGCGTTTTCGGTGTTCTCGAACCGGGACATCATCGCCTTTTTCGAGAAGCTCGGCATCAAGCTGAAAGAAGAGAACGACGGCCGGATGTTCCCCGTGACGGACAGCGCGCAGACGGTCGTCCGGGCGCTCATCGGCCGGGCGCGGGAGCTGGGTGTCGACCTTCGGACGAATCGGCCGGTGGCGGACGTGCTCTATGAAGACGGCGCGGCGGCCGGCGTCAAGCTCAAGGACGGCAGCGTGCTGCGGGCCCGGGCCGTCATCGTCGCCACGGGCGGCAAGTCGGTCCCCCATACCGGCTCGACCGGCGACGGCTATCCCTGGGCGGAAAAAGCCGGCCACACGATCACCGAACTGTATCCGACCGAAGTGCCGCTCACCTCGAACGAACCGTGGATCAAGAGCCGCGAGCTGCAGGGCGTCTCGCTGCGCGGCGTCGCCCTGTCCGTATGGGACGCGCGGGGACGGACGATCGTCCGGCATGAAGGCGACATGATTTTCACCCATTTCGGGCTGTCCGGTCCGATCGCGCTCCGCTGCAGCCAGTTCGTCGTGAAGGAACGGAAGAAGAACGGCGGCGCCCCCGTCAAACTGACGCTCGACCTGAAACCGGAGCAGACGGAGGAGGACGTGTACGGCGAACTCAACGCGCTCGCCGCCGCCGAACCGAAGCGGGCGGTCAAGAACGCGCTGCGCCCGCTCATGCCGGAGCGGCTCCTGCTGCTGATGCTCCGGCTGGCCGGCATCGCCGCCGACACCGCGTGCGCGAACATCTCCCGCCAGGCGCTGCGGTCGCTCGCCCGGCTGATCAAGGCGATGCCGATCCTGGTGAACGGCACGCTCCCGCTCGAGCAGGCGTTCATCACCGGCGGCGGCGTCTCGCTGAAAGAAGTCGATCCGCGCACGATGCAGTCGAAGCTGATGCCGGGACTCTTCTTCTGCGGGGAAATTCTCGACGTGCACGGGTACACCGGCGGCTACAACATCACGGCGGCGTTCGCGACCGGCTATACGGCGGGCAGAAGCGCGGCCGAACTGGCGTCCGGCGTGCGGGAAGAGGACTGAAGCAAAAAAACTCCCCGTTCCCTCCGCGGCGGCGGAATCGGGGAGCCTGCAATCAAGCGCAATAACCCATATCACGCGTATCAATACACGTTTTTCCATTCCGCGATGTTGCTTTGGTCGAATCGGAACGGATCGCCGAGCATGATCTGGGTGCCGTCCTCCCCGTCCCGGACGATGCTCTTCTCGCCCAGCCGGCCGGCTTTGAACGTTTCGCCGACGGCGCCGGTGATGTCCCCCTTGACGAGGGCATCCGCCGCATACGCTGCCAGATAGCCGACATCGATCGGGTTCCACAGATACATCCATTGGCAGACGCCGCTTTCAATGTACTCCGCCATTTCGCTCGGCAGGCCCAGACCGGTCAACTGCACCTGGCCTTTCAACCCTTTGTCGATCAGCACCTTTCCGGCGGCGGCGATCCCCACCGTGGTCGGCGCGATGATGCCTTTCAGATCGGGATACGACTTGAGCAGCCCTTCGGTTTCCGACACGCTCTTGTCGCGCAGGTCGTCCCCATAGGCCACCTTGACCAGCTCGATATTGGCGTATACCGGATTTTCGAGTTCCTTCTTCATCCATTCGATCCAGATGTTCTGGTTCGTCGCCTGGCTCGTCGCGCTCAGAATCGCGATTTGCCCTTCACCGCCGATCATTTCGTGGATCGCCTGAATCAGCGTGCGGCCGATGCGCTCGGGATCCGCCTGGTTCACATGCACCAGCCGGCTGTTGGCGTTGACCGCGGAGTCCAGCGAGAGCACCTTGATGCCCCGATCCATCGCCTTCTTGAGCGCCGGCTCCAACGCGTCGCTGTCATTGGCGGCAATGGCGATGGAATCCACCTTCTGCGCGATCAGCTCCTCGATGATCTGGATTTGCGCTTCGGCCGTCGGCTGGTCCGGCGCCTTCGCAATCACCTCGTGGCCCAATTCGGCCATCGCTTCCCGGAAGCCTTCGATCATCTTTTCCCCGTAGGGGTTCCCGGCATTTTTGAAGATGATGGCATGCTTCTTCGGCGTGTCGTCCTTCGCTTCAGCCTGTCCGGACGAGTTTCCTTCCGTGCCGGACGCGCCGGAATTGCCGGTATTGCCGGAGTTGTTGTTCCCGCCGCATGCAGCCGCCAGCAGCGAGATGGACAGAAGGAACATCAGCATCAGGATGAGTCTTCTTTTCATTTTTTAATCCTCCCTTTTCCTGCTATTCTCTATACCAAAGCGGCAGGCCGCCCGGTATCCCGCTCACGCTTGCCCGGCCGGCGAATCCGCGCCGGCCGCCCGTCACGCTTTGTTGCGCCGCAGGTTCGAAACGGCAACGGCCGCAATCAGCAGCGATCCGATAATGATCAGTTGCGTCTGCGCATTCACGTTGATGAGGCCGAGCCCGTACCGCAGCAGCCCGATCAGGAAAACGGCCAGAATCGCGCCGATCATGCGCCCTTTGCCGCCCGCCGTGCTGATGCCGCCGAGCACGGCCATGGCGATCACTTCCAGTTCGTACATGTTGGCGATGTTCGGCCTCGTGCTTCCCATCCTGGAGGTCAGAAACAGCGCGGTGACAGCCGCCATGAATCCCGTCAGCGTGAACACGATCATCCGGACCCGGTCAACGGGAACCCCGGAGAACCGGCTTGCCGTCGGGTTGTTGCCGATCGCGTAGACATGCCTTCCGAATGTGGTCTTGTGCAGCAACAGACCGAACAGCACCGCAAAAATGACAAAAACGATCAGGATAAACGGAACGCCGGCCACGTAACCCCATCCGAGAAAACCGAACCACTCCGGAAAATGGCCTGCTGCCTGATCCTCCAGAATGACATAGGCGATGCCCCGGTACACAATCATCGTGATCAACGTGACGATGACGGCCGACAGTTCCCGGTAGCGCACGATGAGCCATCCGTTGAGGAGGCCGCACAGCGTTCCGGTGAGCAGACAGATGACGATCGCCAGCTCCATCGGCACCCCCCGGTTGTACAGATCCGCCATGACGACGGAGGACAGCGCGACGGTGGAGGCGACGGAAATGTCAATGTCCGCCAGGATGATGACGAGCACCATCGGCAGCACGATGAACGCTTTGTCGAGGAATGCCATCGTCGCATCCCGCAGGTTGGCGAAATCCAGGTAATACGGGGAAATCTGCGCGTTCATCACGTTGACGGCGACAAGCAGCAGGAGGAGCATCCATTCCCATTGCAAAAAGAACCGTTTGGCGTCAAACGCTTTTCTGTCCGACAAAACGCGCGGCTCCATCATCTAGATCCTCCTCCTCAACAGGTGGTTGCGGTCGACGCTCCGCTTCACCCATACGTTGGCAAGCACGGCCAGCAGGATGATCCCGCCCTGGATGGCCGTCTGCCAGAAAGGCGACACGTTGAGCAGCGGCAGCGCGTTGTTCAGCATGCCGATGAGCAGCGATCCCACCAGCACGCCCGACACTTTCCCGACTCCGCCGGCAATGCTGACGCCGCCGAGCACGCACGCCGCGATGACCGTAAGCTCGTAGCCCATGGCCGTGTCGCCCTGGGCGGAGGCGAACTTGGCGACCCACAGCACGCCGCACAATCCCGAGAGCGCGCCCATGATCGCGTAGACGAGCCACAGCAGCCGCTCCTTCGGAATGCCGCTGATGACGGCGGCTTCCGGATTGCTGCCGACCGCATAGATTTGCCTGCCGGTTCGCGTATGATTGACGAAGTAGTGGAACACCGCGTATGCCACAATCGCGATGAAAATCAGCGTATTGATGCCCAGGATGCTGCCGGTGGCGATGCCGGTGAAGGAATCCGGCATCTGGTGGGCGCTGACCCATTTGCCGCCGCTGATCGTAAACGTCAGTCCGCGGAACACGTTCATCATGCCCAGCGTCGCGATGATCGGCAGAATGCCGAGCCTCGCGACGAACCATCCGAGCAGCGAGCCGCATGCGAGCCCGATCGCCGTTCCGAGAAGAAGCGCCGCCATCGGGTGCATTCCCGGGTTGGCGCTGACCGTCAGCGCGGTGATCATGCCGGACAGGGCCAGCGTCGCCCCGATGGACAAGTCGATCCCCCTCGTGACGATGACCAGCATCATGCCGAGGGCCAGAATGCTCAGGATCGCGGCATTTCGCAGCAAATCGTTGATGTTCTCCAGCGTCAGAAAACTCGGATTCCGCCATTGCACAAGCAGGGCGAGCAAGACAACGAAGCCCAGCAGGCCCAATTCCCGGAACCGCATGATGTGGACGCTGAGCGAAGCGCGCCGCACCGCCCCGCCCGACGGAACGGCCTGCGCCGCCTGCTGCGCCATCGGTTTATCCGCCATCGTGTTTCTCAACTCCTCCGGATCAGGCTGATGCGCCCGTTTCACGGGTGCTGTCGTCCATCGCCGCTTCCAGGATGGTTTCCTGCGTCGCTTCCGACCGGTCCAATATCGCGGTAATCCGGCCTTCCCGCATGACCACGATCCGGTCGCTGAGGCCGATCACCTCCGGCATTTCGGAGGAAACGAGCAGGATGCCGTATCCTTGCGCCGCGAGCTCCCCGATGATTTCGTAAATGGCCGATTTGGCCCCGACGTCGACGCCTTTGGTCGGCTCGTCCAGGATCAATACTTTCAGCTCCGACGTCAGCAATTTGGCCACGACCACCTTCTGCTGGTTGCCGCCGGAGAGGGAGCCGACGAGGTCGAATATTCCGGCCGCCTTCACGCCGAGTTTTTCCGCCAGCATCTTGGCGACGGACCATTCCGCTTTCCTCCGGATCCAGCCCATCCGGGCCAGCCGCCGCAGGGCAGGGAGCGTGATATTGCCGGCGATTTCCCAGTTCAGGATCAGCCCCTGCTTCTGGCGGTCTTCCGGCAAATATCCGATTCCGAGCGCCATGGCGTCCGCCGGACGGCGTATCGACGCCTCGCGGCCTTCGACGTAGATTTTGCCGCGGTCCCGCGGGCCGATCCCGAAGATCGCCTGGCACACCTCGCTCCGTCCGGATCCGACCAATCCCGTCAGCCCGACGATTTCGCCCCTGCGGACGCTGAAGTTGATGTCGGCGAAGTACCCGGTCGCCCCGAGCCCTTCCACCCGCAGCACTTCATCCCCGATCTGCGTCTCCTTCTTCGGAAAAAGCTGCGTCACCTCGCGGCCCACCATGGCCACGATCAAATCTTTGTTGGAGATGTCGTGCACGCCCCACGTCCCGATGTATTTCCCGTCCCGGAACACCGTCACGTTGTCGGCGAGGCGGTACATGTCCTCGAAGCGGTGGGAAATGAAGATAATGGACGCACCCCCCGCCCTGAGCCGTTCCGTGATGGCGTACAGCTGCTCGCATTCCCTGACGGTGAGCGCCGCCGTCGGCTCGTCCATGATAATGATCCTGGCGTTGGCGGACAGCGCCTTGGCGATTTCCACAATCTGTTGCTGCGCAACGCTGAGCGCCCCCATCGTCATTCGCGAATGGAAATCGGCTCCGAGCTCGTCGAGCAGGCGCTGCGCCTCTTCGTGCATCTCCTTCCAGAGCAGCCTTCGCGTTCCTTTTTCGACCCGTTCATGGCCCATGAAGATGTTCTCGGTCACCGTCAAATCCGGATAGCAGGTCACATGCTGATAGATCGCCGCGATGCCGAGTTCGGCCGCGTGCCTCGGCCCCTTGAGCTCCACCTTGCGTCCGTTCACGAGCATGTCGCCCTCGTCCGGACGGTACACCCCGGTGATGATTTTGATGAACGTCGACTTGCCCGCTCCGTTCTCGCCCATGAGCGCGTGGATTTCGCCGGGCTTCAGCCGGAAATGGACATTGTCCAGCGCCTTGACGCCGGGAAAGGTTTTCGTGATCCCGTTAAGTTCGAGCACAAATTCCGCCATCCCGATCCCCCGTTTCCGCTCGTACTCGCGTTCCTCCCACAACATACCGCAGGGCCGGTCGAGGCGACAGGAGACAACCTTCGCCTTCCGGGGACGATCTTCGCCTTTTCGGAAAATGCAAAGCGGCCAGGGCGAAATCGCCCTGGCCGCACGTTGGCCCTGTGAATTTGTCCCGTTCACGTCTCCAGCCGCAGCCGCTCGCGGTATTGCGAAGGCGACAAGCCGTGCCACTGTTTGAACAGCCTGCTGAAATATTTGGCGTCCTGATAGCCGACCCGCCGGCTGACGTCCTGCAGGTTCAGACTCCGGTCCCGCAAAATGTCCTTCGCCTTTTCCATCCGCATTCGCGTGACGTAATCCAGCACCGTTTCGCCCGTCTGCGTCTTGAAGCATTTGCAGAAATAGGTCGGATTCAGATAAACGTGATCCGCCACCTTCTTGACCGTGATCTCCTCGTCCAGATGTTCCAGAATCCAGGCTTTTGCGAGTTCCACCGGCTTGGCCGCGTCTTCCCGGCGGTGCTGCCGGATGGCGTCCGTCGTCCGCAGCACGAGCCGTTTCACTTCCTGCTTGATCTGGCCGAGGCCTGCCGCCAGTTTGATCCGGTTCAATTCCTCCTCCGGCGAATCCGCCGCTCCGATGTCTTCCGCATGCTCCATCCACACGGCATGAATCTGGATCGTCAAATACTGGAGCAGCCACTGGATCAGCCGCGGCGACTCCAGTTTGGCGAGTTCGTCGAAGAACCCGTTCAAGCGTGCGGCGGCCTGCCCGTCGTCCGCCTGCTGGACCGCCTGCACGATCCGCTTGACCGTCCGGTAGCAGCCCGGATCGACGGCATCCAGCGAATAGGCGCCGGTCTGCCCGACGAGGCGGGAGGTGAACACCTGGTTGCCGCCGAACACGAGGCGATAGTTGAGCAGGCCGATCGTGCTCTGCCCCGCTTCGCGGAGCAGGTACAGGTCTTCCACCATGTCGCTTACGGCGACGGACACGGTGAACGGGGTGTAGGTCCGCACCGCCCGGCAGTACTGCTCGGCAGCGGCGAAGGCTTCTGACGCGACAAAGCCGGGATCGGCGGATCGGCCCGCATGGAGCAGCACCCAGTGATCGGCGTTCCCCCTCCACCACCAACCGCCGGCAAACGGAGCTTTCTGCGCGGTTCTCGTAATTTCGTCAATGATGTTCTCCAAGGCGTACGAGTAAGCCTTCCAGTCCTTGTCGGTATAATGCCTCGCCTTGGCCGGCAGCGCATCCAGCGCGATGTTCAGGAGCACATAGCGGCCATCCGGAAATTCCTCCACCCAATAGCCAAGGCGGGACAAATCCGCTTCCGTCGACATGACATCCTTCAGAAGCTGCGTCTGTCTCGCTGATTTCAGCCGTTCGGCTTTCTTCTCCATGTCGGCCAGCCGGTAACGGCTTTCGCGCGCCTCGGCGATCCGCTTGCGGATTTCCGCCAGGCGGATGCGGAACCGGTCCCGGTCGATCGGCTTCAGGAAGTAATCCACCGAGCCGTGCAGCATGGCGGCGTGCACATATTCGAAATCGTCGTACCCGCTGATGAAGAGCGGGAAGAAATCGTAATGCTTTCTGGCTTCCCGGATGAAGGCCACCCCGTCCATCTCCGGCATTTTCACGTCGGTGATGACCAGATCGACGGCGCCGTTGACTTCATGCAGGTAATTCAGGGCGTCCCTGCCGTTGTCGAAACCGGAGAGGATCTCGAACGGTTCGCCGCAGGACCGCACCAGACGCTCGATGCCCCGGCGAATGAACGCCTCGTCATCCACCACGATCGTTCGGATTGATTGCATGGTGCCGCTCACTTCCCTGGTTAAATTCTTGGGCGCTTTCCGTCGACTCGATGACGGGAATCCGGATGATGACCTCCGTTCCGCCGCCGTGGATGCTGTCCACCTGCAGCCCGTATTCGCCGCCGAACATCATGACGATGCGGGCGTGCACATTTTTCAGCCCGACACCCGACTTCCCGTGAACCAGGCTGTTGGAACGGATCGTCGCCAGGAGCCCGGCCAGTCTGTCCGGCGCGATGCCCGGCCCGTTGTCCCGGATGCGGAACACGATATCTTGTTTTCCGCTGGCGGCGCCGAACTCCCGGTTGACCGCGACGGCAATCCGCACGCCTTGGACGGACTCCAGCCCGTATTTGATGCTGTTCTCCACAACCGGCTGCAGGATGAACTTCGGCGTGTGCAGCCGGGATCCGTCCACATTCAGCGCGATGTCGAAATCGACGCGGCTGCCGAAACGGTACTTCTGCATGACAAGATAATCCCGGACATGCTGCACCTCGTCTTCGATCCGCACCAGCCGGGAATCGTTGCCGAGCGAATAACGAAGCATCCTCCCCATCACCGTCACCATATGCACGACCTGTTCGGTTTCCTCTTCTTCCACCGCCATGCCGATCGTCTCCAGCGTGTTGTAGATGAAATGGGGATTGATCTGCGTCTGCAAGGCGTACAGCTCCGCTTCCTTCTGCCGGATTTCGATGTAGTAGTTCTGCTGGATCAGTTCGCGGATCTTCGCGATCATGGAATTGAAGCTGCGGGCCAGCAGCCCGATTTCGTCCCGGGAATTCGCTTTCAGATCGACCGAGAAATTGCCCAGCTCCACATGCTTCATCAGGCTGCTCAGCCGCTTGATCGGGCGCGAGACATTCAGGGCCAGAATCACCGAGAGCACGGACGTGATGATGGCAAAAACGATGAACACGACAATGGTGACATTCCGATAAAAATCCGTCCGCTCCGTCAAGGCGCCGGAAGGGATGCTGTGGGCGATCACCCACTGGTAGCGGTCCGATTGGTTCACACTGACGACCCGGGGTTCATTTCCCGTGAACGATTTGAAGCTGCCGTTCAGAACCGGATATTCGCCCAACCGGGGATCGGTGCCGCCGATTTTCGTCTGATCCGTATGGTAGATGATCGCGCCTTCACGGTCCATGACCCACATTTCGGCGGCTTCCGGATTCTCCAGTTCGCCCAGTACGCTCTCGATGAAATCGAGCCGGATCGCCAGGAACATCGTGCCGAGGCTTCTCCGGTTGTCGAAATCGGTCATCTGTTTCATCAACAGCAGGTAGGGACGCCCGTTCTCGAAACGCAAATCGAGTTCGTTCGGGAACAGCAGTTTGGCGTTGCCGTTTTCGTCCAGCGGGTGGCCGAGATCAAAGTGCCGCTGCCCCGGCTCGGTGCCCGCATAATTCATCCGCGTGCTCGCGAACAGCCGGTCGGGCGTCGCCATAAACACGCCGATAATGTCGGGATTGTTCCCGTTGATGTAAGTCCGGGTCAGATAGTTGTTCACGATGAATTCGTCCTGCAGCTTTTCGGATTGGTTGCCATAAGTCTCTTTGCGCAGAATCGAAATGATCTCGCTGGAACTGTAGATCAGATCGGGCAGACTCGCGAATTCGTCCATCCGCTTTTCAATGACCATGTTGGCCAGCTGCAAGGTTCTCGGCATGTGCTCGCCGAATTGCTGTTCGATCGATTTCCTGTACTGATAATAGGAAATGGCGCCGAGAATGGAGATCGGGACAACGGTGAGCAGGAGACACGTGATCATCAGCTTGGTGCTGAGCCGGAAATTGCGGAATCGCAGCCGGCGGATGCGTTCAAAAATCATACTGGTCCACATTATCCTTCGTGAAATCAAGCGGCTCTCCCATGATCACCATGTCCCCCTTGACCCGGACGTTGCCGACCTTGTTGACAAATTGGCCGTCATACGGCAGCGTGCCGTCCAGCAGGTTTTTGCCGAGGGCGACGGTCAGATAGCCCAATCGCTTCGGGCTCCACAGGGTAATGACCTGCACGGTGCCGTCATGCAGGGCGTCGCGCATGAGATTCGGGGTCGACAGGCCGACCACCTTCACCTCGCCCTGCTTCCCCGCCTCCTTGACCGCTTTCGCCGCCGACGGCGGGCCGACCGACGAGTTGCCGATGATGCCCGCAAGATCGGGATGGCTTTCCAGCAGCCGGACCGCCGACGCATACGCCTCCTCGTAACTGTCGTTGTTGGCCGCAATTTCGACCAATTCCATGTTCGGGTAGTATTCCTGTTGCTGCACCTTGATCCAGTGCATCCACTCGTTCAGATTTGCGGCAGAGAGCGATCCGGTCATGATCGCGAACTTCCCCCGCTCCCCGGTACTCCAGGCCAGCGTATCCATCAGGTGGCGCCCGAGCGTTTCGGGATCCACCATGTTGATGAAGAAGGCCCGGCCCTCCTCGTCGGTGTCGGAATCCCAGGTGATGACGGCGATGTTGTTGTCCGATGCCCGCTTCAGGACGGGCAGCAGCTTCTTCGGATCGTTCGACGATACGGCCAACAGATCGATGTCCTGTTCGATCAACTCCTCGATGACCCGGATCTGGGCGTCCGCATCCGCGGTCTCCGGCCCCCTGAACAAAACGTTGACCCCCAGCTCCTTGGCCGCCTCGAACGCGCCGTCCTTCGCCGCCTCGAAATAATCGAGGCCTTCCCGTTTCGGCACCACCGCAATCGTATACTGCCGGTCCGGATGCCGCTCCTTCGCGGATCGCTCTTCGTCCTGGTCGTAGAGAATCTGATAATCCCCTGTCGGACTGCAAGCGCTTGCCAAAGTGAGAAGAACAACAAACACAGCCGCCAACCAAACCCTTGCCATCCGGTCTCCTCCGTGCGCCCGTTCGATTTGATCTATTTTATCCCAATCCCGCTCTTTTTCAAAGGCGATGGCTTTCACCCTTGGGGGACAGTTTTCGCCTGTTTGCAAACGCATCCACCGAAAAAAACAATAAAGCCATGATCCGCTCTCCCGACCGGAATGCGTTCCCCATTCATCATCTGCAGCGGGAGAGACTGCCATGGCCCTGTAACGGATGAACCGTGAATTTCACTGCCTGCGCATCACACTCAACCATCACGCATCCGGCCAATCCGGATCGACCGTATGCGCCGGAATCGGTATTTCGTCGATCCCGTAGGCCGAGGTGAGCGACTCTTCCGCGTTCGTTCCCGCCGCTCCGGCCAGCTCGCCGCCGTGCGCCGAAGCGATCTCGATCGCCGAGACCAGGTCGTTGCCGTCCAGGCGGATGTTTACCCCGCGTCCGTTCCGCTCCGGTTCGTATCCGAGCTCCTGCAACAGGGAGAACGCGAGGGCCGCCTGATGCTCATCGGGAAAGTCGAATCGGACTCCATTGCCGCGCGCCACGTTCAAGCTCCTTCCCGTCGTGGATTTGATGGCGGCTATACCATTCCCCGATCCTGCGCAAAACATACCCGCCCCAAGCCCGCGCCATTCTTCTTCACCCGCGCCGTCCTGCCATGTGCGGTCTAACTCAACTTTCCGGCGTTTCCCGGACCTCCGCATCCCCGGTTTCCCCGGCGCCGCTCCGGCGCTTCGTGACGGCGAGATCCATCATTGCCGCGTTGATCAGCGCCCACAGCCCGACGCCCGCCGGAACGGCCGGGAGCAGCCCCGCCCAGCCGGCGAACTGCCAGCCGGCGACGGCCGCGAACCATGCGGCCGCCGGCAGCACGAGCCAGAACCGCGACAGCGATGCGCCGCGCCGGATCGCCGCCTCCTCCCAGCGGAACTGCGCGATGAACGGTTCGTCCATCCATTCCCGCCACTCCCGCTGCATCCAGGAGCCGAGAAACATCATCAGCAGCGCCGCCAGGATGAGCGACAGCCACCCCGGCACGGAAACAAGCGCAAAAGTCGAGATCGCGAGGAGCCGGAAAACTTGCCCCAAATGCCGAAATTGCCTTGCGAACGACTTGATCCGCATCTCGGCCAGCATGGCACCGGGATCGGAAGAACGCAGGATGCGCCCCGAACGCGGAAACAGCGCCGGCCGTTTCCACTTCGGCACCGGCTTCTTCTCCACGACGGCGGAGAGCAGAAAATCTGCCGAAGCCGCCCGGGCCTGCCGCTCCGCCGCCAGATCCGCCTCGTACCCGCTGCGCCTTCGCAGCACGCAGGCGATGGCAGCCGCCCACATGGCGAACGCAATCGCCGTACAGCAGCCCATCACCGCAAGGCTGCCGTCCGCCGTCAGCACGGGCGTCACGTAGAACGCGATCAACGCGCAAGCAAGGGCGGTGTCCGCCGTCCACAGCTTCCATCCGCGCAGCCGCGAGGCGGCCAGCCGGACGACCGCGGCCGTAAGCAATCGGCAGGCCAGCGTGAAGACGGCCCACAGCACGAGGCCTCCCGCATCGAAGGCGTCGTGCAGCCTGAGCCACGGCAGCAGCAGCGTGAACAGCAGGGCGGTCGTGACCGCCTGAACGGCCAGCGTGTAGACGGCGCCGCCCAGCCTGAGCGTCCGGATCCAGCTCGGCCGCTGCAGCAGGATCAAGACATCCGCCTCTTCCAGAAACGTGCGCAGCCGCCCCGCGAACATCAGGAGCACGAAGAGCACCAGCGCGAGTTCGGGCGGCAGCGCCTTAAGCCACGCCGGAGGCTCGCGCAGCATCTCGAGCCACAGCCCGCCCAGAATCCATCCCCCGGGCACCACGATGTACAGCAGGACCGTCCAGTCCCCCACCGTCTTCCAGATCCGGAGCTGCTCCCGCCAGAAACGGATGATCCGCGCAAGGAGCAGCCGGCCAGGGGTCCAACGTTTCATGTCCGTTGTCATCTTTTCGTCAGCTCCAGGAAGCAGTCGAACAGCGGCGCCTCCTTGCCCAGCCCGGCCTGCTTCCGCACTTCGTCCAGCCCGCCCTGCGCGACGACCGTGCCGCCGTCCATCAGCACGAAGCTGTCCGCGATCCGCTCGGCCGTATCCAGCACGTGCGTCGACATGAGAATGCCGGCGCCGCGCCGCCGCTCCTCCTCGAGCATGTCGAGCAGATCCCGCACGGCATGCGGGTCCAGCCCGATGAACGGCTCGTCGACGATGTACAGGTCCGGTTCGAGCATGAGGCCGATGGCGAGCATCATTTTCTGCTGCATGCCCTTCGAGAATTTCGCCGGCAGTTCATGCCGGTGATCCAGCAGCCGGAACCGCTCCAGCAGCCGTTCGGCCCGGGGCGCGAACGCCTCTTCCGCGAGGCCGAACGCAGACGCGGCCAGCTGCAGATGTTCCCACAGCGTGAAATACTCGTAGAAAACCGGCTGCTCGGGCACATAGGCGTACCGCCCCGTCCCGGACCGGCTCGTCCCGCCGGACTGCCCTGACGCTCCGGAATGCGCGGACTCGCCGGGCTGGGCAGACGCTCCGGACCGCCCCGTTTCCCCGCCGAAGCGTATGTCGCCGTCCACCCAGGCGAGCAGGCCGAGCACCGACTTGATCGTCGTGCTTTTGCCTGCGCCGTTCGGGCCGATCAGCCCGACCAGCTTCCCGGCTTCCACCGCGAACCGCACGTCGCGGATGACGGTCTTGCCGGCTTCATAGCCGGCGGAGCGGATAACGACCGCAAGCCGGATTTCCCGGTCCGCACCGTCCGTCGCGGAACTTGACCAATCCTTCATCAAGGCGCCCCCTTCTCCGGAATGATCCAACAATCGGCTTCTGACCTGAAATACGAAACAACCGCCGTAAGGTTTCGTAATGGTTGCCATTCATTTCAAAAAGTGATATCATATAAATATCAAAACCATATCGCATCCGAGAAGGAGGCCACGCCATGAAAGAGAGAAAGGCATGGAAACTGAACGGTTTTGTCGCGCTGCTCCTTGCGGTCGTCCTTGTGGTCGGGGGCTTGTTCGTCCTGGCCTCGAGCGGTTCGGACGCCCCGCACCCGGCAGCCATTTTGGCCGCCGTTGTCATGATGTTCGCCGCCTTCATTATTGTCACTTCGCTCGTCATCGTCCATCCGAACGAAGCGAAAGTACTCACCTTCTTCGGCCGGTACGTCGGCACGCTTCTCGAAAGCGGATTCTGGATGACCGTCCCGTTCTCGAGCCGCAAGAAAATCTCCCTCCGCGTCCGCAACTTCAACAGCCAGCGGCTCAAAGTAAACGATGCGGAAGGCAATCCGATCGAGATCGGCGCCGTCGTCGTCTTCCGGGTCGTCGATACGGCCAAGGCGTCGTTCGACGTGGACAACTACGAAGAATTCGTCGAAATCCAGAGCGAAACGGCCATTCGCCATATCGCGACCCAGTACGCCTACGACTCGTTCTCCGAGGAAACGGCCGTCTCGCTGCGAAGCAACACAGACGAAATCGCGGAGCAATTGTTGCGTGAGCTGCAGGCGCGGCTGGATGTCGCCGGCGTGCAAATCCTTGAAACCCGGCTCAGCCACCTCGCCTACGCGCCGGAGATCGCGAGCGCGATGCTGCAGCGGCAGCAGGCGATGGCCATCGTCGCCTCGCGGCAGAAAGTCGTCGAAGGCGCCGTCGGCATGGTGGAGATGGCGCTGCGCAAGCTGATCGAGAACGGGATCGAGCTGGACGACGAGCGCCGCGCCGCCATGGTCAACAATCTGATGGTCGCCATCGTCTCCGACCGTTCCGCGACTCCGGTCATCAACACCGGAACGCTCTACTCGTAACCATCCGTCATGGCCAGTACGAAAAAAGCGTTCCCGCTGCGGCTCGATCCCGACGTCTACCGCGCGATCGAGCAGTGGGCGAACGACGAATTCCGCAGCGTGAACGCGCACATCGAATATTTGCTCCGCGAAGCCTTGTACCGGTCCGGCCGGCTGAAGCGCCGGCCGCCCGGCACGCTGCCCGATGGCACAGACGGCGAGCCGCCGACCTCGTGAACCACTTCGCAGCATGACGAGAGCCCGCATCCTATGGATGCGGGCTCTCTTGTCTTGCAACCGGGGATCAATGCGAAGGCATGCCTTGCACCGCCTGGGCGGTTGCCTGTTCCGGCGGCTGATGCTTGAAGATCGTCGCCAGCGCCGCCGTTCCGAGCACCATGGCGAGCGCGGAGGCCGCATACAGCACCTCGATCGGGAACCACGCCTTCAGGCTTCCGCCCGTGGCGATCATGACGACCATCATGCCCATGAACATCGGGTTGAGGACGCCGTTCACGCGCCCGACGATCGACTCGTCGGACCAGCGGAGAATCATGGTGCTGATTCCGATATGAATGGCCGGGAACGAAAGTCCCCCGATAAACTGCAAGGCCAGCGTCAGCCAGATCTGTTCGGACAGACCGATCCCGAGCGTGGTGACGGCGCCGACGAACATGCCGAGCGCGAGCAGCTTCTGCGGCAGGATGCGGCGCGACAGCGCGGCCATCAGCCCGCCGCCGATCAACATGGCGACCCCGTTCACCATCATCAGGAACTGCAGAAATTCCTTCGTTTTCCCGAGCTTCTCCGTTACGACAAATACGCCGAGCGGCTGCACCATGCCGACCCCGATGCCGGCAAGCGCGAACGTGAGGCCCAGCGTGCGGAGCACCGGGCTGCGCCAGACATACCGAAAACCTTCGGCCAGTTCCTTCCAGAAACTTCCCGCTTGCTGCGGCGCTCCGGGAACCGCCGCCTCTCCGCCGGTTTCCCGGCCTGACGGCGTCTCCGGCAGCCGGATCAGCACCGCGGCGGACAGCAGGAATGCGACGCCCATCACCGCGATCGAAGCGTTGATGCCGAACTCGTGGTACATCCAGATGCCGAGCGACGGACCGCCGACCATGAAAATGGCGACCATCGACTGGAAGAACGCCATCGCCTGCTGCAGCTGATCCGGACGCAGATGAATCTTGAACATGCGCATCGCGGAAGGCTGCGAGAACTGCGACAGAATGGACGACACCAGCGTCGCGAAGAAAATCATCTGCCACACGCCCGCGGCGAGCGTCGCCAGCACGACGAAGACGGATAAAGCCGACAGGAAATCGCTCCAGATCATCGTCCGCTTCGGCCGCCACCGGTCCGCGAACGTCCCGCCGATGAACGAGAACAGGAAGATCGGAAGGAATTCCGCCACATAAATCAGTGCGATCGCGACCGGGTCCGAATTCGTCATATCGGTCACATACATCAATATGGCAAAGTTGCGAACCCAGATTCCGATTTGCAGCAAGACGTTCGACAACAGGATGGTCTGGAAAAACCGGTTGCCGAACAATCCGCCCGGTTTCGCTCCGGTTGCTGCGGAAGACATGAGGAATACGCTCCTTTCCTACCACCGTTGATTCTGTTGATGCTGCGGGAAGCGACGGCTTCGGGACCACATCCGTCCCGAGCATCAGGCTTCCGATTCTACACCTCTTGATCGGCGGCGTCAAGGCATTTAAATGGTAAAAAATGATTTGCAGTCGAACTCGACCGTCTCGCAAGCAGAGGAGCCCTGACGGACGACCCGACGGTTCGACAACCCGCTCTCACGTTTCATTTCCACATTGCGGAAAACCACGTTATCCACAAATTCATCCACACTATCCCCTGAATTGTGCATCAATTCACGCGATACTGACGGTTTTCCGGTCTTAGAACGGCACGGTTTTCATCATTTTCATACCGCAGCCGGCCGAAAGAGGCGAATTTCACCCACATTGTCCACATTATCCACAATTCGCTTGTGAAAAACTTGTCCCCGTTTGCAAAACGACGGCATTCGACACCCCGCCTGCATTGGCGGCGTTTACACACATTTTTCAGTGGATATGTGGATAACTTTGTGCACACTCGGAATCATGGACGGGCAAACCCGGATGCGCAAGAGGCGGAAATTCCGTTCCGGACGCAAAAAAGACGGGCGGCCAGCCCGTCGCTGATCAGCCCGTCTGTTCCTCCGCTTCGCTGTCGCGGATGCCCGTCCGGATGACGGCCTGGTTGCACGCGCCGACGAACGCCTGCGCCACCGCGAGAATGATATCCTTGTGGATCGCCGTGCCGCGATAGCGCCGGCCGCCGTGAAGCACCGTCACGACCGCTTCGCCGTGCGCGTCCTCGCCCGAAGACAGCGAGTGGAGCTCAAGATCCTCGAACTCTGCCGCCGCCGGAATGACCTGCTTGATGCAGTTGATGACCGCTTCGATCGGTCCGGCGCCCATGGCGGAGCAGGTGCGCTCTTTGCCGGTGCCGCCTTCGCGGATCGTCACGGATGCGATGCGGGCGCGCTGCGTGCCGGACAGCACCTGCAGGTCGACCAGCGTGTACGGATCTTCGTGGCGGTCCGTCGACTCGCCGATGATGCGCAGGAGCTGATCGTCGGTTACGATTTTCTGCGCGTCGGCGACTTTCTTGAACGCGGCGTACACTTCGTCGAGCTGCTCGCCCTTGAGCTCGATGCCGTACTCCGCCGCGCGATGCTTGATCGCATGGCGGCCGGAATGTTTGCCGAGCACGATCATGCTGCGCGGAATGCCCATCGCTTCGGGATCCATGATCTCGTACGTGGCGCGGTTCTTAAGCAGGCCGTCCTGATGGATGCCGGATTCGTGCTGGAACGCGTTGCGGCCGACGATCGGCTTGTTGAACGCTACCGGGAAATGCATCATCCGACTGACGAGCCGCGACGTGTTGTAGATTTCGGCGATGTCGATGCCCGTCTCGGCCTTCAGCGCGTCCTTGCGCGTCTCGATCGCCATGACGAGCTCCTCGAGCGAACAGTTGCCCGCCCGTTCGCCGATGCCGTTCACCGTCACCTCGATCTGCGTCGCGCCGCCGCGGATCGCCGCGAGGCTGTTCGCGACCGCCAGCCCCAGATCGTTGTGGCAGTGCGCGCTGTAGCGGACGCGGTCCCCGCCCCTCGCCTGCGCGCGCACGGTGCGGAACAGCGCTTCATACTCGTCCGGCATCGCGTAGCCCATCGTGTCGGGCAGGTTGATGATCGTCGCCCCTTCGGCGATGACCGCCTCGACCATTTCAATGACGAACTCGATCCCCGCCCGGGTCGAATCCATCGGTGAGAACTCGATCTCGTCGACGAACTGCTTCGCGTACGCGACCATCTCGCGCGCGATCGAGAGCACCTGCTCGCGCGTCTTGCGCAGCTGGAAGTCGAGGTGGATGTCCGACGACGAAATGAACAGGTGCAGCCGGCGGCGCGCCGCGTCCTGCGTCGCCTTCACCGCGGCGTCGATGTCGCCGCGCACGGCCCGGGCGAACCCGACGATCTCCGTGCCCTGCAGCTCGCGGGAAATCTGCTGCACGGCGGCGAACTCGCCCGGGCTGGAGACCGGGAACCCCGGCTCGATCGCGTCGACGCCGAGCTTCGCCAGCTGGCGTGCGATAATGATTTTCTGTTCCGGCTCGATCGCGGCGCCGGGCGACTGCTCGCCGTCACGCAGCGTCGTGTCGAAGATCGTGATGCGCTTCATTTCACTCGGGTTAACGGATTTGGTCATGGTGAACCCCTCCTGAATGTTTTTTGGCGGAATCAAAAAAAGCCCGCCGTCTCCGAACGTTCGTTCAAGAGACGACAGGCCGTTGGTCGGCATGCCGCGGTACCACTCTTGTTGACGCGCCCCTTGCGGGCCGCGTCCCCTCCGCGCCGGCGGCGCGCAGCCCGGGTCTGCTGCAGTCAGACCGGGCGTGCCGCTCTCGCCGCCGGCAACCGTGTAACGGCGGTCAACCCGTGCCGGACCTATCCCCGCGCGGCCGTACGCTCCGCGCCGGTGTCGATCCGCCCGCTCCCGGGCGAGTTCGAGCGATGCCTTCGGCTGCGTCGCACCGGCCCGCAGCTCTCTGCGCCCGCCTTCCGCCTTGCGGCGGCCGGCGGCTGTTCCGTCACCGCTCTACTGCTCCCGTTCATCGCGTTTCTTTGAGATCCGCTTGTTTCGTTCCGTGCGGCGAGGCCTCAACATCAAGAAAGCCTGCCGTCTCCGATTTCTCAAGAGACGACAGGCTTCGTGCCCGCGCGGTACCACTCTTGTTGACGCCCGTGCCGGTACGGCCGGCGCGCCCACCTCACGCATGCCGCGCCATCCGGCGCAAGCATGCACCCGATTACGGGGGTCAACCGTAACGGCGTAGTTGGCGGTTCTCGCGCCGTCCGTTCCGCCGCTCCGCTCCCAGGCGAGATTCAGGTTCACCTTCGGCTGCGTCGCACCGACCCGCAGCTCTCTGACCGGCCCGCGGCTTGAATCGCCCGGCCGGCATCCCGGCAGCACCCTACTGTTCCTGTTCATCGCGTTTGTGATGTGTGCAGTGGATATTGCTGTTCATTATATTCCCGCATCGGCAATTTGTCAATTCAAAACTTTCTGTTTTGTCGTTGTGCTGTGATATTGTCAGGGTGTAACTGATCCGAGAAAATGTCAGTATGAGCAAGGAGCAGATCACCTTGACGAAGAGCGAACTGAAACGCGTTATGGTTCTTGAAAAATGGATCGATGGCCGTCTCGCGGAACAGGATGTTGCGCGCATTCTTGGCATCAGTATTCGGCAAGCGTATCGGCTCAAGGCCAAATATCGTCACGGAGGTGCACAAGCCATCGCTCATGGGAATCGGGGCCGTAAGCCCGCTCATACCTTGGCCGATTCGCTCAAACAACGCGTTATGCTCTTGTATCAGGAGCGCTACTTCGGAAGCAATGCCACCCACTTTGCCGAACTGTTGGCCGAACACGAAAACATCCATTTAAGCGTCTCTTCGGTCCGCCGCATTCTGCTGGAAGGCGGGTTGCGTCCCGCGCGGCTGCGCCGTCGTCCGAAGGCTCACCGACCCCGGCCCCGCAAACCTCAGGCGGGCATGCTGTGGCAGATCGATGCTTCTCCCTATGCCTGGCTGGAGGATCGCGGTCCCATGCTCACCCTGCACGGCATCATCGATGACGCCACCGGGGAAGTGGTCGCGGCCACCTTCCGCCCGACCGAAACACTGGAGGGCTACGTGACCGTCATGATCGAGGGGCTTAGGCGCAAAGGCGTACCGCTTGCGCTCTACAGCGACCAACACTCCATTTTTCACCCGCCCAAGGGCAAGCCGACCCTCGAGCAGGAATTGGCCGGTGAGCCGCCGTCGCTTTCCACCTTCGGGCAGGCCCTCGCCGATCTGGGCATTACCCATATCGAGGCGCTGTCTCCTCAGGCCAAAGGACGGATCGAACGGCTCTGGCAAACGTTCCAGGACCGCCTGGTGATCGAACTTAGGCTGCGCAACGTGTGCACGATGGAGGAAGCCAATCGCGTGTTACCGGAACTCATCGCCAAGCACAACCGCCAGTTCGCTGTCGCACCACAAAATGCCGAACCGGCCTACCGTCCGCTGCCCGAAACACCCCTGGAGCACATCTTCGCCCGGCGGCAATACCGGCGAATCAGCGGCGGGCAGACGTTCTCCTGGAAAGGGAAATGCTACATGCCAAAGCCCGTCCCCGGTGTTCCGCGCTGGGAAGCGAAGAGCGTCGTCGAAGTGCGTGTCGGCATGGATGGACAAGTGTGGCTGTGGGATCAAGGGCGGGCCTGGCCTTGTGTGGAGACGCAGGCCTCACAGACCCCGGCGCCAACAACGGCCAAAAAAGAAGCGGCGCCTGCGTCCCCCCGCAAGCCCGCTGCAAACCATCCCTGGAGAAAACCATTCTCCAGCAAGCAGTTACAGCGTAGCACAGCATCCGGCTAGTCTGCAAGAGGACGGCGGTTGTTTAATCAGCTATCATCCCTGACATTTTCATAGAACAGTTAACCTGACATTTTCACAGACGCTTGACATTCAAAACTTTCTGTTTTTTTTGTCGCGGGGACCCTCAGATCCGCACCGGACAAACCGAAATCGTTCGACAGAACCAGACGGCTTTTCCTGTTTTGGCAATTCCGACAGGGTTCCCAACCGGGCGAAAATCCGTTACGCTATGAAAACGGATGGTTCCTTCGGCAGTCCGGGCAACCGGCGACAGATTCAGAGAAAGGTGGAGAAGCGATGCAGAACGACTTGCACCTTCAGGCAACCGGCGCAGACCGCACATCACGCGCTTCCCGCAGAAGCCGATCCGCCTCGAAAGCGGCCGTCCTCCTGCTGACCGTCATCTGGCTTCTACTGATAGCCGGCGGAGCTGCCGGCGCCGCATGGTACGCCGGCGAGCTGCAAGCCCGCATGACGGCCGACATCGAACAGCAGACGGCGGCGAAGATTGCAGCCATGCAGCAGGAAGTCGAAACGCGGATGACCGAGCTCGAAGCCTCTTTTCGCGCCGAGATCGACACCGTCGAAGCGAAAGTGAACGCGCTGAACGAACTGCTGACGTTCGCCCGCGACAACGCGAACGAAGATACGGACAACAGCAATCTTCTCTATACGCAACTCAATGAAGTGAAGGCGAAGCTGGAAGAATTGCAGAAACAGCTGGATGTGTTGAAATGAACCGTCTGTTGCAGCCGCGAACGATCCATCGATTGTTTTTGCTGGCCGCCGCTCCTTTTCTCGGGATGGGGATCTGGCTGGCGGCTGCGGGCCCCGGCCTGACGCTCTCCCTGTCGGATGAAGCGTATCCGGAGTTCAATCTGCCGGCCCCTCCGGCAGCCGGAACATTGACGGAAGGCGTCGCGTCCGGTCTCGACAAGGCGATCGGTCTGGCCGGCGAGACGAACGAATCGATCCGCCGGGAAGCGGAACTGTTCGAGAAAGCGTCCGCCGAAGCCGGACGGCTCGCGAAACTTGCGGCCGCCCAGGTCGGCAAGCCTTACGCGATCTACGACCGGCGCATCACGGCGAGACTCGGCACACCGGTCGAAGAAGTGCGCTCGAACCGGATAACGGCGCAGTTGTTTCATGTGAAGGCGCAGCATTTCAACGGATACGCCCTGAAGGTGAAGCTGAAATCGAATCAGGCGATGAGGATGGTGCTCGGGAAGGACGAGTTCGGCGGCGCGGAGACGACGCTGTCGGCCGTCAAGCGGCTGGGAGCGGTCGCCGGCGTGAATGCGGGAGGCTTCGCGGACAAGAAGGGGAAGCGCTATCCGCTCAGCACGACGATCATTGACGGGAAATATGTATCGGGGTTTGAAGCGTCCTACAAAGACCTGTTCTTCGTGGGCATGAACGACAAGATGCAGCTGATCGGCGGCAAGTTCAAGACGCAGGAAGAGCTGGACAAGCTGAACCCGCAGTTCGGCGCGTCGTTCGTGCCGATCCTGATGAAGAACGGCCGCGCCCAGCCCATTCCGGAGAAATGGAAGACGACTCCCCGGCGCGCGCCGCGCACCGTGATCGCCAACTACAAGGACGACCAGTTGCTCATCCTTGTCGTGGACGGATACGACGAGAAAGGCAGCTCCGGCGCCACGCTGGAGGAGCTGCAAATTCTGCTGGCAAGATACGGCGTCAAGGACGCCTACAACCTCGACGGCGGCGGCTCGTCTTCGCTCGTGTTCAACGGCCGCGTCATCAACAAGCCGTCCGACGGCGAGCTGCGCAAGCTGCCGACCCATTTTCTGTTCTTCAAGTAAAAAGCCCCGCCGGAGCGGTCCCATCCCGCAACGGCCGGGCTTTCTTTCAATCTTTCACCGACCAGGCTTCGAGGGACAGCAGCGGATCGGCTTTTGCGTCAAGCGGCGTGAATTCGCCGCGCACCCATTTCAGATGGGCGGCGGCACCGATCATCGCGGCGTTGTCCGTGCAGAGCGAGAGCGGCGGGATGAGCAGCGGCAGTCCGCGCTCCTCGCAGGCCGCCGTCAGCGTCCCGCGCAGCCCGCGGTTCGCGGCGACGCCGCCGCACAGGAGCAGCTGCCGGGCGCCGAATTCCTCCGCCGCGCGCAGCGCTTTCGTCACGAGCACGTCAATGACCGATTCCTGAAATCCGCGCGCCAGGGCGGGCCGCATCGGCGGCTCGCCCTTCATCCGTGCCTTGTTGATCTCGGCGAGCACGGCGGATTTGAGACCGCTGAAGCTGAAGTCGTACGATTCGGGCTCCAGCCAGGCGCGCGGCAGCTCGTTCACGTCGTCCGCGTCCATCGCCAGCCGGTCGATGTGCGGTCCTCCAGGATACGGAAGCCCGAGCGCCCGCGCCACCTTGTCGTACGCCTCGCCGACCGCATCGTCCCGCGTCCGGCCGATGATCTTGAACTTGCCTTCCCGCTCGAGGACGACCAATTCGGTATGCCCGCCGGAGACGACGAGCGCCACCGCGGGATAGAGCATTTCGCCGATCAACTGGTTGGCATAAATATGCCCCGCGATATGATGCGTGCCGATCAACGGCACGTCCAGCGCCAGCGCGAGCGCCTTGGCCGCGGCAAGACCGACCAGCAGCGAGCCGACCAGCCCCGGTCCCTGCGTCACCGCGACGGCGTCGACATCCTTGAGCGAAAGGCCCGACTCGGTCACCGCATGCTCCATCATGAGCGTGATCGACTCCACATGTTTGCGCGAGGCGATCTCCGGCACGACGCCGCCGAACCGGCGGTGCGTCTCGACCTGGCTGGACACCAGGTTGCTCAGGATCTCCTTGCCGCCGCGCACGACGGCGGCCGACGTCTCGTCGCAGCTCGTCTCGATCGCCAGGATAACGCCTTCCCGGGAGCCGCCTCTTCCGGCCGCCGTCATGCCGTTCCGCCTCCGGATGCGAGATCCGCCCACATGATGTACGCGTCCTCCTGATTGTCGGTATAGTATCGGGGTCTGATTCCGTTCTGTTTGAACCCCAGTTTGCGGTAAAGATTTTGCGCCACTTCGTTCGACACCCTGACCTCAAGCGTCATCGACCGGGCCCCCTGTTCCCTGGCCGTCTGCATGAGCCGGTGCAGCAGCATCTCGCCGTAGCCGCGCCCGCGGTACGGCGCGCGCACCGCGATGTTCGTCACGTGCGCTTCGTCCATGATGACCCACATGCCGCCGTAGCCGATGATCGATTGATCCAGCTCCATCACCGTGTACCGGGCGAAATGGTTGTGCCGGATCTCGTTCACGAACGCTTCCGCTGACCACGGCACCGTGAACGCTTCCCGCTCGATGGCCGTAATCGCCGGCACGTCGGACAGCAGCATCGGGCGGAACTCCGGCACCTTTACGGCGCTGTCGCCGTTGCCTTGCGCTTCACGCGCGCGTTCCCCCATCATACTCCCTCCTGCCGCCCGGCGAGAAGTTTCGCCTCCGCTTCCGCGAGCTGTGTGTAATTGGGCACCAATGCATGCGGATCGTCGGTTTCGCCCGCGGCGAGCCGCCGGATGCCGAGCTCCGCAATGGATCGTCCTTCCATGACGGTCGGACAGACTTCGATCCGCACGCGGCCGTCCAGCCGCTCCCCGAGCTGCTCAATGCTCGCCAGGTGCAGCGACGGATCGCCGACAAACCGGATGCGGCGCGGGCGCTCCGGCTCTCCCGGACTTTCCGCCTGCTCCGCCAGCTCATCCGCCCAATCCCGCATGAGCCGGATGCCGTCGCCCGCAAGCCGCCGCCAGCCACCGCCGGATGTAAACCGGGCGGTGTACACCTGGCCCCGCCGCGCGTCCATCAGCGGCACGATCCATTCGGGAGCGGAATCCGCTTCCGGGCCGCCGTCGCCGGATGCCGCGCCGAGCGCCAGCGCCTCGAGGCTGGACACGCCGACGAGCGGCACGCCCCACGACCAGGCCAGCGTCTTCGCGATCGTCACCGCGATCCGCACGCCGGTGTACGACCCCGGGCCGCAGCCGACGGCGATGCCCCCGAGCTTGTCCGGCGCCACGCCCGCCGCGGCGAGCACGTCCTTCACCATCGGCACGGCCAGCACCGAATGGCTGCGCTCCACGATCGACCGGTCGTCCGCCAGCACGCGGCCTTCCCCGACAACGGCGACGCAGAGCGCGGAGGTCGACGTATCGAGCGCCAATACCGGCTTGTCAAGACCGGCGGATGCGATGTTCGTCATTCGCCGCACGCCCCTTCCTCCGCCAGCCGCCGGCACCAGTCCGCATACGGCCGGCCCGTGCCGGTCAGACGGATGGTGCGCGCGCTGCCTCCGGCATGTTCAATCGCAATCGCCAGATGGGCGGGAGGAAGCAGATCCGGGATCAGCCTCGCCCATTCCACCAGCACGACGCCTTGTCCATAAAAATAATCGTCCAGCCCCAGCTCGTCCGCCTCTTCGTGCGACAGCCGGTAGACGTCCATATGATACAGGGGCAGCCGCCCGTCCTCATATTCCTTGATGATCGTGAACGTCGGGCTGTTCACGACTTCCCGCACGCCGAGCGCCCGGGCGAACGACCGCGAGAAGAACGTCTTGCCCGCCCCCAGATCGCCGTCCAGCGCGATGACCGTGCCCGGAGCCGCCCAGCCTGCGAGCCGTTCGGCCAGCCGCGCCGTGCCGTTCTCATCTTCCGCGCGCCATACCGCCTGCGCGGCATCCATCTTCTGATCGTTCACGGTCGTTCACCGTCCTTCTCCCTGACCGTCAATACGCACTTATTATAGCGGCCGGGCCATGGGCGATCAACAAAGGCCGCAGCGAGACGCCGTCCGCGCGGCAAGTCCGCACGGTCCGGCACGTCCGTATTCCGTCCGGCACACCCGCGGCAAGTCCCGCGCACCCGCGTCCGCCCGGCGCAACAGCTGAAATTTTTTTGCCTAAATCCGCCGTTTCGCCGAAATTGCCGAGAATAGAATAAAAAATTTCGTCTAATTGCCTCCAAATCCAAAAACGATTTCGCTTGTTTCAGTGAATATCTTTCTTCTTGAACCGTCCGCCTTTCACATCGTGGATGTTGCCGATGGCCAGGAACGCGGTCGGATCCATTTCCTGCACGATGGACTTCAGCTTCGCTTCCTCCAGCCGCGTGATGACGCAGAAGATCACCCGCTTGCTGTCTCCCGTGTACGCGCCTTCGCCGGCCAGATAGGTGACGCCCCGGCCGAGCCGGTTGATGATGGCCGAACCGATCTCCGTCGCGGCGTCGCTGATGATCCAGACCGCCTTCGACTCGTCCATCCCTTCGATCGTGATGTCGATCGCCTTGTACGCGATGAAATACGCGATCAGCGAATACATGGCGCTGTCCCACTCGAACACGAACCCGGCGGACAGCAGGATGAAGAAGTTGAAGAACATGACGACTTCGCCGACCGAGAACGGCGTCTTCTTGTTGATGAGAATCGCCACGATCTCGGTGCCGTCCATCGAACCGCCGAAACGGATGACAAGGCCGACGCCGACGCCGAGAATGACGCCGCCGAAGATCGCGGCGAGAATTTTCATGATGGTCAGCGGCTCGATCGGATGAAACAGGAACGTGCAGAGCGACATGACCGAAACGGCGTAGAGCGTCGAGAGGGTGAACGTCTTGCCGATCTGTTTGTACCCGAGGAACAGAAAGGGGAGATTGAGGAAGAACAGATAAAGCCCGAGCGGCACGCCCGTCAGTTCGTGCAAAATAATGGAAATACCGGTGATGCCGCCGTCGATGACATTGTTGGGAACAAGAAAAATTTCGAGCGCAACGGCCATCAGGACGGCGCCGATCGTCAGCATGACGATGCGTTTTGCGATTTCTGCCGGCCTGAGGCCGGAATGCTGCTGTGAGGCCATTTACTGTCTTCCCTTCCACGGCGTATGGACTGATATCTATTATTTTAACTTTTCGCCGTGGAGAAAAAAAGAGAAAACCGGGAGCGATCGCCGCGTCCCGGACATCCGGCGTCCGCGACCCGGCTCGCTCCCGGCTTGTTGCCGCATCTGATCCCGGAAATTTTCGGCGTTCTGCCCGTGACTTCCCGCTATTGCGGGATGCCCAGCATCCGCGCGACCGTGACGAACCGCACACCGTCTTTGCGCAGCTTGGTGATGACCTCGGGCAGCGCCTCGACGGTGCCGGTCAGGTCTTCCCCCTTGCCGCCGGCCGAATGCTGCAGGATGATCGCCCCCGGCTTCACATGCGCCAGGATGTTCGTCGCGACCTCATCGCGGCTTAAGTTTTTCCAGTCGAGCGAGTCGACGTTCCAGCCCACGATCTTCCGCTTCTGGCTCGCCAGCCATTTGATCTGCTCTTCGGTGATGTTGCCGTACGGCGGCCGGACGAAGCTCGGCGTATAGCCGGTATATTGTTGGATCAGCCGGTCCGTCTTGCGGATTTCCTCGCGGAACCGCTCGTCGGACAGCTTCGGCAGATTGGCGTGGCTGTAGGAATGGTTGCCGACGACATGCCCTTCCGCGACGATCCGCCGCATGACGTCCGGGTGCGCCTCGATCCGGTTGCCGACGCAGAAGAACGTCGCCTTCACCCCTTCACGCTTCAGAACATCCAGCACGCGCGGCGTGAACACGTCGTCAGGGGCGTCGTCGAACGTCAGCGCCACTTCGCGCTTGTCTCCGGATCCTTGCAGCACGAAGGTGCTCGGATATTTCGCGCGCAGATCCGCCAGCGTCAGCGGCTTCGGCTCGCGCAGCTTGCGCTCCGGCCCGTCCGCGAGGTTCGGCGTATTGTCCCGGTTCGACTGCATGCGGATGCCGCGTCCGTTCTTCTCGCCGGCCTGTTTCGTGCGGATGCCGCCATCGCCGTCAGCGCCGTTCCCGCGCTTCACCTCCGCGCAGCCGGCGAGCAGCGCAAGAACCAGCAAGGCGGAAAGACAAGACAGCCCGGTCAGCCGTTTCACGCTCTTCGCGCCGATGCGCATGCCGGTCAACCTCCTTCCAGGTCGTCCATCGTATCCGTCGTCGTTTCGCCGATTTTGCCGTTCTTCACCGGCGACACATCGCCGCCGCCGAGACCTTCGTTCACCATCCGGTCGATATCCATCTCCGCTTCCGCGCGGCCTTCATGGTCGCCGTCTTGCAATCGATCCGGATTTCCCTCTGGCTTATCCGTCATCCGTGAGTCCTCCTTCCATCCGCTGCGGGATACGCACAAAATATGCCCCCCGCGGTTGGTTTTCATGCATGTTGGGCACGATGGTTAGCAGGAAGGTGCGTTTCAGAGATTATTTTTTTCCCAGAAAAAATAGCGGGAGGTACGGGCATGCATACGGTGTGGAAAGGCGCGATCAGCTTCGGTCTCGTGCACGTGCCGGTTAAAATGTTCGCCGCCGTCGAGGACAAGGACATTGCGATGCGGATGATTCACCGGGAGTGCGGCGGGCCGATCGCCTATGTGCGGACATGCAAGAATTGCGGCAAGGAAGTGGCAACCGAAGACATCGCGAAAGGGTACGAATACGAGAAAGGACGGTTTGTGCTGTTCGAGAAGGAAGAACTGGACGCGCTGGCCGCAGAGACGTCAAAAACGATCCGCATCCTCGACTTCGTCGACATGCGGGAGATCGATCCGATCTATTTCCAGCGGTCGTACTATCTGGCGCCGGATCAGGCGGGCGCCGGCGCCTACAACCTGCTGCTGGAGGCGATAAAGCGGACCGGACGGATCGGCATCGCGAACGTGTCGATCCGTTCGAAGGGGAGCCTGGCCGCCATTCGTTTCATCGAAAACTGCCTGGTGATGGAGACGATCGCCTATCCCGACGAAGTGCGGCCCGTTCACCAGGTGCCGGGGCTGCCGGAGCATACGGCCGTGAACGAGAAGGAACTCGAAATGGCGACGATGCTGATCGACCACCTGACGGGCCCGTTCGAGCCGGAGAAGTACAAGGATGAGTACCGGGGGCGGCTCATGGAGGCGATCCAGGCGAAAATCGCGGGCGAAGAGGTGCACATCGCGCCGGAACAGGAGCGGACGAACGTCATCGACCTGATGGCCGCCCTCCAGGCGAGCCTCGAAGCGGCGGGAGCGCCGAAGGCGGGACCGGCGGCGACGGCGGGCGCGGCGGGCGCAGAAGGCGCAGCGGGCGGCACGGGCAAAGGGACCCGTCGCAAGACAAGCGGCAAGAAGAAAGAAAAAGAGTCGGTCCGTTGACCGGCTCTTTGTTCTTTCGCCATTGTGGTGCAAATTTGCACCATAATGGCGTATCTAAACCCCGCTTTGGCCCAATATAGTGCAAATCTGCACCAGATGCGTCCATCAAAGCCCGGAAAGCTTTATATATGGTGCATATTTGCACCATAATCGCCGATACTTCCATCCCGACCGAAAATGAGGTGCATTTATGCACCCTATGGCATGCCGCCCTACGCACGCCCTTACACAAACGGCCTTAGCCGCCGCGCCTCGTCATGCCGCACCCCTTCGATCTCGACCTGCGGATCGATCGCGGCGAGCAGGCGGCGCAGCGCCTTGACATCGCGCCGGTAGACGTCGAGGACCGCCGTCTCCCCGTCGCCCGTCTCGATCCAGCGGACCCGCAAGCCCCGATCCGCCGCTTCCCGCAGCCGGCCCAGCATGGCGCTGCGGACCCGGATCCGCTTGACGGGCGACATGCCGGAATATCCCGCTTCCAGCATGAAATAGGTGAGCACATGCGCGATGATCGAATAGAGCGCCTGGTTGATGCCGAACACAAGCCCGGCGAACAGCAAAATCGCCAGATTCGCCACGAAGATGACGGTGCCGGCGTCGAGCCGGCGAAAAGCCGGCCTGAGCGGTGCGGACGCGGCGAGCTCGTCGAAGCTGCCGCCCTGCCGCAGGACGAGGCCGATGCCGAGGCCGAGGAACGTGCCGCCGCCCAGCGCGGCGGCCAGCGGGTCGTCGGAGACCGCCGGCACCGGATGCAGGTAGTGCGTGAACAGGACGATCAGCACGAGCGGCAGCAGCATCCGCAGCGCATGGCGCCGGTTCGTTGCGGTCCGGCTCAGCAGAAACGGCAGATTGAACAGGAACAGCACGAGGCTGAGCTGCATTTCGGTCAGATGCGCCGCGAGGATCGAGGCGCCGGCGATGCCGCCGGTCGCCACCCCGTTCGGCAGCAGGAACAGTTCCAGACCGACGGCCGCCAGCACGCTGCCGATGACGAGCAGACCGTAGTGGATGAACCGGTCGAAGGCGGACAGGGCGCCGCTCCGCGCTCCCGCTTCGAACGGCTCGTCCCGCCTGACGGCGTCCCGGCGTCCGGACGGGGAAAAGGCGGATTTGCGCAAAGCGAGTTCCCGGACGGTCATGCGGCATCGCCTCCTTGCCTTCACTGTTCCGGTTCAGCTAGCCCGGAGCAGATATCCCATTACCCTAACGTTACCACAGTACCGGAGATTGCTCAAACCGTCGGTTCGTCGAGCCGGTCGAACGTGCAGTCCGTTCCCGGACCCGCGCTGACAACCTCGATCACCGGCTGCCGGAGCGTCCGTCCGGCCGTCCATTCGAGGTAGCGGACCTTCGCCGTCAGCATCGGCCGGATCCAGACCGCGCCGGCACTGCGCGGCGGCTTCGCCGCGAACGGGCAGTCCGGCGTGCGGAGCAACTCCGCCGCGGCAGTGATGTCCGCCCAGTCCCGGCCGGTGAGCCGGCCCGATCCGGCATGGCCGATGTAGTGCAGGCGTCCCTGCCCGTCGTACAGGCCGAGCAGCAGCGCGTTCACCCGGCCGCCGCCGCAGGTGACGCCGCCCACGGCGGCCGTCAGGTCGCGCCGCACCTTGATCTTGCGCCAGCGGCCGTCCTTGCCGCCAACCGCGTAGGTGCTGGCGAGGTCTTTCACGACGATGCCTTCCATGCCGTGCTTCCGCATCACGTCGAACAGCTTCGCGCCGTCGTCCGTGTTCTCGACGAGCCGGACGCGGCCGTCGGGTTCGACGGCGCGGGCCAGCAGCCGCTGTCGCTCTTCGAGGCTGCGCCCGGTCACCCATTCGCCGTCCAGGTACAGGATGTCGAACACCATGTACGTGACCGGGATCTCGCGGACGGCGGCGGGCACGGCCCGCGCGTTGCGGATGCCGTCCCGGCGCATCACTTCGTGGAAGGACGGGCGGGCGGCGTCAAAGGCGACGATCTCGCCGTCAAGGATGGCCGACCTCGCCCGGCAGTAGCGGCGCGCATCGGCCAGCTCGGGGTATTGCATCGTACGCTCGTGCAGCCTGCGGTTCACGAGCTTCGTGGCGGCGCCGTCGAAGTAGACGAGCATGCGCACGCCGTCCCATTTGATCTGGGCGGCCCACTGCGGCCCCGCCGGAATGTCGTCCGCCGCAATCGGCTCGAACGGCACGATCGGTTCCATGCGCGCGCCTCCTTTTCGGGATCGGACTGCCCCCGGCGATTTCGAACGGAACGCCGCTGCCGTCCCGGCCTTTCCATCCCGGCGGATAGATTCGCTGACGGCGGCAATACTGGGGGCAGTATCATGTTTTCCCGGAAATGAAGAAGCGAAACAGGAGGGGCGCGCATGGCGGTCAAAACGACGGGAACGATCACGGTGCAGGGCGAGCGGCTGTCCATCAGCAATCCGGACCGGGTGCTCTGGCCGGAAGCCGGCATTACGAAACTGCGCTATCTGGAGAAGCTGGCGGAGCTCGCTCCGCACCTCATCCGGCACTGCGAAGGGCGGTATCTGACCGTCATCCGGTACCCGAACGGCATCCACGGCAAGTCTTTCTACCAGAAGAACGCCCCGGAGCCGCTGCCCCCCTTCGTGCGGACGGCCGAGCAGAACGGCATCCGCTACGTCGTGCTCGATTCGCTGCCGACGCTCATCTGGCTCGGCAACCTCGCCTGTCTCGAATTCCACGCCTCGTTCGACCGGATCGGCGAGCTGCTGCGACCGGCGGAATGGGTGATCGACCTCGACCCGTCACGGGAGGAGGAGCCCCGCATCATGGAAGCGGCATGGCTCGCGGGGGAGCTGCTCCGCTCCCTCGGCATCGCGTCCGTGCCGAAGACGTCCGGCGCGACGGGCGTGCAGATCGTCGTGCCGGTCGAGCCGATTCTCACGTTCGACGAGCTACGCGCTATCGGCCGGTTCGTCGGCGAGTATCTGGTCGGCAAGTACCCGAAGCTGTTCACCATTGAACGACTCAAAAAGAACCGCGGCGACCTCATCTACTTCGATTACCTGCAGCATTACGCCGGCAAAACGCTGTCCGCCCCGTACACGCCGCGCGCACGTCCGGCGGCGTCCGTCTCGACGCCGCTCACGTGGGACGAGGTGCGGGCGGACGTCCGCCCGGCGGATTTCAACCTGCACACGATCGGGCCGCGCCTCGCTAGGCTGGGCGATCTGCTGGAGCGGGCGCCGAAGCAGAACCTCCGGCCGATCTTCGAATTTATCCGCGGGCGCCAGGGGTGAAGACGGGCTGCATCGGCGGTTGCAGCAGCGGCTGCTGCTGCGGCTGCTGCTGCGGCTACAGCAGCGGCGACAGCAGCCGCGCCATCGCCCGCCCCGCCCTTGCGCCGGCCGTCAGCCCGCGCAGCTCCTCCGCCGTCACCTCGCGCGAATCCGCAAGATCCTTGAGGAAGTCCCGCTCCAGCCGTCCGATCGGCTTCCCGTCGAACAGCAGCGCGCTCAGCTCATAGTTGCTGTAGAAGCTGCGCATGTCCAGATTTGCCGTCCCCACCGACGCGAGAAGCCGGTCGACGATCATTACCTTCGCGTGGATGAACCCTTTCTGATAGCGGTACACCCGCACGCCCGCGGCCTGCAGATCGGCCGCGTGGGACAGCGTCGCGGCCAGTACGAACCGCGTGTCGGCGATGCCCGGCACGATCAGGCGCACGTCCACGCCGCCCGCGGCCGCCGTCCGCAGCGCCGCCGTCAGGCCGGCATCCGGGACGAAATACGGCGTCGCGATCCAGATGCGCTCCCGTGCGGCACCGACCGCGGCGAGCAGACCGTCGTAGACTTCGTTTCCGCCGGGGCGAGGCCCGCACGAGACGATCTGCACCCGTTCGTGCGACGTGCACGCATGCGGCGGCCAGTAAGCCGGATCGTCAAGCGCCTCCCCGGAAGCGAGCTCCCAGTCGCGGACGAAAATGTTCTGCAGGTCGCAGACGGCGTCCCCTTCCACCAGCAGATGCGTATCCCGCCAGAACCCGAGCCTTTTGTCCAGCCCCAAATATTCGTCGCCGATGTTGATGCCGCCCGTAAATCCGGACTTGCCGTCGATGATGACGATTTTGCGATGGTAGCGGTGGTTGATCCGGCGGCTTCTGAGCGCGGCGCCGAGCGGGAGGAAGCACCGCACCCGCACGCCGGCTTCCGTCAGCTCGCGGATATACGACTTTGGCAGCTTCCAGCTGCCGAAGCCGTCGTAGATGAGCCGCACCTGCACGCCTTCCTTCGCCTTGCGGATCAGGGCGTCCCGGAATCTCCGTCCGGCGCCGTCGTCGCGCAGAATGTAATAGGCCAGATGAATATGATGCTCGGCTTTCCCGATCCTATCGAAAATCGACGCGAACGCCTCTTCGCCGTCCGTCAGAATCTCGGTGCCGTTGCATCCGGTGATCGGCGCATCCGACATCCGCCTGAGCGCCCGCCTCAGCCGCTCATCCCCGGGAAAGGCGTCATCCGTTCCGGCGGAAGAACGCTTCGCCGGCTTGCGGTCACGGGAGTCTCCCAGGCCGACCTTTCCCCTTGCAAGCAGAAACGGAAGGATGCCGACGATCGGCAGCGCCAGCAGAACAAGCAGCCATGCCGCGGCACGCGCCGGACGGCGATGCTCCGCTGCGAGCACAACGGCGGCTTCCGCCCACCAGACGACAACAGCCGCCAACAGCCACGGCCAGACCATGCAACCGCTCCTTTCCTGGCGAAAGTCGTCTCTGTAGTATGCCCTTGTCCCGTGACATGTTTCCCACCGGACAGGAATAAATAACTAGTGAACGTTCAAACCATCACCGGACGGGGAGGGGCGCCGTGACTTGAGGGACAGGAGTTCGACCCGGTGGTCGCTGATCGTCATGCGCGGCCCCGACAAGCGCGTCCGCCAGTTCCGGATGCGGCGGCGCTTCATCGTCGCCGCGCCCGCGGCGCTGCTCCTGCTGTTCGCCGCCTGCCTGACCTTGCTGCAGGCGCACGCGTCCTGGCAGCTTGCGGCGCTTCAGCGGGAGCTGGCCGAGCAGACCGTCCGGCATCAGGAGGCCATCGCGGCGAAAGACGGGCAGATCCGCGCGCTGGAAGCGGAGGTGCGGGAATTGTCCGACCAGCAGGGCGAGCTTGAGGCGCGGCTTCGTGATTTGCACGATTTGGAGCGGAGACTGGAAGATTTTTTTGAACGGTACGGAGGAGACGGGGATGCGCCGCCGGTCGGCGCAACCGGCTTGAGCGGAGCCGATACGGCCGGAGATGCGGATACGGCGGACGTGCGCGCCCCGCCCGAAGTGACCGCCGCCGACATGATCCGGATGCTGAATGCGGACGAGCCCGATTTCCGCACCATTTCGGGCATGATCGACGATCTGGACCGGTCGATGGCCTACAAGATCGAAGAGGCGCGGCGGCGGAAGCTGGAGGCCGACGCCCTGCCGTCCGTCTGGCCGACCCGCTCCCGCCGCGTCACCTCGACCTGGGGCTACCGCCGCGATCCGTACACCGGGAAGACCGCCTTCCATGCGGGCATCGACATCGCCGGGCGGAAGGGCGATCCGGTGTATGCCGCCGGAGACGGCATGGTGGAGGATACCGGCTCCGACGCAAGCCGCGGCCGCTACATCGTCATCAAGCACAGAAACGGGCTGCGCAGCCTCTACTATCACCTGTCGGCCGTCGAGGTGGAGCCCGGCGACGCTGTGATGCGGGGCGGACGGATCGGCGCGCTCGGTTCGTCCGGCAGGAGTACGGGGCCGCATCTGCATTTCGGAGTCGAAGCGGATGGGGAGAGCGTGAACCCGCTCAACTATCTGGAACTCGTGAAGGAGGATTAACATGCGGAGGAAACGTTCGATTCCCGTGACCGACACACTGATCGGCCGGGGCACTTCTTCCTAAGGACGCATCGAATGCGATGCCGGCCTCCGGATCGATGGCGAATTCAGCGGCGAAATCGTCTGCCGCGGCGACGTCGTCATCGGCGAGTCCGGTGTCGTCCGCAGCAACGTCGAGGCGCGGAGCGTGACCGTTGCCGGCAAGCTGTTCGGCAGCGTGAAGTCGCACGGCCGGTTCACCCTCCTGGCATCCGGCGAAATGAACGGCGACGTGGCGGCCGCGGGATACGTCATCGAAGGCGGGGCGCGGCTCAATGCCGATTGCCGGACGGATCCGTCCCTGGCCGAAGGGCGCGCGGACGCGCAGCGGGACGACGGACGGAAGCAGCCGGCGCCCGTGGCGGCAGACGGCCGCATCGCCGTCCCGCAGGCAAAAAAACAGGCAGGATGAAGAGCGGTCTACCGCTCTCCATCCTGCCCTTCTCCGTTCTGTCCGTCTGTCCGTTCCTCGTCCGGGGCGTCCGCATCCATCCGGATCATGAAGCGGTCGTAGCGGCCGTCGATCTCGCGCGCCATGCTGCGGTACCGCTTCGTCTCTTCCACGATCGGATCGTACTCCATCCGGATCCGCACTTCGTACTTCGGCGGCAGGCTTGCCCGGACGCGCTCCTCGCGGCCCGACTCATCGAGCGGGCCGTCCGTCAGCTGCTCCGCAAGCACCCGCTCCGCTTCCGCATCGTGCGGAGCGCGGCCGCCGGCCTGCCGTCCTTCCCGTCCTTCCATGCGCTTCACCTTCCCGCAAGATGCCGATTGGATGACGATGCAATCGTGCCGTCCCGTGTAGTATCGGGAAGCGCCCGATCCGTTATTCCGCCGCCGAGCGGAGCACGGCCAGAAGTTCGTCGTGCACGGCGCCGTTCGACGCCACGATATTGCGCACGCCGAGATGGTACGGGTTGCCGTCCAGATCGGTGACGACGCCTCCCGACTCCTGGATGAGCAGCGCGCCTGCCGCGATATCCCAGCTGTTCAGGCCGATCTCCCAGAAGGCGGAGAGCCGGCCCGCGGCCACATAAGCCAGATGCAGCGCCGCCGACCCGGCCGTGCGCACGTTCCGCACGCGGGGCACGACAGCCTCAAGCTGGCGCATGTTGAGCGGGAGCGCGCCGTCACGGTCGGCCGGAAAGCCCGTTGCGACGAGGCTCTCCTTAAGGCCGGTCTCGCCGGACACCCGGGTGCGCCGGCCGTGGACGTAAGCGCCCTTGCCTTTCTCCGCGATGAACAACTCGTCTTTCGACGGATCGTAGACGACGCCGAGGATGACCTCGCCCCGGTGCGCCAGCGCGATCGAGACGGAGAAGAAAGGAAATCCGTGCACGAAGTTCGTCGTCCCGTCGATCGGGTCGATGATCCACAGATATTCCGCATCCTTCACTTCTTCGAGCGCCGCCGCCGACGCGGCCGGCCCCGGTTCGACGCCTTCCTCCCCGAGAACGGCATGGTCCGGAAAGTGCGTCAGAATGAGGCTGCGGATCAGGTTCTCCGAACCTTTGTCCACTTCCGTCACGAGGTCGTGGTGCGACGTTTTCTGATTCAGGCTGGCGTAGCCGCCCACCTTCGTCTTGATCCATTCGCCCGCCTTCGCCGCGCAGTTGATCGCCACGGCCGCGAAGCTTTTCCGGCCGATGACCTGCCGGCTGTCCGTATCGTTCATGATCTCCCCCCCTTTCCGTCCGAAAATAACGCTTGATTAAGCGGTACGCCCGCCCATTGATGGCCTACAGTGATTGAATTCCTTCGAATATCATGCGGACCGCCAGCACGAGCAGCGTCACGCGCAGCAGCCACAGGAGACCCCGGCCGGACATGCGCCGGGCGATCCAGGCGCCGATCTTGCCGCCGATCCAGGCACCGGGGAGCAGCGCCGCCGCCAGCAGCCAGTCGATCTCGCCGAGCCCCGCCTTCACGCCGCTGCCGAGCAGCGACGACAGGAAGATTGTGAACATCGAAGTCGCGGTCGCCACATGCGGCGGAAACCGGAACAGGATCACCATGACCGGCACGAACAGCGAGCCTCCGCCGATGCCGAACAGCCCGGAGACGAGACCGACGCCGAAACCGACGATGAGCCCGGGCAGCAGCGCGAAGCCGTACTCGTGCTCGTTCCCGGCGGCGTCGGTCCAGACGCGGCGCATCGGCCACGCCCGCGAGGACGGCTTCATCCGGTCGCGCAGCATGAGCAGCAGTGCCATAAGCAGCATGAAGACGCCGAACACGATCCGGAACGGGCCGCCCTGCAATTGTCCGGTCAAGGCGGAGCCGAGCATCGCCGCCGGTCCGCTGGTGGCGAAGAGCAGCCACGCGATGCGGAAATCGACGCGCTTGTCCTTCATGTAGCTCAGCGTCGAAGCGAGCGCGGTTACGATCAGCACCGCCAGCGATGTGCCGACAGCCGTGCTGTGCCCGATCGGCTCGCCGGTCAGCATCGGGCCGAACAGAAGGAGGGACGGCACGATGATGATGCCGCCACCGAGCCCGACGATGCTGCCGAAGACGGCGGCGATCAGTCCGAGGATGATGAGCAGGATGATGGCAATGAACATGGCGAATTAACGGATCACACGCCGACAATATGATAGCCGTTGTCCACGTAAATGACTTCGCCCGTAATGCCGCGCGACAGATGGCTCATCAGGAACATCGCGGTGTCGCCGACTTCCTCCGCGTCCGTCGTCCGCCGCAGCGGCGCTTTCTCTTCGACCTGGCGCAGAATCGAGTTGAAGTCCTTGATCCCTTTGGCCGCGAGCGTCCGGATCGGCCCGGCCGAAATGGCATTGACGCGGATGTTGTATTGTCCGAGGTCGGCGGCGAGATAGCGGACGGACGCTTCGAGCGCCGCCTTCGCCACGCCCATGACGTTGTAGTTCGGCATCGCCCGTTCGGCGCCGAGATAGGTCATCGTCATGATGCTGCCGCCTTCGGTCATGAGCGGATACAGTTTCTGCGCCACCGCCGTCAGCGAGTAGGCGCTGATGTCATGGGCCAGGGCGAAACCCGCACGCGAGGTGTTGACATAAAGCCCTTCCAGCTCTTCCGTCTTCGCGAAGGCGATGCTGTGCACGACGCCGTGCAGCACGCCGAACGACTCGCGCAGCGCGTCGGCCAGCCGTTCGATGTCTTCGTCGGACGTCACGTTGCACGGCAGGACGAGCGAGCCCGGCATCGTTTCGGCGAGCTTGCGCACCCGCTCCTCCACGCGCTCGCTCTCGTACGTGAATGCGAGGTTGGCGCCCTGCGCCTTAAGCGAGCGGGCGATCGCCCAGGCGATGCTCCGGTCGTTCGCCACGCCCATGACGACGATGTTCTTGCCGTTAAGCAGTCCGCTCATGAACCGATCTCCTCCTTGACTTGTCCTTCGTCCAACTTAACGGATTCTGGCAACGATTTCAAGTGGCACCCCTCACGCCCCGCGCAAAATGCTCGTCCGCCCGCGGGAGCTTGTCCCGCACCGGACCGCACGGGCCGGAAGGAGCGCCCGGAAACGCCGCCTCTCCGCATCGCTGCGCCGGCCGTCAGGATTGCTCGCCGAAGAACATCTCGTGCGCCAGCGCCGTCTGGATGCGCGATTCTTCGTCCGTCAGCCTGCGGACGAGCTCCATCTCGACCTCGGTCACTTCTTCACCCTGGAAATTGATCTCCGCGATCGACGCGACGATCTTGACGATGGCGATCGCCCGGTTGTCCGGCGTGTAGGCGATCACTTTCTGCCCGGTCGGGTAGACGCGGAATCCGCTTTTGACCATTTTGCCCCGGCCGTATTCCAGCAGTTCGTACAGCTCCTGGTCGGATTTGAACTTGCACACGGAGTTGAATTCGGTCGGAAAACCCATCGGATTCCCTCCTTCAACTTATTCGCCGTAGACGAGCTTCTGCTTCGCTTCATGCCGCTCGAACGCGAGCGCGATCAGCTTGTCGAGCAGTTCCCGATAGGGCAGCCCCGACTCCTTCCAGAGCAGCGGGTACATGCTGAACGGCGTAAATCCCGGCATCGTGTTCACTTCGTTCAGGAAGATGCGGCCGTCTTCCTTGCGCAGGAAGAAGTCGACGCGCGCAAGGCCCGATCCGTCGATCGCCTGATAGGCGCGAAGCGCCATCTCGCGGATCTGTTCGGCCGTCTCCTCCGGGATGTCGGCCGGAATCTTCATGACGGATTTGCCGTCGATATATTTCGCGTTGTAGTCATAGAAGTCGTTCGACGAGACAATCTCCCCGACGACCGACGCGCGGGGCTCGTCGTTGCCGAGCACGCTCACTTCCAGCTCCCTGGCGTTCACGAATTCTTCGACGAGCACCTTGCGGTCGTAACGGAACGCATATTCCACCGCCTGGATCAGCTGCTCGCGGTTGTAGGCCTTCGAGATGCCGACGCTCGAACCGAGGTTGGCCGGCTTGACGAAGCAAGGGTAGCCGAGCGACACCTCGATCTCCATGATGAAATATTGCGCATCCTTGTCCCACTGCGCCCGGGTGAAATGCCGGAACACGCACTGCGGCAGCCCTTCATGGGCGAACACCCGCTTCATCATGACCTTGTCCATGCCGACAGCCGAAGCAAGCACGCCCGCGCCGACATACGGAATGCCCGCCATTTCCAGCAGCCCCTGGATCGTGCCGTCCTCGCCGTACGTCCCGTGCAGCAGCGGAAAGACGACATCCAGCCGCTTGCCGCCGCTGCCGCCCGACGATGCCGAAGGCGCGGCTTTCTGAACCGCCTTCGCGGCTGCAGCCGGCGCCTTGGGCGGAGCGGCCATCCGTTCGAACACGGGCAGCAGCAGCTGTTCCGACGCGGATCCGTCCGCTTCGTCGTAACGGATGAGGCCGATATGTTCCGGCGGAGCCGACAGCGCCGGCCCGGCATGCCAGATGCCCTGCTTCGTAATATAGAATGGCTGGATTTCATATTTGTCGTAATCGAATGCTTGCAGCACGGAGAACGCGGTCTGCAGCGACACCTCATGTTCTCCGGAACGGCCGCCGTAGACGAGCCCTACCCGAACTTTATCCCCCATGTCCATCCTCCGGTTCTCAGATTATCCTGCAGCCTCAGGCGCTGTCCGGCCGCGCGGACGATCAGAATTCGTCCGCGATGTGAAAAAATTTGTACCGCGTCCGTTCCGTCCAGGCGTAAGAATCGCGGTAATCCCAATAGCGGTGGCGGCTGGCCGTCGTATTCGCGTTGACGAGCGGCATCCCCGCGCTGTCAAAGGCGGTGACGATCGTGCTGTGCTGAAACCGTCCGTCGCCGTCCCAGTCGTAGAAAATGACGTCTCCGAGCATCAGATCCGCCGGCGATTCGACCTGAACGGCCTGCAGGCCGGACGTCGCGCCCCTCGCCAAATACGATTGAAGCGCATGCGAGACCGCCCAGCTGTAGCTCCACAGCTCACGGCCGCCGCTGCGCCCCTTGTACCACCAGCCCGAATCTCTTCTACCAGTATAGTTCATCGGAGCATGGCCTGCAAAGAGGCACTGGGAAACATAGTTCGTGCAGTTCACTTCGAACTTCTCATAAGCGGGATTCGGCTCGTTCCACCAGCGGTCGGCATACGCGGCCGCCAGATCCCGGCGGTACGGAATGCCTGCGCGCATCTTCTGGAAATGCGGCAGCAGCCGGCCGTTTATATAAGGTAGCGGAATTGCCGGTTCGTCCTGCTCCTGCCCGGACCGGCCGGCGGTTCCCTCCGGGTCCGGGTCGGGCGGCGCCGTCGGGCCGGGGGGTTCCCGCCGCCGCTCCGCAATCTCGGGTTCGATGCCGGTCACCCGCCAGACGCCGTTTCGAAGTTCGAGCCGGATGCGTTCGATCTCCAGTTTTTCCTCGGTATAGGAGGCTTCCCCGAAGGACAAGCTTCGCTTGAGATGCAATTGCAGGCGGACCGCGGCCGTACGGCCTTCCTCGCGGAAGCCGAGCAGAACCGCACGGGCTTCTTGCCGCTCGGGAAACGCGCCGCGCCGATGTTCCCGCTCGCGCATGCGCTTCAAGCGGGTTTCGAGCCGGCCCAGGTGCTTGTCATCCTCCGCGACGGCCGTAAGCGGTCCGGCGGTCATATCGATCTCCGCTTCACTCACGCACTTCACGTATTCGTGCACGGCTGCCCGCCACCCGTGCAAAGCCGGCGGGCGTCGCCCGGCTTCGCTTTGCAGCGCCATGCCGGCCCCTCCTCCCCTCAAGCTCGCGGTCTGCGGTCCCGGGGCAGTTCCCCGGGGCAGGAAAAGCATCGCTTCATGTATATGTGCCGGACGCCGGTTTCATGAATCCGGCGGGCCCTAGCGGCCGTCAGACGGCGCGGAAGCGACAAAATCAGGCTTTACGTTGATCATTGCAAACGATATACTAGGAATATAGCGCGATTATGAAATTGAGTTTCACCAGACGAAACAACATTGTCCGGAAGAAACGAATCGCGGCAGAGAGACCCCATACGGTAAGGAGGAGACTTTCCATGGCGAAGCAAGATGCCTACGGCATCCGCTCCAGCCTTGAAGTCGGCGGCAAGACATATGCCTACTACCGGCTGCAAGGGCTGGAGGAGCAAGGCCTCGGCAGCATCGGCAAGCTTCCGTTCTCGATCAAGGTGCTGCTCGAAGCGGCCGTCCGCCAATACGACGGACACGCCATCACGAAGGACCACGTGAAACTGCTGGCCACCTGGGCGGAAGGCCGTCAAGACAAAGAAATTCCGTTCATCCCCGCCCGCATCGTACTGCAAGACTTCACCGGCGTTCCGGTCGTCGTCGACCTGGCGGCGATGCGCGACACCGTGAAGAAAGCGGGCGGCGACCCGAAGCGGATCAACCCGCTTGTGCCGGTCGACCTCGTCATCGACCACTCCGTCATGGTCGACGCGTTCGGTTCGCCCGACGCGCAGGAGACGAACGAACGGATCGAATTCGAACGGAACGGTGAACGGTACCGCTTCCTCCGCTGGGCGCAGACGGCGTTCGAGAACTTCCGCGCCGTGCCTCCGGGAACGGGTATCGTGCACCAGGTGAACCTGGAGTACCTCGCCACCGTCGCGGCGACGAAAACGGTGGACGGCGAGACGGTCGTCTTCCCGGATTCGCTTGTCGGCACGGACTCGCATACGACGATGATCAACGGCCTCGGCGTCGTCGGCTGGGGCGTCGGCGGCATCGAGGCGGAAGCCGGCATGCTCGGCCAGCCGCTCTATTTCGTCACACCGGAAGTCATCGGCTTCAAGCTGACGGGCAAGCTGGCAGAAGGCGCGACGGCGACCGACCTGGCGCTGACGGTTACGCAGATGCTCCGCAAGAAAGGCGTCGTCGGCAAGTTCGTTGAGTTCTTCGGCCCGGGCCTGTCGAACATCAGCCTGCCGGACCGCGCGACGGTCGCGAACATGGCGCCGGAATACGGCGCGACGATCGGCTTCTTCCCGGTCGACCACATCTCGCTCGACTTCCTGCGTCAGACGGGCCGCAGCGAGGAGCAGATCGCGCTCGTCGAAGCCTATTACAAGGCGCAGGGCATGTTCCGGACGGACGACACGCCGGATCCGGTGTTCTCGGACGTCATCGAGCTCGACCTGTCGACGATCGTGCCGAGCCTCGCGGGTCCGAAGCGTCCGCAGGACCGCATCGAGCTGACGGCGATGAAGGAATCGTGGAACACCATCATCCGCACGCCGATCGAGAAGGGCGGCTACGGCCTTACCGAGGAGAAGATCGCCGAAACCGTCGAAGTGAAGCACAAGAACGGCAAGGTCAGCAAGATGGGCACCGGCGCGGTCGTCATCGCGGCGATCACGAGCTGCACGAACACGTCGAACCCGTCCGTCATGCTCGGCGCGGGCCTCGTCGCGAAGAAGGCGGTCGAACGCGGCCTGACGGTGAAAGAATACGTCAAGACTTCGCTGACGCCGGGCTCGCTCGTCGTCACCGACTACCTGAAGAAAGCCGGCCTGATGGAGCCGCTCGAGAAGCTCGGCTTCCACATCGCGGGCTACGGCTGCGCAACCTGTATCGGCAACTCCGGTCCGCTGCCGGATGAAGTGAGCCAGGCGATCGCCGACAGCGACCTGACGGTCGCGTCCGTCCTGTCCGGCAACCGGAACTTCGAAGGCCGCGTCCATGCGCAGGTCAAAGCGAACTTCCTCGCTTCGCCGCCGCTCGTCGTCGCCTATGCGATCGCGGGCACGGTGGACATCGACCTGACGAAGGATCCGCTCGGCTACGACCCGAACGGCCAGCCGGTCTACCTGCGCGACATCTGGCCGTCGTCGCAAGAGATTCAGGACGCGATCAACCAATCGCTCACGCCGGACATGTTCCGCGCGAAATACGCGAACGTGTTCACGCAGAACGAGCGCTGGAACAAGATTCCGGTGCCGCAGGGCGAATCGTACGAGTGGGACGAAAAATCGACTTACATCGCGAACCCGCCGTTCTTCGAGAACCTGCATGAAGGCGTCAAGGACCTCGGCGACATCACCGGCGCCCGCGCGCTGGCGCTGCTCGGCGACAACGTGACGACCGACCACATCTCGCCGGCGGGCAACATCAAGGTCGACAGCCCGGCGGGCAAATACCTGATCGAGCACGGCGTGAAGCGCGAGGACTTCAACTCGTACGGCTCCCGCCGCGGCCATCACGAAGTGATGATGCGCGGCACGTTCGCCAACATCCGCATCCGGAACCAGGTGGCGCCGGGCACGGAAGGCGGCGTGACGAAGTATCTGCCGACGGACGAAGTGATGTCGATCTACGACGCCGCGATGAAGTATCAGGCGGACGGCACGAACCTCGTCGTCATCGCCGGCAAGGAATACGGCATGGGCAGCTCCCGCGACTGGGCGGCGAAGGGCACTTACCTGCTCGGCATCAAGGCCGTCATCGCCGAAAGCTTCGAGCGGATCCACCGCGCGAACCTGGTCGGCATGGGCGTCCTGCCGCTGCAATTCCAGAACGGCGACAACTGGCAATCGCTCGGCATCACGGGCCGCGAGACGTTCGACATCGTCGGCCTGACGAACGACATCAAGCCGGGCGACACCGTCAAGGTGGTCGCAACCCGCGAAGACGGCAGCAAGTTCGAGTTCCCGGTCACCGTCCGGCTCGACTCCTACGTCGACATCGAATATTACCGCAACGGCGGCATCCTGCAGACGGTTCTCCGTCAGATGATCGCAAGCTGAGGCTGAAACGCAGGCAGGCTGACGCTATAACGGAAAAAGGGCTTTCCGCTCAAGCATTCGCTCGGGCGGAAGCCCTTTTTTTAAGCTTTGGGACCCTGTCCCCTTCGCTCAGGAACGGACTTTCGAGCCGTCCCTTTCGTTCAGCATGGCCAGCCGCTGGATCGAACCGTCATGCAGATCCGGCGTGAAGACGGTCAAATACAGCTCCTGTTCATCGATCTGCATGATCTGCGGGTCCAGATGAAGCCGCCCGGCCTCCGGGTGCTCCATGACGTAGGGATGCCGGTACGAGCAATGCACCTCATAGTCATCCCACCAGTCCGCGAATTCGGGACTTCCTGCCGACAATGCGGCAACGAAATCCTTGTACCACGGGTTTTCCAGATGTCTCGCATACTTCGGACGGAAATGACCCAGCATCGTCTTGGCCAGACTTTCCCATTCAAGGTACATGGACCGGTGCGAAGGCATCATGAACATGCGCCAGACGAGGTTTCGTCCGTACGGATGCGTCGACTCGAACGGGCCGAAGACGGCCTCCGCCAGCCGGTTCCATGCGAGCACATTCATCTTTTCGTCGCAAATGTAAGCGGGAAGGGCGGAAAATTGATCCAGCATGTATCGCAGCGAGGCGGGTACGTCCTCACGCTCGTCGGCCGGCATTGCGTCATCCCTTCGCGAGCCGGCCAGGAAAAACAAATGCTTGCGTTCGTCGGCATCCAGACGAAGCACCCTGGCCAGGCTGTCCAGCACTTGATCGGATACCTGAATGTCCCGCCCTTGCTCCAGCTGCGTGTACCAGGGAAGCGATATGCCGGCAAGTGCGGCCACTTCCTCGCGGCGAAGCCCCTTCGTTCTCCGGCGCGAAAGGTCGACGTTCCGGAGGCCCGCAAGCTCCGGCGACAGCCGAAGCCTGCGCGTTCGCAGGAAACGGCTGAGTTCCGCCCGTCGCTGATCAGCGCTCATGACATTTCCTTCCTTTCAAACCGGCGCGGTCCGGGATCAGGAGGCATCCGGCGCGCCCGGTGTTCCACAATGCTATCTTACCTGAGGAATGGCGGATGGAACAATCATCGGTGCTTGAAAAGGAATAGAAAGCGGGGCGTGGAATAAAGCAACAGGAAGCATGGTTTGAAATGGAGGCGTCTGATGGTGTTGTTTTTGCTGATCTGCCTGGTCTTCATTCTCGCTTCGGTGCTGGTTTTCAGAAAATCGGCGGTTCGTCATCCGTACGCAAACGGCATCCAGCTTGCGATCACCATTTCCGCTCTTGCCACGGTGTGCCTTGCGCAAAATTACACGCAAAGCCTGATCCCTGAAGCGAACGACGGGCTCGGCGTATCGAATGCGGTGGCCTATTGGATCATCGGCGAGGACGGCTGGTCGAAAGAAAAATTCAAAGCTTATTTCGAGAACTCGGCATACCTCACGTTCTTGCTGATCCTTGCGTACCCCGCGGTGCTTGCGGCGGAAGCGAAGCGTAAGAAATCGTAAGCCGCGAAATCAGCGGTTCGGTGCATATTGGGACGAAGCCCCTTTCGGCTGCTTTGGCACCATATCCCCTTCGCTCAGGAAGGAGCGCGCCGGATGGTCTCGGAGATCTTCGTCCCGCGCAGGCATGGTCTGGCGGCTTGCGAAACCTCGTCCCGCTCCCTGTACTGCCCGCGATTCAAGGCTGCCCGGCGGCGCCGAGCCGCTCGGGGTGCGTGTAAACGTTCATCCGGCCGCCGCGGACGAAGCCGGCCGCCGTGATGCCGAGGTCGTGCGCCAGACGCAGCGCGAGGCCGGTCGGCGCCGACTTCGCGATCAGGATCGCCGCGCCGATCTTCGCCGTCTTCAGCAGCACCTCCGAGGAAATACGCCCGCTGAAAATAATCGCCGCATCCCGGGTCGGTATGCCGCGCCGCAGACAGTAGCCGAGCAGCTTGTCGAGCGCGTTGTGGCGGCCGATGTCCGTCCGCATCGCGATCAGCCCGCGCCCCGGCGACCACAGCGCCGCATTGTGCACGCCGCCCGTGCGCGCGAATTCGGCCGAACGGCGCTGCAGTTCGGCCATGGCGGCCAGACATTCCTCCGGCCGCATCCGCACCCGCGAGATCGAAGTCCGCGCCGTGCGCACGTCGCTTCGGAAGTAGAACTGCCGGCTGCGCCCGCAGCAGGAGCCGATGACGCGCCTGCCGAAATCGGCCTCCGCCCCGTCCAGCCGGCGGCGCAGCCGGACATCCGCGAAACCGGCCGCCTCGTCCCAGTCGATCCGCTCGATATCTTCAGGCGACGCGATGATCCCCTCGCCCGCGAGAAAACCGAACACAAGATCTTCGGTATCCTGCGGCGAGCAGACGACCGTGACGAACTCTTCGCCGTCCAGCCGGACCGTCAGCGGAATCTCTTCGGCCACCGCGTCTTCGCCGGCCGACCAGCCGTCAGCGCTGTATCTCCATACGGGAAACGCGGTGTCGACGGCGCGATCTATTCCGTCCGGCATGGCTGCGCCCCCGCTCCCGCCGCGCCCGCAGGCAGACCGTCTTCCTCCGGCACTTCCGCTTCCTTCGTCCGGTATTTGCGGTCCTTGCGGGCGTAGAAGACGTCGGCTTGCTCGACCTTCACTTCCGTGTTGTACTCGGGTATGCCGGCGTGCGGCTCATAGACGCCGGACGGGAACAGGACGTTGCCTTCCGGCCAGAACAGCTCGAGGTTGCCGCGGGCGACGGGCGCCGTTCGGAGCCGCCCGTAGAACCGGCCGAAACGGTTGTGGACGACGACCGCTTCGCCGTCCGCGATGCCGAGTTCGGCCGCGTCTTCGGGACTCATCAGCACATCTTCCCGGAGCGCGCCGTTGAACGGGTCGACGCTGCCGTACACCATCGAATTGAACTGTTTGCCCCGGCGCGTCGTCGCCAGAAAAGCGCCCGCCGCGCGGCGGATGCCGGGCGAGGCGATCGGAATGAGCCGGCCCCGGCCGTCCGGCGTCGGGCAGACGCCGCCCTCGCACAGCCAGGCGCCGCCCCACTGGAAGAAGTCGCCCTGCTTCCGCAAATGTTGAATGCCGTCGTAGTTCGGCGCCGCAAGGGCAATCTCCGCCCGGATCTCGTCCGCCGACTCCGCCTTCATCGACCGGGCCGCTTCCTCCGGCTTCACGCGGCGCGCCAGATCGAGGAAGATGCGCCATTCCTCGCGGGCCTCGCCGATCCGCGGACCGCGGATCTCCGGCGAGAAGTAGACCATCCGCTCCGTCGACGTCGACGTGCCGCCGCCCTCCTGCTCATAGCGCGTCTTGGCCGGCAGCAGAATGACCGCCTCCCGCGCGTCCGCCAGCATCGACGTATTCAGAATGATGTCCTGGTGGACGCGGAGCTCGATGTTCTCCAGCGACTGCCTGATCCGGTCAGGATTCGGCATCGTCTCGAGGAAGTTGCCGCCGGAGGTGTAGAACAGCCGGAGCCGCCGCTCGTGATCATCCGGCAGCAGCGCGTTCTCCAGGGTGACGCCGACAATGTCGCCCTGCCACTTCGGAATGTCGAAGCCCCACAGTTTCTCGATCCGCGCAATCGTCTCCGGATCGAAATCGCCGCCCGGCAGGCTGAACGGATCGGCCCCCATCTCGCTCGACCCTTGTACGCCGCTGTGGCCGCGGATCGGCATGAGGCCGCACTTCGCCCGGCCGAGAAAGCCGCGGAGCAGCGCCAGATTGACCACCTGCGTCACGTTGTCGGTCCCGAACCGGTGCTGCGTCAGCCCCATGCTCCAGACGAAAACGCCGCTGCGGGCGCGGGCCAGCAGTTCGGCGAACTCCGCGATCCGCTCACGGGAAAGCCCCGACCCGCGCTCGATGTCGTCCCAATCCAGCCCCGCGACATGCGCCCGCAGTTCTTCCAGGCCGTTCACATGCTTGCTGATGAAGGCGAGATCGAGCGCGGAGCCGGGCTCCTGCTTCTCCATCTCGAACCAATGCTTCATGACGCCGTTCATGAAGTCGATGTCGCCGCCGATATTGACCTGGTACCAGTCGTCCGCCAGCTTCGTGCCGAACAGGGCCGATTCCGGGATCGAAGGAATCCAGTAGCCGTCCATCGCCGGCTCGCGGTACGGATTGATGACGATGATCTTCGTGCCCTGCCGTTTGGCGGCGTACATGTATTTCGTGGAAACGGGCTGGTTGTTCGCGGCGACGCTGCCCCAGAAGACGAGCACGTCCGTGCCGATCCAGTCCGTGTAGCTGCAGCTCGACGCACCGATGCCGATCGACCGCTTGAGCGCGGTCTTGGACGGCGAGTGGCAGATGCGCGAAGCGTTGTCGATATGGTTCGTGCCGAGGAAGCGCGCCGTTTTCGCCGCCATGTAGTACGTCTCGTTCGTCAGGCCGCGGGCCGTCAGATAGAACGCCGCCTGCTTCGGATCGACGGCGCGGAATTTGTCCGCGATCCGGTCCATCGCCTCGTCCCACGACACGCGGCGGAAACGCCGCTCTCCGCGCTCGCGGATCATCGGATAAGGGAGCCGCCCCAATTCCCGCAGCTCGGCGCTGCTCATGCGCCTGAGCTCGTCGATGTCCGCCGTCAGGATGTCATCGGGGATGGCCGGCGCCGTATTGAGGCGCAGCAAATTCAGCCGGGTCGTGCACAGATGCGGTCCCGTGAGCGTCCGGTCCCGCAGGCCGGAGACGCCGAGCGCGCATCCGTCGCATACGCCCTGGGTCAGGATGCGCCAGGCATAGGGCAGGTTGTCCCGGTTCCGCCATACCGTTTTGGCCGTCTCCATGATGTGATGCGGCTTCACCTTGCCGAGGCCGAGCGGAACCGGGCTGACCCACAGTCCGGGCTTCGGCGTCTTCGGCAGACGCATCGGGCCGCCGTGTTTCGTTTTTCCCATTTTGCATCCGTCCTCCTCTGTCCGCCATCACACTTCCATCGTATCAGGAAAGCCTTTGCACAACAACGCGGGAGATGCCGGGCCGGCGGATCACTTGCCCAGCATCATGCCCATGCGGCGCGCGGCTTCCCGGATGGCCGGCACATACGACTGCATCACTTCCGGCGTCAGCCGCCCGGACGGCCCGGAGACGGACAGCGCGGCCATGAGACGGCCCGCACGGTCCAGAATCGGCGCGGACACCGCCGCCGCTCCGGGCTCGCGCTCCTCGAAGCTGGTCGCATAGCCGGTCTCGCGGATGGCTTCAAGCTGCGCCATAAACGCCGTCCGGTCGATGGATGCCGGCCAAGCGGGATCGTCCAGCACGAGGCGCAGCGTCTCCTCGTCGGCCCAGGCGAGCAGCACCTTGCTCGACGCGCCGACGTAGAGCGGCAGGCGGGCGCCGACCGGAGCGACGCGCCGGACCGGCTGGTTGCTCTGCACCGCCTGGATCCGGATCCGCTCCTTGCCGTCGCGGACGTACAGGCTGACCGTCTCGCCGAGCATGTCGCGCAGCCGCTCCATTTCGGGCAGGAGCAGGGAGGCCGGGTCGTCGCTGGAGGACAGATTCGCCGCCAGTTCCCAGATCCGCATGCCGATGCGGTAGCGTTCGGTCAGCGAATCCCGCGCGACAAAACCTTTGTGTTCGAGCGTGGCAAGCATGCGGTGCACCGTGCTTTTGTGCAGGCCGGTCCGCTCCGCCATCTCGGTCATCGACCATTCGGCGCGCTCGAGGAACAGCAGCAGAATGTCCAGCGCCCGTTCGACCGCGCGGACCGTCGATTTCCCGTCGTCCATCGGAAGATCGCCTCCCATGATCAACTTCCGGTGTTTCGTACAATGAAACTCTGTATCAACCAGTATAACGCACTCCGCGTCCGCGGGCCATAGGCAATCGGAAGAACGTGCGGCAGACGGGGAGACGAGATGGTAAAGAAGGAATATTCCGGCCGATTTTTTACGCCAAGATTACACTTGCCTAACAACTTGTCGACGCAAATTGACACGCATGCCGGTGCTCCCATAGGATAAAAGTAACCGATTAAAAGCGCTTACATTCCGGGGGAGGGGATCCGCATGAGATCGAAGGTCATGCATCTTGAGGCCGGCATTTCAAGCAGCGGTCCGGCTGCGCTGCCGGGTCCCGCGCTGCTGCCCGGCGCCGGTCCCGGTCTGCCTGTTCTGCCCGACGATCCGCCGGCGGAGCAGCGCGCTCCTGCGACACCCCGGCACAAAGGCCTGAAAGTCGCCGTCCTCGCGCTCGCCTCCCTGACGGCGTTCGCGCTGCTGATCTTCACGGCCGCCCACGGCCTCATCGCCTGGCGGCTCGCCTATCCCGCCGTCGCGCCGCTCGCCTCCGATCCGATGCAGGCGAAGCAGCTGGCCTACTCCGAATTTGTCATCCCCGCATCGGGCGGCATTCCCGCCGTCAGCGGCTGGTACATCCCCGCCACGGCCGGCGGTTCGCGCACCATCATCTTCAGCCACGGCTACGGCACGAACCGGGAGGAACCGTGGGTTCCGATGTACGATCTGGCCGAGACGATGCATCTGCTGGAGTACAACATCATTCTGTTCGATTACGGCTACGCCTCCGCCGAAGACCGGGCGCCGGCGACGGGCGGCGTCACGGAGTCGCGCCAGCTGGTCAAGGTGATCGAATACGCGAAGGAGACCGGCGCGGACGATATCATTGTCTGGGGTTTCTCGATGGGCGCGGGAACGGCGCTGCAGGCCGCTTTCCTGACGGACGACATCGCGGCGATGATTCTGGACAGCACGTTCATCGCCGACGCCGGCACGCTCGCGCTGAATCTGGCGGAGTTCTCGCCGGTTGACGGATTTCCGTCGCCTTCGCTCGTCGCGGCGTTCTTCCCGCTCTGGTCCGGCACCCGCCTCGCCAGCATTCCGTCCGACCGGATCGAAAGCACCTCCTACGACATGCCGATCCTGCTCATCCACGGGACGAACGATGCGAAGGCGCCGGCTTCGATCGCCGAGACGATCGCCGCGAATCAGCGCCATCCGCTGTCGTCGGCCTGGATCGTGCCGGGCGGGCAGCATGAGATGATGTTCCGCACGCACACCGAAGAATATATGCAGCGCGTCACCGCTTTTCTCGCCGGCATAGGATAACCTGCTCCGCGAATACATCTCTTACGGAAGCATCCGGCAAGAGAGACGCGGAAGGAGGAATGACGCGCCGTGACCTTGAGCGAGAACGAAACGCCGTCCGATCCGGCCGAGGCCATCGCCGCCTGGAAAAGGGAAGAGCAGCGGACGGCCGCTGAACTGTCCCGGCGGATTGCGGCGTTCAATCCGCCCGGCGCCCGCCTGCTCGGCGACTGGGTGCCGGTCTTCGATTATACGGCACGCTGTGCCGAGTATTGGCGGCAGGCCCGGGCGGATCCGGCAGGCGGGTTCGCCGCGATCCCGGAGCCGCACGGCCGGGCACTGGAAGAAGCCGCATACGCCCAGACCGAAGCGTTCGCCGGCCATCTCGAGCGGCTGGCGGACGGCGCCCGCATCAGCGGCCGCGCGGAGGAGGCGGATGCGCTCGCGCAGGCGGCCGCGGCGGCACGGGCGCGGCTGGCGCGGCGGGAGCATCAGGAGCCGGGCGGCGCGGCGGACGCCGGCCAGAAGCTCCGCAGCGAAGCGGAGGACCGCAGTCCTCCCGATCGCAGCCGGCCCTGGCGTGCGGTGCCGATCGGCGGGCATACGCTGCCGCCGCTGCCCTACGCTTACGATGCGCTGGAGCCGTACATCGACGAGGCGACGATGCGCATCCATCACGACCGGCACCACCGCGCCTACGTCGACGGTCTGAACCGGGCGGAGCGGGCGCTGCAGGCGGCCCGCGCCTCCGGGCAGTTCGATCTCGTGAAGCATTGGGAGCGGGAGCTGGCGTTCAACGGCGCCGGCCACTGCCTGCACACGATTTTCTGGAACGTGATGTCGCCGCAGGGCGGCGGGCGGCCGACGGGCGCGCTCGCTGACGCCATCAACGCGAGCTTCGGCAGCTTCGAAGCGTTCCAGCGCCAGTTCTCCGCGGCGGCGGAGCAGGTCGAGGGCGGCGGCTGGGCGATCCTCGTCTGGAGCCCGCGCAGCGGCCGGCTCGAGATTCTGCAGGCGGAGAAGCACCAGAACCTCTCCCAATGGGACGTCGTGCCGCTCCTTCCGCTTGATGTGTGGGAGCACGCGTACTATTTGAAACACCAGAACCGCCGCGCCGACTACATCCGGGACTGGTGGAACGTCGTGAACTGGCCCTGCGTCGCCGAGCGGTTCGCGAAGGCGTCGCAGCTCCGGTGGGAGCCGTATTGACAGAACATCCGCGGAACATGATGCCTAATCGAGCAGGAGAGGGCGGCCAGCCCCCGACCTCTCACAGCACCGTACATGCGGGTCCGCATACGGCGGTTCCGAAGGTTAACTATGCTCAAGGTAGCGAGAAAGCAGACTTTTCAGCCCTCTTGCTTCCCTATAGGAAGTCGGGAGGGCGTTGTCTACTTCATCTCCCGACCTACGGAAATGATGTACAGCACCGTTGACAGCCCCGGCAGGAACACCTCTTTTGTGACCTCGCCGTTCGCTTTGACAAGCGGCAACGGGGGGTAACTCGGGCGATTGTAGGAATCGACGGAGAAACCGTCATCAGAAGTCGTCAACGGCTGAATATCGGCTTTGCCGGCCTCGATGTCTTTACCCGATACGTTGATCCCGGTTACCGTAAGAAACCTGTCTTCTCGATTGACCGCATAGGATTTCAAATGGATGGCATGTTCATCAACAATTTGCGCCATATCAATCGTCTCAAACTGTTCAAACGGCTTTCCCTTGACGACCCGTTCATCCCGGATATGCAGATATCCATGCTCGGCGTTCCATGTCCACTCCATGTCGGTACGATCGAGAATAAATCGTATGGGAACGAACATCGCGCCGTCGATCAGCACCGGAATCGTATCCATGTCCGTTTTCTCGCCATCGATCACAACTGTCGTCGATCCGATCGTAAACCTGAAGGTATGCTCCACAAAGTTCACGGATGCGCTCCTGGTCATTGCGTCATAGGCGACGGTTCCGCCCATCAAGTCCCGAATGGCGCGGACCGGAATCAACAGGCGATTCTTCTCGTCAACAAACGGCGCGTGCGGATGGGTGTAGAGAATGTAGAAGCGGTCAATTTTCAAATAGATGGGCGTCTCCCGATCCGGCAGCTTTTCCAGGTTGTTCGCAAATGCGCTTCCCGCGAACGTCAACACGAAGACCGACAGCATGACCGTGGCAACAAATCCTTTGAAAGGTTTCATGGCCAATCCTCCCATACTCACAATAAAATAGTCGTCATATGGAAGACGACTATTTTAAAGCATCAGTTTCAATCATTTGTAAATGGAAACATATCCATTGGACCGGTGGATGTAAGACGGTATGCAATCAATCGTTCCATACCACATATTTTTGGTTGTATCCCAGTAGCTATATTCAGAGTATGATCCCCACGAATAATAGTAATCAGAATTATGCAAAGATACCTGAACCGAATCCCATTTCTGATTCAATGATTTTCCAACGATATTCGTTCCATCAAATCCTGCTTTGGCAATCGATGTAACTCTTTTTACAGACGTTGTGGTAATGCTTGTCAGAGATGTTGATGCAAATTTTACCTCTGTCGCTCCTACAATAAGATAAGCCGTATAGGTCGTTGCCGAGGAGCTGGCCTTTTTCAAATAAAACTTCAGGTTGTTTACAACATCACCGGGATTTTTCTTGATCTCATAACTTTTCCTCCTTTAAGTAATAATTTAGTATTAATATGGTTATTATAAATATTAGCATTTTTTTGTTTTTTTCAATTGGGCTTAGGTCGCATGGTACAATAGACTTAAACCTAGTCTTTTGCCTCACGGTGCCACCGCCTCCGCCAGCAACCGCTCCAGCTCCCGGTCGTACTCCACGCACCGCGCGGCGCTCCATTCGAGCAGCTCGGCCATCGCGGCGCTCGCCGTGTCTTTCCACCGCAGCACTCCGGGGCGGTCGAAGTACAGCCGGCCCGTACAGCGAACCCAGAAATACGCCGGCGTCGCGGCCATCTCCGCCGTGACGGCGTACCGCAGCTCCGCGGCAAGCGCGACAGGCAGCCCGTGCCGCTCGGCGAACTCGCGCGACTCGCCCGCCAGCGCATAGAGTTTCAGCGCGTTGGAGCCATATCGGCGCGCGATCCGCTTCGCCTCTACCGCGTCGAGCCCGGCCAAGACGCCGGCTTCGATCTGCCGCCGGACATGCGCCTCGAACCCGGCAGCGCCCCCGACGACTAGCCCTGCCTCGAATCCAGTTCGTGTACCTTGGCCCGTGCGTTTGCCTACGGCTTCCTTCAGATTCCGCCTCGCGGCGGATACCCTTGCCCTCAGCTAGCGGTTGGCGCTCGCCAGCCCCCTTTCGGGACTTTCACCCTAAAGATGACGCCCATTCCGGGTGTACAGCAGAGAGCCCGCATCCCGAAGGATGCGGGCTTGTCTGTCTTCGTTTGTCTCTTCAGACACCCCAGTGTATCCGCACGTCCGCAACGCCTTTCACCGTCCACAGACTGCGGACCATCTCATGAATGGTCACGTCGTTGGACGCATGGACGTCATATGCCAGCATCATCCGGTGGTCGCCATCTTCTCCTCCGTCCTGTTCCCTAGTCAGCCGCATGTCGCGAATTTTCATACCGAATTCGTCAAAAATCGCGTGGATCGGCTCCAGTTCCGATGAAGGGCTTTGAACCAGCAGGCTGACTTTCAGATTCGCCGCACGCTTGCTCGACCGGAAGCGCGTTTCCACCTTGCCCAAGAGCAGATTGCTCAGCAGCATGAGCAGGGCGGTGATGAAGGCGGGCAGGTAAAACCCGGAGCCGACGGCCAGGCCGATCGCGGACACCGTCCACAGGGTCGCGGCGGTGGTCAGGCCCGATATGATATTGTCGGAACGGCGCATAATGACGCCTGCTCCGAGGAACCCGATGCCGTTGACGACCTGTGCCGCCAGGCGGGCGGGGTCGAACCGGGCGTTCGGATGGTTGAGCAGCAGGTTATCAAACCCGTAGATGGAGGTCAACATGATGAGCGTCGATCCGACCGCTACGAGCAGATTGGTTTTCAGTCCCGCCTGCTTGTTTCGCCTTTCCCTTTCCCAGCCAATCAGTCCGCCCAGCAGAGCGGACAAAGCCAGCCGAAGCAGCATTGTCCAGATATCCAACTGAACGATAAAAAGTTCGGGCAATACGTGCACACCCCTTTCCCGGCTGGAACTGTCCTGTTACCCACGCTCCCTGGCGAGGAGGATATCCCGGACGGATTCCAGAACGAACGTCGGCTTAATCTCCGAGCGCTGCAGATTCTCCCGTTTGGTCACCCCAGTGAGCACCACGGCGGTGTTCATCCCCGCCTGTTGACCCATGAGGATGTCCGTCTCCAGACGGTCGCCCGTCATCAGGCAATCGGATGCCTCCACCCCCAGAATTTCCAATGCGGTGAGGGCCGTATGGGCCGACGGTTTCCCCATGATGACTTCCACCTTGTTTCCCGTCACGCCTTCGATGGCGCCGATCATGCCGCCGCAATCGGGAACGGCACCGCCCGGCATCGGGCAGGTGCGGTCCGGATGCGTGGCGATCACGTCCGCACCGCGCACGATGGCCTGGTAGGCATCGTCGAGATGGCGGTAATGGAAATCCCGGTCCCAGGAAACGACCACCACATCCGTCTCTTCCGGCGCCTTCGCCAGCCGGATGCCGCTTCTCTCCAGTTCGTCCTTGAACACCGGTTCCCCGATGACATACACGCTGGCATTCGGATAGTGGGCGCGCAAATAGTGAATCGTGACCACCGTCGGGCTGAGCAGATTCTCCAAGGTTACTTCAATGCCGAAGCGCTTCAGTTTCTTCACATAATACTCGCGGGATTCAATCGTCTTGTTGGTGAGAAAAAGCAGTCTCCGGTTCAATGATTGCAAGTGCCGGATTGTCTCGGGGGCGCCTTCGATCACATGGTCGCCCAGATAGATCGTGCCGTCCAAATCGAAAATGTATCCTGCGAATTGATTCACACTGCTACCCCTCAATCACATGATGGATATCGTTATCAGGTCCCGGCCGAACGAGATTTTGGTGCGAATTTGTCCCGGAAGGCTCTGCCACACCTCGTCGTAAGGTTCGCCATCCGTGAGATGTACCATCACCGCACGCCGGATCCGGTCCCAGTCGTAGAATTGTGCGATTTTTTCCAGGCTGCTGTGGCCTTCCCAGTGCCGGCGGGCGGTCGTCGCCTCGTGCACCAGGAGATCGATTTCCCCGTACGCCCGGATTTCCTCGTTCGGCGACGTATCGGAGGAATACACCAGGACCCTGTCCCGGTGAGCATACGCCACGCTCGCGGCGGGCACGCCGTGCCGCCCGGGGAACACCTCCAGGCGTGAATCGCCATGTTGCCAAAGGACCTGCCTCTGACGCCAATCGAACGGATGGAAGCGTAGTTTAAAGCCGATCGGCCATACCCATGCTCCCGTGACTTGCAGCCAGTTTTCCAGCCACGGATGAATCTCGTCCGGACAGTAAAGATCCAGCGGATCTTTACGCCCGTCCAGCCACAGTCCCCACAGCAGGGAAGGCAGACCGTATACGTGGTCGATGTGGCCGTGCGTCAGTACGACGCGACGGATATCGGAAAGAGGCACCTGAAGAGTTTTCAGCTTGCCGAGCGGATTGCCGCCGACATCGACCAGCGTGGCCCCCTGTTCATCGCCAATCAAGAGATACGTGTTGTCACGGCCGCTCCCCGACGCCGCGGAGGCGGTTCCCATCAAAGTCACGTCCATGAAATCTCCACCTTACTTGATACCAGAATGCATGAAGCTTTCGACGAACTGCCGCTGGAAGATGAGGAATGCGAGCAGCAGCGGCAGAATGACCAGCATCGTCGCGGCCGTGACCGTTCCCCATTGGACGCCCGTTTCGAACGTCTGGGCGAAGATGGCGATACCGACCGTCAGAGGACGCGATTCCACCGAGTTGGTGACGATCAGCGGCCACATGAAGTTGTTCCAGTGCGTGCTGATCGAGACCAGCGCGAAGGAGATATAAGTCGGTCTGGCCGAGGGCAGATACACGTGCCACAGGGTTTGCCACCATTTGCACCCGTCCACCCGGGATGCCTCATCCAGCTCGTACGGAATCTGCTTGAACTGCTGCCGAAGCAGGAACACCCCGAACGCCGATGCCCAGTACGGCAGCATGATCGCCAGTTTGTCGTCAAGCAGGCCCAGTTCTTTCATGACCATGTAGTTTGGAAAAATGAGCACTTCCGGCGGAATCATGATCTGCACCAGGAACAGGATGAAAATGAAACTCTGCCCGATGAAGTTCAACCGCGCAAAGGCGTAGGCGGCAAGCGTGACGGTGATCATCTGCACCGCCAGAATGCCCAGCACGATTATGATGGTGTTGCTGTAATAAAGCAGGAACGGAACCTTCTCCCATGCCGCGATGTAATTTTCAAACGTCGGATGGTGGACGGCAAAGGGATTGCTGCGTGTAATAATTTCACTCCCCGGCGTAAAGGAGGTGATGACCGTCCAGATCAGCGGGAAGATGAATATGATGGCCAGCAGCGTGACCAGGATCCTGTTGACGATTTTGTACGGTTCTGCGCGCATGGATGGCCACCTTTCCCTCAATAATGAATCCGCTTGTCAAGATAGGCGTAATTGAAGATGGAAATGGAAAGCAGAATGATAAGCAACACAACCGTCAGAACGGCCGCAGCACCGGTATCCCAGAAGCTGAACGCGTTCTCGTAGATATGATACAGAAGCAGGTTGCTGGCGTTGTTCGGCCCGCCCTTGGTCATGATGTACAGATGGTCCACCAGCTTGAACGAGTTCGTCGTCGCGATGATCATGCAGAAGAGCGTGGTCGGCATGAGCAGCGGAAAAGTGATCCTGACGAACAACCGGAACGGCGGTATACCATCCAACTTCGCCGCCTCGTAGATTTCCGTCGGCAGATTTTGCAGCCCCGCCAGATAAAACACCATAAAGAATCCGACTTCTTTCCAAATGACCATGATCACCATCGCCCACATGACGACGCTGGAATCCCCCAGCCAGTTCGGCCCGCTTACCCCGATAATTTCCAGGAACTTGTCGAGCAGACCGTAGTCGGGCGTATAAATGAACAGCCAGATGTTGGCGATGGCAATCATCGGGATCACGGTGGGGTAAAAGAACGCCGTCCGCAAAAATCCGTTGCCTTTCATGCGCTCGTTAACCCAAATCGCGACATACATCGCCAGCAGAATGCTGCCCGGCACCGTCATGATCAGCAAAAACAGGTTGTTTTTAAGGACCTTCCAGAATACGTCATTTTCAAACACCCGGATGTATTGGTCGAAGCCGACAAAGGCTTTGACCCCGAACCCCGAGCTTTGGAACGAGTACCAGATCGTCTTCAGCGTCGGGTAGTACGTAAACAGCGTCAGGAAAACCAGGGAAGGAAGAAGCAGAGCATACGCAAAGGCCTGTTTCTTCCAATTAGTGCGCCGCCTCGCACTTGCCCCGTAGCTACCTGAAAGTGGCTGCGCCATTCGTGATCACCTGCACATGTACAAAGTCTTTGCCTAATATGGAAAAGGACGAGAAACCCCATGCTATAAGCGGACTTGCGTCCGTTACAAGCATGAGTGGCTTCTCGTCTTCTCCTGCCCTCGGGAAGTTGCGATTGTTAGCGGCTCATTGATACGGAGCCAGAGTCCGGTCGGCGTCGCTTTGCGACTTTTCGAGCGCCTCTTTGGGCGTAATGTCGCCGCTCAACGCGGCCTGGACGTTGTCGTTCAGGAACTTGGTCACCATCCCGTTCTGATAAGTGGACAGCTCGCTGTCCGCGTACTGAAGTTGGTCTCTCGCCACCGCCGCCTGCGGGAACTCTTCCACATACTTTTTCAGCAGATCCGTCTCATAGGCCGATTTCGTCGTACCCACATAGCCGGTGTCGATGGACCATTGGGCGACCCGTTCGGGCCGGGTCAGGAACTTGATGAATTCCAGAGCGGCCTGTTTGTTTTCCTCTGGAATGTCCTTGAACACGTAGATGTTTCCGCCGCCCGTCGGCGAACCGTATTGCTTGTTTGCCGGGAGGAACGCGACGTCGAAATCGAAGTTCGCCTCGTTCTTGACACGCGTCAGGTTGCCGGTGGTGTGATACATCATCGCGGTCTTACCGCTGATGAAATCGGACGGCACCGTGGCCCATTCCAGGATGCCCTTGGGCATGATTTGGTGCTTCTGGCCCAGATCTACGTAGAATTGCAGCGCTTCCTCTACGTAGGGTTCTGTGAAGAACACCTTTTTGCCGTCACCGGACATGATGTTGCCGCCGGTTTGCAGGGCCATCGCCTGGAGCATCCAGTATTGATAGCCCGTACTGGGGATTTCAATGCCCCATTGGTCGCCGGTGGTCAACTGCTTGCCGTATTCCACCAGCTCTTCCCAGGTGGTCGGCGGTTTCTCCGGATCCAGACCCGCTTCCCGGAACTTGTCCTTGTTGTAATAAAGCACGATCGTGCTGCGTTGGAAGGGCACGCTCCAGATCTGGTCCCCGGATTTCGTGTTGCCCATGAACCCTTCGAAAAAGTCATTCCAATACTCTTGCGGGAAGTGATTTGTCAGTTCTTCGAGCACCTTCATTTCCAGCAGTGTATATAATTCCGTCGACAGGAGCACCGCCATGTCGGGAGGATTGCCGCCCTGCACCGCGGTCGTCACCTTCGTCATCGTATCCTGATAGCTGCCGGCATAAATCGGATTCACGACGATGTCGGGATGTTCCGCCATGAAGTCGCTGGCCAACTGGTCGATAAGCTGTTGGATCGGTCCGCCGACCGCCACGGGATAGTAAAATTCGAGTTCCACTTTCTTGCCCGATTGCGCCGCCGCTCCATCAGAGGAACCGCCGCTTGAGTTCGACGATTCGCTTCCGCCGGAACAGGCGGAAAGGCTCAACATGACGCTCAGGATGAGCGCCCAGAACGCGGTAATTTTTTTTCGCATACCGCACACCCCTCCACATGTCTGTTGGTTAACTTTGAGAGTGCAAACTCTGCGGAATCCTCTGCGGAATCCGTGAAGTCTATGAGATAGACAAAAGCACCTCCTCGCACAAATCAAAAAGCCTTTTGCTCGAAAGCGCTCTCACGCCAAATGAAAGCGTCCCCATTCTCAGTAAAAGGCTTCTCCTCAATCTCCACCTTTGTGCTATTCAATTGTGATTGTTGCTACGACAAAGGATAACGGAAATCGACAAAATTGGCAAGTTATTTTTTTTCTCGATCATCTTGCCACTTCCATAACTCCTTCGAGGAAGTGGATATCCCGATGGCTCCGTGATCGAGAACATTTTTCAGATCGTCCAGATCCGAGATCAGCCCGCCGGCAATGACGGGCAGGTCAATTTCCTGCCGCAACTTCCCCATGACCCGTGGAACGACGATGCCCGGGAGCACCTCGATCGCGTCCGGTTTGGAGCTCTTGATAATGCGGATGCTGTTGTCCAGCGAGACGGAATCAAACACGAACAGGCGCTGGATCGAGATGAGCCCGCATTTTTGGGCGAACTGAATGAGATTGGAACGCGTGGTCACGATGCCGTCCACGTTGATGACCTCGGCCAGGTACCGGACGCTCTCCGCGTCTTTCCCCAGTCCTTCCATCAGATCCAGATGGACGAACATCAGTTTTCCGGCATCTTGCACCCTCTCCGTAATTCCTTTCAGCGTAAATATATTGCCCGTCAACAGAAAGACAATGTTCGACGCGGTCCGGAGCACGGGTTCCAGATCATTGTCCGACACGATGGACGTGATGACCGGTTTGGTTTTGAGTGCGTAACTGATCGTTTTCATGTTGGTGTTCTGATTTTTCATTCATTCCCACTCTCATCGACGGACTGCGAAATGTCCCAAGTTGTGAAAGAAAGCGTTGTCATATCGCGCTCCTAAATTATAGTCCAGCCGATGGGTGGTTGGCAATTGATGCAGGAATTTTACCAATCAGAAACCCTTCACTCAACCGCGGAAAGGCATTCTGCCTGCCATAGGGTGAATAAACGGGTTCTCCAAATCTCGTACCCGGGTATATGGAATACGCAGCGCTTCCGTTTTTGCATATTAACATCCGCCTTCAATCGTTATCAAACAGCCCGTCCTCTTGCAGAAAGTCACAAAAACCAACACAACTTTTGAGTTTTGTGATATAATGCATCCAACAAGTCCATAGCGGTATGGAGACTTTGAGAAACCGTTCATTTTGCTTCGCCTGGTCTGGCGAAGCGGATGGCGGTTTTTTCTTTTATCAAAAAAAGGAGGATCGCACAAAGCATGGAGACATCTTTGAATGTGCAGCAAAACGGAGCAACAAAGGAAAACGGTTCCTTCGGCGGATTTGCAGCATGGAACCGGATGCGGGTGCTGCAGGCGATGAACCGGGAACCCTTGGATCTTCTCATCATCGGCGGAGGAATCACCGGGGTTGGCATCGCCCTTGACGCCGTCACCCGCGGACTGAGGACGGCGCTGGTGGAGATGCAGGATTTCGCCGCCGGCACCTCCAACCGTTCGACCAAACTCATTCACGGAGGCCTGCGCTATCTGAAACAAATGGAATTCGGCGTTGTTGCCGAAGTGGGACGGGAACGGGCTGTCGTCTACGAAAACGGGCCTCACGTCACGATCCCGGAAAAGATGCTTCTTCCGTTTTACAAGGGAGGCTCGCTCGGACCGGTCACCACGTCGCTGGGTCTTATGCTCTATGACCGGCTGGCAGGCGTCAAGCGGCACGAACGCCGCGTCATGCTCAGCGCGGAGGAGACGCTACAACGGGAATCGCTTCTGAAGCGGGAAGGACTTCTGGGCAGCGGTCTGTACGTGGAATACCGCACCGACGATGCACGGCTGACCCTAGAAGTGCTGAAAAGGGCGGTGGAATTCGGAGCAATGGCGGTGAACTACGCGGCGGCTGAGTCGCTCCTGTACCTGAGCGGCCGCGTGGCGGGAGCGGTCATCCGGGACCGCATCAGCGGCGACCGTTTTGAAGTCCGGGCCCGTCATGTCATCAACGCCGCTGGTCCCTGGGTCGACACGATCCGGGAGATGGACAAATCCAGAGAAGGAAAGACGCTTCGCCTGACCAAGGGCGTCCACATCGTGTTCGACGGGAAGAGGTTCCCGCTCCGACAGGCGATTTATTTCGACACGCCGGACGGCAGGATGGTCTTCGCCATTCCACGCGACGGCAAGACGTATGTCGGCACTACCGACACGGATTATCACGGCGATACTGCCCATCCCGTAATGGACCGGAATGATCTGGACTATCTGCTGAGCGCCGCCAATTTCATCTTTCCTTCGCTGAAGTTGACTTCCCGCGACGTGGAATCCAGCTGGGCTGGTTTGCGCCCGCTCATTCGCCAGGAAGGCAAAAACCCGTCCGAAGTCTCCCGCCGCGACGAAATTTTCGTGTCGCCTTCCGGTCTCATATCCATCGCGGGCGGCAAGCTGACCGGCTACCGCAAAATGGCAGAGAAAGTCGTGGACTTGGTGGGCATGAAGCGAAAGAATGACGGTCTGCCGGCCCTTCCGCCCTGCCGCACCCGCAATTTGCCGATTTCCGGCGGCGACGTGGGAGGCGGTTCGGGCTTCGGGGACTTCGTCCGCCGGCTGATTCCGGCCGGCACGGCCGCGGGACTCCGCGAAGAAGACTCATCCCGCATCCTGCATCGTTATGGTTCCAATGCCCGCCGGCTGTTCCAGCTGGCGGCGGAGTCTCGGGATTTCGCCGAAAGACACGGCCTGCCCGCCGCACTGGCCGCGCAGCTTCTTTATGCCATGGAAGCGGAAATGGCCGTCAAACCGGAGGATTTCTGGATCCGCCGCACGGGCATGCTGTATTTCGACCGGCCGCAGGTTGTGAAATGGAAGGAAGCCGTTTCGTCCGCCATGGCAGAACGGCTGGGCTGGAGTGAAGCTGTACGCAAGGAGTACGACCGCGATCTGGATCGGTTCCTGGAGGAAGCGGTCAACCCGACCGCGCCGTGAATCGGGGGGCCGGGTAAGGACATTTCTTTTGCCGGATGCCGGTCAATGGGCACATTCTCGGTCACGGTTCCGACCAATTGAACTTGCTCATATTCATCCTGTGACACCAATCCATGCCCGATATAAGCAGTTCTTTTCATGGCCTTCCCCCTTCAGCGACATGGAACTTTTTTGCATGTCCGACGAAGCAACCGGCTGCCGGGTTGCACCACCAAATGAAAAACAGCGCTCCGCGGGACCTTTGTCCTTCGGAGCGCTGTCTGCTGTGCATGCATGCCATTCCGTTACATCCGGATCAGTTGAAGAAACTCGTCCCTGAGCGCGGCGCTCTCCCGGAATTCCCCGCGGATCGCGGAAGTGACCGTCTTGCTGCCCGGCTTCTTGACGCCGCGGGCGCACATGCACAGATGCTCGCCTTCCACGACGACCATGACGCCGTGGGGATGCAGCCTCTCCTCGAGGATGTCCGCGATCTGGCTCGTGATGCGCTCCTGCACCTGCAGCTTGCGCGTGACCGCCTCGACCAGCCGCGCCAGCTTGCTCAGCCCGACGATTTTACCGCTCGGGAGATAGCCGATGTGCACCTTGCCGAAAAACGGCGCGAGGTGATGCTCGCACTGGCTGTAATAGACGATATCCTTCACGATCACGAGTTCTTCATGCTGCTCGTCGAACGTGACGCCGAGGACGTCGCCGGGATCGACCGAATAGCCGGCGTAGATTTCCTCGAACATTCGCACGACGCGGGCCGGCGTATCGAGCAGCCCTTCCCGGTCGGGGTCTTCCCCGATCATCCGCAGCATTTCCCGGACGAGCCGCTCCAGTTCGGCACGGTTCTCCGCCACATGCCGATTGGCATAATCCTTCACGCCTGCCATCTCGATGATCGCCTCCCCCGGAGGCACAACGGCCTATTTGCGGCCGATGTTCCCCCGTTTCATCATCTGCTGCGCGCGTTGCAGCTGCTGTTTGTTCAGGTTGTAGCCCATCTGCCTGGCCATCTTCTGCAGCATCTCCGGATCGCTCTGCATCTTCATCAGTTGCTGGCGCAGATAGAAAACGCCGCCCGCGAATCCGCCGACCAGGCCGACGACCAAAGTCAGAATCGGTATGATGATATCCCATGCGCTCATTTCGGCCGCCCCCCCTTCTGCATGATGCGTTCTCCCGCGATGCCACTAAATCATAGCACGTTCGCCAGCGGCCGGGCAACGTTCGCGGCCAACCGCTCCAGTTCGAGCAGGCGCCTTTTCGCGTCGAGCCCGCCCGCGTAGCCGACGAGCGATCCGTCCGCGCCGACGACCCGGTGGCACGGCACGATGATCGGCAGCGGATTCCGGTTGTTCGCCCCGCCGACCGCCCGCACCGCCGACGGACGGCCGATCGCCCCGGCGACCGCCTTGTACGAGCGGACTTCGCCGTACGGAATGGCGGCGAGCGCCGCCCACACCGCCTTCTGGAAGGGCGTGCCGTACATCGCCGTCGGCAGCTCGAACCGGAAGCGCTCGCCGCGGAAATAGGCCGCAAGCTGTGCCGCCGCTTCCTTGAGCAGCGGATCGTCCGGCGCGTGCCGGAAATCGCCGGCCAGTCCGTGCTCGGCCGCCCATGCGGTCAAGGCCGCGCGGCGCTCTTCCATCCGGCCGAATTCGACCCGGCACAGCCTGCCGTCCGCCTTCAGAAGCACGAGCGGTCCGACGGGCGAATCGATTTCGATCCAGCGGACAAGTGTCGGTTGCCCCATATCCATACCCAGTCCTCCTTCCGCAGCGCATGCGGCGGGCGTCAGACGCCCGGCTTCGCCGCGCCTTCCTCGTATATAGGAACGCCGCTGTCCGCGCCGCCGTGCCTGCGGTCGTCCGCTCGGCCGCCGGCCGCATCCCGCGGCTCGGGATTCTCAAGCGCCTCAAGCGCCGCCTTGATCCGCGCCGAAGTTTCGGGATCGGCCTCGCGATCGAGCGCCTGCCGCAGCGCCCGCTCCGCCTCGGGGCCGCCGATGCGGCCGAGCGCCCAGGCGGCCGTGCCGCGCAGCACCGGACGCGGATCGTCCGTCAGCACGCGGATGAGATCCGGCACCGCCGACGCCTCGCGGAAATGGCCGAGCGCGATGACCGCGTTGCGCTGGATCGGCTTCTTGCCCCGCCAGGCGGCGGCGGACGCGCCGAACCGCTCCTTGAACTCGCGGTTGCTCATCGACAGCAGCGGCACAAGCAGCGGCTTCACCGTGTCCGGGTCCGGCTGCAGCTCCTCGTGATGCGTCCAGTCCTTGCCGCGGTTCACGGGGCAGACGATCTGGCACGTGTCGCAGCCGTACAGCCGGTTGCCGATCTTGCGCATCTGCCCGTCGCTCAAGTAACCCTTGGTCTGCGTCAGATACGAGACGCACGCCTGCGCATTGAGCTCGCCCGGCCCGACGAGCGCGCCGGTCGGGCAGGCGTCGATGCACTTCGTGCACTCGCCGCACATCTCCGTGACCGGCGCATCCGGCGGCAGCGGCAAGTTCGTGATCATCTCGCCGAGGTACACCCAGGAACCGAACTCGGGCGTGATGATCGAACAGTTCTTGCCGCTCCAGCCGATGCCGGCCCGCTCGGCGACGGCGCGGTCGACGAGCGCGCCCGTGTCCGTCATGGACAGCGCCCGAAGCTCCGGCGCCCGCTCGCGCAGCCATGCCTCGAGCCGGCTCAGCCGGTCCCGCAGCACCTCGTGGTAGTCGCGCCCCCATGCCGAGCGCGACAGGATGCCGCGGCGGGCCCCCGGCTCGGACTTCGGCGCATCGCGCAGCTTCGACGGATAGGCGACCGCAATCGCGATGATCGATTGCGGGTCCTCCATCAGCAGCGCGGGATTCGTCCGCTTGTCGAGGTCCGGCTCCTCGAAGCCGGATTCGCGGCCGAGCGCGCGGTGCCGCTCCAGCGTGCGCCTGAGCTCTGTGAACGGCTCCGCCGATGCGACGCCGATCTTGTCGATGCCGAGCGACCGCGCCGCCGCTTTCATCTCCGCCTTCAGCTCGGCGTAAAACGCCGCGGGCCGCTCCGTCATGGCGGACCCCACGCTCCTCTCGTCAGCCCGGCTGCGACTGCCGCCTGATCTCGGCCCGGGCCAGCTCGTCGCACCGGTTGTTCCATTCGTTGTCGCTGTGGCCTTTCACCTTCACATAGGATACCCGATGCCGCTGCATCAGCGACCAGAGTTCCTGCCAGAGATCCTGATTTTCCACCGGCTTGCCCTTGCTGTTCCGCCAGCCGTTCTTCAGCCAGCCCTGCATCCAGTTCTGCCGGAAGCAGTTCACCACATACGCCGAATCGCTGTACACCGTCACGGCGCAAGGCTCTTTGAGCTGCTTGAGCGCCTCGATGACCGCGACGATCTCCATCCGGTTGTTCGTCGTCATCGGTTCGCCGCCGGATATTTCTTTGCGATGCGGTCCATAGAACAGAACGGCGCCCCAGCCCCCCGGCCCCGGGTTGCCGGAACATGCGCCGTCCGTGTAGATCGTCACTTCTTTCACGTGCCGTGTCGCTCCTATATCTTCTTCCAGCGCGGGATCGGCCAGAGGATGAATTCCGCCTTGCCGAGCAGGCTGCCCGCCGGCACCGTCCCGAACGAACGGCTGTCCTTGCTGGCGCCGCTCCGCCGGTTGTCGCCCATGACGAACACCTTGCCCGGCTCGACCGTGAGCGGTCCGAAATCGGGACCGGCGATCGCAACATCCGCGTACGGCTCGGCCAGCCGCTCGCCGTTCACATACAGCACGCCGCCGCGGATCTCGATCGTGTCCCCCGCGACGCCGATGACCCTTTTGACGATATACTTGCTGTCGCCGGGAGTCGGCGCGGGATCGACCAGCACGGCGATGTCGCCGCGGGCCGGTCCGCCCAGCCGGTAGCCGATCTTGTTGACGAGCAGCCGCTCGCCCGTCTTCAGCGTCGGTTCCATCGAGATGCCGTGCACGGTCGTGAGGTCGAAGACGAACAGTTTCAGAACCGCCACGACGACAACCGCAAAGGCGAGCGACTTGAGCCAATCGGACAGCTCTTCCCGCCATCCCTTCGGCTTCGCGCCGCGCTTTCGCCGGGACCGTTCGCGCCTGTCGGCGAACCGTTCATCCGTCTCCGTGGTCTCCGCCGGTTTGTTCATGTCATCCTCCGCCCGCGGATGCCCTCAAGGGCGCTGAGAATAGAAAAGCATATCTTGCGGCCAAAAGCAAGGCGCGCAACATATGCTGTGAGAACTTCGATCGATTCGACGCCCAAGGCCGGCCTTCAGCCCGCCATGATCGCGAGTTTTCGGTTCGAATTTTGGAAATCCTGGGCTTTGTAGCCCATGGCTTCGTATAGCGGAAGAATCGGTTGGTTATGCTCGTCCGCGGCAACCATGACCTGCGTTACCTTGCGCTGTTCAAACCGGATCTTGAGCCCCTGGATCAGCGCCTTCGCGCATCCCCGGCCGCGATAGTCCGGATGAACGGCGATCCGGTAGTAATAGCCGCGGTCCCTGTCGATCGTGCCGATGATGAAGCCCGCGATGGCGCCTTCAATCTCCGCCACCAGGATCAGGTCGCTGTCCCAGCCGAGCTGGCGGGCGAAAGCTTCGCGCGTCTCTTCACAACAGGCTTCGGAGAGAACGGACTCCATCAGCTCCGATACCGCACGGTAATCCGACAGTTGAAAAGAGCGAACAACCATGGAATGAGTACCCCCGCATTTTCGTCAAATGAGAAAAGACAAGCACCTTTTCATTTACGACAAAAATGAACGGATTCCTGCAAAATCTTAAAAAAAGTTTAAAAAATTCGTCTCATTCGTGGAAATGCTGTCCGTAGATGTGTATTTTAAGCGCTTACTTCCATTAATAGTTAGCCTTGTTCGGAAATGCGGGTTCGCAGCTGCGGCAGACAGCGGCACCTTCCATTGTTACTTTATGCTCGGGCTCACCGGCAGGTCCCATGCGCCATGTCTCGTCTTATCGAAATGTATATGAACGAATCCTCGACAGATTCCACCCCGACTCAAATCACCCCGTACGCCCGCAGCGTCTTCAGCCGTTCCACCGTTATCCAGCCGCGCCATGCCAGCTCCGCGCCGGGGCTGACCGTCTGCCAGTGGATCGGCCAGCCGCCGTCTTCCCGCTGCAGGCGGACGAGCGTCTCCAGATGCTCCCGCACTTCCGACTCCGTGACGAATTTCGCCGCATGGCTGTCCGGACGGGGGGCCCAATCGAGCACTTTATGCACATAGCCTTCGGCGTCAGGGTTGCGCTCGATCGTCCCGGGGCGGCCCAGCCACGCATCGAACTTGGACAAGTGCCGTTCGGCCCGATTCCGGTCGGGCGCATGCAGCAGAAACATCAGCCAGTTCACTCCGTCATGGTAGCCTGCCGGCTCTTCCCGCTCCACCACGCGCCAGACATACGCTTCGTTCTTCACGAACCATTCTTCCGCGAATATCTCCGTCCGCACCCGCTGCTTGTACAGGAGGCCGAGGATGCTGCCGGTCGGGTTGATCGAGGGCACATCGTCGCGCTCCGCCCTCCACCACGGGGCATGCGTGTATTCGCCCGCGCTCTTGAAGACGAAGGGCAGCCCGCCGTCCGGCAGCGTGATGCCGCGCAAATACCGGATGATCCCGTCCAGCACGTCCGGGGCGAAGCAGCCGATCTTTCGTTGTTTCCCATCGTTCCATCCTCCCTCATTCTCCGTCAAATTCTTGCCGCCCCGCTCGATGACCGTCCCGTCCGGCATGCCGTTCGTACCGTTCGCATACCTGCCTCGCCATGCCGGCGATCTCGCGCCGAAGCCGCTCCGGCTCCATCACCTCGGCATCCGGCCCAAGCGTGTAAAAGAAGCGCACCGCCCAGTGCCATTCTTCAGCGAGCCGCGTGAGCGCGCGGAGCGCGAACAGCAGAGTGAGCGCCTCTTGCGAATCCAGCTGCAGCGGCGGCAGCCTGTACCCTTCCATCAGCCGGAAGCCGCCGGCGGGCCCGGGCTCTGCCCAGATCGGAACGCCCATCTCGGCGAGCGCCTGCATGTCCCGCAGAATCGTCCGCCTGGACACCTCGAACTTGTCCGCCAGACTTTGCGCCGTCTCCGGCCGCTGCTGCAGCGCGATCAGAATCGCCACCAGCCTGTCCATCCGTCTCAACGCGGTTCCCTCGCTTCCCGTCATGATCATAGCAACACGACGGTGACATGAAGATTGTCACCGATTCAAGCCTTCCTCGCGCCGGACTTTCGCAACATCCATGTTGATTTATTCCGGCGAATCATGGATAATAATGCTGTAAAAAATTGAACGCAGGAGGTAAACGAACCATGGCTCATCAACTGCCACCGCTTCCGTACCCGACGAACGCGCTCGAACCGCACATCGACGCGACGACGATGGAGATCCACCACGGCCGTCACCATAACACGTATGTCACGAACCTGAACGCAGCGCTCGAATCCGCTCCGGAACTGCAAAGCAAGTCGGTCGAAGAGCTGATCTCGAACCTGAACGCCGTTCCCGAATCGATTCGCACGGCTGTTCGCAACAACGGCGGCGGCCACGCGAACCACTCGCTGTTCTGGACTACCTTAAGCCCGAACGGCGGCGGCGCTCCGACGGGCGCGCTCGCTGCGGCGATCGACAGCGAACTGGGCGGCTTCGAGAAATTCAAGGAAGACTTCACGAAAGCGGCCACGACCCGTTTCGGTTCCGGCTGGGCCTGGCTGGCGGTATCGCCGGAAGGCAAGCTGAAAGTGTACAGCCTGCCGAACCAGGACAGCCCGCTCATGGAAGGCGACACGCCGATCCTCGGTCTGGACGTATGGGAGCATGCTTACTACCTGAAATATCAAAACAAACGCCCGGACTACATCGCCGCGTTCTGGAACATCGTCAACTGGGACGAAGTCGGCAAGCGCTACGAAGCAGCCGTGAAGAAATAAAAATAGCCTGACAAAAAGGGGTTTTCCCGCTGCGGGAAAACCCCTTTTCGCTGTTTACGTCTCGCCGGATCCCGCCGGCGCGGCTTGCTGCGCGTTCGGCCGCCGGTTCCGGTGCTGCTCGCCGCCCGAACGGTCGCCCTTGGGATGGCGCGATCCGCGCGGCGCGTCGCCGGGGCGCGCGTTCGGCTGCCGGCCGCAATGCAGGTCGCCGCGGGAAGCCTCCGGCTTCCGGCCGCCCGATTGATGCTGGTGCCGCTCGCCCTTGCCCGGCGCACCCTGGCCCTGCTGTCCGCCGCGCGGCTCCTGCCGCCCGCCGGACGCCCCTCCGCGCTTGCCGCCGTGCTGTCCGCCGCCCTGCCCCTGCGGCTTCTGCTGCCCGAATCCCGGGCTCTTGGGCGCCTGCCGCTTCTGCTGCTTCTGCTGCTCGCGCTGTTCCCGCGCTTCCCGCAGTTCGCGCTGCAGAATGAGCGCTTCCAGCTCCGCCCGCTCGGCCGCGATGCGGAGCGCCCGGCCTTCCCGGCCGGTCGACTGGTCGGCCCGCCAGCGCATGAGCCGCTCGCCGCCGGGCAGCGCGGCCGCCTTGCCGGCGAGGCCGGCAGCAGTCTCGCCGGTGGCCGGCAGCGCGTGCGTGAACACGACCGGCTCTTCTTCCGGCGCCGTCCGGCTGCGTTCATCCCCCGGCACCCGCCGCAGGACGAAGTACGCGCAGCCGAAGTTGCAATATTCGTGCAGATAGTCGACCAGATGGCTGATCGACGTATCTTTCGTCGCTTTCGGATGATTGTCGCGGAAAAATCCTTTCAACCTCAGCTGGTTGTAACCCCAATCGCCGATGACGTAATCATAGCGGTCCAGCACTTCGCTGTACCGTTCCCTGAAGGCTTCGGGGTTCCAGCCGCCTTTGTGATCGAGCACCAGCTCGAATACTCTTCCGCCGATATTGATCAAGATGAACCCCCATTTCCCGCACCGGTTCTGTTCCGATGCTTCCCCGAATCCTTTCGCTCAGTTTCCGGCCGAATGGGTCAGCGCCGCCGCCGCCGATTGCACCTGCTCATGGGCATGATAGGAACTGCGCACGAGCGGACCCGATTCGACATGGCGGAAGCCTCTTTTGAGCCCTTCTTCCTTCAGCGCTTTGAATTCGTCCGGATGGACGTACCGCTCCACGGGCAGATGGTTCGGCGTCGGCTGCAAATATTGTCCGATCGTCAAAATGTCGCAGTCCACGGCGCGCAGGTCGTCCATCGCCTCGAGAATTTCGTGCCATTCTTCCCCGACCCCGAGCATCAGGCTCGACTTCGTCGGAATGTTCGGCTGCATCTCTTTCGCCTTCCGGAGCAGTTCGAGCGAGCGGTCATATTTGGCCTTCGCCCGCACCTTGTCCGACAGGCGGCGGACCGTCTCGATGTTGTGGTTCAGGATGTCGGGCTTCGCGTCCATGACGGTGCGCAGCGCATCCCAGTTGCCCATGAAGTCCGGAATGAGCACCTCCACGCTGCACAGCGGCAGCCGCTTGCGGATCGCCTTGATCGTCATGGCGAACACCTGCGCGCCGCCGTCGGCCAGATCGTCGCGCGCGACGCTCGTCACGACGCAGTGGCGCAGCATCATCTGCTCTGCCGCTTCCGCGACCCGTTCCGGTTCGGCCAGATCGAGTTCCGTCGGCTGGCCGGTCTTCACCGCGCAGAACCGGCAGGCGCGGGTGCAGATGTCGCCGAGGATCATGAACGTCGCCGTCCGGTTCGCCCAGCATTCATAAATATTCGGACAGCGCGCTTCCTCGCATACGGTATGCAGCGTCTTCGCGCGCATCATCGTCTTCAGTTCGGCATAGTTGCCGTCCGTCGCAAGCCGGATCCGAAGCCAGTCCGGCTTCGGCAGCCTTTGCTTTTCGCGTGTGCTCATGGGGGATCCCCGCTTTCCTTACGGGCGGGACCGCAGTCCCAGACCCTTGCTAGAGTGGAGCCATAATCTTTCTTATTATAACACGATTCGGATAAAAACCAATGATCTGCAGATGCTAACGGAGGACAAGGAGGCGATGGAACGCTATGCTTCGGTTGACGCGGAGAGGCGCGGGGAGCCGGTTCGACATGGCATCGCGGGCCGTTCGACGCATCGCCGCAGCCTGCGCCGCCCTGGCGCTTCTGGCTGCTGCGGCGGTTCCCGCCGCCCAGGCGGCGCCCGCGGCCGGCAAGGTGACGCCGGAGCGCGACGTCTATGCCGAACGCCGCGCGCTGTTCGACCGGATCAGCATGCTGACCGGCATCCCCTGGCACCATCTGGCCGCCATCGATCAGTACGAGCGGACGCTGACGAAGGCTCGTCCGAAATCACGACCGCAGCCGCGCGGTCTGATCGCCATCTATGTGCCGCCCGAACGGTGGGCGGGCGAGCTGAACCCGGACGAGAACGAGACGAATCCGGCGGTCATCCGCCATTTCGGCGGCATCGGCCTGGACGGCAACGGCGACAGACGCGCCGACCGGACGGATGACGAGGACATCCTCTGGACGGTCGCGCAGCAGTTGCTCAAATCCGGCACGGCGGAAGACGATTTCGCCATCGGGCTGTGGGAATATTACCACAACACCCGCGCAGTCCAACGCGTCCTGCAGTTTTCCGCGCTGTACGCCGCCTTCGACCGGCTCGATCTCGACGATCACGCGTTCCCGCTGCCCGTCCGCGCCGACTACTCGTATCGGGACACCTGGGGAGCGGCGCGGGGCTGGGGCGGCTACCGGATTCACGAGGGGACGGACATTTTCGCAGACTACGGCGTGCCCGTCCGCAGCACCTGCTACGGCGTCGTCGAGACGAAAGGATGGAACCGGTTCGGCGGCTGGCGGATCGGCATCCGGGACCTTGACAATGTGTATCACTATTTCGCCCATCTGTCCGGGTACGACAAAAACCTGAAGCCCGGCGACATCGTGAAGCCGGGCCAGGTCATCGGCTGGGTCGGCAGCTCCGGCTACGGCAAGCCGGGCACGTCGGGCAAGTTCCCGCCCCATCTCCACTTCGGCCTGTACCGCGATCGCGGTCTCGTCGAGTGGGCGTTCGATCCTTACCCGCTGCTGAAAAAATGGGAGCGCGAGGACTGGCAGCGGATACGGAACGGCACGTACAAGTGGTGAACGGCCGCGGATCTTTTTCTCACGATTCCTCCGGCACGGCGTCTTCGTTTCCGGTTCCGGTCTCTTCATGCGCCTCGCCGGAGGTTTCTTTGTCCGGTTCCGGCAGCGGCAGCGCGATATTCGGCGCGTGATCGGCCGTTGATCCGGATGGATTGCCCTTGTTGTCGTAATAGTACATCGGCACGTCGCCGACGACGAGCAGATAAGAGATCGGAATTTCCGTCACGACCGTCTCCGGCTGCGTATCGAACGGAATGATGATGGCCATTTCGGCTGTAATCCGGATATACACTTCCACGAGAATCATGTTGATGCCTGCGTCCCGCTGGCGCGTGCCCAGCTCCACCTTCGCCGCGCCCACGGGCTCGAAACGGACGGGCAAGCGCGGGCCGAACGACGCGATCACCGCGCTGCCGATCGCCTGGCCGATCGGGATGTGCTCGGGCACATGCTTGATCTCGTGCAGCGTCCGCTGCACCGTCTCGATCGTCTCCGAAGTGATGCGCATGTGCTCGGCATAGTTCAGCATGAAGCCGGACACCCGTCCGTCTTCGCTTTTCTGCCATTCCACGAGCCGTTCCGCGTTCGCATGGCTCGCCACATGATTGCTGATCGCCTCGTTGATCGCCCGCGTCACGATCTGCTTCACCCGCATCGTGGCGACATGCATGAGCGGCGGGCGGAGGTTGCGTTCCACATAGACGAACGTGACGGTCACGAACACGAAGAAGGACAGGAAGACGATCAGGAACAGCCGCTTTCCGCCGAGCCTCCGTCTTTCCCGGCGCGGAGGCCTTGAGCTGACGCGCATTCGCGTCCCGGCGGGCCGGTGATGCCGTTCGCCCCGCGCCGGACGGGCGAACAGAGCGGTCCGGCCGCCCGCGACAAAATGGCCGCCCGATGCGGGCCGGTTTCCGGAGACGAACCGGCCCCCCGAGGCCGGACGGCTGCCGGCGGCAAATCGTCCGCCCGCGCCGGGCCGGCGCCATCCTCTGCGCCGGCGGATGCGCATGACGCCGCGCCTTCCCGGCAAGAGCGCGCCGAGCCAATGCGCGATGCCGCGTCTTCCCCATCTCGCCATTCGCGTCACCTCCGCTGTCTGGCCGCCAGCCGCCCGTCCGACGGCTTCCTCATCCCAGCATATGCGCCCCCGCCCGGAAACATTTCCCCGCCGTGATCTTCCGCCCGCCTTCATTGACATCCGGCGCCTGCTGCGTTTTAATGGTGAGCAGATAGATATGATTGGTCGGTTTTAGCTTGAGGATCACGATTTCGGAAGGAGGTCCCGACATGAAGGAAATCCCGCTTCCCCTGATCAAAGCGAATCAGGCCGGCATCGTCCTGTTCGTCGTCATCGCGCTGGCCTCTCAGCAGCCGTGGTGGATCTACGCCCTGTTCCTCATCCAGCTTGCCGGCCTTGCGTTCGGCCCGCGGGCGAGCCTGTTCATTCTTCTCGCCCGGTCGGCGCTGGCGGACGAGCGGCTGAGGCGGTCCGAGACGCAGGCGGCGGAGCTTGCCAGGTTCAACCAGACGATCGCCGTGCTGCTGCTCGGCCTGTCGTCCGTGTTCCATCTCGCCGGCTGGAGCTGGCCGGGACACATCGCCTCCGGCATGGTCGGACTGGCCGCGCTGGCCGCCCTGGCGGGCTATTGCATCGGCTGCACGATCTACTACCAGTACAAGAGATGGCGGGCGCTGCGCGCGCGTTGAGGCCTTGGCGCGCGTGGAGATCAACCCCTTCCAAGTCGTTCGGCCCGATAAGCGAAGCTGCTTCGCTTATCGGGCCGAATTTTCGGCATTCACCCGAAAAAGAAGAAAATTCTGCTTCTATTCCGGAAAATTTGCGCGAAATCGGCCGGTTCCCCGGAATCAGAAGAAGATTCTGCGCCTATTCGCGTCGACTTTGCCTTTTCGGGCGGAATGGCGGCAATTTTTGCGCCAATCCGCACCCCGACGGTCCAGGACGCCAAGAAAGCCGATCAGGAACAGCCCTCCTGGTCGGCTTTCTTGTCCAAAATTCAGTCCAGCGTGAATTCCGGCAATCCGGCCGGCAGCGGCGCGGGCTTCGCGCAGGTGCTCACCATGACGTAATGCCGGCCTTCCTCCGACGCCGCGTGGAAGCCGTGCATCGCCTCGAGCACGTGGTACGCGAGCGTGCCGTTCGCGCGATACGGCCGGCCCGTGCGGATCGCCTTCGCCATGTCGGCGGCGCCGACGCCGCGCGAATTGCCCGTGTAGCCGTGGGTGAGCGGCACTTCAATCCATTCGCGCGCGCCGGCTCGGGACAACTGCACCGGACCGCCGAACGTGTTCGGGTCCGGCACGACGAGCGTCCCGTCGCTGCCGTACACTTCGATGCGCGGCAGCGTCGAGCCGCCCTTCACGTCGAAGCTTGTAATGATCGTGGCGACCGGTCCCGATTCAAAGTCGATGACGCCGGCGATGTGCGTCGGCACTTCGACCGGAATGACCGTTCCGGCTTTCGGCTGGCTCGTGATCGTCCGCTCCGGGAACGAGATGCGCGCCGAGCCGGTGACGCGCCGGATCGGGCCGAGCATCGCGACGAGCGCCGTCAGATAGTACGGCCCCATGTCGAACATCGGCCCGCCGCCGGCCTGATAGTAGAACTCCGGCGACGGATGCCACGACTCGTGGCCGCCGCTCATCATGAACGCCGTCGCGCCGATCGGCGTGCCGATCGCCCCTTCCTCGATCAGCTTGATGCAGGTCTGGATGCCGCCGCCCAGGAACGTGTCGGGCGCGCTGCCGACGAGCAGCCCCTTGCGTCCGGCCAGCTCCAGCACCTCGCGGCCTTCCCCGCAGGTCACCGCCAGCGGCTTCTCCACGTACACGTGCTTGCCGGCCTCGAGCGCCTGCAGATTCACCGGCGCGTGTGCCTTCGGAATCGTCAGGTTGATGACCATCTCAATCTCCGGATCGGCGAGCAGCTCTTCGACGGAGCAGCCGCGCACGCCGTATTCCGCGCCCTTGGCGATCGCCCGCTCGACGTCGATGTCCGCGCAGGCCACAATCTCGAGCGATTCAAACCGGCTGCCGTTCTGAAAATAAATCCCGCTGATGTTGCCGGTGCCGATGATGCCGGCTTTCACTTTGTCCATAGCCGAACTTTCCTTCTTTCCGTGTCGAGTGTTGGTGCCTTCGATGCTCCCGTCAGCCCGTCAGCCCGCCAGCCGCCGGATTCAGTCCGGACTGTCGCCCATGCCCGTGTAGCTGGTGTAAATCACCGGGTTGGTGCTGCCGTAAAGCTCCTTGCCTTCCGCCGCCCACAGGAAACCGCGGCGCATCAGCTCCGTCACTTCCGGCATGCGGAGCACGCTCGCCACGTGGCCGAGCGAACAGTAGTAGACGCGGCCGACGCCCCAGCGCTTCGTCCAGACGACCGGCATGTCCACGGGACCGTTCAGCTCATGCGGGCCGGGGACGGTCGGGAACTGCGTGACGGCCAGCACTTCGACCGCGGGATCCACATGCAGATAGTACTGCTCGCTCTTCACCGTGAAGTCCTGGATGCCCGCCGTCAGCGGACTCGACGAATGTTTGATCTTGACGAGGTATTCGACGCCATCGTTGCCCGGATGGGCGACCCAGTTGCCGCCGGTCATGAACTGCCAGTCCACGTTCTCGCGGAACGCGTCGCACATGCCGCCGTGGCAGCCCGCGAGACCGACGCCGCTCTGCACCGCCTCCGACACGTTCCGCACGTAGCGCTTCGGAATCTTGCCCATCGTCCAGATCGGGATGATCAGGTCAAGCGACATCAATTTTTCCTTGTCCGCAAAAGCCTCCAGCGTATCCGACACTTCGACGGAAAATCCTTCCTTCTCCAGGATGCCCCGGAAATGTTCCGCGGCCTGGTCCGGCTCGTGGCCCATCCAGCCGCCCCATACGATCAACGCTTTTTTCATGAGGTTCCCCTTTCTCTTCTGTCCAGCGCAACGTTCCGATTACATTTCGCTGATCTTCACCCAGCGGCGCTCATCCACCGACTTCTCGACCGCCTCGAGCACCGCCTGGCATTTCACCCCGTCGGCAAAGTTCGGCACCGGCTGGCGGCCTTCTTCGATCGCGTTCAGCAGTTCAACGATGACATGCGTGAACGTCTGGCCGTAGCCGATCGAGTGTCCGGCCGGCCACCAGGCGTCCATGTACGCGTGCGCCGCGTCGGTCGCCATGACACGCCGGAAGCCCTGCACATCTTCCGCGTCGTCCGTGAAATAAACCTGCAGCTCGTTCATCCGCTCGAAATCGAACTTCACGCTGCCCTTCGAACCGTTGATCTCGAACGCGTTCGTGCACCGGTGGCCGGGCGCGAAGCGCGTCGCCTCGAAGCTGCCGAGCGCTCCGTTTGCGAACCGCGCGAGGAACAGCGTCGCGTCGTCGACCGTTACCTCGCCTTTCGGCGCGGAAGCATCGCCCTTCGCGCTGAGGCCGGTCATCGAGGACGGCAGCGGGCGCTCCTTGATGAACGTCTCGCTCATGCCGACGACCTCCTCGATATCCCCGATGAGGAAATGCGCAAGGTCGATCAGATGCGCGCCCAGGTCGCCGTGCGCCCCGGAGCCGGCCACGTTCTTGTCCAGCCGCCAGACGAGCGGGAAGTCCGGGTCGATGATCCAGTCCTGCAGGAACCATGCGCGGAAGTGGTAGATCCGGCCGAGCCGCCCTTCCTGCACCAGCTTCTTCGCGAGCTGAACAGCCGGAGCGAACCGGTAGTTGAAGCTGACCATGTGCTTGACGCCGGCTTCTTCGGCGGCCTGCAGCATCTCGCGCGCGTCGGCGAGATTCAGCGCCAGCGGCTTCTCGCAGAACACGTGCTTGCCCGCCTTGGCGGCCGCGACGGCAATTTCCTTGTGCGCGTCCGACGGCGCGTTGATGTCGACGATGTCGATGTCATCGCGCTGCACCAGCTCGCGCCAGTCGGTGACCGCCGACTCCCAGCCGAACTGGGCGGCCGCCTGCTCGACGCCGGCCTTGTTCCGGCCGCAGATCGCCTTCATGACCGGAACCGGCGTACCGGGGAACGCCATCGGCACTTCCTTGTAGGCGTGGCTGTGCGCCTTGCCCATGAATTTGTACCCGACCATGCCGATGTTGTACTGCTTCATGCGGATCACTCCTCCCACGGGGATAAAGTTGTATGAAGGTCCGGGCGCATGGCGCCGGACGTTTCTACGAGCGCGGCGCGGAAGACTCGCGTACGACGAGCTCCGTAGCCAGCGTCTCGTGGAACACGGATTCCGTTCCCCGCCAGTCGGGCAGCCGGTCCAGCAGCCGCTCCGCGGCGGTCCGTCCCATCGCGCCGAACGGCACGCGGACGGAAGTCAGGGGCGGGTCCACCATGGCGGCCGCGTCCGAGTCGTCGCAGCCGACGATTGCGAGATCGTCCGGCACCCGGACGCCGCGTTCGCGCAGCGCCTGCATCAGCCCGATCGCCATCCGGTCGTTCGCGACGAATATCGCGTCCAGATCGCGCAGCCGGGCGTACACGTCCTCCGCCGCGCGGCGGCCGCTTGTGCGGCTGTAATTGCCGGCGAACATCCGCTTCGGGTCCGGCGCAAGGCCCGCCTCCCGCAGAGCCCGCATATAGCCGGCCTCCCGCTCCCTGCTTGGTGAATACCACGGCGAACCGTTGAGAAAACCGATTTTTCTGTAACCGCTCTCAATCAAATGCTGCACCGCGCGCCGGCTGCCTTCCTCGTGCGCCGCGCAGACCGAGCTTGCCCGGCCGTCGCCGGAACGATGGTCGATCATGCAGAACGGCAGCCCCTCGTCCGCCATCGCCCGGATGCCCGCCTCTTCCTCCGGCAGGCTGCTCGCCCCGAGCACGATGCAGGCGTCGATCCTGACCGAGCCGAACAGCGGCACGTAGTCGAACGGCTCCTGCGGCCTGCGGTACAGGAGGAGCAGCCCCATGCCGCGCTCGCGCACCGCCTCGCCGATGCCGTCCAGCATTTCGGAGAAATAGTACGTGGAGAACAGCCGCACCTTCGGCACATGCGGCAGCACGACGCCGAGATTGCCGCTCCGGCCCCGCGCGAAACTGGCCGCCAGGGCGTGGATCTGATAGTTGAGCTTGCGGGCCGCTTCCAGCACCCGCTGCCGCGTCTCTTCCCGCACCGGGCCGACACCGTTCAGCACGCGCGAGACCGTCGCTTCCGAGACGCCTGCCAGTTCGGCCACTTCCCTGCGGGATGCCACGTTGCGCCTTCCCTCCCGAATGAAATCCTTCACACGCCTGTTGATGACGTAATGTACGCGCGTACATTTTCGCATGAAAAGAAGGGGAAGTCAATGCACGCGTCCCATTTTTTTTTGCGCGACCATGCACGCTTCCCCGTATCCGCCGCGCCCGCTCAGGACAGCCAGACCGTCTTCTCCGCGGCCGGCCTGCGCTTGCCCGCGGGGAGCGGCGCTGCCGGCTTGCCCAGGTAGATGAGGCCGACGAGCTCCTCAGCTTCCGCGAGGCCGAGCGCCTGCTTCATGAGCGGATGGTACATCGGCTCGCCGGTCCGCCAGATCGCGGCCAGCCCGAGCGCATGCGCCGCCAGCAGCAGATTCTGCACGGCCGCATGCGTCGCCGCGAATTCCTCGGCGCGCACGACCTTCGGCGCATCGGACGGCAGCGCCGACACCGCGATGACGACCGGCGCGCGGTACGCCTTCGCCTCCGCCTTGGCGCGGACCGTCTCCCGCTCCTCCTCCGAAGCGCCGAGCACGGCGATATCGCCGTAAGCCTTCGCCAGCACGCCGCGTCCTTCGCCCGTCATGACGCGGAACCGCCACGGTTCCGTGCCGTGATGGCTCGGCGCCCAGTTGGCCGCCTCGAGAATCGCCTCGATCGTCTCGCGCGCTACCTTCTCCTGGCTGACACGACCGAACGACCGGCGCGTGCGGATCGCTTCCAGAACGTCCATATGTACGCTCCTCTCTCCCGGTTTCCAGTCAGCCGAACACTTCCGCGATATAGATCATCGCGAGCAGCCCGGCGATAAAACTGTAGGTCGAAGGCCGCTCGAACCCGTGACCGTGGCTTTCGGGAATGAGTTCCTTGTACGCGATGAACAGCATGGCCCCTGCCGCGAACGCCAGCCCCGGACCGATCAGCCCGTCGATCCGGCTGGCCGCCCCGTAGCCGACCACCGCAGACACCATCTCCATGAGGCCGGTCGCCGTCACGATAAGCAGCGATTTCAGCTTGGGCGTTCGCGCGTTCAGCAGAAACACGGCCAGAATGAGTCCCTCCGGCATGTTCTGCGCTCCGATGGCGATCGCGACCATCGGGCCGACCCTTCGTTTCCGCTCGCGTAGCTGAACCCCGTGCTGAGGCCTTCCGGAATATTGTGGATGAAAAGCGCGATCATGACGAGCAACGCCTTGTTGTCGAGCGAGCGGATGCCGTTTTTGTTCTCGACGTCGATATGGGGAATGTTCCGCTCGATCACATCCAGCACCAGCACGCCGAGCACGAGTCCGACGGTCATCGTCCAGAAGCCGGCTTCGGCGATCGCCTGGGGAAGCAGGCCGAACGTCGAAGCGGACACCATGATGCCGGCCGTGAACGCGACGAGAATGTCTTTCCACCGCTCGGACATCTTCCGGATCAAGAGCACCGGAAGCCCGCCCAGAACCGTCGCCATGGCCGATACGAAACTGCCGAGCAAAGCGTCCTCCAAGACCGCCAGCACCTCCCGCTTTCCTGTGCGCTAGTTCCGAGTATAGCACGAGCGCGGTCGGCGGCAAGCCCTTTTGTCGGGCCGGCGGAAGGATCGTCATTCGGCCGGGGCCGTCGCGTCTTCCATTTTCCCCGCAGTCCCGGCTTCTCCGCTTCCCGGCGGCACGATCCGAACCTTCGCGATCCGCTTGTGGACCGGCCCTTCCGCGCGGAAGATGTACCCTTCCCAGACGATCTCCGCCTCGTCGCCCGCCTCCGGGAACCGTCCGAGCTGCCCGATGACGAAGCCGCTTACCGTGTCGTACCGGTCCGTCGGCAGCCCGATGTCCAGCATTCGCTCGATCTCGTCGAGGTCGACGATGCCGCTCACGAGCAGCGACCCGTCGTCCATTCTCACAATATCGCGAACATCTTCGTCATATTCGTCAAAAATGTTGCCCACGATCTCCTCGAGCAGATCCTCGATCGTGACAATGCCCGCCGTTCCCCCGTATTCGTCGATGACGATCGCCATGTGGACCTTGTTCTTCTGGAAGTCCCGGAACACTTCGTCGATCGGGCGCTGCATCGGCACATGATACGGCTTGCGCAGCAGCTTCGTCAGATCGAACGCTTCTTCATCGCAGTCCATGACGTGCAAGGTCAGGTCCTTTACGTGCAGGATGCCGACGATGTTGTCCATATGCTCGCGGTAGACGGGATAGCGCGTATATTTCTCGCTTTCGATCGTCGCGACGATGTCCTTCAGCGTCGCCTCAAGCGGAATGCCGACGACGTCGATGCGGTGGGTCATGATCTCCCCGACGGTCTTGTTGTCGAAGTCGAAAATGTTGTTGATCATCATTTTCTCCGTCTTGTCGATCGCGCCCCGCTCCTCGCCGACATCGACCATCATCCGGATCTCTTCTTCCGTCACTTCTTCGTCGTCCGCGTTCGGATCGACGCCGAACAGGCGCACGATCAGGTTCGTCGAACCGGTGAGCAGCCGTACGACGGGAGAGGTGACCGCCGACAGGAAGACGAGCGGACGGACGGCGAGCATCGCGATCGGCTCCGCTTTCTTCATCGCGAGCCGCTTCGGCACCAGTTCCCCGAACACGAGCGTGAAATAGGAGAGCACCAGCGTGATGACAACGAGCGCGATCGTATGCAGCAATTTCTGCGGCACCGGCACGCCCTGCTTCGCGGCGAACGCCGCCAGATCGCCCGCGAAGCTCTCGGCCGCGAACGCGCTCGCGAGAAATCCGGCCAGCGTGATCCCGATCTGAATGGTCGCGAGGAACCGGCTCGGTTCGCGCAGCAATCCCTCGAGCAGTTTCGCTTTCTTGTGTCCGTCCTCCGCCATCGCGCGAATCCGGTTGTCATTCAGCGAGATGAGCGCGATCTCGGAAGCGGCGAAAAAGGCGTTCAGCAGGATGAGCACGATGAGGACAATGAATGCCATGCGTTCACTTCCCCGTCCTGTTCTGGTTCATGCGTAGTATAAGGTATGCGGCTTCGAAATATGTCCGCGCGGCCTTCTCCGCGCCAACAGAAAAACCGCGCCCGGCGGCAGCGGTTTTCACATCTGCTGCATTTCCCTTTCCAGCCGGTCGATGGCCGGTCGGAGCGGCTCGGGCGCGAGGGCGCGCACATGGCCCAGCATGGCGCGCAGAATGACGCGGTTCGGCAACAGTTTCGCCGTCTCGGCCTCCAGCACGCCCACCGCTTCCTCCAGCTCGCCCGTATCCGCGCCGTCCGTCCGGAGGGCTTCCAACTGTTCCCGCAGTTCCCGGATCGCGGTCTGCCGCAACGCCGGTCCGCAGCCGCCGGCCAAACTCCGGACCAGCGCTTCGAGCTCATCGCCCGCGACGAGCGGACGCTCGCCGCTGCCGGACAGCCCGGCGGCGATGTCGTCCATCCGGGCGACAAGATACCGCGCCAGCCGCTGCGGTTCGAGCGGCTTGCCGCCGAGCAGGAAGTAGCCGATGAACTCGCCGATCGCGCCCTGCATCAGCAGCGCGATGTCGCAGGCATACGGCCCGCACGCTTCGCCGTAGACACTGCGGATCGAACGCTGCAGCCAATCCGCCGTCTCCGCCCGGATCCGGAGGACGAATCCGGGCAGCGCTTCGTGGATTTCAGTTGCGTGATCATGCCAGAGCCGGCGAATCCATTCGGCGTTCTCCGAGCCCACGGCGAGCTGCGCCTCGAGCTGGCGGATGAACCGCTCGCGCGGCGTCAGGCCGTCATCCGACTCCAGCTCCGCCATACGCCGCCGGACGCGGTCGTAGACGTCGGAGACGGCGGCCAGCGCGAGCTCGTCCTTCGATTTGAAATGGAGGTAGATCGAACCTTTCGCCACCCCGGCTTCCTCGGCGATTTCCTGGATCGACGCCGCGCGGTAGCCTTTGCGCGCGAACACGCGCAGGGCGGCGGACACGATCATCCGTTTCTTGTCCGACAATCAGATCCGCTCCTCGGCCTGCTTGCGGCGGAAGCGCATCAGCACTTCGTAGATCGCCGGCACGATGAACAGCGTCAGCAGCGTCGAACTGGTCAGGCCGCCGATGACCGTCACCGCCAGTCCCTTCGAAATGATGCCCGCGCCTTCGAGGCTGAACAGCATCGGCAGCAGGGCGCCGACCGTCGCGAGGGCGGTCATCAGAATCGGGCGCAGACGGGTGCCGGCCGCCTCGATCAGCGCTTCCCGCGTCGCGAGGCCGTCCCGTTCCTTGTGAATGACGCGGTCGATCAGGACGATTGCGTTCGTGACGACGATGCCGATCAGCATGAGCAGCCCCATCATCGCCGAGACGTTCAGCGTTTCGCCGGCCAGCAGCAGCGCGATGAACGCGCCGATCGCCGTGAACGGCAGCGAGAACAGGATCGCGAACGGCGCCAGTCCGCCGCCGAACGTGATGACGAGCACGAGGTAGACGATCGCGACCGCGGCGGCCATCGCCAGGCCGAGCTGGGTGAACGTCTCGTTCATCTGCTCGACGACGCCGCCGAACTCGACATCCACCGATGACGGCAGCTCAAGATCGTTGATCTTTTGCTTCAGTTCGGAAGAAGCCTTGCCGACGTCGGCGGTCGTCACTTCGGCCGTGATGTTCGTATACAGCCGGCCGTCCATCAGGTTGATCGCGTTCGGCGATTCTCCGCTTTCGACCTTCACGACATCCCGGATCGGCACTTCGAAGCCGAGCGGCGAGGTGAGCGTCACGCCGGTCATATCGTCGATCGTGTCGTACTGCTTCGCCTCCGACTGCACGTACACGTTGTACACTTCGCCGTCTTCCTGGATCGTCGTCAGGACGGGCCGCTCCCGCACCGGAGCGAGCGCGAGCATGATGTTGCCGGTCGTCAGCCCGTACCGGCTGAGCTGCGCCTGATCCGCGAGCAGCGTGTACTTATCATAGGTTTCTTCCAGTCCCGTCTCGATGTCCTTGAAGTTCGAATCCTCTTCCATGACCGTCTTGATTTTTTCGGCCGCGTCCTTGATTTCTTCGTAGCTGTCGCCGTAGACGGTCAGGCTGAAGCTGCCCGTGCCCATGACGCTGGACATGTCGAGCATTCCCCACTCGCCTTCGCCCGGGGCTTTCGCCTGCACGTCGGCGAGCACCTGCTCCTTCACTTCTTCAAAGTTCTTGATGTCGCTCTGGAACAGCACATAGAACAGTGCGGAGCGGTCAGAGCCGAAGCCCATCATGCTGCCGCCCTGATTGCCGACCGCAAACTGCATGTCCGTCACGTCGGCGCGGTTCAGCAGATAACCCTCCGCTTTCGTCGCCAGGTCGACCACTTCGTCCTGGAGTTCACCCGGCGCAGGCGAATAGGTGATCATCGCGTATTTCTGCTCTTCTTCCGGCAGGAAGCTCGTGCCGATGAATTGGCTCAGGCCGACGCTCGCGGCGAGCAGCAGCACCGCGACCGCGAACGTCACGATCTTGTGGCTGAGCGCCCAGCGCAGCCCCTTCTGGTACGCTTTCGCCAGCGCGCCGGGGCCTTCGGAATGCTTGCCCTTGGACAGGCCGCGCTTGAACAGCGTATGCGCCAGCATCGGCACGACCGTGATCGCGACGAGCAGGGACGCGAGGAGCGAGAACACCATCGTCAGCGCGAACGGCATGAACAGTTCGCCCACCATGCCGCTGACGAGGCCGAGCGGCACGAAGACCGCGATCGTCACGATCGTCGACGACATGATCGGAATGAACATTTCCTTCGTCGCCGCGAGGATGAGCGCCTTGCCTTTCAGCTGCTCGCCGGTCAGCGACATGCGCCGGTAAATGTTCTCGATGACGACGATCGAGTCGTCCACGACCCGGCCGATCGCGACGGTCATCGCGCCCAGCGTCATCATGTTGAGCGTGATGTCGTTCACCTTCAGCAGCAGGATGCCGATCAGGATCGACAACGGGATCGAGACAACCGCGATCAGCGTCGAGCGGATGTTGCGCAGGAACATCAGAATGATGATGACCGCGAAGATCGCGCCGAACAGCGCCTTCTCGAGCATCGTCGCGACCGATTGCTCGATCGGTTCGCCCTGGTCGAGCATCGTGATGATGTTCAGACCTTCGGTGTCTTCTTGGAAGGCGTCGAGCTCGGCCTTGACCTTGTTCACGACTTCGACCGTGTTCGCCTCCGGCGCCTTGATGATCTGCACGGCGACGGACTCCCGGCCGTTCGTGCGCGAGATCGACTCCGCCTTGCCGACGAGCTCGATGTCCGCGATCTCGGAGAGCGGAACCGTGGGCAAGCCGCTGTTCATCAGCGCGGCGAGCAGATCGGCGTCGCCCGCGCCGGCTTCCATGCCTGCGGCACCGTCCATGCCTGTTGCTGCATCCATGCCAGCGGCACCGCCCATGCCGGCCGCGGGGTTCATGCCCGCAGCGTCACCCATGCCGCCAGCGCCGCCCATGCCGGCACCCGCTCCTTCACCGCCGGACGGGATGAGCGGAATGGCCAGATTGCGCAGATCTTCCAGCGAACGCACGCCGCCGTCCACGACGATGTTTTTCTGCGTGTTCTCCATCTCGAACAAGCCGAGCGGCGCCTTGAGCACCGAACCCTGGATGATGCCCTGGACCATGTCCTTGCTCAGGCCGTACTCCGCCAGCTTGTCCTCTTTCCAGGTCAGAACGACTTCGCGAACGTACTGGCCCGAGATTTGAACTTCCGATACCCCGTCGAGACCTTCCAGGGACGGCCGCAGCCCCTCTTCGATGAGCGCGGTCAACGCTTCGAGTGACTGCGTATCGCTGCTGACGCTGACGACCAGCACCGGGAGGGCGTTAAATGTAATCCGGGACAGCGTCGGTTCCGAAACGCCCTCCGGCAGCCGGACGCTGTCCACCGCCTCCCGCGCTTCCTCGAGCGCTTCCTTCATATCCTTCTCATAATCGTACTGAATGAACAGCGACGAGACGTTCTCCATTGACATGGATTGCACCGTGTCGACGCCGTTCAAGTTGCGGAGCCGCTGCTCCAGCGGACGCGTCACCTGCTCCACCACTTCGTCCGGCGCCGCGCCCGGGTAGACCGTCGTAATCGAGATCACCGGAACGTTGATATCCGGGATCGTCTCCTGCTTCATCGTGAGTCCGGCGTACAGACCGGCCGCCACGACGATGAAGGTCATGATCCACAACGCAAACTTGTTGTTCAGCGAAAATCGGATGATGCCGTTCAACAAACTCCACCCCTTTATCCGTTGTACTGACCGATTGTTCATAACGGTTGTATTCTATACTAGCAAGGCATTGAATATCAAATGAACACCTCCGTTGACCGGACGGTCATACCCCTTACGCACATCGGGCACAGCCTTTGCAGGCCCACCATTAACATACGGCCGAGCCTGCGCCCGGGAGCCAAAAAATTGCACGAACCGCGCCCGATGCCCGTCCGCAGCGGCGTTTCGGATCAGGGCACCGGACCGCCAGCAAAGCAGGGAAGCGTTATTTCGGTGTTTGTGGCAAATTTTTGAACTTTATAGAAACGCAGCAGTCTTATTTGCTTCGCAATGACCAGATTCACCCCATATCGAAGCAAACAACGTGTCTGGATGCGTTGCATTTGGTGAAGGTTTCTCAAATTCGGGGCACTGTCCGCTGCAAGGCTCGACCGACCGCGCCCCGCCACAGCGGCACCGCGTGCCGTTAACGGGCCTGTTGCCGGCCTCGGGGCAAGCATTAACGGCACATAATGCCGTTATTCCACGCCGAATGGCCGAGTTGCCGGCCTCTCACGCGCATTTAACGGCACCGCGTGCCGTTAACGGGCCTGTTGCCGGTCTCGGGGGAAGCATTAACGGCACATAATGCCGTTATTCCACACCGAATGGCCGAGTTGCCGGCCTCTCACGCGCATTTACGGCACCGCGTGCCGTTAACGGGCCTGTTGCCGGCCTCGGGGCAAGCATTAACGGCACATAATGCCGTTATTCCACGCCGAATGGCCGAGTTGCCGGCCTCTCACGCGCATTTAACGGCACCGCGTGCCGTTAACGGGCCTGTTGCCGGCCTCGGGGGAAGCATTAACGGCACATAATGCCGTTATTGCCAACCGCCGGTCTGCCTGGGCCACTTCCAATCCTCCTCGCACGCGGGCAGCCGCTTCCCCGCCTGCAAGCCGCCGCTTCCCCGCCCCGCTGGCAACACCCCGCGAGCCTCCGCTCCTGCGAGACTCCAACACTCCCGGCTTTCAACACCCCGCGGGCATCTCATCCAACACCTCGCGAGCCTCTGCCTCCGTATTACATCCAGCACCCCACGAACCTCCGCCCCGCATACATCCGCCCTCGCGTCCCGCCTCCGATGCTCCTCCTCGCCCGTTCTTCCTTTTGATTTTAGAAACATTTTTGTATAAAATGTTCCTGTGGCATCAAGCTGTATTCGCATTGATTTCATGGGCGAAGGAGTGGGTGGAGATGTTTGACATCGCCATTATCGGCGCCGGACCGGCGGGCGCAAGCGCCGCGCTGTTCACGGCCAAAGCGGGCAAGAAGACGCTGCTGCTCGACAATGACAAGAGCATCACGAAGCGGGCCTGGATCGAGAACCATTACGGCGTTCCGGAGATTACGGGTCCCGATCTGGTCGAGACCGGCAAGAAGCAGGCGGCGAAATTCGGCGCGGAAGTGAAGCAGGCGACGGTCACGAACATCGTGAAGGACGGAGACAAGTTCCGCATTGAGACGGAAGGCGGCGAGTCTTTCGAAGCCGGACAAGTCATCATCGCAACCGGCCTGCTGACGGACCTCGCCGAGAAGATCGGCCTGAAGCTGAAAGACGGCACCGAGCCGCGCATCAAGACGGTCATTGACGTCGACGCGGACGGCCGGACGAACATCGACGGCATCTGGGCGGCCGGCACGGTGGCGGGCGTCAGCGTCCACACGATCATCACCGCCGGCGACGGCGCGAAAGTCGCGATCAACGTCATCAGCAAGCTGAACGGCGAACGGTACGTCGACCACGACGTGCTGAAATCCTGAGCCATCAGAAAACGGCAGCCTGAACCGACGCACGAGACAACACGGCGTCAGTTCGGCTGCCGTTTCTCATTGATGCGGCATAACGAACAGTCCTTCTTCGGGGTCCCAGTCCGCGTACAGGACGCCCTCATACGAAGTGATGCCCCGATCTGCCAACTGCTGCTTCAGCCACGGTTCGGACAAGGACGCCTTCCCCAGGTTGTCCGACTGCAGCCGGCCGTCGAGGATCAGCGTAATCGGCACCCGTCCGCCCACGCCGTGCAGGCCGAGATCCGCGCGCGTCGGCGGTCCGTACGGCCGCTTCGGCAGCACGCTGATCATGCCGTTCGTCTCGAGGACGGCGTACTCGATCTCGCGCAGCGAGAAATACCCCTGCTGCCGCAGCATGCTGAGCAGCTGGTCGAGATCCAGCATGTTGCGGCGCATGACGTCGTATTGCAGATGCCCGCGCCGGATGACGATGGACGGCTCGCCTTCGAACAGCGTGCGCATCTTTTTCGACTTCAAGGTCAACCGCCCGATGGCGTAAATGATCAGCCCCCAGATCAGGATGCCGTACACAATCTGCGCCGCCGTCACATCCGGCTGGTAGACCGCGTTGCCGACCAGATCTCCGAGCACCAGTATGGCGACGAATTCGAACGGCGTCAGCTTGGAAAAATGCGCCTTGCCGAGCACCTGATTGAAAACAAACAGTCCTGCGAACCCGAACAGCAGATCCACAGTGATATGCAAATAATGGCTCACGGCAACCCCCCCGCGCTTTCCGCTGCGGTCATCGCCGTTAGTATTCCCTTAATTTCCTTGATCCGATCCAGCCAAAATCTTCGCTCTCGGCGCGGTCAGCAGCACGGCCGCAACGCAGGCGAGCATGACGCAGCCCGTCACGATGAACTGTCCCGCAACCGGCAGCGGCACGAGTCCGATGCCGGACGAACCGGCCACCGTGCCCGCCGAGAACAGCGCGTAGAACCAGCCGTAGGCTTGTCCGCGGTTCGTTTCCGTCGTGCCGTGGATGAGCAGCGTGTTCATCGCCGGGAACAGCAGCGCGAACCCGAGGCCGTACAAGGTCATCACCGCGACAAGAACGGCCATGCTTGTGCTGTGCCCGAACAGGAGCTGGCTGACAGCCATCATGGCAAGGCCCGCCGTAAACCGCATGGCGGGCGGCAGCCGCCTGAAGCCCACGCGCGCCTGCACGATGAACACCGCGACGGCGATCAGCCCGAACATGCTGAGCAGCGTGCCGCTGATCCGCGAGTCAAAGCCGAGTGCCTGGACGTGCAGCGGCAGCAGATAAGCCAGCGCCCCCTGCGAGAACATGAGGAAAAAAGCCCCCGCGAAAGACTGCAGCAATTCCCGTCTCCAGACCAGCCTTCCTCCGGCCCGGCGCTCTTCCTTGCTCCGCGCGTCTTGCTTCCGGAGAAAAATCACCGTCAGCAGGAGCAGCCCCAGCCCGAGCACCGCGACCGTGGCGAACACGAACGGGACCGACGTCCGGCTCGCCATGATGCCGCTGTACGCGGGGCCGGCGATCGCCGCAATGCCGACGAACGTCCCCGACACCGCGCTCTGGCTGCCCTGCCGATCCTTCTCCGTCACGTTCGCGAGGAACGTGAAAGCCGCGGGAACGATCAGACCGCTCACGAATCCGTGAAGGAAGCGCACCGCCACCAGTGCCGCCGGGCTTGCCACGAGACTGTACAGGAGCAGCACGCCGGAGGTCAGGGCAAGCCCCGCGGTCACCACCGGGTACGCGCCGCGGCGGTCCGTCCAGATGCCGGAGGCGAGATTGCCGAACAGATTCGTCATCGAGTACATGCCGACGGCGAGCCCCGCGACGGCCGCGCCGGCGCCGAGCGACGACGCATAGGTGCTCATGACCGGCAATTGGGTGAAAAGATCGAGAAACGCGAAGAACACCACCGCATAGACGAGCCATTTGACCGGAATCGGCCGGATCTCGAACTGATGCCGGCGGCGCCTGATCGCGCGGTCCAGCACGAAATTGCCGAACGGCACGAACGCGGCCGCCAGGCACAGCAGCGACCACAGCACGTTCCATTGCAGGCACAATTGCGCATACAGAATCGCCAGGAGATAGAAGATGACGATGTAGCCGTGGATCGTGCCGACGATCGTGACCGCCATCGGCATGCCGGCCGCGTATTTCAGCGGCATCGCGATGCCGAGCAGCACGAGCAGCGACGTGCCGTCCGCCAGCCCGGCCGCGCGGACGACTTTGACGGGATGCAGCAGTTCTCTCAACGGTTTTCCTCTCCTCCGGTTGTTGGCGCCTTTCGCTCCTTCAATATTACCATGAAATTCGACAAAAAAGCCCGCCCCGGCCGGGGCAGGCAATGCAAGGCCAACGCTATTCGGCTGCGGCGTCCGCCGCGGCGAGCGACGCAATCGCCCGGAGCGCGGCCTCGATCTCGCGTTCCACCGCCTCCGCGACGATATTGCGGTGCGGGTCGTACGCTTCGTCGACGGTGTCCGCGTCGCCGTCCAGCGCGACGATCGCGCCGGCGCGCATGCCGCGCAGCGAAGCAATCACGTAGAGCGCGGCGATCTCCATCTCCACGGCGAGCACGCCCGCCTTCGCGTACGCGTCATGCGGCAGGTCGACGACGCCCGTGAAGAACGCGTCGAACGTCGCCGTGATCCCTTTGCCGACGGGGCCGCCGCCGAGCGCGACCGCCTCGCGGTACAGCGCCTCCGTCACGGCGCTGTCGGCGACCGCCGGAAATCCGGGCGGCACGAGCTGCTTCGTCAGCCCTTCTTCGCGCACCGCCGCGGTGCTGACGATCAGGCTGCCCGCCGGATACTCCGGCGTCAGCGACCCGGCCGTGCCGACGCGGATCACCGTCCGCACGCCGGCCCTCGCCAGTTCCTCGAAGCAGACGGCGGCGCCGGGCGAGCCGACGCCGTGGCTGACGACGGCAAGCCGGGCGCCGTTATACTTGCCGACGAACGTCCGGTATTCCCGGGCGAAGGCAAGCTCCCGCGCGTCCTCCAGTTTGCCCGCAATTTTCTCGGCGCGGAACGGGTCTCCGCAGACAAGCGCGTAAGCCGGAATGTCGGCCGGTTCTACGCGCAGAATCGGCAGTTTCATCTATACGGTACCTCCCAACGGTCATGGCGCGCTGTCCGCGGCCTCTGGATCATGCAGTCGTATTTGTCCGTCAGTCGTAATCCTTGTGCATCCATTCGTCTTCCGGCATCTCAAAAGACTCGTCCGAGAACCGCTGCTCCCGGAACGGATCGGCGTAATTGTGGAAGCCTCGCTGCTCCCAGTAGCCCGGCCGGTCCTCTTTCATGAACTCGATGCCCCGCACCCATTTGGCGCTCTTCCAGAAGTAGAGATGCGGCACGATCAGACGGAGCGGCCAGCCGTGCTTCGGAGTGAGCGGCTTGCCGTCGTAGCCCCAGGCGAGGAGCACGTCATCCCGCATCAGGTCTTCGAGGGGCACATTCGTCTCGTAGTCCTGATCGGCATGGATCATGACATGGCGCGCCTCCGGCCGGACGCGGATGCCCGCCGCCGCCAGAAAATCGCGGAACCGCACGCCTTCCCATGCGGTGTCGAATTTCGACCAGCGCGTGACGCAATGAATGTCGCAGACGACGGTCGCGCGCGGCATCGCCTTCAGATCGTCCAGGCTGAACGTCCGCTCCCCGTCCACCAGGCCGAACACGCGCAGCGACCATTCCGATCCGTCCCCGTAATCCGGCACGTCGCCTTCATGCAGGATGGGGAACCGGTCCGTCAGCGTCTGCCCCGGCGGCAGCCGGTGCGCGAGTTCCGGGCTGATCCGGGCTTTCGGCGCGGGAGCGCGTTTCAGCCGTTCCGCCTTGTCCATTTTTTCCATCCGATGCGCCTCCTCTTTTTCGAAATTCGAATGTTTGCCTAGCGTCCCTCGATCCGGCCGGACTGCTGCAGATAGGCGCGGTCCTTGAAGAAAAACATGGCGGCGAGCGTCACGATATACGGCACCATCATCGTGAACTGCGTCGGCAGCGAGAAGCCTTGCAGGCGGATGCTGATCGCTTCCATGAGCCCGAACAGCAGGCTCGACAGCGTGACGCCCAGCGGATTGTTCTGCCCGAGCATGACGGCGACGAGGGCGATGAAGCCGCGGCCGGCCGTCATGTTCTCGGTGAACTGCGTCACCTGCCCGAGCGACAGCTGCGCGCCGGCCAGTCCGCACAGCACGCCGCTGGCGAGCACCGCGGCGTACCGGATGCGGTCGATCTTGATCCCCAGGCTCCGCGCCGCCGCCGGATGTTCGCCCGCGGCCAGCATCCGGAATCCCCGCACCGTGCGGAAGAAGAAAAATTGCAGCGCGAACGCCAGCACGAAGGCGAGGTAGACGAGCGGCGAGTGGCCGGTCAGGATGCCGAGGAACGAGTCGCCGGAGATCTGCGGGATGTTCCATTTCGGCAGACCGGTCATATTCGGGTCATAGTATGACCCTTTGACATGGAAAATGGCGAACAAACAATACGTGGTCAGCCCCGTCGCCAGGAAGTTGAGCGCCACGCCGACGACGATCATGTTCGCGTTCAGGCTGATCGTCAGCCAGGCGAGGATCAGGGACATGAGCCCCGCGCAGACGGCGGCGAACAGGACGGCCAGCCACACATTGTGGAACAGATGATTGCCGACGATGGCCGTGAACGCGCCCGTCAGCATGAGTCCTTCGAGACCGACGTTGAAAATGCCCACGCGGGCGCAGATCGCGCCGCCGAGCGCGGCCAGCAGGATCGGGGCGATCATCCGCAGCATGGAGTTGAACAGCGAGAAATCAAACAGCTGGTCCATCGGAAGACCTCGCTTTCCTGCGTTTGAAGAACGCGTACGTGAACCGGGCGGAGATGAACAGAATGATCGCCGCCTGGATGACGCTGGCAATCTCGAGCGGCACCTCGGTGTTCCGCTCCACGCCCATGCCGCCCGTCTGCAGCGCCGCCAGCAGGATGGCCGCCGCCGCCGTCCCGAGCGGATGCGATCCGGCGAGCAATGCCGCCATGATGCCCGACCAGGCATAGCCGGGGGCGGTCAGCGCGTTGTCGATGTAGCGGTATTGCGTGCCGAGCACCTCGACGGCGCCGGCGAGTCCGGCGAAGCCGCCGCTGGCCAGCATGGCGGCCATCATCAGCCGGCCGCGGCGGACGCCGCCGTATATGGCGAACAGCGGATTGCTGCCGTGCATCCGGAGATGATAACCGGCGATCGTATGGCGGAGGAACAGGAACAGCACCACGGCCGCCGCCGCCGCGATGATGAAGCCCGCGTGCACGCTCATGCCCTTGAACAGCTTCGGCAGCCATACCGCCCTGTCCACCATGTTCGTCTGGTTGATCGCGGCGCTGCCCGACGTATCCTTCAGCGGGAAGCTGACGAAATAGCTGGCCAGATACACCGCGATATAGTTCAGCAGCAGCGTCGTAATGAGCAGGTTCATGCGGAACCGGAGATCGAGCCAGCCGGCAAACAGCGACCAGGCGCCGCCGGCAACGATGCCTGCGGCAAGCGCGGCGATCATGCGCATTTCCGGCGGTGCCGGCAGATAGAGCGCGGTGACCGCGGCAGCCAGGGCGCCGAGCAGCAGCTGGCCTTCGGCGCCGAGGTTGAAGAACCCGGCGCGGAAGGCGAGCGCCACGCCGAGGCCGATCAGCATGATCGGGGTTGCCCGCGCCAGCGTGTTCATCGCGTAGTAGAAGCTGCCGAAGGCGCCCTTCCACATCTCCGCGTACGTCTCGGCCACCGAGCCGCCGACGGCCAGAATCGCGACGGCTCCGGCGGCGAGGCCGAGCAGCAGGGCCGCAAGCGGATGAATCCATTCGCGCAGACTACGTGTGATGAGCTGCATGAGCCGCATCGGCCGTCACCCCCGCCATCAGCATGCTGATTCCCTCTTCCGTCGCTTCTTCGGCCGCAAGCTCGCCGGCGATCCGCCCTTCGAACAGGACGATGATCCGGTCGGAAAGCTTCAAAATTTCCGTCAGTTCGGAGGATACGAGCAGAATGCCGCTGCCTTCGTCACGCCGCTTCATCAACTCGCCGTGGATGATCTCCATGGCGCCGATGTCGACGCCGCGCGTCGGTTCGGCGGCGATGACCAGCGGCGAGCCGTGCGCCAGCTCGCGCGCCGCGATCAGTTTCTGCAGATTGCCGCCCGACAGCTGCCCCGCCTTCACATCCGGCGATCCCGCCTTGATCTTGAAACCGGCGATCCAGGACTCGGCCAGCTTGCGTATGCGGCCGCGCAGCAGGATGCCGGATCGACCGGCGCGCGCCGTATGGCCCATCGCCGCGTTGTCGGCGATGCACTCCTCCTTCGCGCACCCCCACTGATAGCGGTCTTCGGGAATATGGGCGAGCCCCTGCCGGCGGATTTCCCGGACATCGGCGCCGGAGATGTCGCGCCCGCACAGCTTGACCGCTCCGGCGTCAATGCGCCGCAGGCCGGCGATCGCCTGGATCAGTTCGGACTGGCCGTTGCCGGAAATGCCTGCCACACCGACAATTTCGCCCGCCCGGACACTGAACGACACGTTATCGACGAGCGGCTTCGTCTTGCCGCGGCCGGCGCGGATCGTGAGGCCTTCCACCTCGAGCACCGGTTCGCCCGGCTTGGCCGGCCGCTTGTCGAACGGGACGAGCTCGCGCCCGACCATCAGGCGGGACAGCTCCTCGACGTTCGTGTCGGCGGCGCGCACCGTCGCGGTGACGCGGCCGTCGCGCAGCACGGTGATGCGGTCGGCGGCATCCATCACTTCCTGCAGTTTGTGCGTGATCAGGATGAAGCTTTTGCCCTTGCGCGCCAGCTCGCGGATCGCCGCGAGCAGCTCCTTCACTTCCAGCGGCGTCAGCACGGCCGACGGCTCGTCCAGAATGATGATGTCCGCGCCCTGGTACAGCACCTTCAAAATTTCGACCCGCTGCTGGATTCCGACCGGACAATCGGCGACCCGGCGATGCGGATCGACGGGCATGCCGTATTCGGCGGACAGCCGGGCCACCTCTTCGGCCGCCTTCTTCCGGTCGAACAGCATGCCGGAGGCCGGTTCCCGGCCGATGACGATGTTCTCCGCCACGGTGAACGAGGGAAACAGCATGAAGTGCTGGTGCACCATCCTGATCCCCGCGCGGATCGCGTCCTCCGGCGAGCGGAACGACTGCTCCTGTCCGCGGAGCCGGATCGTGCCGGATGTCGGCGTCTCCTCGCCGTAGAGAATGCGCATCAGCGTCGTCTTGCCCGCGCCGTTCTCGCCGACCAGCGCATGCACTTCGCCGGCTTCGAGCGTAAAGTCAACGCCCGCGTTGGCCGTGACGTCGCCGTATATCTTGGTGATCTTCTCCATCTGCAGCAGCATGCCGCTTCCCCTTCCGTCATGCGGTATGTTCCTCAATAACACGTACAGCAGCCGGCTGCGTCCCGGCAGCCGGCTGCTAGCGTATGAAACACCGTATCGTCAGATGCTTTACTGCTGTTCGAGGGGATTGATGACCGTAATCGCGCCCGAAACGATGTCGTCGCGGATCTTCTTCAGCGTCTCGACGTTCTCCTGGCCGAGCGCGTCGCTGAGCGGCGACGGCGACTCCGCCGTGACGAACGTCAGGCCGACGCCGTTCTCCTTAAGGCCGTAGTTGACCGTGCCGAACGTGAAGTTGCCTTGTGCGAAGTCCTTCACCGTCTCGTAGACGACCGTATCGGTTTCTTTCAGCTGGGACAGAATGATGTGCTCCGGATCTTCGACCGTGCGGTCGACGTCCTGGCCGGAAGTCAGGAAGCCCTTCTCTTTCGCCGCTTCGAAGACGCCGTTGTCGCTGACGGCCGACATGCCGGCGATGAAGTCTGCGCCTTGCTCATATTGCAGCAGCGCCAGTTCCTTCGCCTTCGCCGGATCGGTGAAGTTGCCGACATAGTTGACCAGGAATTTCGCGTCCGGATTCGTATGTTTGAGCCCTTGCTCGAAACCGCTCGTATATTTGCTGAGCAGCGGGATGTCCATGGCCACGACCGCGCCGACCGTGTTGGTCTTCGTGACAAGACCGGCGGCAGCACCAAGCAGGTAAGCGGCTTCGTGCTCGCGGAACTCGATGCTGCGGACATTCGGCGCGTCAAACGCCTGGTCGATGATGGCGAACGGCTTGTCCGGATTTTCGGCGGCCACTACCGTCAGCGCATCGACCGCGGTGAAGCTGCTCGTGATGATCAGGTCGTAATCGTCGGCGACGGCGGCGCGCAGATTTTGCTCGAATGCGGCCGGGTCCGTCGATTCGATCGTCTTGACCTCGACGCCGAACTCTTCGGCGGCTTGATTCAGCCCGTCCACCATTTGGGTAAAGAACGCGTTGACGCCGATCTTCTCCGGCAGCACGAGCGCGATGCGCTTCTTCGGGCCTTCCGTCTCGCCTCCGGCGTTGTCCGCGCCTGCACCGGCATTGGTGTTCTGGGACGCATTGCCCCCGTTTCCTGCCTCGCTGTTTCCGTTATTTCCGCCGCCGCAGGCCGCAAGAAGCGAGACGACCAGGACGGCGAGCAGCACCAGTAAAGACGCTCTTTTCACGACAGGTTCTCTCCATTTCAAAATGTTTGTCAGTTTAATCCTAGGGACTGGCTCAGGCTTTGTCAATGGAAAAGCGCGATATTGTCGAAAAATGTCGTTGCTTCCGAAACGATTTCCCGCCCCAGTCCTTCTCAGTCCGAAAATAAGCGCAACGATTGCTTCTGTTTCGCATGACAACGCCTTTTCAGCCGGTATAGAAGAAGATATTTCCTCTATTTTTCCCAAAAAGTCGGATTTCCCGGCTTCGGCCAATAATAAACGCAATGATTGCTTCTATTTTGCTCGAAAACGTCTTTTCCCCTGGATTAGAGGAAATGGCTTCTTCAATTTCGTCGCTACCCCCGGGTTCCCGTCTTGACAGCCGTTCCATTCCTCTGCCAGGATTAACCCAATTTTACATACTATTTTACTAGGATTTATAGTCCGATTCAACCTGAGGAGGTACCGCCATGTCCATCCGACTTCACCAACAGGTCCGCAGGCTGCTGCCGATTTCGCTGGCCGCCGTGCTCCTGCTGTCCGCCCCGGCCGTTTCCGCCGCCGACAGCGCAGCCGCCGTCTCCGGGTCAGGCAGCACCGCCGTCTCCGCGACCACCGTTCAAAGTCCAGCGCAGGAGACCGCCGCAGACTATGCGCTGTTCCTGAAGGACAAGTTCGGCATCGCATTCGGCGACGCCCTCGCGAAAGGCGACTTCATCGCCGCGACGGCGGCGGCGCTCCGGCTGCAGGCCGCCGACGAAGCCGAAGCTGCCACAGCAGCCGATGGCGCCGTCTTCGACGACGTGCCGGCTTCAAGCCCCTACTATGCAGCGGCCGCCGCGCTGTACAGGGAAGGCATCATCTCCGGCGGCACGGTGAACCCGCAGGCGCCGCTGACGGCGATCAACGCCGCGCAGATCGCGGTCAAGGCGGCCGGCCTGAAGGAACTGGCCTACACCTACCCCGCGGACAAGGCGGATCGGACGCTGGCGCCGTTCAACCTGAGCGCCGCGCTGCTGGGGCTGCAGGGCGCGCAGGAACTCGCCGCCGCCATCGACACCGGCCTCGTGCCGGCGGACCATTACGGCCTGATCCGGGAGCGCGGAACGGCGACCGCCGAGTATGCCGACGTCCTGCTGGGCAAGACGCTCGAGAGCCGCGGCGCGTACAAACGGTACATCGGCTGGGTGAGCGACGCCAACATCCTGAACGAACTGCTGAACGCATATCAGGCGAGCGTCATCGTCAAGGCTCCGGAACTTCAAGCCATCGGCGACCGGGCGCTCGAGGAGAACCTCGTCACCGGCTACACGATCCGCGACTCGCGGTACGAGAGCAACTTCATCGACGAGCTGACGATTACGTATGCCCATTCCGACATCCGGCACGCGCTGCAGCTCATCGCCCTGCTGCGCAGCGAAGGCATCGACGCCAAGGTGCAGTACGAGCCGCGCACATCCGCCTTCGTCTACCTGAAAGAATGGGGCGATCCCGGCGAATCCGAGTACTACGAAGTCCGGCAGATCGCCAACGGCAACTACATCGAATACGCCAAGGAATACGAACTGATCTTCGAATTCCGCAATAACGCGGACCGCGACCGGTTCGACGCCATCATCCTGGCGTACGCGAAGAAGAACGAAGACGATCAGCCGGGATTGATTTACGGCTCGTGGTGGCAGCCGCTGTACTATTCGAATGTGCGACCGGCGGGCGACTACAGGCTGATTGCCAACAACAAGCTGTCCGACGAGCGGTACTACCTGGAGTCGTTCTCGCTCATTGACCAGGCCGATGACATCGCCGAGGCTTACAGCACCGACGATCCGGACATCACGTACTCGACCTGCACGTTCTGGGTCAACGCGGCGTTCTACCGGTACCTGAACGGCGAATCGAAATAACGGCCACGATGAAAGGCCGTCTCCCCGCGAGACGGCCTTCATTTTCCGGCTGTTTCGGCTTATCCCCCGGCTTCTCCGTTCGCATCGGCAAACCTGCCGCCGCGGAGGACAGGCACAACGCTGCAGATATCCGTCCGCGCGCAATAAAGAACGTCCTGCTCGAACCCCTTCTCGCGCAGCTCGCGCCCGCTGGCGGAGTCCCATACCAGTTCCGCCAGTTTTGTCCCGGAAGCTTCATACGCGCCGATGCACACCTCCGCTTCCGGCGACTTGCTCCCTTCCAACCTGGACAAAATCATGCCCGCGCCCAAATAATCCTCGATCCCCGGACGCAGCCTGTTTTCGTTCTCCCGCGCATCCGGCCATTTCTCTCCGCACGGCACGACCGTGATGTTCGCGTTCAGCTCGCGCTTCAGCCGGTTTGCTGCGGCGGCAACGGCCGACGCGTTGAGCAGGCTGCCGACGAGCAGCGCGGGGACGCGTTCGGCCATCCGCACGCAAGATGCTCCGTTCAGCGAACACAGGACGTATCGCCGCCCATGATCGGCCGGCGTGAAGGACAGCGGGGACAGCGAATGTCCGCCGAATCGCTGCGCCTCCGCCCTTCCGAGTACGAGCTCCGCCCGCAGCCGCTCCGCATAGGCTTTCGCCTCTTCGTCAACGGGCGGCCGGAAGGGCCAAATCTCCGCGCCGTGCTCCACGGCGGTCACGACGGTGGACGAGAAGCTGAGGACATCGACGATGATGACGATGTCGCCCCGATTCGCCGCCTCTCGCGCGCCCCTTTCGCCCCACTCGACCTTGATCTCGTATGGAGACTGGTCGAACCAGCTCATAAATAATTCCTCAGCTCGAAAATGTCCGTGATGGTTCCGATCAACAGGGGATGCTCCAGGGCCCGCTCCTGATCCTCGACGAATATGCTGGTCACGATGATCTTCATCCAGGTTCCTCCATGTTCAAAATGGAAAATGGACCACCCGCGTCAATCGATCCAGCCTTTCAGCAGGTCCTTCAACGGCTCGCGGTTGAACCGGATCATGCGGAACTTCCCTTTGCGGATGGATTGCACGAGCCCCGCTTCTTCCAGCACGGCGAGATGTTTGGCGATCGCCTGCCGCGTGATGGACAGATTGTGCTTCATGATGAGGCGCGCCGTCAGCTCGAACAGCGTGAGCTCGCTGCGCTCGGACAGCTCGTCCAGTATGGCCCGCCGGGTCGGATCGCCCAGCGCCTTGAAGATGGCATCCCTGTCGTGCATCATACCCTGATTGTACGCAACTGACCGGTTGCATGTCAAGCGCGGCCGGGCCGTCCAACGGCGGCTGCAACGAAACGGAGAAGCGTTTATACGAAAATGCGTACCGGTAGAAGGCAAAAAAAAAAAAAACCCACCACACCAAGGAATCACTTTCGGTTTTTTAAAGCGTTCTGCCATTTTTGCGGTGGAGTCTTCGAACATGGTTTGCTCGATGTGTCGGTATTCAACACGGTCTCTCAGTATGGCGTAGACGATCCTTATAATGAGATGCGCGGTTGCAACCGCCGCTTTTTGTTCTCCTCGTCGTTTCCGAATACGTCGGAAATGCGCGCCGATGCGATTTTGGCTTCTGCAATTGGCCCATGCGCATTGACACAAAATGCCTTTGGCATATTTGTTCCCCTGCAGAGACCGCGCTGCCTTTTTTACGCCGGCACTTTTGTTGTTTCCCGGAGCCCCTCCAACCCATGAAGCCAGCTTTGCATCGGATGAAAAATATTCCGCTACACGGGGAGTGATCTCCGCCAGAAGAGTGATTGCTGCGGAACGATCAATCCCGGGAATGGTGTCGATTAAATTCACCTCTTTTTCATAGGGGGATCAACAAGACGCCGGTGCTTTCCATGGCGACTTCCCGGCACTCCCTCTCCATAAGCCAATCCTGCAGTGCCAAAATTTCGCGAGTGGTTGTGCCGCGTGCGAATATCAGCCTTTGGCTTCTCCTCCAGCGGGCCTTGCAAGACACAGGCAACGATGGTCTTTTGATGGACATCCAGGCCAGCGCAAACTTTGCGAACAGCATCCATGCGCACGCCTTCCTGCTTCAAATTCGAACAGGACCTTGCAGTTGTGGATGAAAGAGTTTACACACGTCTTTTCAGGACAATAGGCGACTGTCGGAACTGCAATAAGACGGGTTATTTGACGGAGGGACCAATACGTTTACCGTCTTTTGACCTGTTCACCAGTTATCTTCGGTTTGCAAGAAGGATGACGGAATGCGTCTGGCGGGTCCATTTTCATTTATGTACCATCCGGGACGGCATTTCCGGCAGAAGTTCGCGCGATAGCGCGCCTCAGTTTCGTCAGAATCCCGATATCTCGCTATACGCCGAAATAAGGTTGCCGAGTTTCGTTACCGCCGTCCGGGATCAAAATACCGCTGCCGCATCGCCTCGTACATCAGCACCGCCCCCGCCATCGCCACGTTGAGCGACTCCGCCTGCCCGCGCATCGGGATGAGCACATGCGCGTCCACGAGCGCGGAGACGGCCGGGGAGAGCCCGTTCGACTCGTTGCCGAGCAGGAGCCAGCAGGCGGGCCGCCAGTCGAACGCGTAGCACGACTGGCGCGCGTCGAGGCTGGCGCCGACGAGCCGGGCGCCGCGCCGCTTCGCTTCCGGCAGCAGCTCGGCCAGATCGCCTTCCACCACCGGCAGATGGAACAACGAGCCCATCGTCGAGCGGACCGTCTTCGGATTGTACGGATCGACCGACCCGCGGCCGAGCACGACGGCGTCGGCGCCGACCGCGTCGGCGGCGCGGATCAGCGTGCCCGCGTTGCCCGGGTCGCGCACGCCGTCGAGGGCGACGACGAAGCCGCCTTCCCTAAGCAGCGCGTCATGTCCATATCGCGGCTTCGTGACGACGGCGAACACCGGCGGCGGCGTGTCCGTGCCGGTGCACTTCGCCATGACGGACGCCGGGAGCGCGTAAACCGGCGTCCGCTCCGGCAGGCGCGCGCCCGCCAGTTCCTCCGGCCAGCCGCGTTCGTCGTCGACGGCGATCGCCTCGATCGAGACGAGCCCCTCCGCCTTGAGCGCCTCCTGCAGCAGATGGACGCCTTCGATAAGAAACGTGCCGGTGCGGTCGCGGTGTTTTTTCTCGAGGAGGGACGCCCATGCTTTCACCTTCGGATTCTGCGCCGACGTGATCGGGATCAGGTTGATGTCCGCCATGCCGCTCCTCTCACTTCCCGTTGTCCGCATAGTGCCGCTCGAGCCGCGCCAGATCGCCGTTCTTCCCGACGATGACGAGGATGTCGCCCTCGCGGATCGAATCTTCCGCGTTCGGCGCAATGTTCATCCGTCCCCCGGTCTTGATCGCCATGACGTTGCATCGGAACCGGGCGCGGATGTCGAGCTGCTTCAGATTTTTGCCGACCATGACCGGAGGGGCCTCCAGCTCCACAATGCTGTAATCGTCCGACAACTCGATGAAATCGAGCAGGTTCGGCAAAATCAGGTTGTGGGCGACGCGCTGCCCCATGTCCCGCTCGGGGAAAATCACCTTGTCCGCGCCGATCTTGCTCAGCACCTTGCCGTGCAGCTCATTCTGCGCCTTCGCGATGATGTACGGGACGCCGAGCTCCTTCAGAATGATCGTTGTCAGGATGCTCGCCTGGATGTCCTGTCCGATCGCGACGACGACGACATCGAAATTGCGGAGGCCGAGCGCACGCAGCGCCTCCTCGTCGGTCGAGTCGGCCGCCACCGCGTGGGTGACCTTGTTCACCACGTCCTGGATGCGCGCGCCGCTGACGTCAATCGCGAGCACCTCGTAGCCGAGCCGCGCAAGCGACTGGGCGACGCTGGTGCCGAAACGGCCCATGCCGATGACCGCGAACTGTTTTTTCGCCGCCTTGGCCATATCGAAACAAGCTCCTTCCTTCCGGCAGTTGTCACACCTAAGCAATATGTCCCATTATAGCACAGCGCATGGGCGGCGTGAGGATGAACAGGCCCCGCGCCGGGCATAGTAATGGGGAACTTCTCGCTCTCGGGGGGATTACGCGTGAACACGCTCAATCTGCGTCAGGCGATCATCCAGCGGGTGCATGACAAATCGTCCGAAGATCTGCTCGACATCATCGACAGCTCGGTCGGGGCGGATGAACGGACGCTGCCGGGTCTCGGCGTGCTTTTTGAGCTGATCTGGCAGGATACCTCTCCGGACGGCCGCCAGCAAATGGTGGAAACGCTGCACAATCATCTGGCTGCCATTCCCGCGCCGCTGCAAACAACCTCACCGCAAAACCGCACCCGCAAAACGTAAAAAAGCGGGAAGCCTTGAGCATCCGCTTCCCGCCTTGACCGTTCAGCCTTTCATCGCACCCAGCGCTTTCGCCGCAATGTCTTTCCGATAGTGCATGCCCTCAAACCGGATCAGACTGCATGCTTCATACGCCCGGTTCCGCGCTTCTTCGATGTCCCGGCCCCGGCCGACGACGCCGAGCACCCGGCCGCCGGACGTCACAATGCCGCCGTCCTGAAGCGCCGTTCCCGCGTGGAAGACAAGCGCGCCGGCCGCTTCCGCCCGGTCGATGCCTTCGATCGGCCGCCCTTTCGGGTAAGAGCTCGGGTACCCTTCCGATGCCAGAATGACGCAGACAGCCGCCTCGTCGCTCCACTCGATCGCGATCTGATCGAGTTTTCCGTCCATCGCCGCGAGGATGATGTCCAGCAGGTCGGTCTTGAGCCGCGGCAGCACGACCTGCGTCTCGGGGTCGCCCATCCGGGCGTTGAACTCGATCACCTTCGGTCCGTCCTTCGTCACCATCAGCCCGGCAAAAAGCACCCCGCGGAACGGCCGACCTTCCTTCACCATCGCAGCCGCCGTCGGTTTGATGATGCGTTCGACCGCCTCGTCCATGATGGCCGGATCGATATGCGGCAGCGGCGTGTACGTGCCCATGCCGCCCGTGTTCGGCCCCTTGTCGCCGTCGAACACCGGCTTGTGGTCCTGCGCCGGCACCATCGGCCGCACCGCCAACCCGTCGACGAACGACAGGATCGACATCTCCTGCCCCTCGAGGAACTCCTCGATGACCACCTTCGTGCCGGATGCGCCGAATACCTTGTCGATCATCATGCCGCGCAAGGCCGCTTCCGCTTCTTCCATCGTGCGCGCGACCGTGACGCCTTTGCCGGCGGCGAGGCCGTCCGCCTTCACGACGATCGGCGGCGGCTGCTGCCGCAGATACGCCAGCGCCGTCTCGTAATCGTCGAACGTCTCGTACCGTGCGGTCGGGATGTTGTATTTTCGCAGCAGGCTTTTCATGAAAATCTTGCTGCCCTCGATCTCCGCCGCCGCCTTGTTCGGACCGAACGCCGGGATGCCCGCAGCCTCGAACGCGTCGACGATGCCCGCCGCCAGCGGGTCGTCCGGGCCGACGACGACGAGGTCGATCGCCCGCTCCTTCGCGAATTGGACGAGCTTGTCGAAATCCATGACGCCGATCGGGACGCACTCCGCAAGTTGCGCGATGCCTGCGTTGCCCGGCGCGCAGTAGAGCTTCGTCACCCGGCTGCTCTTGGCCAGTGACCAGACGATGGCGTGCTCGCGCCCGCCGCCGCCGATGACCAGGATGTTCACCGCTTGTGGCCCCCTTATTCCTTGTTCCGGATCGTGATCGCCGCTTCGCCGCCGCCGACCGGAATCGTCTTCACGAGCAGCGAAATGCGGTTCTCTTCGTCGAGCCGCTTCCAGTAGTATTCCAGCGTCTGCTCCGCATCGTCGAACAGCGGGACAAGCTTCGGCTCGCCTTCGAAGGACGGCAGCGGGTTGCCGTCGCCCTGATACGTGTGGATGAGATGGCCGAAGCCCGCGAGCGGCTGCTCGTACGTGAAGAAATGCCGCTGCGCGAGCGCCTCGTTGCCGCGGTTTGACTTCAGAATCGCCAGCTTGTAGGCGGCGGATTTGTCGCCCGGCTGGACGATGCCGGAAATGCGCGGCGTGAAGTTCGGCGCGTCCGGCTCGAACGTGCGCGTGCGGAGCGCGTCTTCGAACGTGCCGCCGCTTGCGATGGCGTCCGCAATCGTGTCGGTCTGGTCGCCGTTCGTCACGATGTGGGCACCGCCGGATTGCCTTACCGGGTAGTAAATGATGAGCGAAGGGTCGGTCAGCTTCGCCGGATCGCGCGCCTCGGTGCGGACGCTGCCGTCTTCCTCGAGGACGAAGATCCGGTTGCGGCTGTTCTCGCTCCGCCCCATGATCCAATACACTTGCACCAGCCGGGTGCCGTCCGGCGTCATGCCGATGATGATGCCGCGGCCCGGATAGCGGTTGCTCTTCAGCGCTTCGGCGTTCGCTTCCGCTTCCGCCTTCAGGTTGTCGAGATTGGTGATGGTGGTCATTGTGCCGCTTTCTCCCTTCGTGGCGGAATCAGTGGTGGAACAGCCGGACGCCGGAATACACCATAACCATGCCGTATTCGTTCGCCGCCTTCACGACTTCTTCGTCGCGCAGCGAGCTGCCGGCCTGGATGACGTATTTCACGCCGCTGCGGCTCGCCCGGTCGAGGTTGTCGCGGAACGGCAGGAACGCATCGGAACCGTAGGAAACGTTCTTCAGCCCCTTGAGCCATTCGCGCTTCTCTTCCGGCGTCAGGCGCGGCGGCACTTCTTCGAAGCATTGCTCCCAGCTCTTCTGTTCCACCGGCGTCAGCACGTCCTCAAGCCACAGGTCGATCGCATTGTTCTGCTCGGCGCGGGACAGGCCCGGGCGGAATTTCATGTTCAGCGCGATCGGATGCTGGCGCAGATACCAGCGGTCCGCCTTGTCGCCGGCGAGGCGCGTGCAGTGGATGCGCGACTGCTGGCCGGCGCCGATGCCGATCGTCTGGCCGTCCAGCGCGTAGCAGATGGAGTTCGATTGCGTATATTTCAGCGTCACGAGGGCGACGAGCAGATCGCGCTTCGCGCTCTCCGGCAGCTCCTTGTTCTCCGTCACGATCGTCTCGAAAACGGAATCGTCGATCACCGCGTCGTTCCGTTCCTGCTGCATCGTCAGGCCGAAGACGGTGCGTGTCTCAATCGGGTCGGGCACGTAGTCGGGATCGATCTCGAGGATGAGGAATTTGCCGCCCTTCTTCTCCTTCAGGATGGCCAGCGCTTCCTCGGTATATCCCGGCGCCACGACGAGGTCGGACACCTCGCGCTTCAGCAGCTTCGCCGTCGGCACATCGACGATGTCGCTCAGCGCGGCCGCGTCGCCGAAAGACGACATCCGGTCCGCGCCGCGCGCCCGCGCGTAGGCAGTCGCGAGCTCCGACAGCTCCATGCCGTCGACGAAATACGCCTTCGCCAGTTCCGGCGTCAGCGGCGAATAGACGGCGGCGCCGGCCGGGCTGACGTGCTTGAACGATGCGGCGGCCGGCAGTCCCGTCGCCTTGCGCAGCTCGCGCACGAGCTGGAACGCGTTCAGCGCGTCGAGCAGGTTGATGAAGCCGGGCTCGCCGTTCAGCACCCGGATCGGCAGCGGCTTGCCGCCGTTCGTCAGCTTCGCCTGCTTCTGGTGCGGGTTCATCCCGTACCGGAGGTTCAGTTCGTAAATTTCGCTCATCGTCCCCATCCTTGTCCTTGGGTTTTGCCGGGCGGATCGGCTGCCGCTCCGCGATGCGGGTCAGCAGGCGCCCGTTCGTTTGGTTTCGATGCCATCTCGTCACGAAGGGCGGCCGTTAACGGCATTTCGTGCCGTTAATGCTCCCCCGCACGGGTCGGCGCGCCGGTTTAACGGCACCAGATGCCGTTAATACCGCGCCAGTACCCGCTTGCCGCCCCGCACGCTCAAGATTCGATCGTCACATGCCGGCCGTCCAGCCGGATGCGGCCTTCCGCGAAGTGCTGCACGACCTCAAGCAGCAGCCGGTGCTCGATCGGGTGTATGCGCGCCGCCAGCGTCTCCTCGGTGTCGCCCGGCTCCACGGCCAGCGCCTCCTGGGCGATGATCGGCCCGGAGTCGAGTCCGCCGTCGACGAAGTGGACGGTTGCGCCGGTCACCTTCACGCCGTATGCGAGCGCCTGGCCGATGCCGTTCAGGCCGGGAAACGCCGGCAGCAGCGACGGGTGGACGTTGATCATCCGCCCGTAATAGGCGTCCACGAGCACCGGCGTCACGATCCGCATATAGCCGGCCAGCACGACCAGCTCGACGCCGCGGCGCTTCAGCTCGATCAGAATCTCGCGCTCGTACGCTTCGCGCGACGGATAGTCGCGCGGCCGGAACACATACGTCTCGATGCCGGCCGCCTCCGCCCGCCGGATGACATGAGCGCCCGGCTTGTCGCAGACGAGCAGCCGGATGTCGGCGTCGATCCGCCCGTCCCGCGCGCCGTCGGCGAGCGCCTGGAAGTTCGAGCCGTTGCCGGACGCGAAGACGGCTACCTTGAGCTTGCCCATTACACGTCAGCTCCCGTGAACGCCACGGTCTTGCTGCCCGGCGTCACCGTGCCGATCCGGTACGCTTCGACGCCTTGCTCCGCGAGCGTCCGGATCGCTTCATCCGCCTGTTCCGCGGGCACGACGGCGACCATGCCGATGCCCATGTTGAACGTCGTGAACATGTCGCGATTCGAGATCTTGCCCCGCTCCTGCAGCAGCTTGAAGATCGGCAGCACCGGCCACGAGCCGTATGCGATCTCGACGTTCACGCCTTCGGGCAGCACGCGCGGGATGTTCTCGATGAACCCGCCGCCCGTAATGTGCGCGAGGCCTTTCACTTCCACGCGCTCGATCAACTTGAGCACCGGCTTCACATACAGCCGCGTCGGCTCGAGCAGCACGTCGCCGAGCCTTGCGCCGCCGAGCTCCGGCAGCGTGTCATGCAGCGAATAGCCGCTGTCCTTGAGCAGCACCTTGCGCACGAGCGAGAAGCCGTTGCTGTGCACGCCGCTCGACGCGAGCCCGATGACCGCGTCGCCCGGCCGGATGTCCGCGCCGTCGATGATGCGCTTCCGGTCGACGATGCCGACGGCGAAACCGGCGATGTCGTACTCGTCCCCGCCGTACATGCCCGGCATCTCGGCCGTCTCGCCGCCGATCAGGGCGCAGCCGGACTGTTCGCAGCCGTCGGCGATGCCCTTCACGATCGCCTCGATGCGTTCGGGCACGACCTTGCCGCAGGCGAGGTAGTCGAGGAAGAACAGCGGCTCCGCGCCCTGCACCACGATGTCGTTCACGCACATCGCCACCGCGTCGATGCCGATCGTATCGTGTTTGTCCATCGCGAACGCGAGCATCAGCTTCGTGCCGACGCCATCCGTGCCGGAGACGAGCACCGGTTCCTCATATTTCTGCAGATTCAGGCCGAACAGCGCGCCGAAACCGCCGAGCCCGGTCAGCACCTCGGGGCGGAACGTCCGCGCCACATGCTTCTTCATCCGCTCGACCGCTTCATTGCCCGCCGCGATGTCGACGCCGGCTTGTTTGTACGCTTCCGACACCAGGGTCACTCCTTCGCAATTGTTGGTCCCGTCCTCGCCTGTGCGGAGCTGGACGGGAAGCGGCTCCGCTCCGGATGTTGGATAGAGGAATTCTCCTCGTCTGTTCCGGCAAATTCACCCGAAAACGGCCGTTCTCAAGCATTTGGAGGATATATTTTCGTCTATTTTTCGGCGATTCCGACTTTTCACGACCGACCGCCCGTTTGTCCGCTCAGCAGCTGCACGTCTTCGAAGCGTTCGCGAATTCGATCGGCGTCGGGTAGTCGTTGTCAAAACACGCCATGCACATCCCGCCGTTGATCCGCAGCGCCGCCTCGAACTCCGCCGGGGTCAAGCCCGCCGCCTGCAAGCCTTTCAGATCCAGGCGCGACAGATCCGGAACACGGCCGGCTCCGGACGAACCGGCGCCAAGAGAAGTCCCGCCGCCGACGCCGGCGCCGACCGCAACGGCCGCCCCCGCGCCGACGCGGCCCACGACCGCCTCGATGAAACCTTCCTTCGAGAGGAACTGCAGCGAATCCGCATTGATCGCCTGCCGGATCTCCTCCACCGTCTTCTCGGACGCGATCAGGTCCTTGCGGTCCGGCGTGTCGATGCCGTAGAAACACGGGTTCGCGAACGGCGGCGACGTGATCCGCACGTGCACTTCCACGGCGCCCGCCTCGCGCAGCAGGTTGACGATCCGCCGCGACGTCGTCCCGCGCACGATCGAGTCGTCGATCATGACGACGCGCTTGCCTTCGACAACCCGGCGCACGGCCGACAGCTTCATCTTGACGCCCCGCTCGCGCAGCTCCTGCGACGGCTGGATGAACGTCCGGCCGGTGTACTTGTTCTTGATCAGCCCGAGCTCGTACGGAATGCCCGTCTGCTCCGCGTAGCCGATCGCCGCCGAGATGCTCGAGTCCGGCACGCCCGTGACGACGTCGGCGTCGACGAACGACTCCAGCGCCAGCCGGCTGCCCATCCGCTTGCGGGCCGCGTGCAGGTTGATCCCCGCCACATCCGAGTCCGGCCGGGCGAAATAGATGTACTCCATCGCGCACACCGCCCGCCGTTTCAGCGGCGCGAACCGCTCGACGCGGATGTCCTTCCCTTCGCCGAGGATGAGCATCTCGCCCGGATAGATGTCGCGCACGAACTCGGCGCCGACCGTCTCGAGGGCGCATGTCTCCGAGGCGAACACGTATCCGTCGCCGAGCCGGCCCATGCAGAGCGGGCGCAGCCCGTTCGGGTCGGAGGCGGCGATCAGCTTCGTGTTCGTCATGATGAGGAACGCGAACCCGCCGACGACCCGCTGCAGCGCCGCCTTCACCGCGTCGACGAAGTCGAGCGGCGAGCGCGCGATCAGGTGCGCGATCACTTCCGTGTCGCTCGTCGTCTGGAAGATCGACCCGGCCGCCTCGAGCTCCGCCCGGATCTCCGGCGCGTTCACGAGGTTGCCGTTCGTCGCGACCGCAAGGTCGCCGTCCCGGTACTTGAACACGAGCGGCTGCGCGTTCGCGAGCGCACTGCTGCCCGACGTCGAGTAGCGGACGTGGCCGATCGCCCGGTCGCCGGACAGTCCGTCGAGCGCTTCCTTCGTGAACACTTCCTTCACGAGGCCCATGCCGCGGTGCGCCTTGAACGACTCGAACGGCCGCGCCGAGTCGACGGTGCAGATGCCGCAGCTTTCCTCGCCGCGGTGCTGCAGCGCGTGCAGCCCGTAATAGGTCAGCGCGGCGGCGTCCGGGATGCCGAACACCCCGAACACGCCGCATTCTTCACGCACTTTGTCGAACAGGTCTTCCCGTCCGGCGCCTTCATTGTAATAGCTTCCATCGGCCCAAGACTGAACCGGACTGCTCAGTTCTTCAGCAGACATGGGATCGCTTCCTTCCAGACCTTCTGCAGTTCGGCGACCGGCGCTGCGATGCCGTCTCTTCCGTTCACCCGCACAACAAGATCCGATCCTTCAACCTTGCCGAGCACCGCATGCGCGACGCCCTTCTCCGCCAGCAGCGCAACCAATGCATCCGCCTTCTCCGGCTTCGCCGACAGCAGGATGCGCGACTGCGACTCGCTGAACAGCGCGACATCGGCTCTCAGCGATGTCTCGACGTTCACCACCGCGCCCAGACCGCGGCCGAAGCACGACTCGGCCAGCGCGACCGCGAGGCCGCCCTCGGACAGGTCGTGGGCCGACGCAACGAGCCCTTGCCGGATCGCTTCCAGCACGGCGCCCTGCACCCGGGCCTCGACTTCGAGATCAATCTGCGGCGGACGGCCTTCCGTCTTGCCGAGCACCGCGTACTGCAGCTCGGAGCCGCCGAGTTCGGCCCGGGTCTCGCCGACGAGCACGATCACGTCGCCCTCGGCCTTGAATTCCTGCGTCGTAATGTGATCCAGATCGTGTACCAGACCGACCATGCCGACGACCGGTGTCGGGTAGATCGCGCCCTTCTCGTTCTCGTTGTACAGCGACACGTTGCCGCCGATGACCGGCGTGCCCAGCACCCGGCACGCTTCCGCCATGCCGTCCGTCGCCTTCTCGATCTGCCAGAACACGTCCGGCTTCTCCGGGCTGCCGAAGTTCAGGTTGTCCGTGATCGCGAGCGGCTCCGCGCCCGAGCAGACGACGTTCCGCGCCGCTTCCGCGACCGCGATCTTCCCGCCGACTTCCGGATCGAGGTAGACATACCGGCCGTTGCCGTCCGTCGTCATCGCGAGCGCCTTGCGCGTGCCGGGCACCTGGACGACCGCCGCGTCGGAGCCCGGGCGCACGACCGTGCTCGTCCGCACCATGTAGTCGTACTGGTTGTACACCCATTCCTTGCTCGCCACCGACGGCGATGCCAGCACCTTTTTCAATGCGCCGGTCAGATCCGCAATCTCCTCAAACGCCGTCGTGTCCACGTTCGCGAACGCGCGATAATATTCCGGCTCCTCCGACCGCTGGTGGTACACCGGGCAATCGTCCACCAAAGCCTTCACCGGCATGTCGGCGACGACTTCGCCCTTGTGGAACAGCCGCAGCCGGCCGTCGTCCGTCACCTTGCCGACCTTCGCGCAGATGACGCCCCACCGTTCGAAAATTTCCCGCGCCTTCGCTTCATGCTGCGGTTCGATGACGAACAGCATCCGCTCCTGCGACTCCGACAGCATCATTTCGTACGGCGTCATGCCTTCCTCGCGCTGCGGCACCTCGTCCAGGTACAGCTCGAGACCGTTGCCCGCCTTCGCCGCCATTTCCGCGCTCGAGCAGGTCAGCCCGGCGGCGCCCATATCCTGGATACCGAGCACGATGCCGGACTGAATCAGCTCCAGGCACGCCTCCATGACGAGCTTCTCCATGAACGGGTCGCCGACCTGCACCGCCGTCCGTTTCTCTTCCGACTCCTCGGTCAGCTCGACGGACGCGAACGTCGCGCCATGGATGCCGTCGCGGCCGGTCGCCGGTCCGACGTAGAACACCGGGTTGCCGACGCCTTTCGCGACGCCGCGCTGAATTTGGTCGTGGTCGATCAGGCCGACGCACATCGCGTTGACGAGCGGGTTGCCCTCGTAACTCTCGTCGAACATCACCTCGCCGGCGACCGTCGGAATACCGATGCAGTTGCCGTAGCCCGCAATGCCCGCCACTACATTTTCAAACAAATATTTCACCCGCGGGTTGTCCAGCTTGCCAAAGCGCAGCGAGTTGAGCAGCGCCACCGGACGCGCGCCCATCGAGAAAATGTCGCGGATGATGCCGCCGACGCCCGTCGCCGCGCCCTGGTACGGTTCGACCGCGGACGGGTGGTTGTGGGACTCGATTTTGAACACGACCGCCTGGTTGTCGCCGATGTCCACGATGCCCGCGCCTTCGCCCGGACCCATCAGGACGCGCGGCCCCGAAACCGGGAACTTCTTCAGCACCGGCTTCGAGTTCTTGTACGCGCAGTGTTCGGACCACATGACGCTGAACACGCCGATCTCGGTGTAGTTCGGCTTGCGGCCGAGGAACTTGCAGATCAGGTCGTACTCGTAGTCGCTGACGCCGAACTCCCGGTAAATTTTATACTCCGCGATCTGTTCCGCCGTCGGTTCCTTAGCCGTTAACTGTTGCGCCATGCCGCTCCCTCCATGCGCTGAGTACTGATGTGAACATCCGCTTGCCGTCCGACGAGCCGAGCAGCTCGCTTACCGCCCGCTCCGGATGCGGCATCATGCCGACGACGTTGCGGCCTTCGTTGCAAATGCCGGCGATGTCGCTTACCGAACCGTTCGGGTTCTCGCCCGCCTTGTAGCGGAACACGACCTGGCCGTTCGCTTCGAGCTTCGCCAGCGTCTCTTCGTCGCAATAGTAGTTCCCTTCGCCGTGGGCGATCGGGATGTTGACGATCTCGCCCTTCGCATAATCCCGCGTGAACGGCGTCTCGTTGTTCACCACTTCGAGCAGCGCCGGATGGCAGCGGAACTTCAAGTCCCGGTTCCGGAGCAGCACGCCCGGCAGGAGACCCGCTTCGGTCAGGATCTGGAATCCGTTGCAGATGCCCAGCACGTACTTGCCTTCCTCTGCTGCCTTGCGCACCTCGTTCATGACCGGTGCGAAACGGGCGATCGCGCCGCAGCGCAGATAATCGCCGTAGGAGAAGCCGCCGGGCACGATGATCGCGTCGTAGGCGGACAGATCCGTCGCCGTGTGCCAGACGTAGTCGACCGGCTGGCCGATCGTCTCCTCAACCGCCTTGCAGCAGTCGATGTCGCAGTTGGAGCCCGGAAAAACGATGACCGCGAACCGCATCCGCTCAGCCCTCCAGTTCGAATCGGTAGTCTTCGACGACCGTGTTCGCCAGGAGCTTCTCGCACATCGCCTTCACGCGCGCCTCCGCCTCGCTCCGGTCATTCGTGTCGAGGGTCAGCTCCATGTATTTGCCGATCCGCACCTTGCCGACCTCCTTGAATCCGAGGGAATGCAGCGCACCCTGTACGGCCGCTCCCTGCGGGTCCAGAACGTTCTCCTTGATCGTGACGTACACCGTGGCTTTCATCGCGTTTCTCCGCCTCCTGTGATCGATTCCGCCGGGTTCTCGCCGGTCAGCCGTTCGCAAATGTCCAGATACCGCCGCGTCGTCTCCTCGACGACGTGCGCCGGCAGCGGATCGGGCTTGCTGTTCTTGTCCCAGCCGCTGCCCGCCAGATACGTCCGCACCGGCTCCTTGTCCATGCTGTCGATCTCGATGCCCAATGCCCAGCGGTCCTTCGCCCAGAAGCGCGACGCATCCGGGGTGAAAATCTCGTCGATCAGCACCACCCGGCCGTCCACCAGACCGAACTCGAACTTGCAGTCCGCCAGGATGATGCCCCGCTCCTCGCAATACCGGGAAGCGAAATCGTACAGCTTCAGGCTGCGCTCCCGCAGCTCTTCGGCCAGCCCGGTCCCGATGCGCCTTGCCATCTCGTCGAACGGGATGTCCTCGTCGTGGCCGACGTCGTTCTTCGCCGCCGGCGTGAAGATCGGCTCCGGCAGCCGCTCGTTCTTGCGCAGGCCGGGCGGCAGCGGAATGCCGTTCACCGCCTGCGTCTTCTGGTACTGCCGCCAGCCGCCGCCGGTGATGTAGCCGCGCACGACGCACTCGATGTCGATCCGCTGCGCTTTTTTGGTCACCATGATGCGGCCTTCAAGCTGCTCCGGATCCTTCGCGACGCCGCCGAGCTTCGCCACGTCGGTGTGGACGACGTGATTGGGCTGGATCGCGGACGTCTGCTCAAACCAGAAGGCGCTGAGCGTATTCAGGACGATCCCCTTGTACGGCACGGGCGGCTCGAGCACGTAGTCGAACGCGGAAATCCGGTCGGTGACGACGATCAGGTAATGCTCCCCGAGATCGTACAGTTCGCGGACCTTGCCCTTGTACACGAGCGGAGCGTCGATCAGATCCACGGCCGTGGATAAAGGTTGCCGGTTCATGACGCGCCTCAAGCCTCCTGTCCGGTCAAGCCGAGTCTTTCAAAAATCGTGTCCACATGCTTCAGATGCCACGACGGGTTGAAGCAATCGTCGATCTCTTCCTTCGACAGCACGCTCGTGATCTCGGGCGTCTCGAGGATGATGTCGCGGAAATGCCGCTGCGTCTCCCACGCCTGCATCGCGCGCGGCTGCACCGTGTCGTAGGCCTGCTCGCGGCTGAAGCCCTTGTCGATCAGCTTCGTCATGACGCGGCCGGAGAACGGCACGCCGTAGGTGCGCTCCATGTTGCGCTTCATGTTTTCAGGGAACACGGTGAGGTTTTTGATAATGTTCCCCAGACGGTTCAACATATAGTTGATCAGCATCGTCGCGTCCGGCAGGATGACGCGCTCGACCGAAGAATGGCTGATGTCGCGCTCGTGCCAGAGCGGCACGTTCTCGTAGGCCGAGAGCATATGGCCGCGGATGACGCGCGCAAGGCCCGAAATGTTCTCGCAGCCGATCGGGTTGCGCTTGTGCGGCATCGCGGACGAGCCCTTCTGCCCTTTCGCGAACGGCTCCTCGACTTCGCGGAACTCGCTCTTCTGCAGCGCGCGGATCTCGGTCGCGAACTTGTCCAGGGACGTCGCGATGAGCGCCAGCGTCGCCATATATTCCGCGTGCCGGTCGCGCTGCAGCGTCTGCGTCGAGATCGGCGCCGGCTTCGTGCCGAGCTTCGAGCAGACGTATTGCTCGACAAACGGATCGATGTTGGCGTAGGTGCCGACCGCGCCGGAAATTTTGCCGTACTCGACGCCGTCCGCCGCATGGTTGAACCGTTCGAGGTTGCGCTTCATTTCCTCGTGCCAGAGCGCCATTTTCAGGCCGAACGTCGTCGGTTCCGCGTGCACGCCGTGGGTACGGCCCATCATGACCGTGTACTTGTGGCGGATCGCCTGCTCCCTTAAGGTAGCGATGAAGTTCTCGATGTCGCGCCGGATGATCGCGTTTGCCTGTTTCAGCAGGTAACCGAGCGCCGTGTCGACGACGTCGGTCGACGTCAGGCCGTAGTGCACCCATTTGCGCTCGGGGCCGAGCGTCTCGGACACTGCGCGGGTGAAAGCGATGACGTCGTGGCGCGTCTCCTGCTCGATCTCATAAATCCGATTGATGTCGAAGCCTGCATTGCGGCGCAGCGCCTGAGCGTCTTCCTTCGGGATGATGCCGAGCTCGGCCCACGCTTCGCAGGCGAGCAGTTCGACTTCGAGCCAGGCGCGGAATTTGTTCTCCTCGGTCCAGATGGCCCGCATCTCCGGTCTGCTGTAACGGTCCAGCATTGTTCTCGTTCACACCTTCCAGATATTCGTCTCGTCGATCCACGCGAGCGCGTCTTCCACCGAGGAGGCGAGGACGTTCACGTGGCCCATCTTGCGCTTGGGTGCGGCTTCGCGCTTGCCGTACAGATGGAGGGACGGTTTGACATTCCGTTTCGCCGCCGCTTCGTCGGGCTGCGAGAGCCGGGCGACGACCGGCTCCAGATGCTTGCCGAGCACGTTCACCATGACGACCGGCGTGAGAAGGCCGGGATCGCCAAGTGGCAGATTGCAGATCGCCCGGACGTGCTGCTCGAACTGCGACGTGCGGCAGGCGTCCATCGTGTAGTGGCCGCTGTTGTGCGGCCGGGGCGCCAGCTCGTTCACGTACAGGCCGTGCTCGGCCGACCAGAACATCTCGACGGCGATCAGACCGATGACGTTCAGGCCTTCGGCGATCCGCACCGCCAGCTCCTCCGCTTCCCGCTGCACCGATTGCGGCACACGGGCGGGCACGATCGACAGGTGCAGGATGTTGTCCACGTGGACGTTCTCCGCCGTTGGGAACGTCCGGATCTCGCCCCGCGGGCTGCGGGCCGCGATGACAGACAGCTCCTTGTCGAAACGGATGAACTGTTCGAGCACAAGCTCGGTCTTCGCCTCGCCCAAGGCGCCCCAGGCCGGCTCGATCTCCGCTTCGCCGCGGATGACCCATTGGCCCTTGCCGTCGTAGCCGCCGGTCGCCGTCTTCAGCACGCAGGGGAAGCCGAACCGGGCGGCGACCTCCTGCAGCTCTTGCAGGCTGCGAATCTCCGCGTACGGCGCAACGCGCACGCCCGCCGCTTCGATCGCGCGCTTCTCGCGCAGCCGGTGCTGCGTCGTGTAGAGCAGCTCACTGCCCTGCGGCACATACGATTCCGCCATCAGCATGGCGGCGACGCCGGCGTCGACGTTCTCGAACTCGTATGTAATGACGTCGGCGCGGCTCGCCAGCTCGCGGGCGGCCTTGACATCGTCGTAAGCGGCGACGATCTGGCCGGCGACCTGGCCGCACGGCGCGTCCGGCGTCGGGTCAAGCGCGACGAACCGGTAGCCCATCGCGCTGCCGGCGAGCGCCATCATGCGGCCGAGCTGGCCGCCGCCGAGCACGCCGATCGTCGCGCCCGGCAGAATCGTGCGCGGCTCCGTGCGGACGTTGGAGGTCATCGCGTCACCGCTCATAGCGTCTCACTGCTCTCGAGCACTTCGCGCTCGATCCGCTTCCGCCGCTCCGCGATGCGCTGCTGCAGCTCCGGATCGAAAGCGGCGAGGATTTGCGCCGCGAGCAGGCCGGCATTCGCCGCGCCGCTATTTCCGATCGCGACCGTCGCCACCGGGACGCCGGCCGGCATCTGCACGATCGACAGCAGCGAGTCGAGCCCGTTCAAGTTCGAAGACTTGACGGGCACGCCAATGACCGGCAGGGTCGTCTTCGCGGCGACCATGCCGGGCAGATGCGCGGCGCCTCCCGCGCCGGCGATGATGACTTTCAGGCCGCGCGCCGCCGCCGTCTCGGCGTATTCGAACATCAGATCCGGCGTGCGGTGCGCCGAGACGACCCGCTTCTCGTACGGGACGCCCAGCTCTTCGAGCATGTCGCATGCAAGCTTCATCGTCTCCCAGTCCGACTTGCTGCCCATGATGACGCCTACCAGTGCCATGAGGTACCTTCTTTCTGCCTTATTGAGCGATTGCTTCTGACAGCCGGCATCCATGATGCCGCCGTCTGTTCATCCCATTTCAGTGTTCCCGACGATGCCGCCGGCATGAAAAAATCCGTCGCGTCTCCAGACAGGAGCTTCTACGTCGACGGACAACGAGCCTGCGGATGCAGCGGGAAGCAGGCCTCGCCGGCAATCGCCGCCCCCTGCGCGCTATGAATCCGCGCGCAGCAGAATCCGGACAAGACAGCACAAGGCTGCCCCGTCCGGGGCAACCCGCTTCACTGTTACCGCTGGCTCGTAGTCCGAGAATTTACGGTTCCCGGGTAGAGACGTCCGGGCCATATCCCCGGACTTATACGAGCATTGATCTATGCAATTTAAAAAATGTTCAGCCTCTTACAGTGTAACAACGACTCCGGCGGATGTCAACCGAAAAGGCGAACATTTAATGTTTCAAATTTACGAACGTTCGGTTTTACGGCAGTCTGCGGTGACACACCGCAAATGCGCGCATTCGCGGTCCGCAAGCGGCCGACATGCGCCTCGCCGCAACGAAACTTGGTTCTTCCGCCGCTTTCAGCCCTTCGCTTCCACCCGCGCTTCCTTCCCAAGCTCCCGCTGGAAAACGCCTCGCCGTTGTGCTACGATCTATGCTGTGCGGCAGCGCAACACAAAAAGCCGGCTTTCTTCAACTCATATTGGAAACGCTTTCGAAACTGGCGGCTTCCCGCAAAGGAGAGACATCTCGTGGACTATCAGAAGATGACGCTGGACGAACTCAAGGACGACCTGATCCGCGTCGCCCGGGGCGGCTACCCCGTCTTCATCGCGGGCGCGCTGTATTGGCTGGCGATGGGAGTCCTCGGCCTCATCATCGAAGGCAAGACGCTCGCCCTGTGCTATCTGCTCGGGGTCGGGAGCATTTTTCCGCTCGGGCTCCTGCTCGGCCGGCTGCTCAAAGCCGACCTGATGTCGCGAAATCCGCTGGGCGCGCTGAGCGGTATCGTCGGCGGCATCCAAGCCTTCTTCCTGCCCTTGTGGATCGTCATTTATATCGAGCATTTCGAGCTGATCCCCTTCGCCATCGGGTTGCTGGCGGGATCGCATTTTCTGCCATACATATGGATCTACAGGAGCAGAACGTACCTGTTCCTCACGCTCTCGATGGCGGCCGCATCGTTCTTCCTGGGCTACATTTTCGATCAACTGGCGTTTTCGGTTCTGCCCTTCGTCCTCACCGCCATCTATCTGGCGACGGCCGCCGGGCTTGCGGCCGAATCCCGCCAAGCCGCGCAACAGCCGTCCTGAGCACGCGAAAGACCCGCGCTCCGCAACGCGCGGGTCTTTCCTATTCTTCCTGCCGTTCCTTCTCGTACAGCACCACGCCGTATTTCTCGATTTCTTCTCGCAGCAGCGGGTTCGCCACCGCGTTCGCATCCACCAGATCGAACGAATACAACTCCACCGCATCGTCCACACGGGAGTGGAAGTCGGCGGGCGGCTTCCCGTTCCAATACGCGGCGAGGTCGATGTCGGAATTGTATTTGTGGGTGCCTTTTGCCCTCGAGCCGAACAGCACCAGCCTCTCAAGTGCCGGGGTATCGCTGCACAAGGCTTGCAGACGGGCGAGGATCCGTTCAGGCATCATCAAAATTCTCCCCTAACCGGTCAACCAGTTCGGCAAGCAAATTCGCGTAGCACGACCGGATGTTGGCATAGATGGCAGCAGCCATTTCTTCATTATAGACATGACTGGTCAGATTGCGGTCCGTCAACATTTGATACCACGGATCAGGGTCCTGCCCCAGCCACCCCAGTTTGTAAGCCTCCCGGAGCGCTGACTTGGGCGATGCCGTCTCGATCCCTTCATCCCGCAGCCAGGCTTTCAGCGTTTTCCAGGCCGATTCGAAGCAGAATTCAAATCGCTGGATTACGGCATCCCGCTTCATATCTTCGGGGAGACCTTCCGCCAGAAGCGCTTCCCTCAGCCGATTTACGCCATTTGATAACTGCTCCAGTTTCTTGCCCAATATCCCGTCTTGACCGACATGCCCCCTGTGCACCGCTTCGACCTCCTCGCCGTACCGATTCTTCACATCCCCGGCATACGCACTCCGATCACATATCTTCTCTATGGATATTACCACAATATCCCGTTTCCATCAGCTTGATACCCGCCTGTCAGCCTGTCACTTCATCCAGAAAACCGGCCAAGAGGTCGACGAACGCCTTCGGCTTGTCATAATGGATGTCATGGCCGGGGGTATCCACCTTCACGAGCCTGCCGTTCGGCAGCAGCTCCACGACGCGCTCGGCGTCCTCGTCCGTCAGCGCCGCGAGCAGCAGATCGCCGTCGTAGTTGATGTTCGCCTTCACGAACAAGGTCGGGCATTCGATCTTCGCCAGCACCGCGGACTGGTTGTAGTCCTCGAACCAGCTGTTGTCGTAGAACGTCTCGCCGAACCTGTGATCATACGGATAGGTCATCGATTCGAACATCCGGTTGATCTGCGGCGGCAGATAGAACAGGTGCACCGGCTTGTCCGGATGCTTCTTGCGGTAGGCGACCGCGTCTTTCGAGAACCGATCCCACAGGAAATCACCGAACATTTTCCGCCAGTAGCTGTGCTTCAAGGCATACTCGAAATAGTCCTCGATCTCGTTCTGCTGTTTGAAGTTCTCATATTCCATTCGGATTCCCCGTGCCCGTGGCAGTCAACGGCGAACACATGAAACCGTTCGGACAACGCCGGCAGCGTCTTGGCGTAATCTTCCCATGTCATTCCCTGGCCGTGGATCAGGAGCAGCGGCGGATTGCCGTTCGCCGGTCCTTCCCCGTAATTGATCACCGTGCCGTCGTCCAGCGTTACCTGTTTCTCCGTGAAGCCCGCATGGCGCATCGCCTTCAGCGGCTTCTCCATATAGGTCATGTTCGTATAAAAATAAGAGCCGGCGACCAACAGCACCACGGCGAGAATCGCGCCCAGGATGATGAACGTTCTCTTCCTCTTCCTTCTCTTCATGCTCTCATTCCTTCCGTCTACTGTCTCGGTCCGGCTCATCTCATCCCGCGCTTCGATTTCGGACTCGGTGATTCGGATGTGCAACCTTTCTGTGAACCCCGCCGGTCTGGCTGCAGCGGCTCGTGCCCGGCTGGCTGGCGAAACCGGCCGAACGGCGGATACCGGTTGCCGTGAGAGACGACAAAGCCGCCGATCTTCGGTCCATTCATGGCCGGAGATCGGCGGCTGTTGTTGGTCGCGGGATTATTTGCTCATTTCATCCCATGCTTGCTGCAGACGCTCGAACATTTGATCTTTGTTGATTTGTCCGCCGATGTACGCTTGCATGACGTCCGCGAACTTGTTGCTGGACGCTTCGCCGCCCGGGAACTTGAACCAGTTCCAGGTCAGCGTCTTGCCTTCCTGGCTGTAGCGGATGATGTCCGCCGCCAGCTGCCCCAGCACCGATTCGTCCGCCTGGATGTTCGTGAACGCCGGGATGAATTTGAACTCTTCCGTGATGTAGCGCTGGCCGATTTCGGACGTCACCATCCAGTTCAGGAACGCCTTCGCTTCTTCCTTCACCGGCGAGTTCTTGTGCACGACCCAGTTGCTCGGCACGCCGACCGGCAATTTGTCCATCGCGTCCGCGTCGTTGTTGATCGGCATCGGCAGGAAACCGATGTTGATGTCCGGGTTCGTCTGGGAGATCGCCACCTGCGTCCAGTTGCCCTGCTGGGTCATGGCCGCCTTGCCGATGGCGAATTCGGAAACTTGCGTGTTGTAGTCCGTCTGCAGCGGGTTCGGTTGGCCGAACTCCAGCGTCAGATCGAACAGATCCGCCCATTGCTTGAACACTTCGTTGCCCGGAATCTTCTCGGTGCCGTCGTACAGCCCCTGGATGAACGCTTCGGGGTCCTTCTGCTGGGCGAACGGGATGTTGATGAAGTGGTTCCCGAGCACCCACCATTCCGCGTAGCCGTTGATGAACGGGGTGATGCCCGCGTCTTTCAGCTTCTGCGCGGCCGCCCGGAGTTCATCCAGCGTCTTCGGCGTTTCGGTGATGCCCGCCTCGGCGAACAGGTCCTTGTTGTAGATGAAGCCGTAGCCTTCCAGGTTGACCGGCATGCCGTACAGTCGGCCGTCCTTGGTCATCGGCGGTTTGGCGGCGTCCACCAGGTTCGCGACCCACGGTTCGTCCGTCAGGTCTTCCAGGTGCTCGATCCACAGATCCAGTTCGCTGAAGCCGCCGTTGTTGAAGATGTCCGGTTTGTCGCCGGAATTGAACTTCGCCTTCAGCGCCGCGCCGTAGTCCGCGCCGCCGCCGACCGTCTCCAGTTCGATGTTGATGTTCGGATGGAGCTTCTCATACTCTTCAATCAGCTTGGCGAGCTGCTCGGCAATCTCGACCTTGAACTGGAACATCTTGATGGTGACTTTCTCGCCCGATCCGCCGCCGTTTGCTCCGTCCGACGAACCGGCGTTGCTTCCCGTGTCCGAGCCGCCTCCCTTGCCGCCGCACGCGGCCACGAGGAGGGAGAGAATCAGCACGAACACCAGCAACGCGAGACTTCTTTTTTTCATGTACCGTTGACCTCCCTGATGATTGATTTTGCTTGGATGCAATCCCATTGTAAAGACAACGACTTCAGGCGCTTAACCGACTTTATTGAACAAAAAAGTGGAACTTGTTGTCCTAGCCCTTGACCGCGCCGGCGGAAATGCCGGCGATGATATGCTTCTGCATCAGGAGGAAGAACGCGACCATCGGAGCCACGCCCAGCACCAGCCCCGCGAGGGCGAGGTCCCACTGCTTCGTATATTGGCCGAAGAACGAGTAGGTCTGCAGCGGAATCGTCCGGATGTCCGCGCTGTGCAGGACAAGCAGCGGCAGCAGGAAGTCGTTCCAGATCCACAGGCTGTTCAGGATCAGGATCGTGATCGTCATCGGCTTGAGAAGCGGGAACACGATCCTCCAGAACACCCCGTACGGCGTGCAGCCGTCCACAACCGCGGCTTCCTCGATCTCCAGCGGAATCGATTTCATGAATCCGTGGTACAGGAACAGGTTCAGCGACACGCCGAATCCGAAATAGCAGATGATCAGGCCGAACCGGCTGTCCATCAGCCCGACTTCGGAAGCCACCTTCACCAGCGGAATCATGATCGACTGGAACGGAATGACCATGGCGGCAATGAACAGGACGAACAGCACCCGGTTGAACACGGTCGGACGCCGCAGAATCCGGTACGCGGCCATCGCGCTGATGAGCACCAGCCCGGCGTTGCTCAGCACGGTGATGAGCAGCGAGTTCATGAACGCCCGCGGGAACTTCATGATCTCCCATACCCTCGCGTAGTTGTCCCAGCGGAAGGCTTCGGGCCAGCCCGCCGCGTTGCGCATCAGGTCGCCGAAACTTTTCAGCGAGTTGATGACCACGAAATAGAACGGAACGAGGAACAGCAGCGCCAGCAGCACCGCCGCGATTTCCATGGCAAGCAGGCGCGCGTTGTATCTCTGCGTCTGCTCCATCATACCTCAACCTCCTTCCGTTTCGTGTAGATGACCTGCAGCGTCGTCACCGTCGCCACGACGACGAAGAAGATCAGCGACTTGGCCGTGCCCAGTCCATACCTGTTATTCTGGAATGCTTCCTTGTAGATATTCAGGGCGACGGATTCGGTCGAACCGAACGGACCGCCCTTCGTCAGGGACAGGTTCAGGTCGAACACTTTGAACGACCAGGACAGCGTCAGGAACAGGCAGACGGTGAACGCGGGCATGACGAGCGGCACGATGATGCTCCTCAGCATCTTCCAGCGGCCCGCCCCGTCGATTTTCGCCGCCTCGATCAGTTCCCGCGGCATGTTCATCATCGCTGCGATGTAAATGACCATCAGGTAGCCGGCCATCTGCCAGACGCTCACGATGACCATGCCCCAGAACGCGGTGGACGCCGTGCCCAGCCAGGGCAGCTTGAAGAAGCCGATTCCGGTCCATTCCCCGATGGCGGCAAACCCTTTCACGAAGATGAACGACCAGATAAACCCGAGCAGCAGCCCGGCAATGACGTTCGGCAGAAAGAAAACGGTGCGAAGCACGTTTCGCGTCTTGAGCGGCTGGGTGAGCAGAAGCGCCAGCGTGAACCCGACCGCGTTGGCGAACACGACAGCGGCCAGCGTGTAGCGCGCGGTAAACCAGAACGCGCTCTTGAATTCGCTGTCTTCAAGCAGAATGCGCTTGAAGTTGCTCAGACCGGCCCACACGACCCGGGTCGTGACGCCGTTCCAGTCCGTCAGGCTGTAGTAGAAGCTCATGAGAAACGGCACGAGCACAATCAGGCAGAAGAACAACAGCGCCGGACCGACAAACACCAGCTGCTGAACGGCATCGGAGAGCCGCTTCATTCTGTGCTGCAATACAATCTCCTCCCTCATCCGGCATTGTGTACAGCAAAGTATAAGGAAGAAGTATGCGCATGAACACGGATTTTCATGATGAAAGAGGTGCAATATTTTGATGTCGAAGCCGTCAATCTTTGCAAGTGGCAAGGCGCATGTCGAATTGTTATACTGAATACGATTTCTGATGGAACGAGAGGGGAGCGGGATGAAAACGTTTTACAGAAGCAGTCTGCGCAACAAGCTGATCGCGTTTCTCCTGGCCTCCATCGTTCTGCCGATCTCGATCTCCATCCTGATCACCTACAACTACACGAAAGAATCCGTGAAGTCCTATTATATCCGGGAAAATACGAACCTGATGCATCAAGGGGCCGTCAACCTGCTGGGCTATCTGGAACGCATCAACGAAGCCTCCCTGCTCACCTACAACAACCTGTCCGATAAATACAGCCTTTATCAGCTCATCCAGAACGGCACCCAGTCGTATCTGGAAGAGCGGGAAATGTACCGGAACCTGCAGTTCATGGCGAACTCCGTCAAGGAAATCGAGCAGATCTACCTCTACTCCGCCATGGAGGACCACTCGTACCGGTACGCCTACAAATTGCTGCGCAGCACCCCGGGGCAGACGTACATCCCGGATCTGGATGAAGAGCGGGACGCGCAGATCGAAGCCGTGCATGCCAGCCATGAGTACGGCATCGAGAAGCCGAAATTTCCGTATCATCTGTCAAAGGAAGTGTTCTCGTTCCACCGCAAGATTCTGAACGCGCCGACCGGCGAAGTGCTCGGCATCATGTCGATCGACATCCGGACCGACATGATCCGGGAGATCAGCAGCATGCTGTACACCCCGGGCAGCGAGGAACTTTACATTCTCGACCGGCAGGGCAACCTGATCTTCGCTTCCGATGCGGATTCGGCGGAAGAAGGCGGGCATGCATGGGTGCAGAGCATCCTGGAGCAGACGGCGGATCGGGGCCATTTTCATTACGAGGACGGGCGGTTCGAAGGCATTCACATCTACGAAAGTCTGTCAGCGCCCTGGCTGGATTGGCTGCTCGTCAAACGGATGCCCTATGAGACGCTGTATCGGGACCCGCGGCAGCTGACGCTGATCAACAGCCTGGCTGTGTCGGTGTTCCTGATCATCGCCGCGACCGCCGCCGTGATCATCTCCTATCGGTTCACGAATCCGATCAAGCAGCTCCTGCGCTACATCAACAAGCTCGAAAGCGGCAATCTGGACGCGGGTCTGGCGATCGACAGGAGCGACGAGATCGGCATTCTGTCCAAGCGTTTTTACCAATTAATGCAGCGGATCAATCAGCTCATCATGCGCGAATACCGGCTGGAGCTCGCCAGCAAGTCGAACCAGCTCAAGGCGCTGCAGGCGCAGATCAACCCGCATTTCATGAACAACGTCCTGCAGTCGATCGGCACGCTGGCGCTGCAGCACGGGGACCGCAAGGTGTACACGCTCATTTCCTCCCTCGGGAAAATGATGCGCTACCATATGCGCGCGGACAACTCGAGCGTTCCGCTGTCCGCGGAGCTTGACTACGTGCAGTCGTATCTGGCCTTGCAGCGCCAGCGGTTCGATGAGAATCTGCAGTACCGGATCGAAGCGGATGACGCGGCCGGTGCCGTCCAGGTGCCCCGGATGATTTTGCAGCCGATCGTGGAAAATGTGTTCAAGCACGGCATCCAGCCGGCGCTCGGACCCGGGGAAATCACCGTCGTCTGCCGGATGGCGGAGCCTTCCGTCCTCGAAATCCGTGTCGCGGACAACGGCGTCGGCATGGAGGAAGCGGAACGGGAGAAGCTTCAGGCCATCCTGAACCGGACGGAAAGCGTGTTCGAACCGGTGAGCGGAGACGATGGCATCGGGCTCATCAACATTTTGTCCCGGCTTCGGCTTTTCTACAGCGACGAGGTGCGGATGAGACTGGAAAACCGCGCGCCGCACGGGCTCGAGGTCATCATCTCGATTCCGCTCGGCGGGAAGGAGGGCCTGTTCGATGAAAGCACTGATCGTGGATGACGAGAAGCATGTCCGGGACGCCATCCGTCTGCTGGTCGAGTGGGAGCGGTACGGGATCGACGAGGTGTTCGAAGCGCCGGAAGGCGAGTCGGCCGTCCGCATCATCGAAGCCGAGCGGCCCGAAATCATTTTTACCGATATGCGCATGCCCGTGATGAGCGGGGTCGAGCTGCTGGAGTGGATTCACCGGCATCAGCCCCAGGCGAAGACGATCGTCATCAGCGGGCATGACGATTTCGACTTCGTCCGCCACACGGTGAAATACGGCGGCATGGACTACATCCTGAAGCCGATCGACGAGGGCGAACTGAACGAAGCGCTGGCGAAGGCGGTACAGAGCTGGCACAAGGAAAATGAAGCGCGAAAACAAAACCAGATCCGCTCCATCGAGATCAACCGGATCAAGCCGGCCTACTGGGACAAACTGTTCTCAGGCCTGATCGAAGAAGCCGGGAAGTACGAATCGTTCGCGGAACATTTCGAGCGGGAGTTCCGCGTTGCCGCAAGGCCGGAGACGGGCCGGACCGCGGTCATGAGCATCGACACGCTGCCGCGCTTCATCCGCGACAAGTTCGGCTCGCACCTCGACCTCCTGTTCTTCTCGCTGACGAACATCGCGAACGAAGTGCTGCAGCGCGACAGGTCGGGCTACGCGTTCCGCCATTGGAACAGCCCGCATGAGCTGGTCGTCGTCTGCTGGCATTCGCCGGAGACGCTCGAGGACCGCATCCGCGGCATCAACGAGGGCATCCGGTTCGTGCTGGGCGGCAGCCTGGATGCGGGAATCGGCACGATGCAGCCGTTCCCCGGCGGGCTGAAAGACTCGTACCGCGAGGCGTTGGCCGCCCTGCGGCAGCGGAATTTGCTGCAGACGCCCGGGCGCATGCTGCATTACGGCGCGGGCCAGCCGCAGCGTTTCGTGCCGCTGCCGTTCAGCCGGTTCGAGGCCGATTTCCGCTCCGCCCTGCTCAGCGCCCGGGAAGACCAGATCGAATCGGTCACCGACCAGTGGATCGCCGCCATCGAGCCGCTCGGCTCCATTACGGCCGAACAGATGGAGCTGTGGAACCACGAATACACCGTGTTCAAGTCCCGCTGTATCGGCGAGTTCCTGCCGGACGAAGAGTCGGCTTCGCCGCTGGTGCCGCAGGATGCGGACAGCCCGATCTTCCCGCTCGACGACAGCGGCAGGCTGTCGCTCCGGCTCCTGCGAGACGAGGTGGCGCGGGATCTGATCCGCCTCTCCGTCATGCTGGCCAAGCTGGCGCAGCGGGAGCGCAACATCATCCGCGACATCGCGGACTACATTGAGCGGCATTACCATGAGGAGATGACGCTGCAGCATATTTCGGATCGGTTCTATCTGAGCCGGGAATATATTTCGCGGAGGTTCAAGCAGGAGTTCGGGGAGAACATTTCCGACTACATCGCGCGGGTCCGCATCGAGAAGGCGAAGCAGCTGCTGCTCAGCCCGAATCTTCGCATCGCGCAGATCGCGGAAATCATCGGGTATCAGGACGAGAAATATTTCAGCAAAGTGTTCAAGAAGATGGTCGGCCAGTCGCCGAACGAATACCGGAAGAAGCACGAGCGCACGGGGGAATGAGGCGGCGCGGCCTCATTCCCCGTTTGTTTTGCGGAAGTTCAGCGTGTAATTGGAGCGAGGCCCGAAAGACTGTTCCAGCTTGAACCCGTTCCGCTCCGCCAGTTTCCGCGCCTCGTCCCTGGATACGAAATGCGGATCGCCGGGCTGCTCGGATACGGACAGGCGGCCGTTCGGGCGCAGGATGCGATGCGCTTCAGTCAGTTATATTCTATGCCGTTCAGGAGGTTCGCCCCGATCTTCGGACAGAACCAGATCCTCCCCCCTTCGGCATCCTGGAACAACTTCGCTTCATACACCCCGTCCAGGTGGTCCCTCACGCGCACGCGGGTAATGGCCGGATCGAGCACGAAGCCCATGAAACCGTTGATGTTCTCGTCCGCCGCGCCGAAGCCCCACCCACTGGCGAGCACTTTCGATTGGGTGTCCTTTAAATTCTCTGACGGCGTATATGTCACCCGGGCGCCGCGCTGCCAGCCAACTCCTCTCCATACAAACTCGTCCGCCGCCACCACCCCGTGAACGGCATCGCCAATGACCGTCATTTTCCGGGACAAGATGATGCCTCGCCTCGATACTCCCCGAACCGGCGATAAGCCTTGAGGAACACGTCCTGGGTGATATCGTCGACCATGGCGCGGTGCTCTACGAGCAGAAAGGCGTAGTTCCACACCGTCTGTCCGTATTCCGCCATGAGCTGATCCAGGGCATGCGGGTCCAGGCCCGCCAGATGCCGCCAATGTTCATCGGCCAATGGTCTCACCTCAATTTATAGACAACGCGGGAGGGCGGTTGGTTCGAAGATTGAGAAAAAAAGCTTCTCCACCGCAGCAGCGGATTGGGAGAAGCGGTAATGCTGATATTGCTAAGAGTTGAAGGATTTCGACTGTGATACGCCGTGACCATGGCGGCTGAGAGTTTCAATTCCTCATAGACCCCCATGCCGCTAATGCGGCACCAGCAGATGATGAAAATGGACGAATGCGGTACAATATTCCTGCGGCTGGTGGAGGGAGGTCGTTGTTTCTTGGTGCTGCGAGCCCGACTCTTAGACGGACCCCAACGACCAGGTGCACCACAGATTGTCGCTCCCTCGGGAAGCACGCGGGATAGAATGGCCCATGTGTGGTCGTTGCACCAGCCCTCAATCGACAAAGCCGCAAGGAGATTGTCCATCATGGATGTCGTCTACAGCCATGTCTGTGGACTGGATGTCCACAAAAAGACGGTCGTGGCCTGCATTATCACGCCGGACGAGAAAGAAATCCGCACATTCTCGACCATGACCGACGATCTGTTGCAGATGGTGGACTGGATCAAGAGCAAAGGTTGCACCCACGCCGCCATGGAAAGCACCGGTTCCTACTGGAAACCCGTCTATAACCTGTTGGAGACGGAAGAGATTCAAACCTTGGTCGTCAATGCGCAACATATCAAGCATGTTCCCGGACGAAAAACCGATGTGAAGGATGCCGAGTGGATCGCTTCGTTGCTCCGGCTTGGATTGCTCCGAGGCAGCTTCATTCCGCCGCGTGATCAACGGGAGCTTCGCGAGTTGATCCGATACCGCCGTAGTCTGATCGAGGAGCGGGCACGAGAAGTCAACCGGATTCAGAAAGTGCTGGAAGGCGCCAACATCAAACTGTCGTCGGTAGCCAGCGATATTCTGGGCAAATCGGCGCGTGCGATGATCGAAGCGCTGATAGCCGGTAACGTTGATCCGGAATCCTTGTCGGAGTTGGCACTTCGGCGTCTGAAGAACAAGAAAGCGGATCTCCAGCGCGCGCTCAAAGGACTGATCGGCCCGCACCAACGGTTGATGCTCCAAACCCAACTGCGGCACGTCGATGAACTGGACGCGCTGATTCAACAGTTGGACGAGGAGATCAAGAGGCGGATGCTCCCTTTTGAGGAAGACCTGGAGCGGCTGGACACCATTCCCGGGGTGGCCCGGTGGACGGCGGAACAAATTGTCGCTGAAACGGGGACCGACATGAGCCGCTTTCCGTCTGCCGCTCATTTGTGTTCGTGGGCGGGGGTGGCTCCAGGGAACAACGAAAGTGCTGGGAAACGAAAGTCCGGGCGAACGACCAAAGGGAATCCGAAGCTTCGGAGCGCTCTCATCGAGGCGGCACGGGCAGCAGTCCGAACGAAACACACGTATCTGTCCAGTCTATATCATCGCATTGCCGCCAGACGAGGGGCCAATCGGGCGGCTGTGGCGGTGGCCCATCGGATCCTGACCATCGTCTACCATCTGCTAAAGGAAAAACAGGTTTACAACGAACTGGGGCCTCATTATTACGAAGAACGCCGGCGTGAACAGATGGCCCGACAAGCGATACGGAAGTTGGAAATGTTAGGATATGACGTTATGGTAAAAGAACGGGAGCAAACCGCATAATCCCCTATCATTTTCCAATTTGAAGCGATGTAACGGTGGGTTGGCCTTTTTGTGCTTTTTAGCGACTATTATTTTCGGGATAGGTACGATCAAAACTTGAGAGGTGAGATTTCATGCTATGTGCATTTGCTTTGTTTCAATTCCTCGTTAGAGTAAAATTAGCGTTGGGGTAAAGATTGGAAAAAGCGGACATAGAAAGAGAGCCTCTCCTTTGGTAGAGTGGAATTTGGCAAAAAAACACCCTCAAAGGAGGAGGCTCCTATGCAGCACTTTACCACAGCCATTCCTGCAATGAAAGAGCTTGAAGAGTGGATGTTCAGAAAGATGCAAGACATGTTCGTCGACGCGATGAGAAGCACGCTGGAGATGTTGGATCAGATCATTTTGGAGCAAAGGGATCGAGAGCGGTATCGCGTCAAGGCTGAACGGGAGACCAGCGTGAATACGGTGTTTGGCAACATTCGCTTCAAGCGGAGATTGTACATGGATCGCCAAACCGGCAAACACGTGTACTTGCTCGACCAGCACATGCGATTTGAGGGGCGAGGAAAAGTCAGCCCGCATTTGTTGGAAACAGCCATTGCCTTTGCCGCGGAAGGGCCGTCGTATCGTGACAGCGCCAGACGGCTTGAGCAACTGTTGGGCTATGCGGTGCTCAGCCATGAGGCGATTCGCGGGAAGCTGATCGAGCAAGCGGAGAAGCCGGTCAAAGCAACAGAAAAACGACCGGCCAAGGTGCTGTTCGTGGAAGCGGATGGCCTGTACACGAAATTGCAACGGCGGAAGCGGAAAGGGATGGAACATGCGATTGCCGTGGTACATGAGGGCTGGGAGCAGGTCGGCAAGCGTGTGCGGCTTAGGAACAAGCAGCATGATCTGCATCGGGGGGAGGGCGACTTTTGGGAAGCGTTTGGCGACTTTCTGACCGAACGGTACGAGATCGACGGGGACACCTGGCTGGTGGTGGGCGGAGACGGAGCGAAGTGGATCGGGGAATGTGAATCGTACTTTCACAAGTGCATCTACACGCTGGATCGCTTCCATGTGGCACGTGATCTGAAGCGGTTTGTGGGCCACCTGCCGAAGGTATGGAAAGAAGCAAGACAGGCGTTGGCCAGGCAGGAGCCGGCGGCCTTGATGGCGGCCGTGGAGCGCGTGCCGATCGAAGCGATTGCGCCTGACAAACGGGAAGAATGGACCGCCTACCAGTCGTTCTTGAGGCGGCACCGCAAGCATCTGGAGGATTACCGGAAGACCCTTGAGGCACACGGTATCGATACGAGGGGTATGAGGCCGATGGGAAGCGCGGAAGCCCAGATGCGGGTGTTGGCGAAACGGACGAAGCGCGGAGGATACAGCTGGAGTGAACGAGGCTGCAGGGCGATGCTGGAGACCGTCATGCGACGCAGGCAGATCGGCAGGTTGGAAGAAGCCGAGGAGCACGCAGTTGAGTCCCCGCAACGTGTGGTTAGTGTACGGAGGTTGCTTCACGACGCCATACGACCGGCGAAAGGCTATGTTGACGGAATGATCCGACTGCTCAGAAGCCAATGGCAAAGTCGCCCGACTGGAATGGCATTAAAAGGACTTAGAGGATACTGATACCAGGGATCTGGAGCAGTTCCTGAAGGAAGAAAAACTGAAACCGCTAACAAGGGATTGGCTCTTTTTTCGGTTGTGATCCAGCATCCCCAATAAGGTGCCCACGCTGACTTGACTCAGACTAACTCGATGTTTTTGTTGCATTTCTTGTAGTATATACGATATCATGTAGATATGTACATACGAACGATTTCTCGGAAAAACAAAAATGGTTCGGTCACCCGTTACGTTCAGCTTGCCCATAATGTACGAAATCCGGTGACCGGGACGCCGCAAGCGAAAGTCCTGTACCATTTCGGCCGCGCTGACGAACTGGACATGGAAGGCTTAAAGCGCCTTGCCGCCAGCATCCATCGTTTTGTGGGTGAGCCGCAGGCGCCTTCTCCATCGCCATCCACATCGGTCACGCTGCTCAGCAGTCGTTCGCTGGGCGGTGTATGGTTACTCGATCAACTGTGGAAGAAGCTTGGGATCGGCGAAGCGATCACACGACGGCTTGCCGATCGGGAATACCGCATGCCGGTGGAACGCGCCATCTTTGCCATGGTGGCCAACCGGGCGTTGGCACCCAGCAGCAAGCTGGCCATGGAAGATTGGGTGGATCGCGAAGTGGCCATTCCGGATCTTCCAGCGTTTGACGTGCAGCATGGCTATCGGGCAATGGATTTTCTGCTCACGTCGGAAGAAAGCATCCAACGCGAAGTGTTCCATACGGTCGCGGATTTGCTGAACCTGGAAGTCGATCTGCTGTTCTTCGATACGACCTCCACGTACTTTGAAACGGAAGAGGACGACGAAGACGATTTTCGCAAAACCGGTTATTCGAAAGACCATCGCCCCGACCTTCCGCAGGTCGTCATCGGTTTTGCCGTTACGCGGGAAGGCATCCCGATTCGCTGTTGGGTGTGGCCGGGGAATACGTCGGATATGAACGTTGTGCCGCAGGTGAAGAAGGACTTGATCGGTTGGAAACTCGGGCGTGTGGTCACCGTCGTCGACCGCGGTTTCTCCTCCGAGGACAATCTGCGGGTGTTGCAGCAAAGCGGCGGTCACTACATTGCCGGGGAGAAAATGACGTCGGGCAAACCAGCAGTGGAAGCGGCACTGGCACATCCGGGACGATTCAAAATGATCCGCGACAACCTGGAAGTCAAGGAAATTGTCGTGGGGGATGGCGAAGCTCGCAAACGATACGTGCTCGTCCGCAATCCGGAGGAAGCCAGGCGGGATGCCGCCCGGCGCGAAGCGCATCTGGAGCGGCTGCGCACAGAGCTTGCCCGATTGAAGGAACTGGACGGCGAAGCGCATACCCAGGCCCACTGCCGTCTTCACAGCCATCCGACGTACAAGCGATATCTCAAGACCGACAAGCGCGGCAATCTGCGGATCGATCTGGCCTCCGTCAAAGCGATGGAGCATCTGGACGGCAAATACTTGCTGCGTACTTCAGACGATACGTTGTCCGCGGAAGATGTGGCACTTGGGTACAAACAATTGCTGCAGGTGGAAGCCGCGTTTCGGACACTCAAGCAATCGTTGGAACTGCGGCCGGTCTACCACCGAAAAGAAGAACGGATTCGCGCGCACGTCCTGCTTTGCTGGCTAGCCTTGATGCTCATCCGGATTGCGGAAAACCAGACCGGCCAAACGTGGCGCGATATTCGTTCCCTCATGCAGACGTTGCATCTGGTTGAGTACCGATTGGATGCCGGAAAGCTGCGGCAGCGAACGGAATTAACAGACGAACATCGGGGCATTGTTTCGGCCTTGCAAATCGCAGAACCCCAGCAAATATGGGATATTTCGCTTTCATGACCCCTCAAAAGTGTAGGCACCACACGAAGTTATCCACAACCGCCGCATCCCTCGTCCCGCTTGGGCTTGTGGCGGTTTGTGCATCTACTGACTGTCGAACACGGGGAGAAAACGGATGAAGTTTCAATTCCTCATAGGTACGATAAAAATCCTAAAACCTTCGTAAAATCAAGCTTCAATTCGTATTACATTAAGCCTCAAATAGCAATATTCATCCAATATTTCATGCAACCCTTCCTCATCTTCCAGTCTGCACTTTTGTCATCGACCCCCGGAGGATTTTGCGCTACCAGGGATCGATGACATAAAACTTGATAGATTCAGAGGTAATATTTCCACTATGATCGGATTAACCCCTATCCTGATCCTTTTTCCATTTCAGCAATCCTGACCAATGCTCATCAGTCTACTCTGGTGGCCAGAATTTTGATTATTGTTTGTATGGCTTATTCGGATTTTCTTTCCAGCCAGACTGTTGCTTTTTAATTGGCCAGTGATTCTGTTGCTGTCGGTCAGCATCTTCGCGCACGGTCGTAGGCTCATTCCACAAAAGCTGTCCCACAGTTGGCAACGGCAACAGGGATTGGTAAGCAGGATATCCATCTCGATCAGACAACGGCATGTACCGTTTGTCAATGTGATCATATACCTTCTCCCGCATCGCCAAATAGACCCGAACGGGTTCGGATTGCTTCACATCCTCGCAGACCGATTTCATCTGATCGCAGAATGAATCAATAAATTCATCGAATTGTTCCCGCGGAATTTCTTTCGGTTTATCCTGGAAAAATTGGTCCAACCGATACATCACATTATCGAGATACAACCGAATATCCTCGAAAGTTACGCAACCAGCACCATACGGCTTCCCCATGCCGATCGTCTGGTGTTTCGGCCATGTCAGGGCGGCGAGAAGCAAGCCCAACTCATCCTTATGCAGCCGTTCGAAGCGAATAGATGCATTGAAGACGGTTCCTTTGGGCAACAGATGCAAAATGGACTTTACATCACTGTTATCCTTCTGCGCGCTTTTCAGATTCTTCTCTGGCTGCTCAAAGTCCCGCTTCAGCCAATACTGCTTGATCCCCCGCCACTCATACTTGTCGTTCAGTGTTTTCAAATCACCGTGGTTGTCCTGTTTAATATACATGGCCACAGCTGTCAAGGAAGGCTGTCCGGGAATAACCACTTCCTGACGGATGGCACCGGGCTCACCTTCAATAACCGCCGATCTGAAGGAGAGCCTTCCCGCATAGGATCTTTCTTTAGATCCTGCAAAGCCGAACATGGCCTGGACGTAATCGAATCCACCTTCGGAATAATCCGGCAACCCTGCCTTAATGTTGTTTCTGTAGAACACTCTCAAGCTCGGCGTAAATCCGAAAAAGGTGAAATCCCCACCCGCTACATAGAAACACGGTTTGAGTTCGCCTTTTCGCTCTGGTAACTTGTAGAACTCTTTAAATTTCAGACGATTGCCTTTAACAATCAGATCGTAACGATACCAGTGTACCTCTTCCAACCGAAGCGGAATGGGTTTAGCACGGGTATCGGCCGGATGGATCAGGTAATGCGATTGTTTCTTCTGCATGAAACCGGACGACATCAAGGCACACTCGTATCGGGTACCTCGTCCGGGCTGAAAGGAATACTCACCGTTGCCTGTAATGTACACGGTCTTGCGTGTAATGTACGGAGCATAATGTCTCGACTGGCATGCTCTCAAGTAGCTGTAGTACATGCCGTATATATCGTTGTATTCTTGAACCAACTGTTCCAGTTCTTGAACCCTTGGTTGGACAGAATACAGGCTTAGCCTGGCATGATAGGCATCCAATCGTTCTTTGTATCGAATCAAAAATGCCCTCTTGTCCTCGATGTACTCCGTTCTTCTTGATCTTGTAGGCCCAACCAATTTTTTGGGGGGTTTTGGCCGACCAATCTTTTCGATCTCCAGCAAATCCTTGGTGTACATTGACCTGACGTCGGGAGCGGGAAGAACGCCTTCTTTATAGAGTTGCTGCTCCCGGACAAACGTAAAGGTTTTTTCATTTATTTTTTCCGCCGGAATGATTTCGTAACTATCTTTCCCGGTCATGCGGATATATCCGGCTTTGACCGTCTCCTTATTGATAATCCGATCGTATTCTTTCTTCCTGTTTCTCAGCCCTCTGGTTACGGCATCCGACAGCCCGCGATACATCAAGGTTTGTTCCTGGTTATCCACGCCTTCCCGCAGATCACTGTGCCCGATTATACCAACAGCGCTGCGAATCAGCCCGCGAAGGGTGGACCCCGGAATTTCGAAACGGGAATAGGCATCTCGATTGAATTCACGGTTGCGATTCGTTTCATCCGCATTGCCTTGGGCCACAAGTATTGGGGTCTGGGCAACAATCCGAAATGTCAATTCGCCGCTCAACAATCCGTTCTCCTTGGTACATGCTTCGTCATGTTTTGGCAAATCCTCAAACTTCTCATACCTGACCTTCCGTTTTTCGGAAAAAGGCACAAAATTGTATGGAGCATGCGCCAAACCGGTTCCCGTTCCACTTCTATCATTGCGCATCATCCGTCTTCTCCTTCACGCCAAATTGATCGGGCAAGAATAGGCGACGAACGCTTGGCCGTCTTCGTCAAATTCAATCAATTCATGAATCACCAAATACCGGGCGTTAACCTGTACGGATGCCAATTTCTTGATAGCCGTATCGGACAGGACCTGGCGTCCTTCCATAACAAGCCGCTTGTCCGCAGTGTCGGCGTCATACTTGGTGCAAATCCATTGATCTTCCCTCTGCCACAGATGCCATGAAGCCGTTCCGTCGAACGCCCATGCTTCATATAATCTGGCGGGATGCAAAGGTTCCGGACCTTTCTTCAACAACAGCTCGCTGTGTGTATATGCCAGAAACCAGGCGTCGTTCGGGACATCGGACGGCCATTCCAACATGCCACCGCTCACTTCAACCAGCAAAGTTTTCACCCGGCCTCACCTTCTTTCACGAAACGATCCAGCGCTTCTTGCAGCTCGGTCAGCCAGTTCCCGGGGTCATGGACACATCGTTTTTCGAAATCGATCGTGACCGACTTGTCCGCATAGCTCATCTTGAGTTCGGACAATCTCAATTCACCCCGGCCGATGCCATGGCCGCTTCCAAGAGTCTGCCGGCCCGCCGAGAGATCCCGGAGTGCGAAAAGCAACACCGCCGCGGCGGCCCGGTCTTTCTCAGAACGATCATCGTATTGAAGATACAGACTGGTGGCAAAATGGCCTGAGACCGTCTCTTCCTCCACCAGCGCCCCGTCTTTGTATCCACCCTTGATGGGGTGGATGGCCACGCGATGATAAATTTTGGTTTTTGGCTCTTCCAGGACGATATCTTCCAACGCGATCCGGCCGTCGAAAATATGTTCTTCCAACCCTGGCACAGCCGACAACGACCGTATGATGCGAGCCACTTGGTGACGAAGCGATCCTTTGAAGCTGGTAGCGGGAATAATATAGCGCAATTCCCCATCATAACTTGATTGAATGGGAGAACGGTCCGGCTTGCTGCTGTCATGCGGATATTGCCCCGCGATCAGGAGCGGGCTGGCCAACTTTCCTGAAATCTCAAGATTCAGCACGTCGAACCAGGCCCTCGGCTTCGGACTCCAAGGTTCATAAGCTTTGGACTGCTCCACATAGGCTTCCAGATCTTCTCGGTTGCCGAAGTCATAGCAGATATATTGACCGTCGACAATTTCAACCTTCCCGCCCCCGGTGGACTTGTACGCCCCCAGGCGGATAATCCCGCGATGTAAGGCATCCAACATGATTTCCACCAGTTCTTTGTCCGAATTATCATTGGTGCGGAGCGTCAGCTTAACCTTGAATCTGGCACCCGCGGCAACCGTCATCTGTTCGAATTTTGCTCTATGCACCGTTTTGGTTGCCCGGTCCAGATGGACACGCGGCCTGACCTCAAACGGCTGGGGCGTGACGCAGACACCGTCACTGAAAATCAAGCGGCTGGCTTGTTGGATTCCGCCTGTTCCCTGAGATCCAAACATAGCCTGATACGACTCTTTGATGGATGTCATGTAGGCCCTGCACGCTCCCGCCCATGACGTGCCTGGCAAGAAGGGCCGTCCGTTGTCATCCAGCAGCAAATCTCCGTCATCCGTGCCGATTCTGAGCGGGGATTTGGAAACGAGAACAAACGACCACTCGTGAACCTGATTCATTTCTCCGCCACCTTCTTGCCCGTTGACGTTTTGCTGCGAACTTTTTGCCGGAAAAACAGCTCGAGAGCACGCAAATTCCAGTACAGGCTTCGATCATCCTTCATCAGCCAATCATCCAGCTTATAGGTGTATGCCAATTGGCTAAAGATGAACTCTCGCAAGGAAGACTTGCCGATCCGGACACCGTTCAACCCAGGATCCCGTTTGTTGTTCGTTCGATCATCCACGTCCTTCCAGAATCGGCCCCATCGTTCCGCGGCCTTCTCCGGTGTGGAACGTCCGGTTGCAATATCCGCCAATATCTCCGAAGAAACCTGCCACAAGGTTCCCCACTTTGAACTATTGATCCGGGTCCCGTGAACATCCCTAATCCATCCCGCAACCCTCTCCCGCGTGGCTGCCTGCAGCCGCATATCGGCAAGGTTCCTTATGATCCGCTCGATCTGAGCTTCATCCGACGCAACATCGCCGCGGATAACCATTCCTTCTTCGAACCCGACGTTCTCCGGTTCGCAATCCACCATCTCGGTATATGGCCATTCCGTGAAAAGGATGAGTCGCCCGAATCCTTCGTTCACCCGGGCACCGATTCCTTTTTCCATAAGACCTCGCACACGCTGTTCGTCCAACTCGCCGGACATCACCCGGTATTTGTAGATGGATCCCGCCTGTACGGCGGAGTAGGACGGCTGATAGGCCTGCCATTGGGAAATGTAACCACCGGTCAGCTGTGTATTGACCACTTGATCTTCCAGTTCGAGTTCAACACCGAGCTGCTCGCCCAGCCACCCGGCATCCGGCGCGCTGCACAGCCTTCCGTTTCGGTCCCGGATAATCCAATCGGAAGCAGCCAGCACATACAGCTCGCCGGTCGGTTTCAAAGTTGCGGCACCCATGCGCTCCGGTGATTCCCGCATAGCCTCAATTTTTACAGTCGTCCGACCATATCCGCTGTTTCTGGCGCCGCCCAGCCACAGTGTCAATATCTTCTGCCGGGTCAGCCATTGGACGAAATCGTTTTGTGCCGGAGCAAAAACCACGGCTTTGAACACCTGTCCGGCATCCAGCGCCTCATACCGATAAATGCGAGAACGGTACTCTCCCGTCCGGCCCGATCGCCGCGCATCTTCCACAAGGCTCAAATGCAGCGCCGAAGAAGTCCTGACCTTCGCCGCAAGGACCACATCCTTGTCCATCACCATGACATCCCGCGAAATCCGAACGGGCGAGTCATGGCGAATTTCGGAAAATCGCTTCTCATCCAGCGACTGATAAATCGGTCTCCGCTTCTTCAACTCCTTCGCGTCCTGTTTCTTCTCGAACAAATGCTGCGCGAAGGGCAGTCCGCGCTTTCCGTCCAGCGCCAGATAGCCGTTCCAGAACTGCACCTTGCGGGGATCGAAAACCTCTTCCGTCTCGAGCTCTTCCGGCCTTTTTCCCGTTGATTGCAGGTAAGCCCTCACCAGAGCGCCGCGCAGCACGTAACCGGGAATGCATCCCAGCGCGTGTGAAGAGTCGCTCGTCCCCAGCACTTGGCTGATTTTGAGCGGCTCATGGGCATAAATCGTCAGCTCGTAATACGGTCCCTCGCCAACCGGTTCCTGGATGACGGTTTGATCAGCTATCCATTTCAATTGGCACCGGACTTCACCTTTGCCCCGGTTGCGCATCAATCCGACATGCCGGACGAGCTTCACCGCTTTCTCGAGAAGCTGTCCTTCTTGTTCCGAAAACTCCGTGTTCGCGAACACCGGCGCATAGAGCTTGAACCCGGGTTTCATCAACCGTGCTTGTCGCAACGTTCCCTTGGCCGCCTTTCCCGATTCGTCGATGCTGGTCATCGAACGCACGTTGGTGACGGCGTTCAGAACTTCCCCGGCATCAATATGGTTCTTATTTACAAACTCGTAAATGGCGTCGCAAAGCTTGGCATGGCCAAACCTCAGGCCTTCGTGGTTGTCCTCCCACGGCTTCCCAAACAGCCGCAAAATTTCCCGATCTAGCCGTTCCTCCTGCGGCAGAAAGCTGTTGTACCATTCCGCTTGCTCCCGGATCAACCCCTTCAGCGTCCGTCCAGCAAGGTAAGGCAGCCCGTGCTCATCCGTCTGAATCTCGATGTCGGCGGTCCCGAGAACGGAGCCGTCTCCGCCGAACACCGTCTCCGACAACAACTCGATCTCAATGATCGCCTTCAGGCTCATTGCGCCTTCACCTCACCCAGCCGAATCATGTGGTCCATGACGTCGATGGCGTCGTAGAAATAAGCCGAAACTTCACCTTGACGCTCTGGCAACGTCACATAGAGACGCAGTCCCGTCTCAAACTGGTTCTGCACCACCCACTGTTCCACCGCCATCCTGCCCTGATGATACACCGAGCGCAGCGCTTTCCATTTGCTGCGTGCCATGCCGGAGTACCGAATCGCATCGAATGCATGGAGAAATCCCTTCATGTAATTTGAGGGATGGATATACCTGCTGTCTGATTCATCACGGAACAGATAATAAGGACGGTTTAGCAGACAGCCTTCTTTCGTCCGATAAACGTTCTCACGGCGCTGCTCCACGTTCAAATCCACATCGCCGGAAGCCGCAACTTCCCAGTCGATAAGCGAAGCTTCAAACGGCTGTCCGCTGTCGCCGGAATCGACCGTCTTCCACTGATCCGATTCCTGCTTCAGGCGTTTCTTCGCGTTGCCGCACAACCGTTCCGCCAATTCGTAAGCCAGCCAGAAGGGAAATTTGCGGCGGACAATGGCCACGCCGGCGCAGGCGTCAAACCGGAAGGGAGAGCCATCAATTTCCATGGACTCTTGCTGCAAATACTGGATGAAGACGCGAGCCAGCTCGATTCCCAATTGTCCGACGGCGATGAAGCAGACATCGTCACCGGAAGCCACGACAGGCCGCAAGGGAACTATGTTCGAGTATTCGTGTTGCTTCTGTTCGTCGTCGCCGTAGATTTTACTCGCCCAACAGTCGTATTCGCGCATGACATGCTCGATCATTTTTCGCATCGCAGTCGTATACGCTTTATCGATGTCCGCCGTGAACTTTGCATACTGATTCAAATAATCGTCGTTGTTGGAAAAAGGAATCCGCAGGAACGCGCTCACCTTCGTCCCCATGGCGTTCCCGTCAAGATGCACAATGGCCACATAGTTTTTCGCCGAACGTTCTCCACCCAGCACATGTTCCAAGTAGTCCTGATCCATGAATTTCAATCTCTGTCCATTGGCCTGTGCAACATCCAGCCCTTCAAGGAAACGTTCATCAAAATCATCCAGCGTTCTGTGGCCATACCTGTCTTTAACGTTCAGTTCCTTCGACTTGGCGACCTTCTCGGACGAACCCGGCAACTCCGCATACTCGTTGGCGGGCATGCCGCTGTCCGGGCACAGCCGATGGATGCCCCAGGTGTATTGACGAACGGCATGCACTCTGCGGTTTTTCTTGGCCGCCAGCTTGTTCCGCATGTCGCCCAGCACGTTCGTCCGACCATCGGATGTTGCGTTTTCGGCGAAAAGCTTGTCCGTTTCCCATTCCATGACATCCATTACGAGGAATAGCTCCAGCCCAGGAAGGTGCTTTAACACGCCGAGGGAAAGCTCGTTCGCGAAAGTTTCCGCATCTTCAGCCGACCCGAACACATACAGGGCATTGCCCCCGCCGACGGATCGATGCAGCGGAAACGGCATCGGCACGTCCCAATCTTTAAATAAACGCTCCGGTTCATCCGTCAGCCAGCGAATGATCGTGGAAGCTCCGATGTTTTCCCGCAGCCGGTTCGAACGGAAAATATACCGCTGCTTCTGGGAGACTTCGTACATGACCAACCATCTCTTGCTCAAATCAAGCCCCTCCTGAACGGTTCAATCCATAAAACAGACGGTATTCGGCAAATCCGGGTAATTGTTCAGATTGACCTTGTTTTTGCGGAAATGCGGATCGGCTTCGTCACATTGGTTGATGAATTCCGTCAGAACTTCGTGGAAAGTCTCGTAATACTGTCTGGTGACAGGCTCGAATCCATGAGCAAGCCAACTCAAATTGCGGTATTTGATCGCGTCTTTGATTCGCGCTTTGTGTGCTTCCCAGACTTGGCCAATCGGCTCATTCAATCCGCTCAGCAGTTCATAACTCTCAAACAGACCGATCGCAAGTCTGCCTTCGGCATCCCGCTTCAACTCCAGCCGCTCCCGTCGTTCTTCTGACAATTGAGTGAGCGTTTCTTCCGTGATGTTCGAAGTGGAAATATCCCGTCTTCGGAGGGCGAACTGCGCATACAATTCGGTAGCCCGATACAACCGGGCCACGGCGTCGTCGTACTGTTCCATTCTGGCCCTGCGCTCGGCATTCCGAATTAGGTCGTATACCGGCAACGGCGCTTCCCTCCAGGGGGCACTCACGGTATGCGGAATGTTCGGTGTGGATTCAGTTTTGCTCGGCTGTTTCGCCGCTTCACTTCCTATTTTTAGCCACTCGACAATACCGGCTAGGCGACCAGCCATGATTTTGCATTGAATTATCTGCTGATTCGGTCTGTAGCTTCGAGAGAAATAATCCAGATCCTCCCACGCACGGCCGTATTCAAACCGATCCCACAGATCGAAAGCGTTCATAACAACATTAGCCCGATCCAGGAATTCCTCGTCATTCTTGTCTGCCCCAATTTTGCTGATAGTGCGGACAATATCTCTGGCCCCTCCATAGTCCTGCCGGTTCAGCACGTCTTCAAATGTTTTCTTGAATCGGCTGAAGATGATGCTATGACGGTTGATCATGAACACCCGGCTCCGGTCTCCAGTGACTTTGTTCAAATCAGCTCTGGGACCTTTCATTAAAATAGGTTGGCAGTAATCATATTCCAACGCAGCCACAAGCAAACCGGATGCCATGGACTTGGTTCCTCCGGTGTAGTCGGTGTATACTTGATGCCCTTTATAACCGGCAATAATCTCTTTGGCCAATTCATAGACTTCGGCGGGGTCATCCGGGTCCACTTCCACGATGGTGGTCTGGTCTTTAGGGAAGCCGGCTTGAATCAAGATATTAGGTCTATCCTTCTCCTTACCGCAGACCTTACCATCTCCTATAACCATCACTCTGCTCGAATTTTGACCGGAAGAACAGATGAAGTGGATATAATCCGGCTTTAATTCCTTGATGGACAGTACCAGCGGAGTGTCATCTCCTCCCACGGTCATGATGAGTACTTTCATTGAACTTTCTCCTTTCTCTCTGTCAGTACTGGGGAATCTCATGTATTTTACCCAGCAATTTTTTAGTGATCTCAGGAGTATCTTCGTTCCATTTCTTCCGTCATGAGTTGATTATTGTTGTTGTACAGACTACCAAGACAAATCAGATAATTCCTAAGTCCTGCTTACTTCAACAATTACACATCAAATTCCTTCTGAAGAAATAAAAGGATTGTCGAGATTTGAAGCTAATCAGGCGGGAAATAGGATGGGATGTGTTGACAGACGAGGAAGCGCAGTATTCGATGAGGATGACAGGTTACGATCAAATTCGGGCGTTTGATCAGCTTTCAAAGAGCGGTAGCTGGAGTTTCAATTACCGTAGGTACTATCAGAACTCATATAGGTGCATTCCTTCATTCGACATAATCCGCAAATTTCAAAGCCTTAAAGGTACTATCAGAACTTGGACAAGCTAAAGCTAGGGGCTTTACGGCGACATCCTAGTTTCAATTCCTTATAGGTACTATCAAAACCGGCATTCTGGTGAATTTTCGCGCACACTTTGTTTATTGTTTCAATTCCTTATAGGTACTATCAGAACTTCAGATGCTCTTCGAAGCCAGCGAGCACGTCGGGTATGGTTTCAATTCCTTATAGGTACTATCAGAACCGATACGGGCGATGTCATAGTGATACTTCGCCCAGATGAGATTCAATTCCTTATAGGTACTATCAGAACATGGGCCTCTGTCAATAGATTGGACACATGGAATCGAGAAAATTACGCAACATAATCGTACATTTGTTCGCATTGAATGGGTGTGAGATACCCGATCGCCGAATGGACTCGTTTGCGATTGTAGAAAAACTCGATATATTCAAAAATCTTGCTTTGCGCTTCCTTGTGGGTCTTGAACTTTTCCAGATAAACGAGTTCCTTTTTGAGTATGCTGTGGAACGATTCGATGCAGGCGTTGTCGTAGCAGTTGCCCTTGCGGCTCATGCTGCCCTTCATCCCGTATTTTAGGAGCCGTTGTTGGTACTCATGGGAAGCGTATTGGCTGCCCCGATCGGAATGATGAAGAACCTTACCTTTGGGCCGCTGACGGCTGTAAGCCTGGTCCAGAGCTTGCAAGACCAGTTCCTTGGTCATCCGCTCATCAGCGTGCCAGCCTACGATTTTGCGCGTGTACAAGTCCATGACGCTCGCGACATAGAGCCATCCTTCGTCTGTCGGAACGTACGTGATGTCCGCCATCCAGACTTGGTTGGGAGCTTGCGCTGTGAACTGCTGATTCAGCACATTGTCATGCACTGGCAGGTTGTGCCTCGAGTTCGTCGTCGCCTTGTATTTTCGGACGGTGCGCGACTTAAGCCCCAACTCCTGCATGATGCGGGCGACGGTTTTCTCGGACACCCGCATCCCTTGCTGGCGCAAGACTTGAGCGATCTTCGGACTGCCATACAGACGGCGCGATTCCAGGAAGATGCGGCTAATTTGCTGTTTTAACCGTTCGCGGCGTTTTTTCCGTTCACTTTCCTTGCGCCGGGTCCATTGATAATAACCGCTCCGGGATACACCATTCAAAATCCTGCACATCTCCGACACCGGATACTTGGAGCGGTGCTTGTGAATAAACGAAAAGATCAGTTCCGGTCTTTTGCGAAGATGTGCATCGCTTTTTTTAGAATCTCATTCTCCATCTCAAGTTGGCGAATTCGTTTCTGCATGTCGAGGAAGGTCTTTTCCTCCATTTTCAGATTGCCGCTGCCGCGAAAAGCGTTGACCGGATCCTGTTTGAATTCGCTGATCCAACGGTACAAGGTATTGTCGGATACACCCAGTTCCCGAGCGACTTGCGCCACCGGTTTTCCCTGTTCCTGGATCATCCTCACGGTTTGGATTTTGAAGTCTTTGTCATACTTTTGACTCATCTTCGGACACCTCGATTTTGCTGAATTTATTGTCGCATTCTCGATTCTCGGTGTCCACTATTCAGTCTAGCATCAATTATAGTCCGGTGGTGACAAAACGCCGAACGAATCCGTGCTGTACGTCAGATTGAAAACAGTTTCAATTCCTCATAGGTACGATCAAAACTTCACACTTCGGCATGTCGCGCCCCTCGGACTTACGACGTTTCAATTCCTCATAGGTACGATCAAAACGGCAACTTCGATGTGTGGCAGCGGGGGACGAGTTTTCCATTTCAATTCCTCATAGGTACGATCAAAACGGGTACGGGTTGATAAAGTGCCATATGATCGTTGGGTGTTTCAATTCCTCATAGGTACGATCAAAACGACGATCCCGAAGGCGATAACGGCGTTGACGAGCGGAAGTTTCAATTCCTCATAGGTACGATCAAAACAAGCGGCTCTACTGGCGGTGATGGGGAAATGACTGAGTTTCAATTCCTCATAGGTACGATCAAAACCCTTTATGCGGGAGGCTTATGGTGGCGGGCAACGCAGTTTCAATTCCTCATAGGTACGATCAAAACGGGTGTAGTTCATATGGAACCCCGTTTCGCTAGGTACTGGTTTCAATTCCTCATAGGTACGATCAAAACCGCACCGGACATATGAACCGTGGCTGGCAGCTGACGAGTTTCAATTCCTCATAGGTACGATCAAAACGCCGACGGTTCCCGCAGGCGCGGGTTCTGCGGAAAGGGTTTCAATTCCTCATAGGTACGATCAAAACGCGAAGTGGCCGAAAGCGCGGCTGAAATTGATCGAGGAGTTTCAATTCCTCATAGGTACGATCAAAACGGTCAACCTGGGCGACGACATTCCGGCCACGACAATGTTTCAATTCCTCATAGGTACGATCAAAACCATATCGCGCAGCTGCTGCTCGAGCTTTTCGAGCTGTTTCAATTCCTCATAGGTACGATCAAAACTGGAAGGTAAAAAGGTTATTGTCTCTAACCTTGCATCGTTTCAATTCCTCATAGGTACGATCAAAACTTCGGCCTCAGTCGTGGCGAAGTTGTTCCCGAGTGCGAGTTTCAATTCCTCATAGGTACGATCAAAACCATCGGAAACAGCCGATTTGTTGAAATCATTGACTAAATAGTTTCAATTCCTCATAGGTACGATCAAAACAGTTGTAAAAGATCAGTACCCGATCACTCGTGGATTCGAGGTTTCAATTCCTCATAGGTACGATCAAAACGAGAGGAAGACGGAATACAATCATGGTTTTTCGAACCGTGTTTCAATTCCTCATAGGTACGATCAAAACCTTGTGCTCGTCACTCTGGTCGATCAGCAATTCGTCGAGGTTTCAATTCCTCATAGGTACGATCAAAACTGAAAGAGGACTACATCGGTCCCGTTCGTGAACAACTGTTTCAATTCCTCATAGGTACGATCAAAACTATAGTGCTCGGGTTCAAGGACGCCGGAATATACCGGGTTTCAATTCCTCATAGACCCCCATGCCGCTAATGCGGCACCAGCAGATGATGAAAATGGACGAATGCGGTACAATATTCCTGCGGCTGGTGGAGGGAGGTCGTTGTTTCTTGGTGCTGCGAGCCCGACTCTTAGACGGACCCCAACGACCAGGTGCACCACAGATTGTCGCTCCCTCGGGAAGCACGCGGGATAGAATGGCCCATGTGTGGTCGTTGCACCAGCCCTCAATCGACAAAGCCGCAAGGAGATTGTCCATCATGGATGTCGTCTACAGCCATGTCTGTGGACTGGATGTCCACAAAAAGACGGTCGTGGCCTGCATTATCACGCCGGACGAGAAAGAAATCCGCACATTCTCGACCATGACCGACGATCTGTTGCAGATGGTGGACTGGATCAAGAGCAAAGGTTGCACCCACGCCGCCATGGAAAGCACCGGTTCCTACTGGAAACCCGTCTATAACCTGTTGGAGACGGAAGAGATTCAAACCTTGGTCGTCAATGCGCAACATATCAAGCATGTTCCCGGACGAAAAACCGATGTGAAGGATGCCGAGTGGATCGCTTCGTTGCTCCGGCTTGGATTGCTCCGAGGCAGCTTCATTCCGCCGCGTGATCAACGGGAGCTTCGCGAGTTGATCCGATACCGCCGTAGTCTGATCGAGGAGCGGGCACGAGAAGTCAACCGGATTCAGAAAGTGCTGGAAGGCGCCAACATCAAACTGTCGTCGGTAGCCAGCGATATTCTGGGCAAATCGGCGCGTGCGATGATCGAAGCGCTGATAGCCGGTAACGTTGATCCGGAATCCTTGTCGGAGTTGGCACTTCGGCGTCTGAAGAACAAGAAAGCGGATCTCCAGCGCGCGCTCAAAGGACTGATCGGCCCGCACCAACGGTTGATGCTCCAAACCCAACTGCGGCACGTCGATGAACTGGACGCGCTGATTCAACAGTTGGACGAGGAGATCAAGAGGCGGATGCTCCCTTTTGAGGAAGACCTGGAGCGGCTGGACACCATTCCCGGGGTGGCCCGGCGGACGGCGGAACAAATTGTCGCTGAAACGGGGACCGACATGAGCCGCTTTCCGTCTGCCGCTCATTTGTGTTCGTGGGCGGGGGTGGCTCCAGGGAACAACGAAAGTGCTGGGAAACGAAAGTCCGGGCGAACGACCAAAGGGAATCCGAAGCTTCGGAGCGCTCTCATCGAGGCGGCACGGGCAGCAGTCCGAACGAAACACACGTATCTGTCCAGTCTATATCATCGCATTGCCGCCAGACGAGGGGCCAATCGGGCGGCTGTGGCGGTGGCCCATCGGATCCTGACCATCGTCTACCATCTGCTAAAGGAAAAACAGGTTTACAACGAACTGGGGCCTCATTATTACGAAGAACGCCGGCGTGAACAGATGGCCCGACAAGCGATACGGAAGTTGGAAATGTTAGGATATGACGTTATGGTAAAAGAACGGGAGCAAACCGCATAATCCCCTATCATTTTCCAATTTGAAGCGATGTAACGGTGGGTTGGCCTTTTTGTGCTTTTTAGCGACTATTATTTTCGGGATAGGTACGATCAAAACGGAGCCTAAACCATGCGTCAATATCGCGGACGAATGTTTCAATTCCTCATAGGTACGATCAAAACGAGCAGCCGGCGCCGCAATCCGATGCACAGACGCAGGTTTCAATTCCTCATAGGTACGATCAAAACTGTGAGACTGTCGGTCAGTCTGGCCATATGGGCTGGGTTTCAATTCCTCATAGGTACGATCAAAACTAGACGGGCATTTCAAACTGTACCAAGTCGATCCCGTTTCAATTCCTCATAGGTACGATCAAAACACGGTCGGCGCGATCACTTCGGCATTCGCTGACGTGTTTCAATTCCTCATAGGTACGATCAAAACGAAAGGCAGCATTCCCGCGAATGTCGGCTCGTCCGGAGTTTCAATTCCTCATAGGTACGATCAAAACTCCATTTGAATTGTTTCAAAGGACGCAACCAGCGCGGGTTTCAATTCCTCATAGGTACGATCAAAACCCGCCGTATAGCAGCTCGTCGACGTTTGTTGTCTGGTGAGTTTCAATTCCTCATAGGTACGATCAAAACTCCTGAGTTCACCGGGATCGTAGATTTGATCATCGAGTTTCAATTCCTCATAGGTACGATCAAAACGAAGGTTTGCGACGATTGCGCGGAAGGAGGGAAAGGTTTCAATTCCTCATAGGTACGATCAAAACTTTGCATTGGCGCATCCCTCCTTGATATAGCGTTTCATGTTTCAATTCCTCATAGGTACGATCAAAACGGAGTTCAAATCGGAAAAATCGGCATCGGTATCGGGAGTTTCAATTCCTCATAGGTACGATCAAAACGTAGCTTCCAGCGAATTTTGCTTTTCTTGATTTGAGTTTCAATTCCTCATAGGTACGATCAAAACAAAGAAATGGGCTGATGACCCTGAGCCCGTAACTATGTGTTTCAATTCCTCATAGGTACGATCAAAACCTGCCCGCATCGAGGGCAGATGCCAAATGCTTCCCAGTTTCAATTCCTCATAGGTACGATCAAAACCTATAGAATCTCACGGCCCAGAAGGACGAAACTACAGTTTCAATTCCTCATAGGTACGATCAAAACGGTTCTCAAGGAAGATTACCTGGGGCCGGTAAGGGAAGTTTCAATTCCTCATAGGTACGATCAAAACTCGAACCGGTCGCTGGCCGATGCCATCAAGACAGAAAAGTTTCAATTCCTCATAGGTACGATCAAAACTCCGCGAGAAGACGGAACGTTGGTACGCCCGGCTCGGTTTCAATTCCTCATAGGTACGATCAAAACTCCTCAATGCCGAACTCGTCCGCCTCTTCGTACCAGAGTTTCAATTCCTCATAGGTACGATCAAAACCGAACCGGACGGCGGAACTTTCCCGACGATAGTCGTGTTTCAATTCCTCATAGGTACGATCAAAACGAGGTGATGAAGCATGTACAAACACTATATCCGAAGTTTCAATTCCTCATAGGTACGATCAAAACAATGGTCACAGCGTCCCCCCGCGCCTCCGTCGCTCGTTTCAATTCCTCATAGGTACGATCAAAACTCTGGCCGCCGGAATCGCGGTTTATTTCCATCAGTTAATGTTTCAATTCCTCATAGGTACGATCAAAACTCGAAATCGAGTTCCCGCCCTCGATGGGGGCGAAATGGGTTTCAATTCCTCATAGGTACGATCAAAACGTTGTCCCGATGGCCGATGAGACGATGAAGGACGTCGAGGTTTCAATTCCTCATAGGTACGATCAAAACACAGTCGGAAGTGGATGAGCTTCAATACGAGAGCCAACGGTTTCAATTCCTCATAGGTACGATCAAAACCGAGCAGAGCGCGGCGGCCGAGAAGACATTCCAGCGTTTCAATTCCTCATAGGTACGATCAAAACCCGACCCGGCGTATTCGTCCAAGCTGGTCGGGATCATGTTTCAATTCCTCATAGGTACGATCAAAACGCATATTTTTGGATTCGTGTAGAATAATACATTTACGTTTCAATTCCTCATAGGTACGATCAAAACTGTTCCAGCCGACATTGCCAACTGCGGGACAATAACCCGTTTCAATTCCTCATAGGTACGATCAAAACGCGCTCGCTGAGCACCGGGCCGCTCAGTCGATGTTCGAGTTTCAATTCCTCATAGGTACGATCAAAACTTTATAATGAGTCCGAAAGTCCAGAAGAAGCTGATTTGTTTCAATTCCTCATAGGTACGATCAAAACACTCCTGCAGCGCCTCGAGGCGCGCCAGCCGACTTTGTTTCAATTCCTCATAGACCCCCATGCCGCTAATGCGGCACCAGCAGATGATGAAAATGGACGAATGCGGTACAATATTCCTGCGGCTGGTGGAGGGAGGTCGTTGTTTCTTGGTGCTGCGAGCCCGACTCTTAGACGGACCCCAACGACCAGGTGCACCACAGATTGTCGCTCCCTCGGGAAGCACGCGGGATAGAATGGCCCATGTGTGGTCGTTGCACCAGCCCTCAATCGACAAAGCCGCAAGGAGATTGTCCATCATGGATGTCGTCTACAGCCATGTCTGTGGACTGGATGTCCACAAAAAGACGGTCGTGGCCTGCATTATCACGCCGGACGAGAAAGAAATCCGCACATTCTCGACCATGACCGACGATCTGTTGCAGATGGTGGACTGGATCAAGAGCAAAGGTTGCACCCACGCCGCCATGGAAAGCACCGGTTCCTACTGGAAACCCGTCTATAACCTGTTGGAGACGGAAGAGATTCAAACCTTGGTCGTCAATGCGCAACATATCAAGCATGTTCCCGGACGAAAAACCGATGTGAAGGATGCCGAGTGGATCGCTTCGTTGCTCCGGCTTGGATTGCTCCGAGGCAGCTTCATTCCGCCGCGTGATCAACGGGAGCTTCGCGAGTTGATCCGATACCGCCGTAGTCTGATCGAGGAGCGGGCACGAGAAGTCAACCGGATTCAGAAAGTGCTGGAAGGCGCCAACATCAAACTGTCGTCGGTAGCCAGCGATATTCTGGGCAAATCGGCGCGTGCGATGATCGAAGCGCTGATAGCCGGTAACGTTGATCCGGAATCCTTGTCGGAGTTGGCACTTCGGCGTCTGAAGAACAAGAAAGCGGATCTCCAGCGCGCGCTCAAAGGACTGATCGGCCCGCACCAACGGTTGATGCTCCAAACCCAACTGCGGCACGTCGATGAACTGGACGCGCTGATTCAACAGTTGGACGAGGAGATCAAGAGGCGGATGCTCCCTTTTGAGGAAGACCTGGAGCGGCTGGACACCATTCCCGGGGTGGCCCGGCGGACGGCGGAACAAATTGTCGCTGAAACGGGGACCGACATGAGCCGCTTTCCGTCTGCCGCTCATTTGTGTTCGTGGGCGGGGGTGGCTCCAGGGAACAACGAAAGTGCTGGGAAACGAAAGTCCGGGCGAACGACCAAAGGGAATCCGAAGCTTCGGAGCGCTCTCATCGAGGCGGCACGGGCAGCAGTCCGAACGAAACACACGTATCTGTCCAGTCTATATCATCGCATTGCCGCCAGACGAGGGGCCAATCGGGCGGCTGTGGCGGTGGCCCATCGGATCCTGACCATCGTCTACCATCTGCTAAAGGAAAAACAGGTTTACAACGAACTGGGGCCTCATTATTACGAAGAACGCCGGCGTGAACAGATGGCCCGACAAGCGATACGGAAGTTGGAAATGTTAGGATATGACGTTATGGTAAAAGAACGGGAGCAAACCGCATAATCCCCTATCATTTTCCAATTTGAAGCGATGTAACGGTGGGTTGGCCTTTTTGTGCTTTTTAGCGACTATTATTTTCGGGATAGGTACGATCAAAACCATCAGCGCGCCGACAACGGCGCCCACGTCGACACCGGTTTCAATTCCTCATAGGTACGATCAAAACGCAAACGGAACGCGTGCCGGCGCCGCCGTGGTTTGTGTTTCAATTCCTCATAGGTACGATCAAAACTGTTCACGGCAAATTACCCACACAGGTGATGTGGTGGCGGTTTCAATTCCTCATAGGTACGATCAAAACACCCGTGCGCAGGCAGCGGTTCCACCTTGAGGGCGGGTTTCAATTCCTCATAGGTACGATCAAAACGGAGATTGAGCAGTATAAACAGTTTGAACAGCAGTAGTTTCAATTCCTCATAGGTACGATCAAAACGTAACAGCCATCGTGCCGAAATACGAGCGCTGAAACACGTTTCAATTCCTCATAGGTACGATCAAAACTAGTAAGTGTTCTCCGTCGTCTGCCAGACTTTCAAGTTTCAATTCCTCATAGGTACGATCAAAACGAGGCAGAGGTGTCGGTGCTCGGCTCAATCCTGTTGGAGTTTCAATTCCTCATAGGTACGATCAAAACACGCGATTCTTCCAGCGCGACAGCACGAAGGCCAAGTTTCAATTCCTCATAGGTACGATCAAAACCTTCACAAAGTGGCCCATGGCATCACGAGGCCGGTGTTTCAATTCCTCATAGGTACGATCAAAACCCCGATCAACGAACCCGGAATCGACGAGAGAATCGAGTTTCAATTCCTCATAGGTACGATCAAAACCGAACCTTCACAAACTTCATTTGCTCGGTCACCCGTGTTTCAATTCCTCATAGGTACGATCAAAACTCCTGCACCTCTTGGCGGCCTGACGGACTGTTTACGGTTTCAATTCCTCATAGGTACGATCAAAACCCCGCGGGCTCGCCGCAGCGTTCAGCTTGAGAGCGGGTTTCAATTCCTCATAGGTACGATCAAAACCCGCCCTTTACATCCCATTTCCCGGCGCGGAAATCAGTTTCAATTCCTCATAGGTACGATCAAAACCGGGACGATCTATGTCATGTTCTCGGCGGTGGAAGTGTTTCAATTCCTCATAGACCCCCATGCCGCTAATGCGGCACCAGCAGATGATGAAAATGGACGAATGCGGTACAATATTCCTGCGGCTGGTGGAGGGAGGTCGTTGTTTCTTGGTGCTGCGAGCCCGACTCTTAGACGGACCCCAACGACCAGGTGCACCACAGATTGTCGCTCCCTCGGGAAGCACGCGGGATAGAATGGCCCATGTGTGGTCGTTGCACCAGCCCTCAATCGACAAAGCCGCAAGGAGATTGTCCATCATGGATGTCGTCTACAGCCATGTCTGTGGACTGGATGTCCACAAAAAGACGGTCGTGGCCTGCATTATCACGCCGGACGAGAAAGAAATCCGCACATTCTCGACCATGACCGACGATCTGTTGCAGATGGTGGACTGGATCAAGAGCAAAGGTTGCACCCACGCCGCCATGGAAAGCACCGGTTCCTACTGGAAACCCGTCTATAACCTGTTGGAGACGGAAGAGATTCAAACCTTGGTCGTCAATGCGCAACATATCAAGCATGTTCCCGGACGAAAAACCGATGTGAAGGATGCCGAGTGGATCGCTTCGTTGCTCCGGCTTGGATTGCTCCGAGGCAGCTTCATTCCGCCGCGTGATCAACGGGAGCTTCGCGAGTTGATCCGATACCGCCGTAGTCTGATCGAGGAGCGGGCACGAGAAGTCAACCGGATTCAGAAAGTGCTGGAAGGCGCCAACATCAAACTGTCGTCGGTAGCCAGCGATATTCTGGGCAAATCGGCGCGTGCGATGATCGAAGCGCTGATAGCCGGTAACGTTGATCCGGAATCCTTGTCGGAGTTGGCACTTCGGCGTCTGAAGAACAAGAAAGCGGATCTCCAGCGCGCGCTCAAAGGACTGATCGGCCCGCACCAACGGTTGATGCTCCAAACCCAACTGCGGCACGTCGATGAACTGGACGCGCTGATTCAACAGTTGGACGAGGAGATCAAGAGGCGGATGCTCCCTTTTGAGGAAGACCTGGAGCGGCTGGACACCATTCCCGGGGTGGCCCGGCGGACGGCGGAACAAATTGTCGCTGAAACGGGGACCGACATGAGCCGCTTTCCGTCTGCCGCTCATTTGTGTTCGTGGGCGGGGGTGGCTCCAGGGAACAACGAAAGTGCTGGGAAACGAAAGTCCGGGCGAACGACCAAAGGGAATCCGAGGCTTCGGAGCGCTCTCATCGAGGCGGCACGGGCAGCAGTCCGAACGAAACACACGTATCTGTCCAGTCTATATCATCGCATTGCCGCCAGACGAGGGGCCAATCGGGCGGCTGTGGCGGTGGCCCATCGGATCCTGACCATCGTCTACCATCTGCTAAAGGAAAACCAGGTTTACAACGAACTGGGGCCTCATTATTACGAAGAACGCCGGCGTGAACAGATGGCCCGACAAGCGATACGGAAGTTGGAAATGTTAGGATATGACGTTATGGTAAAAGAACGGGAGCAAACCGCATAATCCCCTATCATTTTCCAATTTGAAGCGATGTAACGGTGGGTTGGCCTTTTTGTGCTTTTTAGCGACTATTATTTTCGGGATAGGTACGATCAAAACAAAGGAATGGGCAGACATCGTGCTGTTCCTGAATTAGTTTCAATTCCTCATAGGTACGATCAAAACCATGTCGAGCTCCACCATGGAGAGCCCGATCCGCCGCGCGTTTCAATTCCTCATAGGTACGATCAAAACACGGCGGCTTCGGTGCCGGATTCTGCGGCGTATCCTGTTTCAATTCCTCATAGGTACGATCAAAACACGACGAACATCAGGTGATGAGCGTCGTCGGCATTGTTTCAATTCCTCATAGGTACGATCAAAACGAAGCATTTCGCCCTGATGGGGCAGATTCAGGGCGAGTTTCAATTCCTCATAGGTACGATCAAAACGCTCGCCTCCCATCCGACGATCTGGACGCCGATGATGGTTTCAATTCCTCATAGGTACGATCAAAACAGTCGAATGGGATCAGGAATCCGCAATGTGGGTATTGTTTCAATTCCTCATAGGTACGATCAAAACTCCTTCGTTCTTTCTGATTTCATTATACAGCATTAGTTTCAATTCCTCATAGGTACGATCAAAACTCAAGCAGGTCGAGAAACTCCTGAAACTCGACCCATGTTTCAATTCCTCATAGGTACGATCAAAACCCACGCGGTCACCGTCGTACTCGTCGCCCGTGCGAGTTTCAATTCCTCATAGGTACGATCAAAACGGTATATTCCTTCACGGCCAGCGTGATCTCGGCGGCGTTTCAATTCCTCATAGGTACGATCAAAACTCGATGCTGATGTCTTCGCGGATCACCATCGTGTACTGGTGTTTCAATTCCTCATAGGTACGATCAAAACAGTCCACGACGAACATCAGGTGATGAGCGTCGTCGGCATTGTTTCAATTCCTCATAGGTACGATCAAAACGTTATTTACGGCGCCAGCGATAGAGGCTTCCTTTCCTGGTTTCAATTCCTCATAGGTACGATCAAAACTTTTGCCGGGGCCGTTGTTTCCTGCGTGCCATGCTAGTTTCAATTCCTCATAGGTACGATCAAAACATTGTTCATTCAGCACTTTATTTACAGCTTTCTTGAGTGGTTTCAATTCCTCATAGGTACGATCAAAACGGTATGAATGACGACATCTGGACGACATTCGGACGAGTTTCAATTCCTCATAGGTACGATCAAAACGACCTGATCGCGCCGAGCTTTTACGAGGTGCATCACGGTTTCAATTCCTCATAGGTACGATCAAAACCTGTATCGTATATTCAGTTCCTGATCCTGCGAAGCATTGTTTCAATTCCTCATAGACCCCCATGCCGCTAATGCGGCACCAGCAGATGATGAAAATGGACGAATGCGGTACAATATTCCTGCGGCTGGTGGAGGGAGGTCGTTGTTTCTTGGTGCTGCGAGCCCGACTCTTAGACGGACCCCAACGACCAGGTGCACCACAGATTGTCGCTCCCTCGGGAAGCACGCGGGATAGAATGGCCCATGTGTGGTCGTTGCACCAGCCCTCAATCGACAAAGCCGCAAGGAGATTGTCCATCATGGATGTCGTCTACAGCCATGTCTGTGGACTGGATGTCCACAAAAAGACGGTCGTGGCCTGCATTATCACGCCGGACGAGAAAGAAATCCGCACATTCTCGACCATGACCGACGATCTGTTGCAGATGGTGGACTGGATCAAGAGCAAAGGTTGCACCCACGCCGCCATGGAAAGCACCGGTTCCTACTGGAAACCCGTCTATAACCTGTTGGAGACGGAAGAGATTCAAACCTTGGTCGTCAATGCGCAACATATCAAGCATGTTCCCGGACGAAAAACCGATGTGAAGGATGCCGAGTGGATCGCTTCGTTGCTCCGGCTTGGATTGCTCCGAGGCAGCTTCATTCCGCCGCGTGATCAACGGGAGCTTCGCGAGTTGATCCGATACCGCCGTAGTCTGATCGAGGAGCGGGCACGAGAAGTCAACCGGATTCAGAAAGTGCTGGAAGGCGCCAACATCAAACTGTCGTCGGTAGCCAGCGATATTCTGGGCAAATCGGCGCGTGCGATGATCGAAGCGCTGATAGCCGGTAACGTTGATCCCGGAATCCTGTCCGGAGTTGGCACTTCGGCGTCTGAAGAACAAGAAAGCGGATCTCCAGCGCGCGCTCAAAGGACTGATCGGCCCGCACCAACGGTTGATGCTCCAAACCCAACTGCGGCACGTCGATGAACTGGACGCGCTGATTCAACAGTTGGACGAGGAGATCAAGAGGCGGATGCTCCCTTTTGAGGAAGACCTGGAGCGGCTGGACACCATTCCCGGGGTGGCCCGGCGGACGGCGGAACAAATTGTCGCTGAAACGGGGACCGACATGAGCCGCTTTCCGTCTGCCGCTCATTTGTGTTCGTGGGCGGGGGTGGCTCCAGGGAACAACGAAAGTGCTGGGAAACGAAAGTCCGGGCGAACGACCAAAGGGAATCCGAAGCTTCGGAGCGCTCTCATCGAGGCGGCACGGGCAGCAGTCCGAACGAAACACACGTATCTGTCCAGTCTATATCATCGCATTGCCGCCAGACGAGGGGCCAATCGGGCGGCTGTGGCGGTGGCCCATCGGATCCTGACCATCGTCTACCATCTGCTAAAGGAAAAACAGGTTTACAACGAACTGGGGCCTCATTATTACGAAGAACGCCGGCGTGAACAGATGGCCCGACAAGCGATACGGAAGTTGGAAATGTTAGGATATGACGTTATGGTAAAAGAACGGGAGCAAACCGCATAATCCCCTATCATTTTCCAATTTGAAGCGATGTAACGGTGGGTTGGCCTTTTTGTGCTTTTTAGCGACTATTATTTTCGGGATAGGTACGATCAAAACGTTACGGCTGTGCTCCACTAGCCGCTTCCACGCTTCGTTTCAATTCCTCATAGGTACGATCAAAACGTGATACTGTCCGAATACTTCGTGACCGTCATATCCGTGTTTCAATTCCTCATAGGTACGATCAAAACTTTCCGTCGGAACAAAACCGACCGGGTTGCCTTCGCCAGTTTCAATTCCTCATAGGTACGATCAAAACGATGTAGTACTGCGTGTACGGCCGATCTTCGGTTGGTAGTTTCAATTCCTCATAGGTACGATCAAAACCTCCACGTCCGTGATAAAGGTCGCGTCTCCGCACATGTTTCAATTCCTCATAGGTACGATCAAAACGTGAGCCATCAGAAATATCTCTCGTTCCCTATCCGTGTTTCAATTCCTCATAGGTACGATCAAAACCCCAAAAATCCTCGTGAAATCAAGTTCTTTTCTCAGCGCATTTCAGCCCATCTTAACATCATCCGCACCCAGTATATCACACAACCCTTGATAGATCAGCATTTTCCAAATCCCATACTTGTCGTCGACCCCCGGGGGTTTTTGCGCCACCGGGGGTCGACGACAGTTCAGATAAACAAATCAATGTTGCCTTTTTCAACACCCAATATATCCCGGCTGCTGTATCGTTGAACTCGCCAGGTATAAATGATGACGGAATCTTCATCCTCATCCATGACCCGCTTCAATTCGGCTTTCAGCTTCTTCAGATTAACTTCGCTGATCTCACCTTCAAATACCGAATTCTGTACCCATGTCAAATACTTGCGGCAAGTTTTGAGTGCCCTGGCAACGCGCTTCTCCCCAACATCATAGACCAAAACCGCAAACATCGATATCCGCTCCTCAGCTCCTAAGAAACCCGCTACCACAGTGCCTCGAAAGGCTCATATTCCTGATCACCCATCAGGTGTTTCTGTAGCTTGTATAATTCCATGCGAATAAGACGTCTGTGACTCACTTCCCGGCCCAATGTGCGATGTTTGATCGTCGTACGCATTTTTTCTTCCCATTCCTTCAGAAAAACCTTTTTCCCGGATTCCGTCAGAAGCAAGCCCCCGCTTTCCCGCATGAAATGATCCTTTGTAATCATTTGCTGACCAACGACTTTGAAGATGGCCCGATCCGCCAAAATGGGCTTGAAGATCTCCGCCACATCCAGGTTCAGCGTGAATCTACGAAAATTGCTTGTATGCAGATATCCGATCCGGGGATCCAAATGCGTCTGATATATCTCGCTCAATACCTGGGTATACAACAGAGAATTCCCGAAGCTGATCAGGGTATTCAATTCATTGTGTGGCGGCCGGCGGCTGCGTCGTTCAAAGCGAAAGTCCGGTTTGTCCAAAATCACGTCAAATGCCGAGTAGTACGCTTCGCGCATCTGACCTTCAACCGACATGAGCGATGGAATATCGGATTTGGCGCTGATTTCAGTCATTTGAGATTCAAGCGTCTCAATAACGTGTTGCATCGGTTTTCCCCGGCTTCGATAGTACTTCAAGACGCGCAACATATTGCGCCCTGCGCCATTCACGAACTTCTTGGCCAAATCCAATCTGAGGGTATCATCCAGATAATGCTGCGCTTGTTTCAGAATCATGTATCCGGAATTGTAGTGATCCCTGGGGTAATAACTTCCTGTATAATATCCGTAGTAGTTGAAGAAATGCAAAATAATTTCTTTTTGTGTGCATAGTTCCAACACGGCTTTATTCAGACTGACTTCTCCGAACAGCATCAATTCTTGCGTATCTTCGATCGGAATATATTGCTTGCCCTCCGCGGTTTCGTACATCAAGGTGTTGTCTTTTCGCTTCAGTTCTCCGCTGCTCAGCAAATACCGGGTTTTTCGCATCGTCCTCCTCCCTTCTGTCTCTAGAGCAACTTCGCCGCACTCGCTTAAGCCCAGCAAAATTCGCGGTACGCGCAGTTCTTGCAAAATCCGATCTTCTCGGCTTTCGGCGGAACAACGGCGGCCACGATTCTGCGAATATCCGAGACAACGGCTTTCAACTTTTCAACAGACACATCATCCAATTGAATATTTTCCCGCCTCTTCTCCTCGGGGAAACGGAGCTCGCCAACCGCTTCCACCCCGGCTTCCCGCAATTTCCACAAATAAAACAGCAGCTGCATCTCGGCACTTTTTCTGTACTTTGACGACTTTTTGACTTCGGCCACAACCAGTTTTCCGTCCCGCTCACCCGCGATATCCAGCCTCACATTCTGAAAGGACAACTCTTTCTTCTCTCGGGCATAACGCCATTCATGCAGGAACCTTCCCCACTCGAGATTTTCATCATGCTCATCGGGGTTCAATTGTCGGGCCATCAGCCAAACTTCCCGCTTGCAGATAAAGTAGTACCAGATCAATGTGCCATTAATACCAAGTGGTTCCCGCTCCGACGCCAAAGACAACCTTGGTCCCCCCTGTTAACGCACGCCGTCAATAGAACTGCAATTCAATATCGTCTACCGATGCTATTCCGGTTTCATCATGATATTCCCACGCTCCGAACAGACAAGGTATTCGATGTTGCAGGTACGAGCCCGAATCCGCCAGTTTCACCGCCAATCTGCCTGGAATGTTTACGACATGATAATGGAACAGAATCATGAAGTTCTTGCGTTCTTCATAGGACAGACTTCTCATCCACTTCCGATCTTCGTATCGATCATAAATCTGAGTTGCATTATTCAAACTGAACAGTCTCATTAAATACCGGTAATGGTCCGGTACAAACCTCCCGAACGCTTCTGGCGCTTCCCAGGGAATGAACAACGGCAGACGCAACGCATCATTCTCAAAAGGTTCGAATGATCCAAGCGCCGGCCAATTCCCTGCATACGCGTCTTCAATGCGCTGCAGACAAGCCTGATAGCTATTGTGATTGAACATACGCTCGAAGTACTCGATCAATAGCATTCTGAGCTCGGATTCTTTCCGAATCGGCTTGGCGTACAACAGTTCATCCGTCATTTGACGCAAATAGGGCTGCTTGTAGATCCATGAACGGGTATCCTTCTCACCGTCACGCAGGAAAGGACGCACGAGTACAATGCCCTGATCGGATTCCGCATGACGGTTCACCCGACCGGCCGCTTGCACGATCGAAGGCAGGATCGCGGCCGCCCGAAACAGAAACTGAAAGCTGACGTTGACACCCGCTTCAATAATTTGCGTCGCAACCACGGTAAGCCGGGATAAATCCTTCAATTGATGCAACATCTTTGCAATCTGGACTTTCTTGTGCAACGGAATCATGCCGCCGTGCAACAGCAACACATCGCCCGTCACGTTCTTATCCAGTTCCATGAGCTTCTGATAGACCAATTGTGCATCCCGTACCGTATTCAATATTGCTCCTCGCGTCAATTCACGCCGCTCAGCCAGCAACTCAGCCAATCGTTTCTGATCGCAAGGTTCAGCCGAACATTCAAGCCTGTAGCGGTTCAGATTCGCCGGCGGATTCGGACACAGCTCAACCGGAGTGGAAGCAAGACCATACCGCATGGGCGGCATGGTCGCGGACAGAAAGATGATTTTCAAACGATACCGCTTCTTCAGTGCTTCCAAACCGGTCAGGAACAAATTCCACCCTTCGGGCCTGAAAATCTGCGGTTCGTCAATGATGATGACACTGTCTTCCAGGAATGCCCTGCGCAAAGTGTGTTGAGCTCTGGCTGGAAACAACGCTCTGCAGAACTGCTGAAAACTGGTACAGACGACCGGATGCGACCAGGATTCCATTATTCTGGTTGAAAAACCTGTTCCGTGACCCGATTCTTCAAGGTCCGATCCCGGAATGTCTTGATGGATCGCCAGTGAATGATGCTCAAGCGGGGCAAAGCCGTACCAATGGAGCACATCCATCGCGGCCTGTTCCAACAGCGACAGGTAAGGGGCAACATAAATGACTTTTCTGCGGTTTTCGTTGAGTACCATGTTCAATGCGAGACGCAGCGCCAGCAATGTTTTCCCGTATCCGGTGGGAAGGCTCACCGTGGTCATATCCGGGGATCCGCAATCCTGGTATCGTGTCAACGCTTCGGCTTGCAGCCGAGTCCTCAATTCTTGCATCGTGCCATGCTGCTGATCGACAAGCAATCGTTCCAGTGTACGCACAGCCGAATTGATCTCATCGCTTGTCCAATACCCCGGCGGCATGGATTGAATACTGAACCGGTCCGCCGCAATAAATCGGGTGGTCGTCCATCTCCAATCCTGAAGCAATTGCATCAATTCCAGAGGAGAACCGCCCGTCTCCTCGGGATCAAGATCATCGAACTGCATGTCTTGCACCGCATCATTTGCGACGTTGATCCAGTCTCGAATGGAAGGAGGCAATAACGGGACGCCTTGCAGTTCCGGCATCTCCTGATTAAGAAATTGACGGATTCCGTCCAGGTCAAGACGTTCCCATTCATATTGCTTGATCCAGGCCAGACGGTTGCCCTGCATCAGTGAACCCAATTCGCCATGGTGATCGGCAATATCGGTTGCCATGCGCAACCAGCTCAGGCGATAAACCCTCCACTTGCCCGTGTTCTCCAGCCATTGATAAGCCAGCCAAGAGAACAAAAAGGCGCCGGCAGCCGCATGCGCCGGGCCTTTCTGTATGGCGCCCCGACTGTTCACGTAAGTCTGCCAATCAGGATGCGCTTTGTAAATGTCATGACAGAGTCCCGCTAGACGAAACAAAATGCTTATAACCGAATCGGTGCAACCTTCCGCCAGCAAACGGGATGTATCTCGCAAATGATCCGCCAGGGGATATCGCCTGTCTCCATCATCCGGCCTTGCAATACAATCTTTGAAAGGAATCAGACCAGGCATACGACTTCCTCCCCGAAATGACAGATCAGTCCGTCATCCGGATCGATGTCCCGCTTCGGAACGAACCGGATGGATCGTCCGTACCGTTCGTAAATGTAATCCACTGAACGTTCGAACACGCGGCCGCCCAGATAACGATGCATGAACCCTCCAGCCCGGCTGTAATATTTCCCCGATTCGGGAACGATGGATTTGACAAACCGCGTGGGTACAACAGTCGCGGTCTCGACTTCGGAATCGCTCTGCAAGACCTCAACCTTATCGACTTCGCGGACAAACACCGGCTTGGTCAGCGCAAACGCGCTTCCGAGATATGTGTGACATACAGCCTTGCCTTCTCTCAGAAATTGGGCCAGCTGCTCGGCCTTGTCATTGCCCGCGTAATAGATTCGATAACCCGGAGACACGATGACTTCAATCGTGGTCGGACGATTGAATGTACTTGAACTGGTATCCTTGCCAAGCATGGACAGTTGCTGCGCGACCGTGCGAACCGGCGACAGCAAAGATAACCCGACCCGATCCCCTGTCACAAAATCTTCGATACCCAGGATCGCGCCAACCAATCCCTTGATAGCCGTTGGTGTCATGAACGGGTAAGTCAATTGCGTATTTGTCGTATCCGGTCTGCGGAAGAATGCCAGATCTGCCTTCACATCGAAGACGACGCCCCTCATCACAGCACACACCTTACCATAGCGGTTGACGGTAAGCGTCCGTGTCACCTGATACGGTCAAGGAGGGGTTCACCCAGATCCGACAACGCGCAATCCGATCTTTTTCCTGCTCCAGTCTCTCCATCAGACCGGATACATCCAGGGTGATCTCGCTCAGAGAAGAGGGCCTCTTGTCGGCCTTGATCCATGTTTCACGATCAGGCAACAAACGGATCAGATCCTCAAGATAACCGATCCGATAATGCGGGTCATGATATTCCACATGAATCAGGAATAGCGACTGCTGCAAACCTCTGCCTCTTGCCTGCCGGTGCTGGGTGCCTTGCCAGAGCGCCTTGAGCAGCAATTCCTGGTCTTCTTCCGTCATGCCCGTTCTGGACGCGTGGAAGCTGTTGATCACGCCGGGCATGGCGAACACTGCAAAAGGCAGCGTGTACGTTGTCCAAATCGTCCCCTGGGATTTCCCTTCTTCGCCTTCTTTTGCGCTTTCCGTGCTCGGCATGACGACGGTTCCCTGTACATATTGCGTATCGACGGGATGCATGGAATGCGCCCATCCGAATTGTGCAGGCCCTGTCAGGTGGAACGATACGTTTTTCACCGAATACACAATGCCGAACGTCCGGACATCAAAGCTGTGATTCAGGAGTACTGATTGCGGATCTTTCTTGAACGATTCTGTTTGTCCAGCGTCTGCCGCAATTTTCTCCGCGAGACCGCCACGTCCTAGAAGCTTGCCCTTATCATTCAGTACCTGCTGGACAAAAATAAAGTTTTTCTTATCTGGACCGCCATCTGGATACAGAGCGAGCACGTAGTCGCGGACATCCCGTTTGACGCTCACATCGCTGAGCGAAATCCGCCCGTCTTCCTCCGGAAACAATCGCCGGGCATCACTGTCATTCAGCGGATCGCGGTTCGGGATCCCATCCTTGACGGACTTGACAAAAACGAATTCACTGTTGCGAATGGTCATCGTTGTCCCCTCCTTCAGAATGTTCAGCATTATCGGATTGATCTTGATCAGATTTCTTATACATGAGGTAGCCGGACCAGAACGTGCTGATAAATTCATGCCGATGCTTGTCCAGCAGACCTGCGGCCTGAGCTTTGGGGAATGCGAGCAACGCCCGAGCTAACGCCGGATAAAAATTCTTGCCGATCTTCAATTCTCGTTGCTCGATCAACTTCTGGAACTCGATTAGGCCGTTCTCCCATACCATTTGCGGGGTCAGCTTACTCCCGAAGTTGAGCAGCTTTTTTTTCATGTAGGAACTGTGCACTTTCACGCGGTACAAGTTTTCGAATTGCCGAACCAGCAACCCGCTGATAAATCCGAGTTCTTGCACACTCCATTCGCGTTCGTCATCCCACTGCCCATGTTGGTAATTCGCCAACAACTGACGCCAGTCCACCGCGACACTCTCCTTCCCTGTTCCGGTTATCTGTAGGGTATACTGATCCGTGAAACTCAAGAACGCCCAGTAGAACAGCAGTTCACATCTCACATGGTGCCACTTGTCCAGCTTGGCGCTGTCGTTGCATTTTCGCGCCGTTATCTCATGCAATCGGTCGATCCGGATGGGGTGTCTGTGCAGCACCTTCTGTAATGAATCCCATACATAACCCGGTCCGAACGCATTGGCCAACATGGAGGGCAAATCGTTCAGCGCATGTAGGGTAAACTGATCCGGCAATCCCAGCGCCTGTGTCAATTGAGGAACATCTATGCTGCTGATATTGCGAAGGATATTTTGTACTGCAGACGCAACACTTGGCACAACATCCTCGATCACGGCGCGGATATGCATGTTGCCTCGCGACAAATCTCCGGAATAGTACAGGATGGTCAGACGATAATCGTCACTGATCTCGGGAACGATCCGGTCAAGTCCCGCGAGTATCCTGAGATGCAGGGCGCTTTTCGATTCGTCCTCTTGTTGGCGGAGCATCAGCCGGTATTTGCGATACTGCTGTTCCGAATCCCCGTCCAATAGCGGAAGGAGCATCGGAATACCGTAAATTTGCTCGTAACTGCTCGCCCGAATATGTTTTCGAGCTTCCGCGTGCATGACCGGCGCGAACATTTCCTTGAGTGTAGCCGAATTGATTGGAACCTGGATCGCTTTCATAAATTGCGTGCCGTAATAGAAATGTTCGTACGATTCCGGATCAGCCTTTATCCCCTTGATCCATTCCTTGTCCTTCCAGTAAATGGACCGGGGCATTTCCCATGTCGGCGCCAACCACAACCATGACTTGTTGTACAAGGAGACAACGCGCTCCGTACGGCGATTCGTAAAAGTCGACACCTGATTGGATGCTTCCCCCAGCTCCGTCGCTTCCCGCAATTTCGCTTCCCGAATCCATTGAAGCGTGGTCGAGCTGTCCAGGACAATCCATTTCTCGGGTTGAATGCCGCTTGGATGAACCGCCAGTTCATCGGGTTGTTCGTCGTAACGGAAGCATTCCAAATGCGAATCGACAATCATCAGAATTCCAAGCTGGCGTTCATCACTTGCCCACATATGGCATGCTTTCGCCATTTGGTTGGCCACCCGTTTTGCGATACTGCTCAAATCGGTTTCGGATTCGCTGGAATAGGGGACGGTGCGAAGCAATCTCGGCAACAGAACTTCCGCCGCGAATTCGCCCGGTGAAGACATCCCCTTGATGTGCGCGTCCCACAACAAATAGCACGGCAACGGATAAATGCCTTGTGCATTCAGGGGATTTCCGCCATTGGGATAATGGAACGGGAATGCAGCGATGCGCTTGGAGTCGACTTCGAAGATTGACTGCTTTCCGTCTTCCTTCATCTCTCCAATTTGCAAATAATGCAACATGTCCTGCGCTTCTTCCGAACCCAACTCTGCTACCCAAACGTTCTGAAAATAGTTCTTGCAGGTCTCGTTTCCGACATCCGTCAACCAACGAATCCGATCGGCCGCTTTCATCGAACTCCGCGCCAATGGCCGTCCAATTCTGATGATTGCTTCTGCCAGCATAATGTTCCCCTCCCCACTAGAGAAGCTCGAACACGCCGAATCCTTGAGAGCCTTTACCTCCGAGACAAGTGTGATAAGCCCAATGCAGCAATCTTGGATCGCCCCGAAGTTCATATTCCCCCATCCAGCCCTCAATGATGGTACCTCGGAAGCGGGTAACTATTTTGTCGCGAGGAGTGACATGGAGGGGTTGAATCGAAAATGGGCTCTTATATAAATCCGGGTCATCTTCATGAAGACTGAAATATCGCCGTCTCAGATTCTCCCCGACCATGACGGAGAACTGTTCATGATACGGTTGATAATAGTAAGTGTATTTCACTCCGTTTGGATGTGTCAGGGTGCTGTAGATGACCAGGGGACTTAACATGCGGACGCGCATGGTGTCGGGTAGTTCGTTCATTTCGGGCATAGTCTCAAATGACAGCAGTCGTATCGGATAGTTTCCGATTCTCAAATTTTCCGAAAGCAGCATGGATTTGGCGAATGATTGGAGGAATTCACTCAGAGGGGAAGTTACCAATAAACGGAATGGTGGATAAAAAATTATCCGTTTGCTTTCCCGAACCACCTTCTTGCGCCCGTCAATTCGTGAAAAAGCAAAGTGTTTGTATGTCCTTCCCTGGTATTCGAACCCTTTTTCATGCAAAAAATGACGATATTGCTCGTCGCTAATGTTCTGGTAAATAAAACCGACCAGCAATTCTTGATAATTAATTGGTAAATCCAACGGAATATCACTGGTTAAATTCAACATTATACGCAAAAATCAACTTCCCCCAATTCGGCCACCAAATCTAAGGGGTTTTTGGGATTAATAGACTAGGTCTTAACACTTAGGATAATCTTAAATGCAAAACTTGTAAATAGATTGCACAAAAGATGTGTCGTTGTTCTGTGATAATGTCACGGTATAACTGTTCTGAGATAATGTCACTATGGGACAGGAGAGAGTGACATTGACCAGAGCAGAATGGAAAAAGGTACTTGTGGTGGAGAAAATCCTCGACGGACACATGACCAACGCGGAAGGAGCGGCGGCACTCGGACTCGGCGTCCGGCAAGTGATTCGGCTGAAGAAGAAATATGTGGAAGAAGGAGGCGCCCAGGCACTGGCCCACGGTAATCGGGGAAGAAAGCCGAAACACGCGATCCCGGAGGAAGTCAAAGATCACGTCGTCGAGTTGTACACCACAACGTATCACGGCAGCAACAACTGCCACTTTGCGGAGCTTTTGGAGGAACACGAATCGATTAAGCTCAGCACACCCAGCGTAAGACGCATTTTACTGTCCAAAGGCATCAAGCAAGCCAAACCGCGTCGGCGCAAGAAGGCTCATCAACCGCGCCAGCGAAAGCCGCAAGCGGGCATGCTGTGGCAGATCGATGCGACGCCTTACGCCTGGCTGGAGGATCGGGCACCGTCCTTCACCCTCCATGCCGCCATCGACGATGCGACAGGTACCGTCGTTGGCGCCGTGTTCAGGCCCACGGAATGCCGCGAAGGCTACTCGCTGGTCATGATGCAAGGCATCCGGAACTACGGCGTGCCGCTGGGGCTTTACAGCGACAAACATACCATCTTCCGGTCACCCCATGAAACGCTGTCGCTTGAGCAGGAACTGGCAGGCGAAACCAAACCGCTATCCGACTTCGGCAAGGCAATGGCGGAGCTGCACATCGAGCATATCAAGGCCCTCTCGCCGCAAGCGAAAGGCCGCATCGAACGCCTCTGGGGGACGTTTCAGGATCGCCTGGTGATTGAGCTGCGGCTGCTCGGCGTGAAGACGATCGAGGAGGCCAACGAAGCGCTGCCCAAGCTGCTGGAGAAGCACAATCGCAAGTTTGCCGTCCAGCCCAAACAAGCGGAATCGGCATACATGGAGCCGGATCCGTCCGTCAAGTTGGAGCATGTGTTCACGGCCCGCAAGTACCGAAAACTGGGACACGGAAACACGCTCTCATACAACGGGAAGGTGTATACGTTCGCCAAGCCTTGCAAGTTCCGTTTCGACGCCAGAGCAACGGTTGAGGTGCGTGAGACGCTCACCGGTGAGGTGCTCGTATGGCATCATGGTCAGGCCATCGCGCTGAAGGAGACGGAAAAGCCGGTACGTGATCCTGCGACTCCAACAAAAAAGGCGGAACCTGCGCCACCCCGCAAGCCCGCCGCCAACCATCCATGGAGGTTGGCATGGAGTCCAAAGCAGCTTCAGCGTAACACAAATTTCGCGCCAGGCCAAGTCACCTGACCGGTGACTTGGTACATTCAAAAAGTGACATTTTCACAGACGAGTTAAGGTGACATTTTCACAGACGATTGACATAGATTGCACAAAAGATGTTGTTGTGCTGTGATATTGTCAGGGTGTAACTGTTCCGAGAAAATGTCAGTATGAGCAAGGAGCAGATCACCTTGACGAAGAGCGAACTGAAACGCGCTATGGTTCTTGAAAAATGGATCGATGGCCGTCTCGCGGAACAGGATGTCGCGCGCATTCTTGGCATCAGTATTCGGCAAGCGTATCGGCTCAAGGCCAAATATCGTCACGGAGGTGCACAAGCCATCGCTCATGGGAATCGGGGCCGTAAGCCCGCTCATACCTTGGCCGATTCGCTTAAACAACGCGTTATGCTCTTGTATCAGGAGCGCTACTTCGGAAGCAATGCCACCCACTTTGCCGAACTGTTGGCCGAACACGAAAACATCCATTTAAGCGTCTCTTCGGTCCGCCGCATTCTGCTGGAAGGCGGGTTGCGTCCCGCGCGGCTGCGCCGTCGTCCGAAGGCTCACCGACCCCGGCCCCGCAAACCTCAGGCGGGCATGCTGTGGCAGATCGATGCTTCTCCCTATGCCTGGCTGGAGGATCGCGGTCCCATGCTCACCCTGCACGGCATCATCGATGACGCCACCGGGGAAGTGGTCGCGGCCACCTTCCGCCCGACCGAAACACTGGAGGGCTACGTGACCGTCATGATCGAGGGGCTTAGGCGCAAAGGCGTACCGCTTGCGCTCTACAGCGACCAACACTCCATTTTTCACCCGCCCAAGGGCAAGCCGACCCTCGAGCAGGAATTGGCCGGTGAGCCGCCGTCGCTTTCCACCTTCGGGCAGGCCCTCGCCGATCTGGGCATTACCCATATCAAGGCGCTGTCTCCTCAGGCCAAAGGACGGATCGAACGGCTCTGGCAAACGTTCCAGGACCGCCTGGTGATCGAACTTAGGCTGCGCAACGTGTGCACGATGGAGGAAGCCAATCGCGTGTTACCGGAACTCATCGCCAAGCACAACCGCCAGTTCGCTGTCGCACCACAAAATGCCGAACCGGCCTACCGTCCGCTGCCCGAAACACCCCTGGAGCACATCTTCGCCCGGCGGCAATACCGGCGAATCAGCGGCGGGCAGACGTTCTCCTGGAAAGGGAAATGCTACATGCCAAAGCCCGTCCCCGGTGTTCCGCGCTGGGAAGCAAAGAGCGTCGTCGAAGTGCGTGTCGGCATGGATGGACAAGTGTGGCTGTGGGATCAAGGGCGGGCCTGGCCTTGTGTGGAGACACAGGCCACACAGACCCCGGCGCCAACAACGGCCAAAAAAGAAGCGGCGCCTGCGTCCCCCCGCAAGCCCGCTGCAAACCATCCCTGGAGAAAACCATTCTCCAGCAAGCAGTTACAGCGTAGCACAGCATCCGGCTAGTCTGCAAGAGGACGGCGGCTGTTTAATCAGCTATCATCCCTGACATTTTCATAGAACAGTTAACCTGACATATTCACAGACGCTTGACATAGATTGCACAAAAGAGGAACAATGTAAAATGGGAGGAAGTAAAGGTACAATCAAACGCTGTGGTACGTAGAAGCGAAATGTCTTGCCATGCCCGGTCTCAATTCCTCATAGACCCCCATGCCGCTAATGCGGCACCAGCAGATGATGAAAATGGGCGAATGCGGTACAATATTCCTGCGGCTGGTGGAGGGAGGTCGTTGTTTCTTGGTGCTGCGAGCCCGACTCTTAGACGGACCCCAACGACCAGGTGCACCACAGATTGTCGCTCCTTCGGGAAGCACGCGGGATAGAATGGCCCATGTGTGGTCGTTGCACCAGCCCTCAATCGACAAAGCCGCAAGGAGATTGTCCATCATGGATGTCGTCTACAGCCATGTCTGTGGACTGGATGTCCACAAAAAAGACGGTCGTGGCCTGCATTATCACGCCGGACGAGAAAGAAATCCGCACATTCTCGACCATGACCGACGATCTGTTGCAGATGGTGGACTGGATCAAGAGCAAAGGTTGCACCCACGCCGCCATGGAAAGCACCGGTTCCTACTGGAAACCCGTCTATAACCTGTTGGAGACGGAAGAGATTCAAACCTTGGTCGTCAATGCGCAGCATATCAAGCATGTTCCCGGACGAAAAACCGATGTGAAGGATGCCGAGTGGATCGCTTCGTTGCTCTGGCATGGATTGCTCCGAGGCAGCTTCATTCCGCCGCGTGATCAACGGGAGCTTCGCGAGTTGATCCGATACCGCCGTAGTCTGATCGAGGAGCGAGCACGAGAAGTCAACCGGATTCAGAAAGTGCTGGAAGGCGCCAACATCAAACTGTCGTCGGTAGCCAGCGATATTCTGGGCAAATCGGCGCGTGCGATGATCGAAGCGCTGATAGCCGGTAACGTTGATCCGGAATCCTTGTCGGAGTTGGCACTTCGGCGTCTGAAGAACAAGAAAGCGGATCTCCAGCGCGCGCTCAAAGGACTGATCGGCCCGCACCAACGGTTGATGCTCCAAACCCAACTGCGGCACGTCGATGAACTGGACGCGCTGATTCAACAGTTGGACGAGGAGATCAAGAGGCGGATGCTCCCTTTTGAGGAAGACCTGGAGCGGCTGGACACCATTCCCGGGGTGGCCCGGTGGACGGCGGAACAAATTGTCGCTGAAACGGGGACCGACATGAGCCGCTTTCCGTCTGCCGCTCATTTGTGTTCGTGGGCGGGGGTGGCTCCAGGGAACAACGAAAGTGCTGGGAAACGAAAGTCCGGGCGAACGACCAAAGGGAATCCGAAGCTTCGGAGCGCTCTCATCGAGGCGGCACGGGCAGCAGTCCGAACGAAACACACGTATCTGTCCAGTCTATATCATCGCATTGCCGCCAGACGAGGGGCCAATCGGGCGGCTGTGGCGGTGGCCCATCGGATCCTGACCATCGTCCACCATCTGCTAAAGGAAAAACAGGTTTACAACGAACTGGGGCCTCATTATTACGAAGAACGCCGGCGTGAACAGATGGCCCGACAAGCGATACGGAAGTTGGAAATGTTAGGATATGACGTTATGGTAAAAGAACGGGAGCAAACCGCATAATCCCCTATCATTTTCCAATTTGAAGCGATGTAACGGTGGGTTGGCCTTTTTGTGCTTTTTAGCGACTATTATTTTCGGGATAGGTACGATCAAAACGATCGAAAAGCGAGAAACGATTGAGTTGAACGTTGACGAGTTTCAATTCCTCATAGGTACGATCAAAACGAAGGAGTTTACCGTCGCCGTCATAACGCTGGAGTGTTTCAATTCCTCATAGGTACGATCAAAACGAATCTATCCGCTCTTCGCGCCGGAAGCGACAAAGCAGTTTCAATTCCTCATAGGTACGATCAAAACAGGTGGAGAGCGAAAAGGTGTACAAACTTCCAGATCATCAGTTTCAATTCCTCATAGGTACGATCAAAACGAAACGCCACGATGTCCGGTTTCTCCCTCTCATCCTGTTTCAATTCCTCATAGGTACGATCAAAACCTATATAGCACCTGAAAACATTACGGCTATCTGTGAGTTTCAATTCCTCATAGGTACGATCAAAACCCAGACAGCGGAGAATACGGCGCGACGCCATATGTAAAGTTTCAATTCCTCATAGGTACGATCAAAACTGAGGTGGTTGTGAATTATAGAAGCCTGAAAACAGGGTTTCAATTCCTCATAGACCCCCATGCCGCTAATGCGGCACCAGCAGATGATGAAAATGGACGAATGCGGTACAATATTCCTGCGGCTGGTGGAGGGAGGTCGTTGTTTCTTGGTGCTGCGAGCCCGACTCTTAGACGGACCCCAACGACCAGGTGCACCACAGATTGTCGCTCCCTCGGGAAGCACGCGGGATAGAATGGCCCATGTGTGGTCGTTGCACCAGCCCTCAATCGACAAAGCCGCAAGGAGATTGTCCATCATGGATGTCGTCTACAGCCATGTCTGTGGACTGGATGTCCACAAAAAGACGGTCGTGGCCTGCATTATCACGCCGGACGAGAAAGAAATCCGCACATTCTCGACCATGACCGACGATCTGTTGCAGATGGTGGACTGGATCAAGAGCAAAGGTTGCACCCACGCCGCCATGGAAAGCACCGGTTCCTACTGGAAACCCGTCTATAACCTGTTGGAGACGGAAGAGATTCAAACCTTGGTCGTCAATGCGCAACATATCAAGCATGTTCCCGGACGAAAAACCGATGTGAAGGATGCCGAGTGGATCGCTTCGTTGCTCCGGCTTGGATTGCTCCGAGGCAGCTTCATTCCGCCGCGTGATCAACGGGAGCTTCGCGAGTTGATCCGATACCGCCGTAGTCTGATCGAGGAGCGGGCACGAGAAGTCAACCGGATTCAGAAAGTGCTGGAAGGCGCCAACATCAAACTGTCGTCGGTAGCCAGCGATATTCTGGGCAAATCGGCGCGTGCGATGATCGAAGCGCTGATAGCCGGTAACGTTGATCCGGAATCCTTGTCGGAGTTGGCACTTCGGCGTCTGAAGAACAAGAAAGCGGATCTCCAGCGCGCGCTCAAAGGACTGATCGGCCCGCACCAACGGTTGATGCTCCAAACCCAACTGCGGCACGTCGATGAACTGGACGCGCTGATTCAACAGTTGGACGAGGAGATCAAGAGGCGGATGCTCCCTTTTGAGGAAGACCTGGAGCGGCTGGACACCATTCCCGGGGTGGCCCGGCGGACGGCGGAACAAATTGTCGCTGAAACGGGGACCGACATGAGCCGCTTTCCGTCTGCCGCTCATTTGTGTTCGTGGGCGGGGGTGGCTCCAGGGAACAACGAAAGTGCTGGGAAACGAAAGTCCGGGCGAACGACCAAAGGGAATCCGAAGCTTCGGAGCGCTCTCATCGAGGCGGCACGGGCAGCAGTCCGAACGAAACACACGTATCTGTCCAGTCTATATCATCGCATTGCCGCCAGACGAGGGGCCAATCGGGCGGCTGTGGCGGTGGCCCATCGGATCCTGACCATCGTCTACCATCTGCTAAAGGAAAAACAGGTTTACAACGAACTGGGGCCTCATTATTACGAAGAACGCCGGCGTGAACAGATGGCCCGACAAGCGATACGGAAGTTGGAAATGTTAGGATATGACGTTATGGTAAAAGAACGGGAGCAAACCGCATAATCCCCTATCATTTTCCAATTTGAAGCGATGTAACGGTGGGTTGGCCTTTTTGTGCTTTTTAGCGACTATTATTTTCGGGATAGGTAAGATCAAAACCTACATCCGCATGGACTACACTGGTACAGATCGCTACGTTTCAATTCCTCATAGGTACGATCAAAACGATGCCCTGAAGTTCCCAGACGGCCTGATACGCCAGTTTCAATTCCTCATAGGTACGATCAAAACGTGCTTGTTCGAATGTCTCGCGCGCGGGTGCGTTATCCATGTTTCAATTCCTCATAGGTACGATCAAAACGCCGGAGTTGTGACGGTACGTTGTGCGCCTTTCGGGTTTCAATTCCTCATAGGTACGATCAAAACTCAGTTTGGCCATGTATGTGATCTTCGGCATTTCGTGTTTCAATTCCTCATAGACCCCCATGCCGCTAATGCGGCACCAGCAGATGATGAAAATGGACGAATGCGGTACAATATTCCTGCGGCTGGTGGAGGGAGGTCGTTGTTTCTTGGTGCTGCGAGCCCGACTCTTAGACGGACCCCAACGACCAGGTGCACCACAGATTGTCGCTCCCTCGGGAAGCACGCGGGATAGAATGGCCCATGTGTGGTCGTTGCACCAGCCCTCAATCGACAAAGCCGCAAGGAGATTGTCCATCATGGATGTCGTCTACAGCCAATGTCTGTGGACTGGATGTCCACAAAAAGACGGTCGTGGCCTGCATTATCACGCCGGACGAGAAAGAAATCCGCACATTCTCGACCATGACCGACGATCTGTTGCAGATGGTGGACTGGATCAAGAGCAAAGGTTGCACCCACGCCGCCATGGAAAGCACCGGTTCCTACTGGAAACCCGTCTATAACCTGTTGGAGACGGAAGAGATTCAAACCTTGGTCGTCAATGCGCAACATATCAAGCATGTTCCCGGACGAAAAACCGATGTGAAGGATGCCGAGTGGATCGCTTCGTTGCTCCGGCTTGGATTGCTCCGAGGCAGCTTCATTCCGCCGCGTGATCAACGGGAGCTTCGCGAGTTGATCCGATACCGCCGTAGTCTGATCGAGGAGCGGGCACGGAGAAGTCAACCGGATTCAGAAAGTGCTGGAAGGCGCCAACATCAAACTGTCGTCGGTAGCCAGCGATATTCTGGGCAAATCGGCGCGTGCGATGATCGAAGCGCTGATAGCCGGTAACGTTGATCCGGAATCCTTGTCGGAGTTGGCACTTCGGCGTCTGAAGAACAAGAAAGCGGATCTCCAGCGCGCGCTCAAAGGACTGATCGGCCCGCACCAACGGTTGATGCTCCAAACCCAACTGCGGCACGTCGATGAACTGGACGCGCTGATTCAACAGTTGGACGAGGAGATCAAGAGGCGGATGCTCCCTTTTGAGGAAGACCTGGAGCGGCTGGACACCATTCCCGGGGTGGCCCGGCGGACGGCGGAACAAATTGTCGCTGAAACGGGGACCGACATGAGCCGCTTTCCGTCTGCCGCTCATTTGTGTTCGTGGGCGGGGGTGGCTCCAGGGAACAACGAAAGTGCTGGGAAACGAAAGTCCGGGCGAACGACCAAAGGGAATCCGAAGCTTCGGAGCGCTCTCATCGAGGCGGCACGGGCAGCAGTCCGAACGAAACACACGTATCTGTCCAGTCTATATCATCGCATTGCCGCCAGACGAGGGGCCAATCGGGCGGCTGTGGCGGTGGCCCATCGGATCCTGACCATCGTCTACCATCTGCTAAAGGAAAAACAGGTTTACAACGAACTGGGGCCTCATTATTACGAAGAACGCCGGCGTGAACAGATGGCCCGACAAGCGATACGGAAGTTGGAAATGTTAGGATATGACGTTATGGTAAAAGAACGGGAGCAAACCGCATAATCCCCTATCATTTTCCAATTTGAAGCGATGTAACGGTGGGTTGGCCTTTTTGTGCTTTTTAGCGACTATTATTTTCGGGATAGGTACGATCAAAACACCGATGCCGAGAACATGGAGCTAAGAATCCGTATGGTTTCAATTCCTCATAGGTACGATCAAAACTTTGCATGTACATGGGCAGGCGCGGAACAGAGATCGGTTTCAATTCCTCATAGGTACGATCAAAACGGCCACGATCTCACCCACGCTGTCGTCACCGGTGTGTTTCAATTCCTCATAGGTACGATCAAAACCCCAAAAATCCTGAAAATTCAACCTTTCAACCTATCCACTTCTGTCTCAAATGTGCGCGGATTCACCCATAATATATCACACAATTCTCGATATATCAGTATTTTCCAAACTTCGCTTTTGTCGTCGACCCCCAAGGGTTTTTGCGCCACTGGAGGTCGACGACAGCATCGATTCAAGGTTTCAAAAAATAGCTGCCAATATTCCGTCTCAACAAAAAAAGCAGCGCCGGTCCAGCGCTGCTTCCGCAAACTTCTGATTATTCCCCGTTCAGGAAGATGTAGCGTGCCAGGATGAGGACCGCCAGCACCCACATGAGCCAGTGGATCTTGTACTTGCTGCCGTCCTCCGCGGTCTTGCCGGCCAGGTTGGCGACAAGCGCCAGGACGACGTAGGACACGATGCCGAAGGAAATGCCGTTGGCGATGTTGTACGTGAACGGCATGATGACGATCATCAGGAACGCCGGAATTGCGTACACCATGTCGGTGAAGTTGATGTTCTTCACCGATTGCATCATCAGCACGCCGACGATGACGAGCGCCGCGCTCGTGGCCGCGCCCGGGACGAGCGCGACGATCGGCGCGATGAACAGCGCCAGCAGGAAGAGCACGCCGGTCGTGACGGCCGTCAGGCCGGAGCGGCCGCCCTGCGCGATGCCGGACGAGCTTTCGACGAACGCCGTGACCGTGCTCGTGCCGAGCATGGCGCCGCCGCTGACGGAGATCGCGTCAACGAGCATCGCCTTGCCGATCTTCTTCTTGCCTTCACTGGTGTTCGTGTCGACGCCGGCCCGGTTCGCCGTGCCGACGAGCGTGCCGAACGTGTCGAACAGTTCGACGAACGTGAACGTCAGGATGACCGTGACCAGACCGACTTCAAATGCGCCCTGGAAGTCGAAATGCCAGAAGTTCAGCGCGCCGAAGTCCGGCACCCACTGCGCGTCATCGCCGATCGATCCGATATTGCCCGTAATCGCCGCGACGATCGTCGTCAGCACGATGCCGAGCAGGATGGCGCCCGGAACGCGCAGCACCATCATGACCGCGATCAGCACGATGCCGATGATCGTCAGCCATACGTTCGCGTCTTTCAGCGAACCGAGGCCGATGATCCCGTCCGGCGTAATCGACATGATGCCGCTGTTCTTGAGGCCGATGATCGTGATGAACAGGCCGATGCCGACCGTGATGGCATGCTTCAGGCTGTCCGGAACCGCCGTCACCAGCATTTGCCGGATTTGCGTCAGCGTCAGAATGATGAAGATGATCCCGGAGATGAATACCGCCGTCAGACCCACCGCCGGCGAGATCGGCTCACCCGTGGCCTGGGAAGTCGCGATCGTCGCCGCGAAGTACGCATTCAGCCCCATGCCCGGCGCGAGCGCCACCGGGAAGTTGACGAACAGCCCCATGGCGATCGTGAAAATGCCCGCAGCCAATGCCGTCGCGAGGAAGACCGAGTAGAAGTTCAGCCCCGCCCCTTGCAGGATGGCCGGGTTGACGGCCAGGATGTACGCCATCGTCATGAAGGTCGTAAGTCCCGCCATCAGCTCCGTGCGGATGTTCGTTCCGAGTTCCTTGAGCCGGAAGAAACGTTCCATAGCTCCATAACGCCCCCACATCAAAATTTGTGAAAACAGAAAAAACCTACGGAGGATGGTCATCTCTCCATAGGTTCTGCGAAAACAGGAGAATTATGCCTGCCGGACCGGTATGCAGACGACTCCCCTGCTTTTCGTAGCAAGATCATTTACGGTGACCTTGTAGAGACTCCCAAGCCAGATTCCCGGGATTATACGAAAAGCTTTTCCGATTTTCACAATTCTCCCTCATTCTACTGATCTTTGTCGCCTGCTGTCAATGGGTTTCACGAATGTTTTGCCCGCAATCGACCTTTTTGTTCGGATTGGAATCGCTTTCCTTGAAACGGAACCCTGTATCTCCCAGCCATTATTAATGAAAAAAGCCTCCGCCCATTCGGTCGAAAGCCCGTGAAACGCGTCTGCGGCAAGCTGGCCGGCGCCCGTAACCGCGCTGGATTCAGTTTTCCTCCTGCAGCCGTTTGACGAGCAGCTCGGGATTCGGAAGAAGGATCATTTTTTGCCGGATGACGATCAGCCCTTCTTCCTGCAATTCGTTGAACACCTTCGTCACCGTCTCGCGTACGGCGCCGACCATTTCCGCTATCTGCTGGTGTGTCACCTTGATGCCGATCAACAGCCCTTCCGGGGTCTCCGTTCCGTTCTCCTGCGCCAGGCGCAGCAATCGCTTCATGATCCGTGTCCGCACGTTCAGGAACGTCAGATCGTAGATCTGCTGATTCGCCTTGCGCAGCCGCTCCATCGTATCATCCAGCAAATAGAGCGCCAGCCGCGGATGATCCAGGATGAGCCGCTCGAACACATTCCGTTTGAGGGCGTACACCTTCGTAAGCTGCGCCGCTTCCGCGGACGCGGAGCGCTGCGCCCCCGGCTTCATCATCGCCATCTCGCCGAAATAATCGCCGTCCCGCAGATACGCCAACATCACTTTCTTCGTGCCGTCGAACGTATAGATCTGAACGGCGCCGGAACGAATGAAGTAGACATCATCCCCTTCGTCTCCCTCAACGAAAATGACCGTTCCTTTCTTGAACGTCCGCTCCGTCAGATACGGGGCGAGACTTTCCGTGACTTCGGGATCCATTTCACGAAAAAAAGGAATCGCGGATCTGAGACGCGCCGCATCGATTGACACCTTGTACACTCCTCCCCGGCACCGTTCCCGCAGCCTCAGACGGCTGCCGCACCTGGTTCCAGGATCACTTCTTCGATAAACTCCGTCGGGAAATGCATCAGGTCGATTCTCAAGCCGTGATCGTGCGTCTGAATCACCGGGCGTGAAGGTTGACCTTTGTGCATTTCGACCACGGTGCCGACCATCCCGTTCGACAGCCGCACCATGGTGCCGACGGGGTATGGCGTGACGCTCTGGACGAATGCGCGGACGACGGAAATATGATAATGCGTGTCTACCTTCGACATGATGTATTCAATTCCTTCATGGGGAAGCCGGTTCTCGCCGATTTCGTTGACAAAATGGTCATAATCGTTCGCAACGGCCACAATCTGCGCCGCTTGCCGGAACTGTTCCCCCTGAACCCCCAGCGGATATCCGGTGCCGTTCACCTTCTCGTGATGCTGCAGCACCACGTGGGCCGACAGAAGCGGCAGTTCGGGATACCGGCGCATCAGGTCGAAGCCGACGCGAGGGTGATCATATTCCGGATTGACCGCATGTTTCGACACACGGCCGATATCGTGCAGAAGCGCGCCGATCGCGAGCGTTTTGAGCTGAAGATCGCTGTAGCCCAGCTTCATCCCCGTCATGACGGCAAGCAGGCAGACGTTGACGCTGTGCGCGTACAGATAGGCGGCTTCGGTGCGGTGCTCCTTCATCTGGAACCCGCCGTCCGCCTCCGTGAGGACATGCCGGACGATATCGTTCGCCAGACGCATGATCGGCCGCGGTTCCAGCCTTTCCGATTCCGCAACGGAATTGAAAAATCCCCGGACGGCTTCGAACGCCGCGGCTCGCAACACATCCAGCTGATTGACGGGACTTGTCGAAACTTCGTTCGGCCGCCGGTTGTCGATGTACGCCCCTTCGACATTCATCCGGATCAGGCCGCTTATCATTCTCCAGGTCAGCACCTGTCCGCTCGACAAAATCAAGCGGCCGTCCGTCGTGTACAGCGGACGCCCCAGCCTGTCTCCTTCTTCCAGTTCTGAGGTTGGTACCCACCGTATGAAAATCCACTCCATTATGACTACTTCAAAAATATTGAACTAGCAAGATCATACCATAGACCCATCCCGCATTTCTGTAACTGCGGCCACAAATTGGACATGAAATTCGAAAAAATTGTCGATTCCCCCCTGATTGCGCGGGCAAAACAACAAGACAGCCCCGCATATGCGGAGCTGTCGGCTCATCTGCTTTACTCCCATTCAATTGTCGCCGGCGGTTTCGATGTAATGTCGTAGACGACGCGGTTGACGTTGTCCACTTCGTTCACGATCCGAACCGAGATGCGTTCGAGCACGTCCCACGGGATCCGCGCCCAGTCGGCCGTCATGCCGTCGATCGACGTGACGGCGCGGATGCCGACCGTGTAGGAATAGGTGCGGGCGTCGCCCATGACGCCGACACTCTTCATGTTCGGCAGCGCGGTGAAGTATTGCCAGATCTCGCGGTGCAGCCCGGCATTCGCGATCTCCTCGCGCAAGATCGCATCGGACTCGCGCACGATGCGCAGCTTCTCCTCCGTCACTTCGCCGAGGACACGGATCGCAAGTCCCGGACCCGGGAACGGCTGGCGCCACACGATCTCCTCGGGAAGACCGAGCGCTTCGCCGACTTTGCGCACTTCATCCTTGAACAGCGTCTTGAGCGGCTCGACGAGCTTGAATTGCATGTTCTCCGGCAGACCGCCGACGTTGTGGTGTGACTTGATCGTCTGCGCCGTGGCGGTGCCGCTTTCGATGATGTCGGTATAGAGCGTGCCCTGGGCGAGGAACTCGAAGTCGTCAAACTTCGCGGATTCCTCCTGGAACACGTAGATGAACTCGTTGCCGATGATTTTGCGCTTCTGCTCGGGGTCTTCGACGCCCTTCAGCTTGTCCAGGAACCGGCGGCTCGCGTCGATCTTCACGACCTTCATGTCGAACTTGCCGGCGAACGTCTCCATGACGCTCTCCGCTTCGCCCTTGCGCAGCAGGCCGTGATCGATGAACATGCACGTGAGCTGATCGCCGATCGCCTTGTGGACCAGCACCGCGACAACGGACGAATCGACGCCGCCGGAGAGGGCGCAGAGCACTTTTTTGTCCCCTACCTGCTCCCGGATCTCCCGGACCGCGTCCTCGATGAACGTCGTCATCGACCAGTTGCCTTCGCATCCGCAGATCTCGAACAGGAAGTTGCGGATCATCTCGTTGCCGTAAACGGAGTGGCGTACTTCCGGATGGAACTGGACGGCGTAGTAACGCTTCTCCGGATGGCTCATCGCGGCGACCGGCGCGCCCGGCGTGCGGGCGTCGACGCGGAAGCCCGGCGGCAGTTCGACGACTTTGTCGCTGTGACTCATCCATACCGTCTGCCGGCGGTCGAGACCGCTGATCAACCGGCAATCCGCTTCGAATTCAATCTCGGCCTTGCCGTATTCGCGCTTGCCCGCCCGTTCCACCCGGCCGTTCAATTGATGCGACATCATCTGCATGCCGTAGCAGATGCCGAGGATCGGCACCCCGAGCTCGTACACTTCCGGATCGACGAGCGGCGCGTTCTCTTCGTACACGCTGTTCGGGCCGCCGGAGAAGACGATTCCCTTCGGATTCAGTTCACGCAGCTTCGAAGCCGGCGTATTGTACGGCAGCAGCTCGCTGTACACGCCCAGATCGCGGATGCGCCGGGCAATCAGTTGGTTGTATTGGCCCCCGAAATCGAGCACCACGATGAGTTCATTCGGCTTGTCCATGGTACGCCTCCCTCAATTCATACCGCTAATTATACTGAACGGATTTTCGGGGCGTCAACGTGCTTGGGCGCCCTGGCGCACCGCCTGCAACTGCTGTCAGACCGTCGGCGCGGCGGCCGATTTTTGCTCCGTTGATGTCGACTCCCTGTACTCGCGGATCGCCTGCAGAACCGCATCGATATGGCCCTTCAAACGCACATTCCGCCACTCGCGGATCAGTCTGCCTTCTTCGTCGATCAGGAACGTCGAACGAACAATGCCCATATACTCGCGTCCGTACATTTTCTTCTGCTGCCATACGCCGTACTTCTCGCACACTTCGTGATCCGGATCGGACAAGAGCAGAAAAGGAAGTCCGTATTTGTCCCGGAACCGGATGTGGCGTTCGACTTCATCCGTGCTGACGCCGATGATCACCGCGCCATGTGCCGTCAGTTCGCTGTAGGCATCCCGGAATCCGCACGCCTGCTGCGTGCAGGTCTGCGTCATATCCTTCGGATAGAAGTACAACACCACAAGTTTCCCGCGAAAATCGCTCAATCGGATATCCCCGTCCGCCGAAGGCAGTGTGAAATCGGGCGCCTTCGCTCCGATGGACAGTGTCATGGCCGTGCGTTCCTCCCTCGAAATTCTTACATCTTAATATTCATTGTATCAAAATCGGGGCTGCGTTCCGGACAAAAATCGCACAAATTGGCAAACGCTTGATTTTTTCCAGGCAGCCGGGTAGCATGGAGGTGGCAACAACGCGTGTAGCGCACCGTCCCATTGTCAGACAGCATGAATATTGTGGCGCGTGAAGCACACCGTCCCATTAACCGCATGAAGCGGAAGGGGCGGTGTTATTTTTTTTCGAAAGGAGACGGGTTGATGGATCGGACATTCGAGACTCATTATGACGCATGGATGAAGCGGCAGATTGCGGCCAGTGCGGGAGAACGGCGCAGGCGGCTGCAGGAGCACGGCTATTTGGAAAGAAAGCTGCTCCAGAACGTCTGGTGGCCTGCGGTCGGTTCGTTCGAGCACCTGCATGCGGAATACGAAGTTGCGGATTTCAAGGACGGCGTCCGGTTTCTGGACTTCGCGTATCTTCGCATGCCCCACCGGATATGCCTGGAAGCGGACGGATTCGGGCCGCATGCCAGATACGCGGACCGGCACAAATTCTCGGACGACCTGACGCGCCAGAACCACCTGGTCATCGACGACTGGCGGGTGCTCCGTTTCTCGGCGGATGATATCGAGAACCATCCCCGGAAATGTCAGCAGGTCGTTCTTCAACTGCTGGGGCGATTGTTTGGAGGCAGAGACCCCTATGTCGAATTGCCGGTTATGAAAAGAGAAATCCTGCGGTATGCCGCATATTCGCCGGGGCCGGTCAAACCGTCAGAGATCCAGGGATTATTGGGAGTCGGCGACAAAACCGCCCGCAAGCTGTTGAGGGAGTTGGCTGGCGACGGTTATCTGGAACCGGTGAATGGCACCCGTCGGTTTCACAGCTACCAGCTTGTCCGATCAAAAGTGAAACTATTATAAGGCCACCTCTAACGGCACCTTGTGCCGTAATTTGGCTCTTTGCCGTGCTCGGACAGGCAATTAACGGCACCAAATGCCGTTAAATGCCGATGACGCGCGAGACCGGGCGCTCAGCGACGCCAATAACGGCACCTCGGAAGCTGTCTATTCACTGTGGAAAAACAAGGCTCCATCCCCTACTGAAACTTGCAATTCTCGTCCACAAGCCGTTGTGGGTCGGATTGGGGGGATATCCGCCATCATCATGGGTCTTACCTTTCGTGTGCTTTGCTTCATCCGACCGCGATTGGCGCACGACGAAGAAACCCGGGTTTGGGGTTTCCGAGTTTTCGGACCAGGAGTTTGAGGTTTACGACCATCGCCGAAGTCTGTGCCTTGATTTGCAGGGTAACGCGGCTGCGGGTTCGCGCTCCATCCAGAGCGCAGTCGTTCTTCAGTTCCTTGTTCTTCCGTTCGACGACGAGCCGCTCTTGCAACTCGGCTCGCCCGGTCAGACTGTCGTTGTATACCCGGGCGGCTTCGTACAGGTCTGCGTAATCGCTCCGGAATACACGCCGGCCCCCCTTTTCACTGCTCGTGCACGCCTTGCGCGACGGGCAGGAAAGACAAACGTGCGGTGCAAAGCTGTACTGGTGACCTTCCGACTGGCGGATATATTGCTTGCCGACGCTTTGTTGGCCTTCCGGGCAAATGTACACATCCTTCTCCGCATCGTAGACAAACCGGGACGAATGAAACAGACCGGTCGGGTTTTCGGCAATCGGAACCGGAGCGACGACGGGGATCCCCAGTGCGGCCAGTCGCGCCCGGTTTCTCCCGTGGCCATAAGCCGAATCCCCCAGCAGAGCGGAAGGCGTCACGCCAAAGAAACGCTTGATCGTCGCGGTCATGTCGGCTGTCGCATCCTGATCGTGTTCATTGGCCGGAATAGTGCGCACGTCGAGAATGACGCCGCCCGTCGTGCAGAGGTTTTGCGTTTTGTACCCGTAGATGGTTTTCGACCGCTTGGCGATGCGCGCTTCCGGGTCAACCGCGCTCACGATGCGGTTTTTCGGGCGTTCGGCTAGCGGAATCTTTTGAAACCGAACGAGCTCGGGAACGTTCGTCCCGGTCTCCTCGTTCCGGCCTTCGGACGCTTCATCCGCTCCATCGCCGGGGTCGACAGGCGAGCTGTTCTCTTGGAGAATGCGCCGCAGGATCGCTTGCAGCTCCCGCGAACGCTTAAGATGCTTCCACTCCGCCAGAAGCGGCTTGATGTTCTCGTTCTCGAACCAGGCCAACAACCCGTAGGCTTGGGAGACCAGCTTGCTGAAGGCCAGCATGCGAGCCGACGCCGAGGCCGACTTGCTCAGCCGAACGGTTGCGCCATCCAGCGGCAAAGCCTCCAACGCCTCAAGCATCGGTTTTGTCCCGTGCTTGCGCAAATGTTGCGCCAGACGAATCAGGGCATGCTGAATCAGCCGATAGGCGCCCGGGAACTTCAGGTTCACATTGGTCGGGAACGAGTCGATGATCCACTGTTCGTTCCGGTCGCCCCACAGTCCGTACTGGTACATCTGGGCCAGAATGTAGAGATGGCAGGCCCGGAACATGGCGGCTCCCATGCGGCTGCGATCCAGTCCGATCGTGCTGTGGTCGAAACCGATGAAATCCACGGGCAGTTGCAGGAAGCGCTTGATGAACAGGTCACCGATGATTTTTTCTTCGGTCTGACGATCCGACAGACCGTAGTAGGCCTGAACCAGATGGATTTTCAACTTGAGAGACGGCGCATACGGGTACTGTCCTCTGCCGGAATAGAGCACCGCGCACAGCCGATCGGCGAACGAAAAGTCGACCTTGCTGTCGACATGGCTCCAGAACGGATGCGGCGGCAGCTTGGTGTACACTTGCACATCGGCAAAGGAAAGTTGGTCGAACGTTTTGTACCGAACCGAAAAAGTCATATGCGTCGCCTCCTGTAAACACCTTGCTACCATTATACCACGAAAACGGGTGTAATCGTGAGAACGGAAAAGAAAACATCGTATTTTCCAAAGTATTTCGCAAAAATTGATTATCTGTCGCACGATCGTTGTGCACAGTTAATCGACAGCTTCCCTCGTGCCGTTATTGGGCCCACCGCCGCGCTCTGACGGGCGATTAACGGCACCAAATGCCGTTAATCGCCGATGCCGCGAGGCCCCGGCTGCTCAGCGACGCCTCCTCGCACCGCTGCACGCCGCGCCCGGCAACCACGCCCGCTTACGACCCCGCCCCGCGGTACCGCTTCACGCCGATGTTCCAGACGGCCAGCCCGATGGCCGTGAACACGAGGCCGACGACCGGCGTGAACAGCGCCATCCGCAGATCCGCGGCGCCGCTGCGCTCGAGGAAATACGACGCCGGATAGACGCCGACGAACGCGAACGGCAGCAACCACGTGAGCACGAAGCGCATCGTCTTGTTGTAAATCGTGACCGGATAGCGGCCGTAGCTCTGCATGTTGAACATGAGCGGCAGGATGCCCGTCGGCGCGTCGGTGAAGAACCCGATGGCGGTAAGCGCCGTGTACAAGCCGAAGTACACCATCACCGCGCCCGCCGTCAGCACAAGCAGCATGACGAGATCCGTCCAGTCGAACGTCATGCCCATCTGCCGCGCCGTGACCGCCATGATCACGAGCCCGACGAACGAGCCGATCAGCCCCGGCGGGTACATGTTCTCGAGCAGAATCTGGAACAGATTGTGCGCCGGACGCGTCAGCACCCGGTCCATCTCGCCCTTCACGATATACCGCTCGCTGAAATTCCACAGGTCGAAAAAGCAGCTGAAGATGCCGTACGGCACCATGAAATACCCGAACACGAACACGACTTCCGCTTCCGTCCATCCGCCGAGCGTCGGCGTATGCCGGAACGCGATCAGGATGACGATCAGGTTGATCGCCTGGAATGCCAGATCCGACACCACTTCGATCCAGAAGTCGGCCCGGTACGTGAGGCGCGTCTTGGCGTAGTTCTTGAAGTATTCCCAAAGCAATCCGAGGTAAAACATGACGCCGTCTCACCCTCCCTGCACGAACAGCCGCTTCCGCGCCGCCCGCCACATGAGCATGATCGGGATGATCAGCACGACGGCCCATGCGGCCTGCAGCCCGATCGCCGCCAGCGCCTCGTCTCCCGTGCTCCGCCCGGTGAACACCGCGCTCGGCAAATAAGCGATCGCCTGGAACGGCAGCCATTCCGACAGGGCGGCCAGCCAGCCCGGAAACAGCGCGATCGGCACGAGCACGCCAGAGAACAGGTCGATGAACACCCGCTTCATGCGCAGCAGCCCGTCGACGTTCTCGATGTAGAACGCCCCCATCCCGGTGAGCAGGTTCAACTCCGCGTTGATAATGAAGCTGAACACCAGCATCACCGCGTACAGCAGCCAGACCACGGGATCGCGGGGCAGCTCAATCGGAAAAATGAGGCACACGACGACGAGTCCCGGCGTCATGAAGAGCAACAGCCGGAACAGCCCTTCGCCGAACCCCTGGAACAATTTGACCAGCAAATAATTGTACGGCCGGATAAACTGGATGGCGACGCTGCCGTCGCGCACCTCGTTCGCGATCTCGCGGTCCAGATTGTTGAAATAGAACGCGCGCGCCATCCAGGTGACCGCCACGTAAGTCGTCATCTGCGCCAGCGTAAATCCCCGGATCGCTTCCTGATCCCCGTAGATCGCATGCCAGAAGAAGAAGTAAGCGCCGATATTTACCGCATAAATGACGATGCCGCTGTAATAATTCACCCGGTACGCCAGCATCATCAGAAACCGGATGCGGATCAGATCCAGGTACATACTCGTCACGTCGCGCCCACCAGCCGTTCCGCGCCCGAAGCCGAACCCGATTTGTAGATTTCCCGCACGATCTCATCCGTGCTCGTCTCCATGAACTTGATGTCGCGGATGTCAACGCCGCTGCCGACGACGCGGGCCAGCGCGTCGGACAGATTCACTTCGGCCGGCACACGCAAAACCGCCGTCATGTCCTCGCCCGCCTGCCAGCTCGCACCGGGCAGATCGGCCGTCAATTGCGCAAGCCGCTCCAGGCTCACCGCCCTGCCGAACTGGAGCCGGATCTCGCGCCCGCGGCTCCAGCGCGTCTTGAGCTCGTCCAGTCCGCCGTCATAAATGATCCGGCCGTCGTCCAGCATGATGACCCGCGAACAGAGCGCTTCGATATCCTGCAGATCGTGCGTCGTCAGCAGAATCGTCGTGCCGTGCTCGCGGTTGAGCCGGATCAGAAACTCGCGGATTTCCGTCTTGACGACAATGTCGAGCCCGATTGTCGGCTCGTCGAGAAACAGAATCGACGGATTGTGCAGCAGCGATGCGACGAGCTCGCACCGCATCCGCTGGCCGAGGCTGAGCTTCCGCACCGGCCGGTTCAGCAGATCGCCCAGCTGCAGCCGTTCGACCAGCTCGTCCAGCCGCCGCCGGTAATCGGCCATCGGCACGCGGTACACCTTGCGCAGCAGCCGGAACGATTCGATCACGCCGATATCCCACCACAACTGGCTGCGCTGGCCGAACACGACGCCGATGTTGCGGACGAACCGCTCGCGCTCCCGCCAGGGCACATAACCGGCCACCCGAACCGTGCCGGATGTCGGCACCAGAATGCCGGCAAGCATCTTGATCGTCGTCGACTTCCCTGCGCCGTTCTCCCCGATGTATCCGCAGATTTCTCCCTGCGGAATCGTGAAACTGATATCCTTCACCGCCGTCACTTCCACATATTCACGGCGGAACAAATCCCGCAGCGCGCCGGCAAGACCTTCCCGGTTTCGCTGTACTTTGAACGTCTTGCGCAACTCATGCACTTCGATCGCCGGCTGCATGGCAACCTCTCCCTTCCCCCTCGACATTTCCCGGGAAATGACTCTCTATCTTCCGACAACAGTATAGCACTTGTAAGACAGGTCGTGACATTTTATAATCTTTAAGCGTGCAAAGTTAAGCTTGCAAAGTTTTCATGTGCGGAACCATTCGACGAGTTGTGTCGTCAATAGTTAATGTGCAGAACGATTTTTGCGGAGAAGGAGAGAACCGCCATGAAGCCGCGATCATCCCGAAAGAAGAACAAATGGCTGCGCCGGACGCTCTACGGCCTCTTGTCGGTTGCGGTCATTATGATCGGATACGCCGTCTATCAGGCTATTACCATTTACAATGCGCTGGACAACTTCCAGAAGGACGAGTCGGAATCCCGCTTCCAATCGGTGGTGGACAAGACGGTGGAAGCGCCGCCGGAGTGGGAAGGCAAGGAACGCGTCAACATTCTGCTGCTGGGCGGTGACGCGCGCGGACTTGCCGAAGGCGAAGTCGCCCGTTCCGACTCGATGATCGTCGTCTCGATCGACCCGGTCACGAAAAGGGCGCATCTGCTGTCCGTCCTGCGCGACACGTACATCGACATTCCGGGGCACGGCAAAGGCCGGGCCAACACCGCCATCACGCTCGGCGGGCCGAATCTCGCCATGGAGACGATCGGCGACCTGCTTGGACTTGACATCCATTATTACGCTTATGCCGATTTCGAAGGGTTCAAGGCGCTGGTCGACGCCATCGGCGGTGTATATTTCGAAGTCGAGAAAGATATGAACTATGTCGACAACGCGGACAAGAACCGCTATGACATCCACCTGAAGAAAGGATACCAACTGCTCGACGGCGACAAAGCGCTGCAATACGTCCGTTTCCGCCACGATGCGATGTCCGACTTCACCCGGACCGAACGGCAGCGGGAGTTCCTGAAAGCCGTCGCGAAGAAACTGCAGTCGACCTGGAACGTCGTCCGGATGGGACAAATTCTGGAGAGCGTCCAGCCGTACATCGAGACGAACATGCAGGTGTCGGATATGCTGAAGCTCGGTCAGCTCGGCCTGAAGATCCACGTCGCCGGCTCCGCGCAGGTGCCGCCGATGGAGCTCCTCAAGGACGAGAAGGTGGGCGGCGCTTCGGTGCTGGCGGTCCGCGACACGGAAGCCCTGAAAGCTTACGTGCAGGAAGTGCTGGCGAGCGACGAGACGGCCGCGGATACCGAAGGCGATGCGGACGAATCATCGGGCAAGCCTTCCGGTCCCGTCACGAGCAAGCCCGCGGACGAAGCAGAGCCTGCGGCCTGACCGGCCGGCGCATCGATACTCATCACGCGGAAGGGGGTTCCGGCCATCGGTGCCGGGGCGCCCTTTTCTTGATGGTTGTCCTGTGAAAAATATGACCGCAAACGCGAAAGGAGATTCTCCCATGCCCGCAAACACCGGAAGACGCCCGACATCCGCCTCCCTCTATGAAGAAGCGCTTCAACACATCGTCGGCGGCGTCAACAGCCCGTCCCGCTCGTTCAAGGCGGTCGGCGGCGGCGCTCCCGTCTTCATGAAGCGCGCGCAAGGCGCTTATTTCTGGGATGTCGACGGCAACCGCTATATCGACTATCTCGCCGCCTACGGACCGATCATCGCAGGACACGCCCATCCGCGCATCGTCGAGGCGATTGCCCGGGCGGCCGAAAGCGGCACCCTGTACGGCACGCCGACCGAGCTTGAGATCGAGATGGCCCGCCGCCTGAAAGAAGCGATTCCGTCCATGGACAAGGTCCGGTTCGTGAACAGCGGCACCGAAGCGGTCATGACGACGATCCGCGTCGCCCGTGCCTACACGAACCGGACGAAAATCATCAAGTTCTCCGGATGCTACCACGGCCATTCCGATCTCGTGCTCGTCGCCGCCGGCTCCGGGCCGTCAACGCTCGGCATCCCGGACAGCGCCGGCATCCCGATCTCGATTGCGCACGAAGTCATCACCGTGCCGTACAACGATCTGGACGGCCTGCGCGCCGCCCTCGAGCGTTGGGGCGACGATGTCGCCGCCGTCCTCGTCGAGCCGATCGTCGGCAACTTCGGCATGGTCATGCCGAAGCCCGGCTTCCTCGAAGGGGTATGCCGGATGGCGCGCGACGCCGGCGCGCTCGTCATCTACGACGAAGTCATCACCGCGTTCCGCTTCCACTACGGCGGGGCGCAGAACTTTGCCGCGTTCCCCGACCACGCCGCCATCGAGCCGGATCTGACGGCTCTCGGCAAAATCATCGGCGGCGGCCTGCCGATCGGCGCCTACGGCGGCCGGAAGACGATCATGGAGCAGGTTGCGCCGCTCGGCCCGGCGTACCAGGCCGGCACGATGGCCGGCAACCCCGCTTCGATCTCCGCCGGCATCGCCTGCCTCGACGTGCTGCGCGAGCCCGGCGTCTACGACCGGATGGACGCGCTCGCCGCCCGGCTCACGGACGGCCTTGAGGCATCCGCGGCAAAGCACGGCGTGCCGCTCACGATCAACCGGATCCGCGGCGCGTTCTCGACGCATTTCTGCGCACATCCGGTCACGAACTATGCGGAGGCGCAGGATACGGACGGCGAAGCGTTCGCCGCATTCTTCCGCGCCATGCTCGACCGCGGCGTCTGTCTGGCGCCGTCGAAGTTCGAGGCATGGTTCCTGACCGTCGCCCATACGGATGCCGACATCGAAGAGACGATCGAAGCGGCGGACGAATCGTTCCGCCTCGTGGCAGCCGGCGCGCACGGTTAAAGCGCGCGGCTGAAGCGATCATGCCGCGCCAAACCAAGAAGCCTTCGGACACCGCCGCAGCAGGCGGATGATCCGAAGGCTTCTTCGCATTTCAGGCCCCGCGCTCGCGAATCAGGCCGCGACGTCGCGGCGGCGGAAGACGTACCAGGACAGCGCGATGAAGATCACGTAGTACCCGGCCAGGACCGCGAGGGAAAACCCGAAGGGCCGGTCAGGTATCGGCGTCCCGCCGGAGACATACGTAGACAGTCCGTAATTCATGAACAGCACGTAGTCCACCCACGGTTTGTCGAGAAGGCTGAGCAGCGCCGCCATCATGTTGCCGCCCAGGAGCAGGAAAATCGACAAGCCGATCGCCAGGGCGCTCGACCGGAAGACGGTCGAGATCATGAACGCCATCGTCACCGTGACGATGATCTGGATCAGGTTAAGCCCGTAGTAAGACAGCAAATAGACAATGTAGCTTCGCGATCCCTGGTTCGGATAGGTGTACTCGCCGTTGCTTCCGAACAGCACGCCGTTGACGAGCAGCGTAAACAGAAGCAGCGAGACCGTGAAAAAGAGCATGAAAAGCAGCAGCGATACGTACTTCGACAGCAGAATTTTGGACCGGCTCCACGGGCGGATGAGCAGCAGCTTGATGGTGCCGGTCGAAAACTCGCCCGCCACGCTGTCCGCCGCGATGATGACGGCGAATATCGTGATGAGCGACAGCACGACTTCCGCTTCCAGATAGGAAAAGAACCACATGTCCGGATCGGCCTCGAGCGCCATGGCGCCGAGGGAAATGCCGAGCGGGATGATCAGCATGATGGCGAACATGATCCAGGTGCGGAGCCGCCGGTAAATTTTCATGTTCTCGTTCCGGACAAGCCGAATGAAATCAACCAATGCGCCCGCCTCCCGTCACTTCGAGGAATTGATCTTCCAGCGACTTCGTCACGGTCCGGATGCCGTAAACGCGCACGCCTGCCGCGACAAGACGGGCGTTGATGTCGGCCGCCTCCTCGCGACCGGCGCTCACCACGATGCCGCCGGACTCCGCCCGCAGGACGGCGCCGCCCAGCGCTTCCGCAGCCGCGTCGGGACGATCGACCTCGAACAACACCTCCGCTTTCCCGCCGTTCTCCGCGCCGCCGTGAATCAGCCGCACATCGATCAATTTGCCGGCCTGGATAATGGCGACGCGGTCGCACATCAGTTCCATCTCCGAGAGCAGATGGCTCGAGACGAACACGGTTGTGCCTTCGTGTTTCGCCAGATGGCGCAGATAGTCCCGCAGCTCGCGGATGCCGGCCGGATCAAGGCCGTTCGTCGGTTCGTCAAGGATGAGCAGCGCCGGCCGATGCAGAATCGCCTGCGCCACCCCGAGCCGCTGCCGCATCCCGAGCGAGTACGTTTTGACTTTGTCGTGTATGCGCGCGGTCAGGCCGACGAGTTCAACCACCTCGTCGATCCGCTTGCGCGGAATGCCGGGGATCATCCGCGCATAATGCAGCAGGTTCTGGTATCCGGTCAAATATTTGTACATCTCCGGATTCTCGACGATCGCGCCGACCTGGCGCACCGCGGCTTCATATTCGGTCCGGATGCTCCGGCCCCGGATCAGAATCTCGCCCGACGTCATCCGCATCAGGCCGACCATCATCCGGATGGTCGTCGTCTTGCCCGAACCGTTCGGGCCGAGAAAACCGAACACTTCTCCCGGCGGCACGTCGAACGTCAGATTGTCGATGATCGTGCGATTGCCGATCCGTTTCGTCACGTTCAGCAGCCGCACGACCGGCTCCGTGCCGCCCGTCTGCAAATCCAACACCAAATCCTCCCCCATCTTCGGGCGATTACCGCCCGTCCTGCTATATGTTAATATATTCAATGATTACAATATATAAACGGAGGGTAACCGGCACAGGTTGCATGGTGTTGCAAAATTGCTTCCCTGCTCCCATATGGACAAGCATAACAAAAAAAGTTCCCGCCGGCCGTGCGTGACAGCCGGGGGAACTTCATGACGCAGCCGTTTGCATTCAGCACGCGGCATGCCGGACCGCCGATGGACCCGTTTGAGAAGGTACTGCGGCGGGCGGGGCCTGCGGCGCGGTGTCCAGCGGCTTGAAGACCGTACCCGAACGGCCGGCTTCCGCCGCGGCGGACCGGGTAGTCTCTTCGCCGCCGCAGACCAGGCAGCATCCGAGCGGGTAGACGAGGCGAAAATACCCCGTCCGGAATACCCGGTGGCCGTTGGCCGCATCCTTCAGCTCCTGGCAACCGACGCAGTAGAATTGTTCGGTATCCATCGCCGGTCAACACTCCTTTGCGAAATAGTTCGAAAAACCCTTGAATCGTTACAGTATGGAGCGTCACTTCCTGCTTTTTCGATTGGCTTCGATATGTATCGCAAATGAAACTTTAGATACATTTCGTAACCTTATATTTATAATTTATGACATTTATCGATTCCTGTCAATCCCGAAATCCCGCTCCGGCTGTATCCTTTTGTCGGATGCGTCAGCGTCTGCCGCTTCATTTCGACGGTCCCATGGCCTGAAACTGTTTTGCCAAGTTTCTTGTACTGCCTGTAGAAAAATGTTACGTTATGTATAGACATGACGCCGCAACCGGCAAGTGACTCCAGTCATGACTTGTTCTTTTCCATGCTAAAATTCAGGGATATGCGGATATAGGAGGATGACCATGAACATCGGTAGCCGAATTGCGAAACTTCGCGAAGAGCGGGGCTGGACACAAGAACAAACGGCTGCGGCAATCGGCATCTCCCGGGCGGCTTTGTCCCACTACGAAAAGAACCGGCGGGAACCTGACACCGAAACGTTGACAAAATTTGCCGATCTGTTCAATATTTCCATCGACTACCTGGTCGGCAGAACGAACGTGCCCAATCCTCCGCTCAGTCCGGATGTCCGTGAATTTGTGGATTCCCTTGAACTGTCCGACGAGCAGATCATGGAGCGGTTCTCGCTTTCCGTCGACGGCCGCAAACTGTCGCCCGACGAGACGCGCCGCTTCATCGCCTTCGTCCGCGCCGAGCGGAGCATGCGCGGCAATTGATCGCGCGTCCTGACAACAAACATGCGCATGCCGTCCTTGTGCGGCATGCGCATGATTCATGTTGTCATTCAATTTCCTCCGACCCGGGCCAGATCGCGCGCGTTCGCCTCGAACGCGGCCATCAGCGCCGCTTCCCCGGTCAGGCCGCGATTGTGCATGTCTTCGATCCGCTCGAGCATCCGCTTGTAGTCCTTCGGAATGACCTTGACGAACTTCGCGCGGGAAGCGTCCCAATCCGCGAGAATCTCCTTCGCCCGCTCGCTGCCCGTCAGTTCCGCGTGGCGGCGGATCATTGCCCGCACTTCCTCGCTTTCCCTGCCTGCATCCAGCGTCTCGAGCCCGACCATTTCGAAGTTGCAGCGGACCGGGAAATCCCCGTCCTCATCATAGACGTACGCGATGCCGCCCGACATGCCGGCCGCAAAGTTCCGCCCCGTCCGGCCGAGGACGACGACGCGCCCGCCGGTCATATATTCGCAGCCGTGGTCGCCCACGCCTTCGACGACGGCATACGCGCCGCTGTTGCGCACCGCGAAGCGCTCGCCGGCGATGCCGCGGATGTACGCTTCGCCGCCTGTCGCGCCGTACAGCGCCGTATTGCCGATGATGATGTTCTCCTCCGCCTTGAACGTGGCCTTCGGCGAAGGCGCGATGATCAGCTTGCCGCCCGACAGCCCTTTGCCGACGTAGTCGTTCGCATCGCCTTCCAGCGACAGCGTGATGCCGCGCGGCAGGAACGCGCCGAAGCTTTGGCCCGCCGATCCGGTGAAATGGAACCGGATCGTATCCTCCGGCAGCCCTTCGGCGCCGTAACGGCTCGTCACCTCGTAGCCGAGCATCGTGCCGACGACCCGGTTGATGTTGCGGATCTCAAGCGACGCGCTGACCGGCTCGCGGCGCTCCAGCGCCGGCTTGGCCAGCGGGATGAGATGGCGCGCGTCCAGCGACTCTTCCAGGCCGTGGTTCTGCTCCTGCACCTTGCGGCGCGGCGCATCCGACGGCAGCTCCGGCTGATGGAGCAGCGGCGACAGGTCCAGCCCCTTCCGCTTGCCGTAGCGGACCGCTTCGTCCATCTCCAGCATGTCGACCCGGCCGACCATCTCGTCGATCGTCCGGAAGCCGAGCTCGGCCATGATTTCGCGCAGCTCCTGCGCGATGAACCGCATGTAGTTGACGACGTAATCCGGGCTGCCCATGAACTTCTTGCGCAGCTCGGGATTCTGCGTCGCGATGCCGACCGGGCACGTATCGAGATGGCAGACGCGCATCATGACACAACCGAGCACGACGAGCGGAGCGGTCGAGAAGCCGAACTCTTCCGCGCCGAGCAGCGCCGCGATCGCGACGTCCCGGCCGGTCATCAGCTTGCCGTCGACTTCGACGGTGACGCGGCCGCGCAGATCGTTCAGCATCAGCGTCTGATGCGTCTCCGCGAGTCCGAGCTCCCACGGCAGCCCGGCGTGGCGGATCGACGTGACCGGCGATGCGCCGGTGCCGCCGTCGTAGCCGCTGATCAGGATGACATCCGCGCGTCCCTTCGCCACGCCGGCCGCGATGGTGCCGACGCCGACTTCGGAGACAAGCTTCACGCCGATGCGCGCGCAAGGGTTCGCGTTCTTCAGATCGTGGATCAGTTCGGCCAGATCCTCGATCGAGTAGATGTCATGGTGCGGCGGCGGCGAGATGAGCCCGACGCCCGGCGTCGAACCGCGCGTCTCCGCGATCCACGGGTACACCTTCCGTCCCGGAAGCTGGCCGCCTTCGCCCGGCTTCGCGCCCTGCGCCATCTTGATCTGGATCTCGTCGGCGTTCACCAGATACTGGCTCGTCACGCCGAACCGGCCGGATGCCACCTGCTTGATCGCGCTCCTGCGCGAATCGCCGTTCGGATCCGGCACATAGCGCCGCGGATCTTCGCCGCCTTCGCCGGTGTTCGACTTGCCGCCGAGCCGGTTCATCGCGATCGCGAGCGCCTCGTGCGCCTCCTTGCTGATCGAGCCGTACGACATCGCGCCGGTCTTGAAGCGCTTCACGATCGACTCGACCGGCTCGACCTCCTCGATCGGCACCGGACTGCCCTTCTTGAACTTGAGCAGCGAGCGGAGCGTGCGGCGCGTCTCCTCTTCGCCCTCGACGAGTTTCGAATATCGCTTGTACAGCTTGTAGTCGTTCGTCCGTGTCGCGAATTGCAGCGTATGGACCGTCTCCGGATTGAACAGATGGTCCTCGCCGTCCCGGCGCCATTGATACTCGCCGCCGGAATCGAGCGCCTCTTCGGCTTCGGCCAGGGAGCTGAACGCCTTCTCGTGGCACTTCAGCGTCTCGGCGGCGATCGTATCCAGCCCGATGCCGCCGATGCGGGACGCCGTCCAGGTGAAGTACCGGTCGATGACGTCCTGCGCGATCCCGACGGCCTCGAAGATTTGCGCGCCGCGGTACGACTGGATCGTCGAGATGCCCATTTTGGACAAAATCTTGACGACGCCCTTCGTGGCCGCCTTGATGTAGTTCTGCACCGCCTTCTCGTACGCGACGCCCATCAAGAGGCCCCGCCGGATCATGTCGGCGAGCGTCTCGAATGCGAGATACGGATTGACGGCGCTCACACCGTAGCCGAGCAGCAGCGCGAAGTGGTGCACTTCGCGCGGCTCGCCCGATTCGAGCAGCAGGCTGACCTTCGTCCGCGTTCCCTTGCGAATCAGATGATGGTGCAGCGCCGATACGGCCAGCAGCGCCGGAATCGCCGCGTTGTCCTTGTCGATGCCGCGGTCGGACAGGATGATCAGATTATGCCCCTTGTCGATGACGCGGTCCGCCGCCTCGCACATCAGGTCGATCGCCTCGCGAAGCCCCTTCTCCCCTTCGGCCGCCGGGAACAGGATCGGAATCGTGATCGCCTTGAACCCCGGCCGGCGGATATGGCGCAGCTTCGCGAACTGCTCGTTCGACAGGATCGGCGTCTCCAGCCGGATATGCCGGCAGCTCTCCGGCTCGGGCTTCAGCAGGTTGCGCTCCGAACCGATCGTCGTGACGGTCGACGTGACGATCTCCTCGCGGATGGCGTCGATCGGCGGGTTCGTCACCTGCGCGAACAGCTGCTTGAAATAGTTGTACAGCCGCTGCGGGCGTTCCGACAGCACGGCAAGCGGCGCGTCATAGCCCATGGAGCCGATCGGCTCATTGCCCGTGCTTCCCATCGGCTCGAGCACCTTGCGGAGCTCCTCGTACGTGTAGCCAAAGGCGGCCTGGCGGATGCGGACCGCCTCGCTGTCCGGTCCCGGCAGTTCGGGCGCGTCCGGCAGATCGTCGAGTCCGATCAGATGCTCATCCAGCCACTCGCGGTACGGTTTTTCGGTCGCGATCGCCTTCTTCACTTCCTCGTCGGAAATGATGCGGCCTTCCTTCGTATCGACAAGGAGCACCCGCCCCGGACGGAGCCGGTCTTTGTACAGCACTTCGTCCTGCGGAATCTCCAGCGCGCCCGTCTCGGACGCGAGGATGATGAAGCCGTCTTTCGTCACGCAGTAGCGCGCCGGACGGAGCCCGTTCCGGTCGAGGATCGCGCCGATCTGCGTGCCGTCCGTGAACGCCATCGCGGCGGGACCGTCCCACGGTTCCATCAGCGTGCTGTGATATTCGTAGAACGCCCTTTTCTCCGGGCTCATGGACTCGTGCTTCGTCCACGGCTCCGGCACCATCATCATCGCCGCGTGCGCCAGCGGGCGGCCGGCGAGGTAGAGCAGCTCCAGCACGTTGTCGAACATCGCCGTGTCGGACCCGTCCGGATCGATAACCGGCTTGATCTTCTCGATGTCGCCGCCGAACAGCTCGGACTCGAGCAGCGTCTGGCGCGCGTGCATCCAGTTGATATTGCCGCGCAGCGTGTTGATCTCGCCGTTGTGGATGAGATAACGGTACGGATGCGCGCGGTCCCAGCTCGGGAACGTATTCGTGCTGAAACGGGAGTGGATGAGCGCGATCGCCGATTCCATCGCGTCGTCCATCAGCTCGGGATAAAACGACTTGAGCTGCTCCGTCGTCAGCATTCCCTTGTACACAATCTTTCTGCAAGACAGACTTGCAGCGTAGAACTTGTCGCCGCCCGGAAGTTCTCCGTAGCGGATCGCCCGTTCCGCGCGCTTGCGGATGACATACAGTTTCCGTTCAAAAGGCAGTCCGGCCTCCGTTCCGGTGCCGCGGCCGATGAACAGCTGGCGGACATACGGCTTCGCTTCCTTCGCGGAGCGTCCGAGCAGCTCGTCGTTCGTCGGCACCGTGCGCCAGCCGATCACTTCCTGCCCTTCCTCGCGGACGATCGCCTCGAGCGTCCGCTCCTGCTCCGCTCGCTGCGCTTCGTCATGGGGCAGGAACAGCATGCCGACGGCATAATCGCCTTCTTCCGGCAGCGTAACGCCCAGTCCTGCCATTTCCCTGCGGAAGAACCGGTGCGGAATCTGGATCAGAATACCCGCGCCGTCCCCCGTATTCGGCTCGCTGCCCTGACCGCCGCGGTGCTCCATGTTCTCGAGGACAGTCAGCGCCCGGCGGATAACGGTACTCGACTTGATGCCGGCAATGTTCGCCACGAAGCCCATGCCGCATGCGTCCCGCTCGTATTGCGGATCATACAGTCCCTGCTTCGGCGGCAATCCCGCGTGCCGCGTTTTCATATCAAGCGCCACCTCACTTCTTGAATGGTGCAAACCGCGTTTCGGCACAAGCAAAGCTTCAAATCCGGCCAAAAATGACTTACAATGTAATGGCCGAAGAAAAGCGGAAATACGAACGGCGGATGCCCATACGATTTGCATCATGGAACTTCAGTATAGGCTTAGTCGCCCCGCCGCAAAATGGACTAATCCGCCGATCATTTGCACCGATTCACTTATCCTATGCGGCGCGGATGATCGGCGGCGCATCAACTTTTTTATGGGTGCGATAAGTTTCGTTTGTCGATGCAAATCGTTTCTTTGCATTCCTTATCTTGTCCTTATTCTGATCGGGAAGGTGTGATTCCATTGCGGAAATTGTGGCGGGACAGGCTGCACCCGGCGTTTGCCGCCGTACTGGCCGCCCTGATGGCGGCAAGCATGATGCAAGCGCTGCCAAAGGCGGCGGGTGCCGCCGGCGAGACGGCCGGGGAAGACGGCGTCTACCGCATCGCGGCGCTGGGCGACTCGCTGGCCGCGGGCTACGAATACGGCATGGAAAAGCAGGCGAATCCGGCGGCCTACGGATTTGTCGAGCGGGTGTGGGAACAGGCGCTCTTCCGGGGCTTCAAGGCGGAGTACGCCAATTACGGCATCATCGGCCTCCGGACCGAAGGACTGGAGAAGCTGCTGGCGCGGGCGGAGCGCGGCGAAGGCTCGGGCCCGGAGGATCTGCTCGCCGAAGGCCAGGAAGCCTTCGTCGATCCGCGCATCAGCAGCCTCGTCGGCGACGGCGCGGCGGTGCGGCGGAATATCGAAAGCGCCGACCTCATCCTGATCCAGGTCGGCGGCAACGATCTGGCCGCTTATATCCAGATGCTGGGTTCGGGCCAAACCGATGAAGCGGACGCGTGGCTGGAAGGCATGCTGGACCGGATTCTGGCGTCGCTGGAAACGTCGATCCGCACCATTCACCGCATCAATCCGGACGCGCTAGTCGTCATCGGCGACCAATATTCGCCGGTGCCGAAGAATATCATGGACCAGCAGGTGCCCTACTATGAGAAGCTGCAGGACGCCGTCAAGCAGACGACCGGGAAGCTGGAGGAATTGTCCGCCCGGTTCGCGGCGGAAGGCCGGGATGTCCGGGTGGCCTACTCGGCGAGCCGCTTCGTCGGCCGCGAACTGACCTACACGAAAGTGCTGGCGGCATATCTGAACAAGGAAACCGACATTCATCCGAATCAGAACGGCTACGACGCCATGGGCCGGGCCTTTGCCGAAGCGGTCTGGGGCGACTACCGCGAGCCTTCGCCCCGGAAAGAGGGCGTGCCGATCACGATCTTCGTGAACGGGAAGGAACTGAAGCCGGGCAATGAAAAGCCGCTTGTCAGGAACAACTTCACCTTCCTCGTCCTGCGTGACATCGCCGCCGCCCTGAAAGCGGATCTGGCATGGGACAACAAGACGAAATCGGCGACGTTCACCTTAAGCGGCCGCAAGGTCGTGCTGACGCCGGGCAGCGCCGTGATGATGGTGAACGGAGAGCCGCGGACGATTCCGGCGCCGCCGTTCACGGAAGGCGGCCGGACCTACGTGCCGCTCGGCGCGCTGTCCGACGCCCTGGGATTCGATGTCGTCTACCGAAACACGCTCAAAACGGCTTTCATCAACGGTTGAACATCCGTCTGCTCCGGCGATCGCTCATCCCTTGTCAATCCCCGTACGGATTCGTAATATGATATGTAGGAAAAGTGGGTGAGACGATGCACAAGAGCAAGAAAAGAGTGCTTCTGCTCTCGGAAGGGTTCGGTTCCGGACACACCCAGGCCGCCTATGCGCTGGCCGTCGGCATCCGGCATCTCAATCCCGATGTCCAGACGAAAGTGCTCGAACTGGGCAAATTTCTCAATCCGGTGCTCGGGCCGCTGATTGTCTCGGCATACCGCAAAACGGTGACGAAGCAGCCGAAACTGGTCGGGCACCTGTACCGTTCCAACTACAAGCGCTCGCTCAACCGTTTCGCGCAGCTCGCCCTGCATCGGCTGTTCTATACCCAGACGTCCCAGGTCATCACCCAGCTCAAGCCGGACGCCATCGTGTGCACGCATCCGGTCCCGAACGCGGTCGTCGCGCGCCTGAAGCGGCTGGGGCTGAACGTCCCGCTGTTCACGCTCATAACGGATTACGACGCGCACGGCACGTGGGCAAGCCCCGAGGTGAACAAATACCTCGTCTCGACGCCGATCGTGAAGCGCAAGCTGATGGAGCACGGCGTTCCCGATTCGCGCATCGAGGTGACGGGCATCCCGGTGCATCCCGACTTCTGGACGTCCTGCGACAAGGACGAGATCCGCAAGCAGTTCAATCTGAACGCGATGCCGACCGTGCTGATCATGGGAGGCGGCTGGGGGCTGCTGAACGACGAAAACGGCTTGTTCGAATACATGGCGGGATACCGCGACAACGTCCAGCTCATTTTCTGCGCGGGCAACAACGAGAAGGCGAAAGAACGGCTGGAGAACAATCCGCTCTTCCGCCATCCGAACATCAAGATTCTCGGGTTCACCCGCGAGATCAACAAGCTGATGGACGTATCCGATCTGCTGATCACGAAGCCGGGCGGGATGACCTGCACGGAAGGCCTCAGCAAGGGCATTCCGATGCTGTTCTACGAGCCGATTCCCGGCCAGGAAGAAGAGAACTGCGAGTATTTCGTCCGCAACGGGTTCGGCGAGCTGCTGATGGACCGCGAAACGATCGACCGCTGGTTCAAGCTCATCCAGGAACCTTACGCGGCAGGCGAATACCGCCGGTCGCTTCTGACGAAGCGCAACGAGCAATACAATCCGGAGAGATGTTCCCGCGCCGTCCTGCAGCTCATGCAGTGACGGCGTTTTATAATGAAAGGGATGACGGGCCGGGAGAGGCCGTCATCCCTGTTTTCGTTCCTGTTTCCGTTCCTGATACCACTTGATGAACTCGATGAGAATCTTGTAATCCTGCACATTGTCCTTCTCGATGCCGGCCTGCCTGAGCGCTTCGACGAAGGCGTACCACTCTTCGTCGGGCGTCTCCTTCGCTTCCGGGTCCGGCAAGTTGACCTGCAGCAGCGTTTTCAGGTCCACGTTGAGCACGAGCGCGATTTTCTCGATCACCTGAATGGACGGGTTCTGCTTCAGATTGCGCTCGATGCTGGACAGGTACGACTTCGAAATGCCGGCGCGCTCGGCAAGCTCCGACAGCGAAATACCGCTCTGGGTGCGGAAATGGTTGATGTTCGTCCCGATCATTCCGCGCCCCCTCTTATCCCGCGGCTGCACGACGGTCCCGCTCTTCCCGTTCACGCTGCTGTCCATGTTCCGACCCGCCGCGCTGACCGAAAGTTTCGATGTTTGAGCACACGCCATTACACTCCTCGTCTTGGGGATTGCGGCCGGCCGCCGACGGCCGGGCTTCAGGTCCCGGCAGCGGCTTGGCCGGACTTCATGCCCGCTTTCAGCCGTTCGATGACCCGCTCCTGCTCCTCCGGCGTCATCGCGGAGCCGGACGGCAGGCAGATGCCCGTCCGGAACAGCCGGGCGGACACATCCTCCCGGATGCCGTGCGAATAGAAGCGGGCGCCTGCGAAGAGCGGCTGCAGATGAAGCGGTTTCCAGACGGGCCGCGATTCAATGCGGTCCTCGGCAAGCCAGGCGACGAGCTGAGAGGCGGTGACGCCCGCCAAATGCTCGTCGACCGTCAGCGCCGTCAGCCACCGGTTCGACCGGGTGCCCGGGAGTTCGGGCATGAACCGGATGCCCGGCCGAGCTTCAAGCGCCGTCCGGTATCGTTCGAAAATGGCGCGCCGCGCCTCCACGCGGTCCGCAAGCACCTTGAGCTGCGCCCGGCCGATGCCGGCCAGCACGTTGCTGAGCCGGTAGTTGTAGCCCGGCCGGCTGTGTTCATAATGGACGGCCGGATCGCGCGCCTGCGACGCGAGCACCCGCGCTTCGCGGATCGCGTCGCCGTCGTCCGAGACGAGCATGCCGCCGCCGGACGTCGTAATGATCTTGTTGCCGTTGAAGGAATAGATGCCGAAACGGCCGATCGTGCCGGCATGCCGTCCTTTGTAGGATGAGCCGAGCGCCTCCGCGGCGTCTTCGACGATCGGCACGCCGTAGGTGCCGCAGAGCGCCGAGATTTCGTCCATCCGCGCGCACTGGCCGAACAGATGGACGACGATGACCGCCTTCGGCAGCCGGCCTTCCTTCGCCGCCTCGTCCAGCGCCCGCTCCAGCGCCTGCGGGGACATCCCCCAGGTCTCCGGCTCGGCGTCGATGAACACCGGCTCCGCGCCCTGATACAGAATCGGATTCGCGCTGGCGACGAACGTGAGGCTGGAGCAGAACACGCGGTCGCCGGGCCCGACGCCCAGCAGCCGGAGCGCCAGATGGATCGCCGCCGTGCCGGACGAGACGGCGGCGGCGTGCCCGGCGCCGACCGCCTCGGCCAATTCGCGCTCGAAGGCGTCGACATGCGGCCCGAGCGGCGCGATCCAGTTCGAAGCGAACGCTTCCGCAATATAGTGCTGTTCCGCTCCGCTCATATGGGGCGGCGACAGCAGAATGGCGGCTTTTGGCACAGTGGTCTTCACGCGTTACCCCTTCCCTGTCCGGATTGGCACGATGTATTGGCACGACGCTATCGCGATCGGGCATCCCCCCTGATGACGGCGGCCGGCACGCCCGCCGCGGTGCAGCCCGGCGGCACGTCCCGCGTCACGACCGCGCCTGCGCCGGCGATCGACCAGGCGCCGACCGACCGGCCCGGCAGGATGACCGCGCCGGCGCCGACGAACGCGCCTTCGCCCGCGCGGGCGCCGCCGGTCAGGATGGAGCCCGGCGCGGCGTGGGCGCAGTCGCCCAGGACGGCATCGTGCTCGATGATGGCGCCCGTATTCACGATCGCATGCGCGCCGACTGCCGCGTCCGGTTGCACGACCGCGCGCGCCATGACGACCGCGCCGGGGGCGATCCGCGCCTTGGGGCTGACAATTGCCGCCGGGTGAATCAGCCGCGCGAAGCGGACGCCGCCTTCTTCCAGCATGCGGACGATCGCCTGCCGCGTCCGGTTGTCGCCGATCGCGGCGACAAAGCGCAGCTCCGCATCCTGTGCGAGCAGGCCGCGCCATGCCGCGACCGGCCCCCGGAGCTCGCCGTCCGGGCCGCCGCCGGATGCATCGGAAAGGGCGGCGTAACGATCATCCAGCACCGCCGCAAGCCGGGCATCCGGCGTCAGCGCGATCAATTCGCGCACAACCTTCCCGTGGCCGCCGTCCCCGATCATGACGATCCGCTGCATATGCTTCTCACCCCGGCGTGCCGGTTCCGGTGAACCGGTCCATCGTCGCGCGCCCCGGTTGATGGATGCCGGCCGGCCTTAGCAGCCGCAGGAACGTGAGCAGCAAAATTTTCAGATCCAGCAGCATGTTCCGGTTGTGCACATACCATACATCCATCGCGAACCGCTCTTCCCAGGAGACGGCGTTCCGGCCGTTCACCTGCGCCCAGCCGGTGATGCCCGGGCGCACGAGATGCCGCTGGCGCTGCTCGTCGGTGTAGAGCGGCAAATATTCCATCAGCAGCGGGCGCGGACCGACCAGGCTGAGATCGCCCTTCAGCACGTTGAAGAGCTGGGGCAGCTCATCCAGGCTCAGCGTCCGCAGCTTGCGGCCGAACGGCGTCAGCCGCTCGGCGTCGGGCAGCAGGTTGCCGCTTTCGTCCCGCAGATCGGCCATCGTGCGGAATTTGTACAGCACGAACGGCTTCTCGTGCAGGCCGGGACGAACCTGGCGGAACAGCACCGGCCGCCCGAGTTTGATCCGCACGAGCAGCGCGGCCACGGCCATCACCGGCGACAGGATGATCAGCAGGACGGCGGCGGCGGCCAGGTCGAAACCGCGTTTCATCCGGGCCGCCTCCCCGCCGCCGGTTGTTCTGCCGGTTCGCCGGCTGCCGGGTCCGCCGCCGGTCCGTCGGGCGCGTCCAACGCCGTCTGCGCCGCTTCCGCCCCGCTTCCGCCAGGCCGGCAGTCCGCCGACGCGGCGGCTTCCGCATTGGCCTGCAGCTCCGCCAGCAGCCTGCGCTTGATCTCCCTGACCAGATCCGCCGCCCGAAGATCCCACTCCATCCTGCCGAGCCGCCAGCTGTCGAGGACGATGTCGCGGAACCGCGCGCTCGAGATTTTGCCGGAAATGTTCATCCCGCCGCCCCTCCCGCGCCGGCCAGCATCCTGTGGCGGGCTTCCGCCCGGAAGCCGTCCGTGCGGCGGCGCAGCCATCTCCAGGCGTCCTCGCACATGCGCCCGAGGCCCATTTCGGCCTGCCAGCCCAGCTCCCGCCGGGCTTTCGACGGATCGGCGCAGATGACCGGCGCGTCGCCCGGCCGCCGTTCGACGATCTGGTAAGGAATGTCGATGCCCGCCGCCTGTTCGAATGCCGCGATCACCTCAAGCACGCTGTGTCCGGCGCCCGTGCCCAGGTTGTAGGCGTCGATGCCGGAATCCGCCATCACTTTGGCGAGCGCCTTCACATGGCCCTTCGCCAGATCCGTCACATGGACATAGTCCCGGACGCATGTGCCGTCGCGGGTCGGGTAATCGCCTCCGAAGACGGGCAGCTTGTCCTGCTGCCCAGCGGCCGCCCGCATCAGGCGGGACATCAAGTGCTGCGGCGTCCCGGCAGGTTCGGTGCAGGTCCGCTCGCCCGGATGCGCGCTGTCGGCCGTCCGGATGCGCCATGCACTCCCGCCGGCGCCTTCCGCCTCCCGGCTGCACCACGCGCTTCCGCCGGCGCCTTCCGACTCACGGCCGCGCCATTCGCTCAGCCCGTCGCCGGCCGCCTCGCCGTCAATCCACCCGCTCGGGTGCGCCCCTGCCGGGTTGAAATTGCGAAGCAGGGCAATGCTCCATTTCCGGTCCGCTTCGTACAGATCGTGCAAAATCTCCTCGATCATGAGCATCGTCCGGCCGTACCGGTTGGTCGCGCCGAGCGGGGACGATTCCGTGACCGGTGTCTGCTTCGGCTTGCCGTAAACGGCGGCCGACGAGCTGAAGACGAGCCGCCGCACGCCGAACTGCTGCATGACGTCGCACAGGACGACCGTTTCCACAATCGGGAGATGGCAGCCCTGCTGCGGCATCGCCGCCGGATGGATGCCCGCGAAATGAATGACCGCTTCGATCTCGTTCTCCTCGAAAATCCGCTGAAGACCGCGGCGTTCCATGAGTCCGAGCGGATGAAAAGGAAATCTTCTGCCGACCGCCGCCTGCACCCGGTCGAGCGCCGGCGCATGCTCCGGGCGATCGACGACGATGATGTCGCGGCCCGTTTCCAGCAGCTCCGCGCATGTATGGCTGCCGATGTACCCGGATCCGCCCGTGATGAGCACCGCCATAATCAACCCTCCGCCGAATGGAGTTGGCATTCTTTATAAAGAACATTTGCTCACAAAAAAATAACACTTATCGAGTTTTCTAAAATTATAGTTCTTTATAATGAACATGTCAAGGAGAACGCCGTCGCCCGAGGGGACGGTTAAAAAACTTTACTCCTGTCCACGCGGCGAAACTTCATTGCGTCTGCTTCGCTTCACTCCCCGCCCGTCCCGCCCCGGGACGGAGCCGGCCCGCGAGCATCTCCGCAATCCGCCGGGCGGCGCCGGCCAGCACGGCGAACTCCTCCAGCCGCCTGAACAGCGCCCAGTAGAGCAGGTTCGGCACCGCCAGCGCGGCCGCCAGACGCGCAGCAACCGCCGTCCAACCGTCCGCCGGCAGGAAACGGCACACCAGCAGCACGGCCGCGCACGCCGCGCCGCCGACGGCAACATAGCGGGCGTAGACGGCGAAATAGCGCCGCAACGGCAGTTTGAACACTTTCCGGTACACCCAATACGGCGTCAGCCAGAACGGAATGGCGAGCGCGCCGATCAGCGAGCCGAGGAAGACGCCGGAAATGCCGAGCGGCCCGACCAGCGCGACCGCACCGCCGAGGGTGACGGCGGCTTGCAGCAGCGGCGCATACCGGTCCTCGCGGAAAATGCCGGCCGTCGTCTTCACCGTGGCGACGGCGTTGCGCATCCCCCGTTCGAAGAACAGGAGCAGCAGCAATGCCGGCACCGCCGCTTCCATGACATAGGCGCCGCCGATCCACGCCCGGATGAACGGCTCGATCACGGCGTACAGCACGATGGCCGCGCACGAATAGAGCCAGAAATTCATGAGCTGCATGCCGCGGAAAACGGCGTAGATCCGCTCCCTGCTCTCCTGCGCGACCAGGTTGCCGACGCTGTGGTACAGATTGTTCGAGATCTGATAGATGAAATTCCGGCTGATGTCGATCAGCATTTTGTAGTTCGAATACAATCCGACGGCGATGACGCTGACGAACGACGAGATCACGAGGCTCTCCGCGCCGAAGATGAAGTACGACCCGACATTTTGCAGCAAAATGGCCTTCACGTTCGTCTTCAGCTCGCGCTTCGTCTCCGGATCAATCGGCGCCGCTTCCTTCGAGCGCAGGTACGGGTACATCCGCCCCGCCGCAACCGCCACGCCGATCGTCGCCGCGAGCGTGATGCCGCACTCGGTGAGCAGGTACAGCATGTAGCTGCCCGTTTCAATCAGCACCAGAATTTTCAGCAGCGTCGCCGCCGCCGTCGCGCCGGTGAACGACAGCGTTACGATGTAGTTCTTCTGATTGACGTTCAGGAACGAATGCCGGTGAATGAAAAAATAGGGCAGCGCCGTGTTGAGCACGAACAGCACATAGACCAGCTCGAGGTGCTCCACCCCGGAATCCCGCACCACAACCGGCAGCAGCGGCAGCACGAGCAGGCCGAGCGCCAGCACGACGAGCGCGATGGCGGCGTAAGCTCTCCGGTACAGCCGCATGAGGCCGAGGATGCGCGGGCGGTCGTCCTGCGCGACCGGCTTGTAGAGCTGGTACGTGATGCTGGCGCCGATGCCGGCCTCGGCAAGCGAGATCATCGCGAGCATGCTCGTGAACAGCGCGTTGACGCCGAGGTATTCGACGCCCAGGCTGTGGATGAAAACGGTGCGGGACAGGAAGCTGAGCGCGGTGATGACGAGCTGGTTGCCGAGCCCTGCGGCGATGTTGAAGAAGGCGTACCGGGTCCTCATGCCCGCCGCCCCTGTTCCGGTTCTTGCGCGGCAGCCGCCGCGCGGAGGGCGAAGCCCTGCGCGAACGGCAGCACGTCGAACCGCTGCGCGTACACGCCGATGTCGCGCGTGTCGCCCTGCGCGAAGTCGATCGCGCCGCTGCGCCTTGTCACGCCGCGCAGGTACGCGAGCGCCCGCCGGGCCCGCTCGCGCGCGTCTCCCGGCGCGCCGGAGGCGGCCGCCGCCCGCAGCAGGAACCACGCCAGCGCCGCGGTGACGGATGAGTCGGCCCGCGTCTCGGGCCGGGTCACCGTCCACCGCCAGCTGCCGTCGGGCTGCTGGAACCGGGCGGCCGCCTGCGCGAGCTTCGCCACGCGCGCCTCCAGCTCCGCCTTGCGCCGGTCGGACGCCGGCAGCAGCCGCCACACGTCGGCGAGGCCGATCGCGTACCAGGCGAGCCCGCGGCCCCAGCCGCACAGGCCGAGCGGCCGGCCGTCCCCGGCGGCGTACGCGTGGTACGGCAGATGCAGATCGGGATGCATCCCGTGCCGGTCGTACGCGTCAATCTGCCGGACCGCAAGGTCAACACAGTCTTCCCGGCCGTAAGTCAGGCCGTACGCGGCAAGGAACGGGCAGACGAGCCCGATCGTGTCGACGTAGCGGTAGCCGCCGACGTGCCGCAGCACGAGCTCCGCCGTCTGCTCGAACGCCCGCCTATAGCGGTCCGGCTCCAAGCCGGACGCCATTACCGCCCAGGCGAGCATCGCCGCGTCGACCTGCTCCGGCTGCTCCCGCCATCCGCCGCTCTCGTCGAACTTTCGGGAGAAGAAGCGGCCGAGCACGGCCCGCATGCGGGAGCTGAACCGCGCGGCCGGCACGTCAACACCCGATGCCGCCGTCCCGAAACCCGCCAGCTCGGTCAGCCCGAGCACCAGCGCCGCTTCCTGCCAATGCTGGATCGCCGCGCGGCGGTATTCCCCGCGCAGCATGTCGAGCCAGAGCAGGCGCGTCTGGTCGGTCAGGCGAACCGTCGGCGTCCGGAGCAGCCACTTCATCGCGCGCTCCGCCGCCGCATCCCGCCACGCCGCCTCGTCCGGGAACCGGCCGATGCCGATCCGCTGCACCCACGCGGACGCCGCCGGCGTCAGATCGACCGCCGCCGAGGCCAGCGCGGCCAGCGCGATCGCCGAAGATGTTCCGAAGAGTATCGCATTCATCGTCCGCCGCTTCCCTCCGCCAGTACCGCCGTTCGGGAACCTGCACCGGATGAACCTGCCGAACCCGCGGCTCCGACCGGTTCGCCGGACGCCGATGCTTCCGCCGGCACCGCAAGCCTGTCCGCTCCCGCCAACTCGCCGGTGCCGGTCAGTTCGTCGAACTTGCGCACTTCGTCTTCCGTGCCGAGCAGTTCAAGCGCCAGATTCCGCCTGAGCCGCTCCGTCAGCGCCGGATCGTCCATCAGCCGCGCGATTCCCTCGGCGATCGCCCCCGGCTCCATCGCCGCGATCAGCCCGTTCTCCCCGTGCACGATCTGGCCCCCCGCCGCCCGGTAATCGGTGACGAGGATCGGCAGGCCGAGCATTTTCGCTTCATCGACCGCAATCGGCTTCCCCTCGAACCGCGACGGCTGCACATAGATGTCCGCCTGGCGCATGTACGGGTACGGATTCGCCTTTACCCCGAGCAGGATAAATTGCTCCTCGAGCCCCCGCTCCCGGATCAACTTCGTCAGCCGCTCCCGCTCGTCGCCTTCGCCGAGCACGAACCAGCGCACCCGCCGCCCCTGCTCCGCCAGCAGCTTGCAGGCGTCGATCGCCATATCGAATCCTTTCTGCGGATGGAGCCGTCCGGCGGACACGATGATCGTCTCGCCTTCCCGCCGCCCGTACAGGTCGCCCGTCTCCGCCTCCGCCATCCGCCGGATCGTTCCGGGGGAGACGATGTTGTGAATGACGCGGATTTTGTCCCGGTGCCGGGGAAAACGCATCTTCAGCACCGCCGCGCACTCCTCCGACACCGTCACGAGATGGTCCAGCCTCCCGAAGTACGAGTCGTCGAACGCCGGGTCCATGCCGAGCCGGTCGTAGTCGATGTGGATCCACCCGATCTTCCGCTCCGCCTTGACCTTGTCCAGCACATAATAGATCGGCCCCCGCTCGAGGAAGCCGATCGCGCAGTCGTACCGCTTCGCCGGTGAAGGCAGGCACCAGGCCATGTACCGCCAGATCCGCTGGTCGCTGCGCGCCGGCAGCGGTTCCGTCCGGATGATCGCTCCCGCGATCAGGCGCGCAAGGGCATGGTCGGGCCGGCCCGAGCGCAGCGCCTTGCCCAGCGCCCGCTCGATCGGCATGTCGAACAGCCGGTAGGCGCACGGCTCCTCCAGCACCCTGACCTCCGGCGGCAGGCTGGCGAGAAATACCCCTTCCCGCTTGAACAGCAGCAAATCGACCTCGTACTTGTCGTAATCGAGGGCGCCGAGCAGCGAGACGAGCGCCCGTTCCGCGCCGCCGCAATGCAGATGATTCATGACGAACAAGAGGCTTGTTTTCCGCTTCCGGCCGTCCATTCCGATTCTCCTTCCAGCAGCGCTTCGAACTTGCGCACTTCGTCTTCCGTGCCGAGCGGTTCAAGCGCCAGATTCCGCCTGAGCCGCTCCGCCAGCGCCGGATCGTCCATCAGCCGCGCGATTCCCTCGGCGATCGCCCCCGGCTCCATCGCCGCGATCAGCCCGTTCTCCCCGTGCACGATCTGGCCCCCCGCCGCCCGGTAGTCGGTGACGAGGATCGGCAGGCCGAGCATTTTCGCTTCATCGACCGCAATCGGCTTCCCCTCGAACCGCGACGGCTGCACATAGATGTCCGCCTGGCGCATGTACGGGTACGGATTCGCCTTTACCCCGAGCAGGATAAATTGCTCCTCGAGCCCCCGCTCCCGGATCAACTTCGTCAGCCGCTCCCGCTCGTCGCCTTCGCCGAGCACGAACCAGCGCACCCGCCGCCCCTGCTCCGCCAGCAGCTTGCAGGCGTCGATCGCCATATCGAATCCTTTCTGCGGATGGAGCCGTCCGGCGGACACGATGATCGTCTCGCCTTCCCGCCGCCCGTACAGGTCGCCCGTCTCCGCCTCCGCCATCCGCCGGATCGTTCCGGGGGAGACGATGTTGTGAATGACGCGGATTTTGTCCCGGTGCCGGGGAAAACGCATCTTCAGCACCGCCGCGCACTCCTCCGACACCGTTACGAGATGGTCCAGCCTCCCGAAGTACGGGTCGTCGAACGCCGGGTCCATGCCGAGCCGGTCGTAATCGATGTGGATCCATCCGATCTTCCGCTCCGCCTGCACCAGATCGACGCAGAAATAGGTCGACGTCTTCTCCAGGAAGCCGACGGCCGCGTCGTATCGGCCGGGGACGGCGGACGCCAGGGCCCGGCGCAGGTAACGCCAGCCGTATTGCTCGCGCACAGACGCCGTGCTCCCGATCCGGCTGCGCGCCGCATACAGGAGGCGGCTGGCCGCAAGCCCGGGGTCGCCCGCGCGCAGCGACGACAGCACGGAGCGCAGGACGGGCTGCCGGAACCGCTCGTAGCGACCGGGCCAGGGCAGCACGCGCACTTCCGGCGGCAGCAGGTCCATGAACAATCCGCCGTGATCGAGCAGGAACAGATCGACCTCGTACCGGCCGTAGTCGAGCCGGCCCAGCAAATTGACGAGGGCCTTCTCTCCGCCGCCCGCGGCGAGACTCGGCATGATGAACAGCAGCTTCTTCTTGTTCACGGCAGCCGCGCCCCTCATGCCAGATCGGCCAGATAATCGGCCGACCTGCGCGACATCGCCTGGATGCGCGGGATGACGTCCGCCAGACGGCCGCGAAGCGCCTCTTCTTCCGCGACCGCTTCCTTGAAAGCTTCGATCAGCGCGGCGGCGGGGTTCGCCGCCACGCGGGTGTCGATCACGAGCCGCTCCCGGCCGAACAGATCGCGCGCGATGCCTTTCGACTTCGCGCTGTATCCGAGCACGATCGTCGGCACGCCGCTGGAATAGGCGGCGATCGTCGCGTGCGTCCGGGCGCCGATGAAGAAGCGCATGCGCGCGATATAGCCTTTCACCTGCATGGCGTTCAGATCGCCCGGCAGAAGCAGCACCCGCCGCGACGCCTTGAATTCCTCATACAGCGGCCGCAGCGTGTCGAGGTCGCTGTTGCCGTGCTCGATCACGTGCGGCGTAAGCGCGATCGCCGAATCCGTCGTCTCCAGCACATGACGGATCAACCCGCGCACGGCCTCCAGCGCGGCCGGGTTGCGCCCCGCCACGAGCGGGCTCATGTTGACGCCGATCGTGTCGCCTTCCTTCCAGCCCGGCGGCAGCGGAAGCCGGATGCCCGGAAGCGTGAACGCCGGGTCGGCGACCAGCCGGACATTGTCCAATCCGCAGTTCCGCAGCACATCGTATGTCAGCGTCTCCCGCGCCAGAATGAGGTCGAACCGCCGCAGATCCTCCAGTTTCCGCTCGGACAGATCCTCCTCGCCGATGGAGCAGCACCAGAGCACGAGTTTGCGGCCCATCTTTTTGACCCGGCGATCGACTTCGTACCAGCCCGGTTGTTCACCGTAGCAATAGTTGTCGCCGCCGATCGACAAGCAGACGTCCGCGTCCTTGATCCGCCGGATGACGTTGCGGTGGATGCGGCCGAGCGCGTACGACTCGTCGCCCAGCAATTTGACCCGGACGGACGATACGATCCATTCCGGCGAATACTTGCGCAGCTTCCGCGCCGAACCGTCAAACACCGCCGCAACGTTCAGCCCGCGGTCCGTCTCCGGACGCTCGGACGCCAGCAGCACCTTCGCGCCGCGAATCCGCGACTGGATGAGGGCGGCCGACGACCGGACGATCGCTTCGCATCCCCGGTTCAGACTTCCGCCGTGCGCGAACATGAGTACATTCATCCCGATCATTCCTCCCGTCCGGCTGGTCATTCTCCGCTCCGCAGCCGGCTCCAGGTAGCGGCGCAGTACAACCCGAGTGCCGAGCGCCGCTTCATGAGCCCCAGCATGAGGCGCTCGTAGCGGCCCGCCGCGCCGCCGAACGCGGCGCGGTACACGTCCAGCGCCCGCCGCACATCGCGATGGCCGATCATCCGGCGCACCTTCCGCAGCCGCTCCGCGGGCGTCAGTCCGACGGCCGGCCGGCAGTAAACGTAGATGTACGCCAGCACGCTGCGGATCAGCTTCGCCGAGCGGCGGACCTCGAGCTCGCGCTCATCCATCAGCTTCGCATAGATCGGCGGCAGCTCCGCGCGGTACACTTCCAGCGCCCTGGCGAAGTAGTCCCGGTCGAGCCATCGCCGGGTCGCGCTGCCCTCCGTTTCACGGTAGCGGTAGCCGCAGTATCGGAGATAAACGGCCGATTCCGCCGCGGCGAAAAACAGCATGTTGAACCAGCCGTCCTCGCCGAGCGCCACGCCGCGGGGAAACAAAGCGCCGGAGCGGCGCACGGCGCTCATCCGGTACAGCTTGTTGCAGACCGAGTTGCAGCGGTCCGACTCCACGAAATAGGGCAGCAGCCGGTTCGTGATGCAGGAGCGGTCGAGCGTGACGCCGGCCGGGAACGGATAGGCGGCCGGGCGGCCCGCCTCGCCTTCCGCGAACTCCGCGATCACCGCGTCGCAGCCGTGACGCTCCGCCGCACCCAGCAGCGTCTCGTAGAATTCCGGCGCGACTTCGTCATCCGCGTCGACGAAGCCGACGTAGCGGCCGGCGGCGGCCTGAAGCCCCGCGTTGCGGGCCGCGCTGACGCCGCGGTTCGGCTGGTCGATCAACACGATCCGGTCGTCCAGCTCGGCGTGCCGCTCGATGATCCGCCGGCTGCCGTCCGTCGATCCGTCGTTCACGAAAATAAACTCGCACGCTTCCAGCGTCTGCGCGCGCAGCGAGGCGATGCAGCTTTCCAGATGCGCTTCCGCGTTGTACACCGGCACGATGACACTGACTTCCACTTTGCGGCCACCCTCACGCCATCATGTGATACAGTTTCTTGAGCTCGTCCGCGTTGCCGTAGTCGCGCCGACGCGCGCCTTCGGCGACCCGGTCGAGCGCCCCGCGGTCCCGCACCAGCCGCTCGATCGCATCCGCGAGGCCTTCCGGTCCGGACGGGCAGATGTACCCGTCGACGCCGTCCGTCACCTGGCTCGCCGCCGTCGGATAATCCGCGACAAGCACCGGCTTGCCGAGTATCTGCGCCTCGGTGACGACGACCGCCTTGCCTTCGTAGCGCGACGGCTGGACGTACAGGTCGGCCGCTTTCATGTAGGGGTACGGGTTCGCTTTTTTGCCGAGCAGCCGAAAACTGTCCCGAAGCCCCAGCTCCGCCGCCAGTTCCTTCAATTCCGCCTCCATGCTGCCGAATCCGACGATGTACCAGCGGATGTGCGCAAGCCCGCGGTCGTGCAGCAGCCGGAGCGCCCGGGCCGCCAGGTCGAAGCCTTTGGCATACGACAGCCGGCCGACGGAGACGATGCGGAACGGCTTCTCCCCCGCGCCGTCTTCCGGATCGTCCGCCATTTCGGGCGGCACGCCGCCTTCATCGGCCATGGCGCGGACGAACGACGGCGACTGGATGTTCTCGATCTCGACAACCCGGCCCTCCAGCTCCGGATACCGGCTCAGAAACGAGCGGGTGCAGGCGGGGGACACGGAGGCGAGAAAATCGAACGACTGCCACATGTTCAGATCCAGTTCACGGTCGACAGCAAGCACGGAGTAGTCCGTATGGATCCAGGCAATCTTCACGTCGGCGCGGACGTTGCGGGCCGTGTAGTCATGCGGCCATGAGAAGCTGATCGCGGCGTGGTAGCGCTCGCGGCGGCGCGGCTGGATCCGCGCCATATATTTCGAGACAAGCTGCATCTGGATGTAGCCGGCGCCGGCGTCCCGTCGGTTCACGGGATGGCGGAGCGCCTTCAGCCGCGAGCCGTATTTGCAGCCCATCCGGACGATCGCCGAGAGCAGCTGCCCGTCCTTCACGCATTCGACGATGGACTTGCGGTACGCGGCCAGCCCCCTCTCCTCGGGCAGCAGGCGGACGCGGTCCGTCAGCATCGGCAGCAGTTCGCCGGTATGCCGGAAGACGAGCAGGTCGACCTCGTACCGGTCGTAGTCGAAATGCTCCAGCATGTTGACCAGGCTCCGCTCGATCCCGCCGATCTCCATGTCGTACAGGGTGATGAGCACCCGCTTCTTCACGCCGAGTCGCCTCCCGACTGGACGGGCACCCGCATTTTCCGCCACATCCAGATGACCGGCCTGAGCGGGTAATACAGAAAATGCAGCGGCTTCGGAAGCGGCAGCGCTTCCGCGTCCGCATGGTACGGATGCAGGTAGCTGAGCCGGAACAAGAGCCGCTGGCGCATTGTCATCAGATTCAGCAGATGCCGGCTGTGATGGCGCGCCACCTCCGGCGGCAGCGGCGGGCTGTGCAGGTTGATGACGCGGCCGATGTAGAACAGCGCTTCTTCCGCCAGCTCGCGCGCCCGCGGATGGTTCGATGCCTGCCTGGCGCTTTCCGGTATCGGCGTGCCGAGCAGGCCGGCCGCAAGCTGCAAGGCCTGCCCGCCGATGTGCCCGCAATCCAGGCGCCGCATTTCGGCGGCGACCCGGTCCCAGCGCAGCGGCAGCCGCGCAATCCGGTCGATGTCGAGCAGCCAGCGGAGGCGCGACCAGCCGTGGCGGGCGCCGTGCGATGCCAGGAACAGGAACGTGTCCTCCAGCCCGGGCAGGTCGACGGGCCGGCCGCCGATCATCATTGTCCGGCGGCGCGCCCACAGCGCGTCGAAGGATGGTTCCCGCGCGGGCCACGGATGCATCCGCCAGTGGAGCTCGATTTTCGAGCCGGTCTGCGGATGGACGAAGGCGTAGTGATGGTGGCGCCAGCGCCAATCGCCCAGCACGGTGCGGATGTAATCGTCCTTCACGTAGCCCAGCATCTGGAGCAGCCGGTCGGCTTCGCCGATGTCGGAAAGCGGCACGAGCAGGTCGACATCGCCCGACGGCCGGATCGCCAGATCCCCGTACAGATCGAGCGACAGCGCCGGCCCTTTCAGCACGAGCATGCGGATGTCGCGATCGCGGAACAGGCTGACGATGCGGCTCGTCTCGCCGCACAGATGCAGCATGCGGAGCGTGTTGTCGCGGCACTGCGCTTCCAGCCGCTGCAGCACATGCTGCGGCATATCCGCCTGCAACCCTTGCTTGAGCCGCTTGACGACAAGCGGATAGACCCGGTGATGGACGGCAAGCGACGCGAACCGCTCCCAGTCGAACCCGTCGGACGGATCCGGTTCCGGACAGACCGCCGGGGGACGCCGGTCGCGCAGCAGCTCGAGCATCACCTTGAGCTCCTCCGGGAACGATGAGGTGTCCCAACGCGGAAACCGTTTCGAAGGCAACGCCCTCTCCTCCAGATGTTCACTATTTAGACTGGTGTCGTTCTTTATAATGAACATAACTTAACATTAACACCCATGGTCCGATCTGTCAATTCACGGCGGTTGGAACCGTAAGCCCGGTATGCCGCAGCTGCGCAGCCCCGTCGCCCCACGCTGACGGAATCACGTTCCGTCAGAAGCGCCGGCTCACACATTCCGGCCGAACAGCTGCCGCAGCCCGCCGATCACCGCCGGCCCCGCCACACGGCCCACGATGCGCTTCGCCCCGGTGCGCAGCCGCACATGCGCGGGCAGCCACGACTGCGAGAAATGGTGAATCGTGTAGCTCTCTGCGGTCAGGAAGCTGCGGCCGTCGATATAATCGTACGGGCTGAAGTAGCTGCGAGGATAGACGGCCACGCCGTCCGGAAGCGTCTGGAAGCTGCCGTCCCGCTTCAGGCCGATCGCTTCGCTGAGCTGCGTCATGGCGGACGTGTTTGTCGTCATGTCGAAACTGCCGTCCGGCTGACGGAACCGCCTGCCCTCGTAATCGCGGAGCAGCGCCGCGATCCACGGATGTCCCGGCTCCGCGCCGAGCGTGCCGGACTGGAGATAGATGCCGTCCTCGAAACCGGTGAACGCGCGGTGCTTGTGCAGAGGCGCAAGCGGCCGGAGCACTTCGACGTCGGTGTCAAGGTAGATGCCGCCGTGCTTCAGCAGCGCGTGGAGCCGCACGTAATCGCTGACGAACGCGTATTTTCCCGCTTCGTACGCTTCCCGGACATACGGATGGGCGCCCACATCGAAGTTGTCTTCATTCCATTCGATCCACTCGTAATCGCCGAGATGGCGCCGCCAGCTTCGCATGCATTTCCGCACCAGCCTCGGCTTGTCCCCCCGTCCAAACCAGCAATAATGCAGCACCTTCGGAATCCGGCATCCGTCCGCCGCTTTGCCCTCCACTTGCGCCACTCCTTTCCGTACCCCCGTGCGGCAGCAGCATCATCCGTGAAAAAAAGAGGTCCGCCGCCCCGCACACGTCTCGCCTTCACGCCTGCAATCCGCCTTCCGAAATGCCGCCCCCGGCCTTTCCGCGTCTCGCCTGCCAGATCGTCTCCAGTTCCCGGACGGTGCTCCGGATGTCGTACCGGGCTGCCCGCTCCGGATCGAGCGCAAGCCCGCCGCCGCCCGCCTTGAGCCGCTCGCAGATCCGCTCCGCCCAGTAAACTTCATTCTGCCCGAGCGGAAGGAAGACGCAAAGCCCGAGGTCCGCTTCGGCAGGAACCATGTCCGAGACGAAACACTTCACGCCGCAAGCCTGTGCCTCGATAAGCGCGATGCCCAGCCCTTCCCGCCTTCCGCTCCCAGTTCCCGCACCCGGCTTTCGTGAAGCTGCTCCCGATCCGTCGTGACGGCCAGCAGCACCTTCGTCTTGCTTCGATCAAGATGCTCCAGCATATTGAGGACAAATGTCCCGATTCCTTCCGCCGAGATACCCGGCACGACGTGCAGGACAACGACCGGCCCGCCGGATACGCCCGCCGCCTCTGCCCGGCCGTCATAGGACATTGACAAGTCACCTCCGGCCTGTCACCGCAGCCGTTACAGATAATCGCTCCGATATTGGAGCCCCAGCGCCACGACGTGCTCATAGTAGAAATACATCAGATGGAGCACCAGAAGCCCGTAATAGGCCAATTTCCGATACCGTTCCGCAAACAGCGGAATGATCCACGAACACAGCACCAGACTGTACAGGCCGAAATAAATGTTGAACCGCGCGAAAATCCAGTTGTTAACCGAAATGACCATGAACAGGAACCCCAGCATCGTCATGTTGACGAAAAGATCGCTCTCGGGCCAGATGCTGCGCAGCTTGTGCCGGCCGAGGAACGCGACGAGCAGAGGAGCACCTGTGACGGCGACCCGTATGATATTCGCGCCGCCTTCGTCGAACTGCCCGTATATCGTGTAATGGCTGCCTTCAATCAGAATGAGCAAGACGCCGAAAAATTGGTCGAATCCGATGGCGGCAAGCACGGCCAGGGCGAGCAGCAGCATCGTCGTTTTCGTCCAAGCCCGCCTCCGCACCAGAAAATAGACGCCCAGCATGATGATCGCCGTGTTGTGAAACGTCGCCGCGAGCAGAACGATCAGAAAATACCGCCGCCAGTCCCCCCGGATGAGCCAGTGCGTGCCGGCAAACAGGATGGCCGCGGCGAGATACTGACGAATGCCGTTCATCGAGACGGTGAACATGCCGGTCGTAATGTACAGGAACAGGCTCACCTCGATCATCCGCGAATACCGGTACAGCCCCGTCACGATGAGCACATTCGTCACGAATGCCGTCACAAAAACCAAAGCCTGCGGGTCGGGGGTCAGCTTCTTCAATACGATCGACAGCACGCTGAAGCCGAAGTCGCCCTCGAAGCTGAATCCCTCGAACGTCGGATTCAGCAGATAGTAATTGAGCATGTAGAACGGTGTATCGCCGATATTGTTGCGCAGCCCGGACACGAGCACGAAACTTGCCGCGGCGGCCGCCACGAGCAGCTTGTTGGGCTTCGGCACGGGCGCGGGGCCGCCCTCCGGCGCAAGCATCCCGGGCTGCCGCGCCAGCGGCGCCATGCGGGCGAGCGCCGCGCAGACGAATACGAACAGCAGATTGAGCCACAGGACAGTCATCACCATGCGCCTCCCGTCTCAACGACCGGCCGTCACCGGCGCCGACCTGCGGGTGCTCCGGATGTACAGATACAGGAGCACGCCGGGCGGAATGGCGAGAAGCGTCAGCCCTTTGCGCGGCGAATCGCGCAGCATGCCGCGTCCGCCCGCCATCAGGCAGCTCGACACGTAATGCACCGCTTCGCGGAACCGCTGCTTCCAGGTCGGCGCCACCTCCATCGCCGTCCGCCGGAAGAAGGCGAATCCCCGTGGGTTGCGCCGGTATTGGTGAATCATGTTGAGGCTCGACCCGTCGGGCAAATATTCGACGCGGCAGAGCACCTCGTTCATGAGCAGCAGCGGCCGGATCCGGTCGATCAGCACGTACTTGTAACTGAGCGGGCAGTATTTTTCACCGGGAAAAACGGGATACGGCGGAACGGCCTTCACCAGATCGGTCCGGTACACCAGTTTCTTGTCCCCCCGCACCCGATGGACCGCATGCAGGCCGAACAGCGTACAGGCGGTCATGCCTTCCGGCAGCCGGTCGCCGATGATGTTCCCGTCCCGGTCCGCGTCCAGCCCAACGATGCCCGCATAATCATCGCTTCCGTATTTGCGCCAGAACGCGACGATTTTCTCCACCGCGTCTTCCGGCATGTCGTCGTCCGAATCGATGCAGACGTTCAGTTCCGTGTCGATCAGCTCATAGGCCGCGTTGTGCGCGCCGTGCATCCCCCGGTTCTCCTGGTAATGGTAGCGGATCGCGATCTCGCCCTCCGCCATCCAGCCGCGCACCAGTTCGGCCGTGTTGTCCGTCGATCCGTCGTCGATGACCAGCCAGACGAAATCCTTCGACGTCTGCCGCTTCAGGCTCTCGTAGCACCGGGGCAGGACATACGCCCGGTTGAAGGTCGGCGTGAACACCGTCAGCGTCGGCTTCCCCGTATCACGGTTCATTGGACGAGCACCCCCGTCTCCTGCCGGGAAGGCTCCACGGCCGCCATCAGGCTGTTCAGCACGAGCCGGTCGGGCCGCACATGGCGCCGGTAATAGTTGTAGTTGTTCTGCATGAGATGCATCCGGAGCCGCTCGTCCCGGATCAGTCTGGCGACGGCCTCGACGCATTCCTCCGGCGTGCGGAACGACAGATAGTTGCGGTTCTCGCCGAAGACGCCCGGCACTTCGTAATGCAGCGTCTCCGTCACGATCGCCTTGGAGGCGGCCACGTATTCGGCGAACTTCCAGCCGACCGACTGATGCAGTCCCATCGTGGCGATGCAGATCGACGACCGCTTCATCCGCTTCAGGTAGGCGCGCCGGCTGACCTCCCGCCGGTCGGCGATCACGAGATCGGGATAATGTTCGGCAGCGAACGGGGTCGGCGCGACGCCGCCATGGAACAGGCTGCCGAACGCCTCCCGGCACAGGCGGATCGTGCGCGCGCGCTGCTCGTTGATGTAATGCCGCTCCTCCCGCTTCGTCTCCGGAAGATGCATGTCGGGGGAATCCCCCCGCACATCCCACATCCGCGCCATGAACAAAACACGAGGCAGTTCCTCCGGCCGCGGCTCGTCCTCGAACTTCTCGACGGTATACCAGCCGTAGTAATGCACGGTCAGCGGCAGCATCCGGATCAGCTTCTTCATCTTCTCGATCGGATGATCGAGCGGCATCGGCCAATGCGCGACGCTGCCCGGAATCGTCACCATGTAGTTCAGTCCCAGCGGGCGGATCTTTTCACCGTGCGTGAGCCGGGCGTTGCGCACCGCGCTGAAACTGCGCTTGAAGCAGATATCGTAGCGCCGGAGCAGCGGTCCGTACAGCCGCTCGGGCTCCTCGACCAGGTTGTCGTAGCCGTCGTTCAGGTCATAGAGCAGCCGGATTTCACGGTTCAGCGTGACTTCCAGCATGTTGACGGGAATCGGCTCCGCGCACGCCCCTTTCGCCTGCCGCTCGATCACAAGCTCGATGACGCCGTGCCGCGCCAACAGTTCGAACCCGGCAATGATCTGATAGAGATGCTGTGATACTGAGCCAAGCCGCATCCGGCAATGCAACTTCATCATACGATCCTCCTCGTCTCCGTCGGACCGGACGTCTGGCGGAGGAAGGCTTGTCCGTAATAATCGGCCAGTTCAGCCGCCACAGCGCCGATATCGTAGCCGCGCCTGCGCACCTGCTCCGCCGCCTCCCTGCGCACGTGAACCGCATCCGCTATGGCCGCCGCTTCCTTGATCGCGCGAATCCAGCGATCCGCCGGAGCTTCCAGCGGAATGCGCGTCACCAGCCCGATCTTGAGGTCGGCCTCTTCCGTCACCCGATCCGAGACGACGCACGGAAGTCCCGCGCTCTGCGCCTCGATCAGCGCCACCGGCAAACCTTCGTGGAGCGACGGGAACACCATGACGTCCATGGCCGCAAGCAGCCGCGCGATGTCGCCGCGCACGCCGAGAAGACGAACACGGCTTTCAAGCGACGCCGCTTCGATTCGGCGGACGATATCCTTCTTGAGCGGTCCGTCCCCCATGAGCAGCAGCACCGCATCCGGCCGCTCCTCCGTCAGCCCGGCGAACAGATCGATCAGGAACGCATGATTTTTCGCCGGGTGAAATCGCCCGACATGGCAGACGGCGAGCTGTCCGGGAAGAAGGCCCAGTTCGGCCCGCACCGCGCGCCGGACATCCGGATCGAAGGCAAGGGCGCCGCAATCGACGGCGTTGCGGATAAGTTTCGCCTCTCCGGCGCGATGCGCGAACAGCGAGACGGCCGCCGCTTCCGAGCAGGCAAACCGGTCGGTGGCGTTCGGGTCGATCAGCCTTCCCGACGCCCATTTGTACAGCCGCGCCAGCGCGCCGCCTTCCACCTTCGTGCTGTGGCTGTGCGCGATCCGTACGGGAACGCCTGCGCGGCGGGCGGCCCTCAGCACCCAGCCGCTCATTCGGTCCATGTGCGCATGCACGATGCCGTACCGCCGCCCGTCCCCGGCAAAAAATTGATCCAGCGCCCGCACATAGCCGACGGGGCCGGCGTCGGTAATCCAGGGAATGCGGTGGATCTTTCCGCCGAGGGAACGAATCTCATCGTCGAATTCGCCTTCGCGGCAGGTCAAAAAGTCGAACTGCACCCGCGTCCGATCGATGCGCCGGTACAGATTCATGATCAGCGTCTCCGCGCCGCCGCGGTTCATGTTGACGACGGCGTGAAGGACTCTTGTCTCTGCGCCCATGTACCAATCTCCATTTCACCCAGAATTGAAGCATAAATGGCACGCATCTCCGCCATTACCGTGTCCAGCCCGTACGCCGAGGACACGATCCCCCGGCCGGCGCCGCCGAACGCCGCGCGGTCGCGGGGATTCAGGAGCAGCCGACGGATGCGGTCGGCCATCTGCCGGGCATCTCCCGGCGGCACGAGCCAGCCGCTGCGGCCGTCGTTCACCAGTTCCCGGTGCCCCCGGTTCGAGGTCGCGACGACCGGTAGCCCGCAGGCCATGGCCTCCAGCACGTTCACCGGCAGCCCTTCCCGGTAGCTTGACGCAACGGCGATATCCAGCGACGGCAGCCAGTCGGCGATGTCCGGCCTGAAGCCCAGGAAATGGGTCCGGTCCCCGACGCCGAGCCGCACGGCGAGCGCCTCGCAGGCCGGGCGCAGCGGGCCGTCGCCCGCCAGGAGCAGCCTCGCCCGGGGGAATTCGTCTTTCAGAAGCGCAAGCGCTTCGATCAGCATCCGCTGATTTTTGTTCTTGTTGAATTCCGCCGCATAGAAGAGCAGCTGGTCGTCCATGCCGCAGCCGAGCCGCCGGCGCATGCCGCGGCGCGTCTCGGCATCGGCCGGCGCGAACCGCTCCAGATCGACGCCGACGCCGTGCACGCGGACGATGCGGCCGGCCGGGAAACGTCTGTCCGCCGCCAGCCGAAAGTCTTCCTCGTTGATCGTGATCAGGCAGTCGGTCAGCCGGGCCAGCATCCGCTCCAGCGGGTAATAGAGCATCCAGCTCAGCTTCGAGCCCCCCGCCTGGAAGTGAAACCCGTGCGCCGTATAGAGCACCCGTGTGCCGCCGCGCCGCGCCCTGCGCGCCGCCAGCCGGGTCAGGGCGCTGGCCGTCGGCGTATGGCAATGGATGAGCCGGTAGCCGCCTTCCTCGATGATCCTCCGGACCTCCCGGTAGGCTCTGACGTTCGTCAGCCTCGCCGGCGATCGGCTGAACGGCACGTCAAACCGGCGGTCCGCCCAGGGCAGGTCCAGCGGACCGGCCGCGGCCGCGTGCACTTCCCAGCCCCGGGACTTGAACCATCGCATGACGGGCTGGTGGAACCGCTCAAGGTGCTGCGCGACGGTCGCGCAGAACAGGATTCGGCCTGCGGGCTGACCCATCGATCATCACCGCGCCTGGGGATGCAGCTGTTCCTGCTGCAGCCGCGTCAGATAGTCGAGCAGACTCTCGCGAAGATCTTCGCGCTGCAGCGCGAACTCGACCGTGGTGCGGATGAACCCCATTTTCTCGCCGACGTCGTAGCGGGTGCCTTCGAACTCGAACGCGTACACCGCTTCCGTCTCGTTCAACTTCGCGATCGCGTCGGTCAGCTGGATCTCGCCGCCGGCGCCGGGCTCCAGGCTGCCCAGAATGTCGAAGATCGTCGGGCTCAGAATATACCGCCCCATGATGGCAAGATTCGACGGCGCGGACCCCTGGGACGGCTTCTCCACCAGCCCGGCCACGCTGTAGAAGCCGTGGTCGATCGGCTTGCCGTCCACGATGCCGTAGCGGTGCACCTCGTTGTCCGCCACGGGCTTCACGCCGATGACCGACGAACGGTACCGGTCATGCTGATCCATCAGCTGGCGCAGCGCCGGGCGTTCGGCGCGCACGATGTCGTCCCCGAGCAGCACGGCGAACGGCTCGTTGCCGATGAATTTGCGGGCGCACCAGACGGCGTGGCCGAGTCCGCGGGGCTCCTTCTGCCGGATGTAGTGGATGTCCGCCATCTGCGAAGGCTTCTGCACCTCGCTGAGCAGGTCGAGCTTGCCCTTCTCCAGCAGGTTGTACTCCAGCTCGAAGGAGTTGTCGAAATGGTCCTCGATCGCCCGCTTGCCCTTCCCCGTCACAATAATGATGTCCTCGATGCCCGACGCCACCGCTTCCTCGACGATGTACTGGATGGTCGGCTTGTCGACGATGGGCAGCATCTCCTTCGGCATCGCTTTCGTCGCGGGCAGAAAACGCGTGCCGAGTCCTGCAGCCGGAATGATCGCTTTCTTGACGCTCATGTTCGCATCCCTCCCATGTTCTGGCCAGCCCGTTATCTGACGGCGGAAGCCGCCGGCGCAAGCGGCGCCGCGGAACGGCCGTCCGAAGGCGCGGCTTCCGGCTGCGCGGTACCGGCGCCCGGCGCGAAGAAATCGCCCGGCGCAGCCGCCGCCCCCGTTGCGGCAGCTTCCTCGTGCGACGCTTTTCCGGCCGTCTTCGCGGCCGCTGCAAAAGCCGTCTTCGTGCGTCCGTTCGCCAGCGCCAGCAGCCAGACGCGCAGCGTCTCCCGGTCCGCCTCCGCAAAATGTTCCGCCAAATCCTCGATTTCCCGGATCGGAATGCGCTGCGATTTGCCGACGTGGATTTTCGGATACACCTGATGGTCCTGCACTTCTTCCGGATTCATCAGTTCTTCGAACAGTTTCTCGCCGGGACGGATGCCGGTGAAGCGAATGCCGATATCCTCGACCGAATACCCGGACATACGGATCAGATTGCGCGCCAAATCGACAATTTTGACCGGCTCGCCCATGTCGAGGACGAAGATCTCGCCGCCCTTCGCGAGCGCGCCGGCCTGGATGACAAGCCTCGACGCCTCTGGAATCGTCATGAAATAGCGCACCATGTCCGGATGGGTCACCGTCACGGGACCGCCGGCTTCGATCTGCTTGCGGAACCGCGGAATGACGCTGCCCCGGCTGCCCAGCACGTTTCCGAACCGGACGGCGACGAATTTGGTCCGGCTGATGCCGTCCATGTACTGGATATACATTTCCGCCAGACGTTTCGAGGCGCCCATGACGCTGGTCGGATTGACCGCTTTGTCCGTCGAAATCATGACGAAAATATGTACACCGTGCCAGCTCGCCGCCCGGGCCGTGTTCATCGTGCCGATCAGGTTGTTCTTCACCGCTTCTTCCGGGTTCCGCTCCATGAGCGGCACATGTTTGTGCGCAGCGGCATGGTAGACGACATCCGGCCGGTGAATTTGCATGACGTCCATCATTTTCTGCACGTCCTGGATGTCGGCGATCTCCGTTACCATTTCTATTCCGGCATCCCCGTACATATCCCTGAGTTCCATCTCGATGGAGTAGATGCTGTTCTCGCCGTGTCCGAGCAGAACGAGCTTCTTCGGTCCGAATTTCGCCACCTGACGGCAAATTTCCGATCCGATCGAGCCGCCCGCGCCCGTGACGAGGATGGTGCGGCCCGTCACATAGCCCGAGATGCTGTCGATGTCGAGTTCGACCGGTTCCCGTCCGAGCAGGTCTTCCACTTCGACATCCCGAAGTTCGCTGACCGATACGCGCCCCGTCGCCAGATCTTCAAGTTTCGGCATGATCTGCGTCTTCGCTTCCGTCTTGGCGCACTCCTCGAAGATGCGCCGCAGCGCCTTCTTCCCGAGCGACGGGATGGCGATCACGATGTTCTCGATCCGCTTCTCCCGTGCGATCCGCTCAATCCGGTCGATGCCGCCGAGCACCGGGAGACCGAGGATGTCCAGCTTGTGCTTCGCCGGATCGTCGTCGACGAACGCGACCGGCCTCAGTTCCGACCCCGGCTGGAGCAGCTGGCGCGCCACCATCGTGCCCGCCGCGCCCGCGCCGACGATCAGCGTCCGCTTCCGGCCGTCGCCGCCGGGCATGCGCGCGCTCCGGTACAGCCGCCAGCACAGCCGCGATCCGCCGATGAACAGCATGTGCAGCATCCAGGTGACGGCCAGCAGGCGGAAGTAGATGTCTTTGACGAGCAGCTGCTGGATGATGGCAGCCGTCGCGATGGACAGCGTGACCGCCTTCGCGATGGCGATCAGCTCCCCGATGCTCGCGTATTCCCATGCTTTTTTGTAGAGCTTGTAGAAGTAGGCGTACAGATGGTGCGAGAAGAGCAGGGCGAGCGAACTGACGATCAGCGGAAACGTCAGCACGTTGATCGACGCCTCGAGCAGAATGCGGCCTGCAAAAATGGCGGTGATGACGATCAAGGAATCGAGCGAGAGCAGAATGGACAACCGTCTGCGATAAGACATGTTCTTCCTCCTTACCCGTGCGGGCTTGCCTGCTTTAACGGTCCGGTTTCCTCGCCCTGGCGCGCATGGTGCGCGTCATCCGTCTCCCCGGCGTCATTCCGTTTCCCCGTCCGGCGGAAACCGCAGCTTTAAAGCAAGCAAGCGTCGAGACCGGCGACCGCGGGAGCCTTGCACGGCGCGTTCTCCCGCGATCCCGGCGACTGCGGATTCGACCGCGAACGGCGCCGTCCGTTACACGCCCGTCGCCTGCTGCCGGAGAAGCCGGTCGAACAGACCGCTCCGGTCGGCCGCCAGCGCGGCATACCTTCCGCACTGGACGATGCGGCCCTGCTCCATGACGACGACCTGGTCGGCCCCCCGGATCGTGGAGAGCCGGTGCGCGATCACGATGATCGTCATGCTGCCCCTGAGCCTCTCCAGTGAATGCAGGATGGCGGCTTCGCTCTCCGAATCGAGCGCGCTGGTCGCCTCGTCGAGGATGAGGATGCCGGGCTTGCGCAGGATGGCCCGCGCGAGCACGATGCGCTGCCGTTCGCCGCCGGAGAGCCGGATGCCCCGGTCGCCGATCGGCGTGTGGATGCCCTGCGGCAGCCGGCTGACGAACGATTCGGCCGCCGCGAACCGGAGCGCCTCATGCACCTCTTCTTCCGTCGCGTCGGGCCGCGCCATCCGCAGATTGTCCAGAATCGTCCCGCCGAAGAGGAACGGGTCCTGCGGCACATAGCCGACACTGCGCCTGAGCGCCGCCAGCCGCTCGTCCGTCAGCGGTACGTCGTCGATCCGGATCTCGCCTTCCTGCGGCCGGATGAGTCCCATGACCGCATCGACGAGCGTGCTTTTCCCTGCGCCGGAATGCCCGACGATCGCGGTCGTCGCACGGGCCGGAATGAACAGGTCGATGCCGTCGAGCGCCTTTCGGCCGCCGGCCTCTTCATAGCTGAACGCGACGCCGCTCAGCCGTATGCCGTACTCCAGTCGGAGCTGCCCGCGCTTCGCATCGGCTTCCGCGTCCGCCAGCGCCGCATCCCCGCGCGAAGCGGTCTCGCGCTCCCGCTTGCACTCCGCAAGCAACGCCTGGACGGATGCGAACGCCGGAGCGGCGGAGGCGAGCTGCTGCGCCTGCGTCTGCAGCGTCGTGATCCGCGGCCACAGCCGGGCGAAGATGAGCACGATCAGCAGCAGGATGTGCGGCGGCGTGTGCAGCATGCGGACGGCGGCATAGGCGAACGCCGCGACGAGCACGGCCGATGCAATCCGGTAGCCCGCGTCCGTCGCGGACCGCAGCCGGATGTAGGCGAGCTGTTCCTGGAGCAGCCGTTCCGTGATGCCGCGAATCCACTTGCGGCCCCCGTCCGCCATGTCGTTGCTCTTGATGTCCTTCATGCCCTGCAGCCGGTCATGGACGCCGGCCAGATAGTCCTGCGCCAGTTCCGACGTCAGGCTGCCGAGCGCCCTGGCCTTGCCGATCAGCCGGCGGGAGATGAGCAGCACGGCCGCGCCGCACGCGAGCACGAGCGCCGTCAGCGCCCACGACATCGCAAGCGCGATGCCGATCTGCAGGACGGTGTAGATCAGGGCGGACGCGGCCTGCAGCACCAGCCCCATGCCATACAGCATGCGCGCGGTCTCGGTCGTCATCGCGTTCATCAGGTCGGTCCGCCGCTTGCGCAGGTAGAGACTCCACCGCGCATCCTGCAGCGCGTCGAACAGCTCGATCCGCAGGTTCCGTCCGAACCGGTTCACGATCCGCGTGCTCTGGATGGCGACATGCCGCTGCAGCGCGCTCTGCAGCACCACGGCCAGCACGAACAGGCCCAGCAGAACGGGCAGCAGGCTGTCCGCAGGCAGCGTCTTGAGCCTGCCCAGGAGCGGCGCAAGGAACGGCACCGAATCGTGCGCCCCGTCCAGGAAGCCGCTGGCGCCGAGCAGCGGAACGATCAGCAGGATGCCGGCGCCTTCGAACAGGCCCGCCAGCGCCATGCCGGCGATCACCGGGGCGAGCGGCGCGCCGGCGTATCGGCGCAGCAGCTTTACCGCATGCAGCATCGCCTTCATGACCCGTCCAGGCTCCGCCCGAAGGCGGCGTACATGCCGACGACGGTGAACCTGTTCCTCTCTTCCGCACCGGTAATAAAACGGCTGCCGCTTCGCAGCCAGGCATGGGCGGCCAGCCGGCCGGCTTCGTCCCGGCCGGTCCCGAGATAAAGCGTGTACTCGATGCCGCGCCGCTTCAACATCCGTATGACCGCCAGCGCGCGGACCAGACATTTGCATTCCCACCACGCGATACGGCTGGCGATCCGGACAGCGTCGGCGATGCGGTCGATCTGCTGTGCAAGCTCGCGCGGATGTTCCCGCCACTCGGTCTCGCTGCGGGGAATGCCGATCATCGGCGCAATCCGGCGGAACGGGAAGAGAAGCAGCAGCCGAGACCACGCAAGAGACAGCCAGGCCTCCGCAAGCAGCGCCGCCGTGTCCGGCCGGTCCAGCAGCAGCCGGACGGCGCGCGAAGCCCTGGCGGACGCCCGCGAGAGGCCGGGCATGGCCGGCGACCGCCTCACCGGCGGGTCACCTCGATCATTTTCTCGCGCTGAAGCGAGGCGAGAAATTTCAGCACATCGCGTTCGCACGTCTCCCGGTCGATGTCGTACTCCGCTGTCAAGGCGGAGACCAGATCCGGGATGGCAATGGGACTTGCGATCAGTTCCCAGATGCGGCCGCCTTGCTTGCCGAGATTGTAATACTTGCCGTTCTCCACGCTGAGCATCACTTTCTCCCCGTTCATGTCGCTGACGATCGCGCCCGGCTTCTGGACGACGATGCAGTCGGCCGCGATCAATTCCTGCTGGATCATCGGCTCACCTCCCCATCGGCATGCGTCTCTATGAGACGCGCGGATTCCCGCGCCGCGAACACCTTCGCCGGCCGCATCAGCCGATACATGCCGGTCTTCTCCGCCAGCTTCACCGCCGTCTCGAAATGCCAGGCGGAAAGCCCGGACGGCACGATCAGCGACCGCCGGAACGTGTGGCGATACAAGGTATAGCACCGCTCCAGCTTGGCAATCGGCTGAAGCTCCGGCGTCTGCCCGTCGGAATGGACGAGCTCATAGATATGTACAAGCGGCACCGGTTCCGGCCAGAACGCGCCGTCCGCCGGGACCGCGTATTTCGTCTCCCTCTCGAAGAGCGGCCTCAGCCCGCTGCCGGCAATCTGGAGCCGGTCGAGGCTGTCCTGCCAGAGCTTCTGCTGCGGGTAGGCCGGCATGACCAGCGGCGTGCCGCGCTCATCGAAGACGATGGCGGCGACGTCGTCCGTCACCAGACGGAATCCGCGTTCCAGCAGCGCCGCGGACATCGTCGACTTGCCCGCGCCCGATTCGCCGACGATGGCGTATGCGCGCCCGTCGCGCGCCACGACGCTGCCGTGAAGCGGCAGGATGCGCCGCTGCAGCAGGAGCGCGCCCATGCACGTGCCGAGCACGTACAGGCGGATCCGGTCCTCGTCTGCTCCGCTGTAAGCATGCACTTCGATCCGGTTGCCGTTCGTGATCCGGAAAGCGGCCGTCTGCGGAACCCGGAACGAGACGATGCCTTCCGCCGCATACAGTCTGCCGCCGCCTCCGCCTTCCGCCCATTCCGGCTCCGCCTCGCCGCAGCGGACGACGGTCAGATCGGCGTCGCCGTCAGGCCGGGTGCCGTCTCCGAGTTCGGGCAGCGGGATGTCGCTGTCAATCCGGAGCCCGAAGGCCCGGTACCGATAGCCGGTATTTGTCCTGGTCACGCTTCACACTCCATCCGGGGCCGGGAATGGGCCTTATAAGCCACTCGCACGCATATAAGGCCGCATCCTGCTCAGGCTGCAAGGTTCAGCTGTAGTGCACGATTTCGTCTTCATCCGGCTGCACGGCGTCCGGTTTCGCCTTACCCGGACCAGCCGCCGTCAACCGAACGTCCAGCACTTCCAGTTCGGGCGTCTGCCATTCCTTCTTGCGCATGCGGATTTCACCTCCTCCCCCGCAATCTGACAAAACGGCGGAATATGATCCCGCGCATCAGCATGCGGAAATCGAGATCGTAGGCATATTCCGGTTTCGGCGCTTCCCGCACTTTGAGCAGCGATTCCTTAAGCATCTCCAGGTCCAGGTATTCGCGCATCGCTTCATCGTCCAGCATCTCCTGCGCCTCCCGGATAAACGCAGGCCAGGCGGCTTTCATCCGGTGAACGCCGTCGGCTCCCTGTGCGCCGCGCACCTTCTGATTGAGCCGGACCTTATCCGGCAGATAGCCCCGGGCAGCGCGGCGGATAAGCGCGCGGTCGACGCCGTCCCGCACGCACTGCTCTTCCGGCACGGACAGGCAGAAACGGACGACGCGCAGATCGTTCGAAGGGTCCCGGTCCCAAACGGCGTACCTGAGCGACAGTTTCGTGGCGTACGTGCCGTTCAAGTTCCAGAAGCACGTCTGTTTGAACAGCCTCCTGCGCGCCTCATACGCGCTGCGCACGTTGCCTTGCACAGGCAATCCCTGCCGTCTGAGACGCTCGACAACGCCGGTCTCTTCGAGCAGGCGCGGGCTTGCCAGCACGGGATGCCGCATGCCGGACGCGCCGGCGCCGACCGCCCTCCGCCAGACCGACCCGAGCACCCGCCTCCGGCCGACGCCGATCCGCCGGGCGTAGCCGTCCAGCTCGCGACAGAACCGGATCAGTCTGAGCCGTTTGAGCAGCGCGGTCTGGTAATCGAGCGCCGGCCCCCAGGAGATCGTCCAGTTGCCGCGCTGACCGTTCAGCAGGACGGCGATGTCCAGCTCCGCGGCCCGCTCGAAAATCCCTTTCAGCCAGAACGAATTCTCGAAGAACTTGTAGGGCATCTCCATGACATCCAGCCAATCGTCGATATCCGAATACGGATTCCGGTCCGGAAAATCGCAGTATTCCGGGACGATGTTCCCCGCGTGCTCGACGACGGCGCTGATATACGCCCTTTCGTCCGCCATCCGGCTACGCGGCGTCCAATCCGTAAAGTCCGCCACCGGCACATAGCTGAAGGTGTACAGCGCTCTGCCCCTGGCGCGGAGTTCGCGGGCGGCGAACGCGGCGACGGATCCCGAATCCAGCCCGCCGCTGAGATGCGCGCCCACGCCGCGGTGCGTGCGGAGCCGCGCCTTCACCGCCGCGCCGAGCACGTCGCGCAGCGCTTCCTCGTATTCCGCATCCGAGCCGAGCTTCAGTTTCTCCCGAGGTTCCTCGATGCGGCAGTAGAGCTTCAGCGTCAGCCGGCCTAACGCGTCCGCAACGAGGTAATGGGCAGGCGGCAATTGTTCGATGCCTTCGTGGACCGTCATCCGACCGTCGACGGCGTCCACGGTGTACGGAAGGGCGAGGTATTCCGCAATCCATTGCCGGTTGAGCGCGCCGGGCAAATGCGGCAGTCCGAGAAGCGGAGCCATGACGGTGCTGAGCCAGACCGTTCCGCTTGACGGGTCCCGGGTAAAATAGAGCGTCCGCGCGCCCGAATAATCCCGCGCCGCATACAACCTCCTCCCGCGTTCATCCCAGATGGCGAAGGCGAAATCGCCCACCAGCCGTTCCGCCATCCCCGTTCCCCAGGCATCATAAGCGAGCAGGAGCAGCTCCGGGTCCGTCAAGGCGCTGCGGCGGACGGCCTCGATCCCGAGCGCTTCGCACAGCTCCTCCCGGTTGTCGAGGATCGCGTCGGCGACGACGGCCAGCCCCCGTTCCGGATCATGCAGCGGATTGCGCTCGCCGACCGACTCGGGCGTAATCCACTGGGCGCGGCAGCCGAAGAACACGTTCGACCGCGCTTGCCATGCCTGCTCGTCGTCCGCCGGAAACCGGGACAATGCTTGCATCATGGCGGCTCCCTGCTCCATAATCGCCGGATTGTCATGTATGCCATAAATGCCGATGATCGCGCTCATACCATCCTCCGGCCGCATCATTTGTTCCTTATAGAGAACAATCATCGAAAAAAATAATAGACAAACATCGTTTTTCTCAAAAAAACATTCTGTAAAGCGAACACACCTGCATCGTAGCACCCAATCACCCGGCTGTCAATCCATCATTCGCATCCGCGATCTGCATCCCCCGCCGCATGCGATTGGCGCGGTGCGCGGTTGCCGCGCGGCCGCGGTCAATCGCATGCCTGCGGGTGAGTTTTCCGGCCTTCAGGCCGCCGGGCTCAGGGGACTGGAAGATGCCTCAAGGTGCATCGTCTTGACGAGCCGTTCAATCTCTCCGCCCGGAATCGCGAGCACTTCATACAGCCGGATGACGACTTTTTTGAACGCATCCGTAGTCTCCCGATCGCCGAGCTCGATCTTCTTCAGGCCGGATCCCAGGCGGCCGGCGCCCGCCAGCGCATACGTCTGGGACATCAGCACATGCCCGCTCGGGTCGGCCGCTTCCAGCTTGAGCCGGACGGACCGCTCGTCGAACGTCATATTGACCGCCCGCGAGATGCCGAAGTCGAGCGTGACGAGTCCGGACGGGTCAAGCGATCCGGAACGGATCTCCACCTTGAACGGATACATGTCGGCGGCGCCGCCGGACTCTTCCGCATCCGCCCCGGCCAGCGGGATGCTGACCGCGCCGACCGGCAGTTGGAACGTGTCCGGACTGCCGTCCAGCAGCGTGAGCTGCGCCTGCTCGTCCGACCCGGCGGAGAGGGGCAGAGTGAACGTATAGCCGATCATCATGCCGACGCCCGGCATCAGCATTTTCTGCCGCACATCCATCCGTTCGCCCGTGTAGCTGACGCCTTCGGACGTCATCCATTCCACGCCGAAGTCCGGAATGGCCACGGAAACGCCGGATCGATTCACGAGCCTGAATTTCGCAACGGCTGTCAGGAAGCCGTCGCCCGCCTGTTCGAATCGACGCACTTCGGCCAGCGCAATGTCGACTTCGTTCGCCAGATTCGGCCTGAGCGTCGACGAGACGCGGATCGGGTCAAGCAGATCATATGACGACTGGACGGTCTGCGTATCGGGGTGGGCGGGCGCCTTGATCTGCAGGCGGCCCGCTTCATACCGGATGGTGCCGGATGCGTCCGTGAAACTTTCCGGCGTGCTGATCGTGAAGCTCAGCCAGGCCTCCGGACTGTCCAGCCGCATGACGAAGTGCAGATAGCGCGACGATCCCGGCTGAACCGCGATCGGTCCGCTCTCCGCCCGCTGCGCGGAGTAGTAACTCTTCACGGTCTTGCCGGACACGGTGAACTCCGGAACCCAGGCCTGCCGGTTGCCCGTATTCCGCACCTGCAGCACGAGGACGGTTGTCGTGCCCTGCGGGGTGTGCCGCTCCGCGAGCCGGACGGGCGTGTAAACCAGCTCGGCGGATTCCGCCGGAATCGTGAACGACGCGCCCCATTCTTTCGATCGCTGCGCATCCTTGAACACCGTGGAGGGGCCGTACCATTCCAGTCCCGCGACGGGCATGTTCAGCATGTTGGTTTCTTTCTTCGGGTAAACGTATTCGTCAACGTTCACCCATGCAAGCCGTTCAAGCGTGAAAACATCGGAACGCCCCACGGTCAGCATGTAGCTGAGTTCGGCCTTCTCCTGCGGCTGTACGGTGCGCGGATTGTCGGCGGACGGCTTCAGCGTATAGACGACGCCGCCCGTCGTCACCGCGCGCAGCTCGTATCCCGGCACGGCCACGGCACGGCTGGCGGTATTGTACAGCCGGACGACCGCGCCGATTCTGACGCCCTCCGGAACGCGTTCGTTCAGCACCGTCTTCACGCCGGCCTTGAGCACGCTGTTCAGCGTATAGGGCGTATCGCTCGCCGTCCCGGCGGGCGCGGCCGAGACGGTGGTGGCGGCCGAACCCGGAGACGCGGCCAGGGCGATGATCAGCCCGGTCATGATCCATGCCGCCCACCGTTTCCATCTTCGTCTGTTCATTCCGCTTGTCCCTCCTTGCCGCTCCGTTCAACGATCACGCGTTCCCCGTCGGTGAGCGCATTGACGCCGGTAATCGCGATGCTCTCGCCTTCGCTGACACCGGACAGCACTTCATAATAGGATGGTGTCGACCGGCCGGTCTTCACTTCGCGTTTTCTCACGATATCGTCTTCGATGACGAACACATACCGCCGGCTTCCTTCCTCGAGCACGGCGTACTGCGGCACCGCAAGCGCGGACAGTTCGGCTTCTTCCGACAATTCGACGGCTACCTTCATGCCCGGCTTGAGCCGGCCGTCGCGATTCGGCACCGTGAGTTCCAGCACATAAGCGTTCCGCTCGGGATCCGGGATGGATGACAGATAGCTCACGGGCGCTTGTCCCTGCTCTTCGCCGCCGGGCAGCACATACTTGAGCTCGGCCTTGCCCCGCACATATTGCGCGCCTTCTTCGTTCAGGTAAGCGACGATCCGCACCGGATCCACCTGCTCGATCCGCCCGACGGGCACGCCCTCCCGAACCATCATGCCTTCAATTAATGTCAGCTGCGTGATGACGCCGCCGACCGGCGCCTTGATCGTAAGCTGTTCGAGCGCCTCGCTCCGCAGCTGCAGCGCCAGCTCCGCATCGGCCAACCGGTTCTCCAGTTCCGCTATCCGGTCGGACTGGTTCAGCGACTGCAGCCGCTTGCGCGCAAGTTCCAGATCCTGACGGTAGGATTCGAGTTCCGATGCCGACCGGTCGACGTCCTCTTTCGTCGCCAGGCCGCTGTCGTAGTCGTTGCGGACCTTGTTGTGCTGGCGCTGCAATTCGTTCAGTCTGATCTCCATCTTGCGAATCTCCGCCGCGTGCTCCTGCCGGCTGACCGACAGTTCCTGGCGGGCCGTCCGGAGCGCGCTGTTCGCCTGGTCGACGGCGGCCAGCGCCTGCTCATAGGCCAGATTGACCTCTTCGGAAGACAGCTGCGCGATCGGTTCGCCTTCCTCCACGGTATCGCCGAGCTTTTTGTGCAGCGTCTCGACCGTGCCGGAGATCTTCGGTTCGACATCGAACTGAATCGAGGACTCGACATCCGCCGTAAGGTGAATCGGCTCCTCGATCTGCCGCACGGCCACCGTCTCGGTCCGCACGGACCGGATCTGCGGCGTTACGTCCGCCTCTTCCCGCGGGGCGGAGAACGCGTCGAGGAGCGTGCATCCCGCGGTCATCGACAGACACAGCGCGACGACCGCGGCATTACGAGCGTTGCGCGCCGCCTGCCGCATCCTTCGCTCTCGTTGCACCGGCCCAACCTCCTCATTTGCCGTAATAGTCCGAATAGGGATCCAGCGCTTTCCGATTCATTTTGTTCAAGACCGCGCCAAGCAGGTTCGCATTGGCCTGCACCAGCTCGGTTTTCGCCTTCAGGACGGCTTTCTCCCGCGCCTTGCCGCTTTCGAGCACGAGCAGCACGCCGTCGCATTTGGCGGCGAGAATCTTCGCGTCGATGGCGGCCAGAATCGGCGGCGTATCGACGATGACCATGTCGTATGCCTGCTTCAGCAGCGCGATCAGCTCCGTCATCCGTTCGGAAGCCAGCAGGTCCGAAGGATTCGGGACGCTGCGCCCCGCGCCGATGAACGCCGCGCCGACCATCGTGTCCGTCAGCACGTAAGACGGCATCATGCCGGGATCGAGCAGATAATCCGTAAGTCCCGGGCTGCGGCGCCGATCTATCACCTGATGAAGCGTCGGCTTGCGGATGTCCCCGTCGACCAGGACGACGGTGCGGCCGGCCCGCGCATAGGCGGACGCCAGGTAGAGCGCCGTGGTCGATTTGCCTTCGCCGGGGACGGCCGAGGCGACGGCGACGGCGCGGATCGGCCGGCGGCGGGAAGCGAACTCGATGTTCGCCTTGAGCGTCCGGTAGGCTTCCATGAACGGCGACACATCGTCGACCTGCAATGTCGGCGCGTCTTTATTTGACCGCGGCATAAGCTTCCTCACCGATCCTTCCCTGGGTTCCCTTGCGGCTGCGGGTGCGGCCCGAACGCAGTCTCGTCTTCGGCACCGAGGCGAGCGTCGAGACGCCGAGCACCCGCACGACGTCCGCCTCGTCCTTGATCCGGTCGTCGAGCACGTCGAGCAGGATGGCGATGCCGACGGACACGATCAGCGACGCCGCGAAGGCGAGAAAAATATACGTAGTGTGCTGTTCGTTCACCGGATTGGGACTCGCCGACAGCTTCGCTTCGGTCAGCAGCACGGCGGAATGGCCCGGCGAAATTTTCGGCAGCTCCGTGACGAACACGTCCGTAATCGCATTGACCATCATGACTGCCCGTTCGTACGAAAACCCGGTGACCGAAATGATCATGACGGACGTGTTGTTCAGCGCATGGACGGAGACGCTGCGGATGAGCTCCTCGGTCGAGGCGTCGAGCTGCGGGTACCGCTCGACCACTTTGTCCATGATGATCGGCGTGCGGATGATCTCCTTGTACGTTTCGATCACGCCGCCTCCGGAGGACATTTGTCCGATGTTCATGACGCCCCGGCTGAACGGATCCGCCGCATCCGCGCTGTTGACATACAGTTTCGTCTGCGCCGCATAGAGCGGCACATAGGTGTTGTAACTGAAGTAAGCGGCGCCGATGGTGCATGTCAGCACGATCAGGACGATGAGCCAGAGCCTGCGGCGCACGATCCGCAAGTATTCCCGCAAATCAATGTCTTCGGATTTCAAAGGTTGTCGCCTCCAGACGACCCGCCCGCTTCAGACGAACCCGATATGGGGGTCCGCCGGCCGGGCGGATCGGCGGTTTGTTCGCCGTCAAAGCAAATGTTGTTCTATATAGTGAACATGCCGGCATGCGCCGGCCAGCCGCAGCCGCCGGCTGCGCCGCCGTGCAGAGCCGAAACCCGCGCATTCACTTCGTGCGCTTAAGACGCTCCGGGTTGCGAAGAAATTCGCGGATTTCCTCAATCGTCAGACCAGTCCTTCTCGCCAGCTCGATCAATGCCGCCCATTCCGGATCAAAAGTCTGCACCCCGGCATTCATGTTTTGACCAGCCTCCCCAGACTCATGCATGACGGTTTCTCCTCCGCACGCGACGGTTTGTTCGTTTTAAGAAACCATGCTATAATTCATATGACCGCTAAATCAGGAACTTTCATGCAAAGGACGAGACGGCTAATGGAAAGCATTGGAGCAAGAATCAAGGCCATCCGGACGCAGCGCCGGATGTCGCTGTCGGAATTGGCCGAAGCGGCAGGCGTGGCCAAATCCTATCTCAGCAATGTCGAACGGGGGATCCAAAACAATCCGTCCATCCAATTTATCGAGAAGATGGCTTCCACCCTCCGCGTGCCGGTCCATGTCCTGTTGTTCGGCGAGGCGGATCCGGAAGGCGCGCTTGACCCCGAATGGACGGAGCTTGTCCGGGAAGCGATGGCGTCCGGCGTCGACAAAGAGCAGTTCCGGGAATTTCTCGAGTACCAGAAATGGCGAAAATCGCAATAGCGTCACACCGCAAATTCCGCCGGACAGTTCACGATATCGAACAACTTGTCCCTATGATATGATACATTTCGTATCATGTCAACCCTATAACGTTCCATTTTGTATTCCACGAGTGCACGGAAATTGACGCAACAAGGCGAAAGCCTCCGAATCCGCTGAATGCGCAGGGTCGGAGGCTTTCGTATGCAACGGTCCGTATCTTCAACGGAACCTGGGGCGTTCCGCTTCTCCCGCGCCGCCTGACCCATTCAACGCGGTCGGTGGGGTCGGATAACGGCATTCAGTGCCGTTAATGCTCGCTTAGGCGCAGGGACGGTGCCGATTAACGGCATCCCGTGCCGCTAAAGACGTCTCAATGCCGCCGGGCTCGTCCCACACTGCCGAATAACGGCATTCCATGCCGTTAATGCTCGCTCAAGTGCAAGGACGGTGCCGATTAACGGCATCCCGTGCCGCTATTGCTCGCCCTGGAATGGCGACAGCCCCGCTTCACCGGCACACCGATCCGGCCGTGACCGGGAGCACCGTTCCGTAACGAAACAGACAATCGTTTATACGAAAATGCGTACCGGTAGAAGGCAAAAAAAGACCCACCACACCAAGGAATCACTTTCGGTTTTTTAAATCAGGTCTGTTCCTGTTGGTTTTAACTCGACTTCAAAGCCCAACTGTTTCAGCTGATAGGTTAAGCGTTATTTGTAAAGAAAACCGGGGTTACGGAAAATCCAACGAAACGGAAACACGTTATGCGAGCCGGAACGGGTCAAAAATCGCCTTGATGAGACAATTAAGAACGTTCAGTTTCGTTGGCATTTCGATTGGTGCCACGATTGGCAAAATAACGATACCAGCCCGCCAACCACGCCCCATGCCGTCGCAGACGGCGTTCACCGAAGCGAAGTGCCCTCCCGGCGATGACGCGCGCTCAAGTTCCATTCGTCTGCGGCGAACGCGATTCCTCGTACGGCTCGACATGGACGTGTACATTCGCGATGTTGTGCCGGCGCTCCATCCGGCGCTCGATTTCGTCGCTGATCTGATGGCTCTCGATCAGCGACAGTTCGGGATCCACCTGAATGATGACGTCGATCAGGACATTGCTGCCGTGAATGCGCGCCTTGATGTCCTTGATTCGCCGGACGCCTTTCGTCCGCTCGATCGTGCCGCGCAGCGTCTTCAGTTCCTTCTCGTCGAATCCGTCGGTCAGCGTATGCGTCGAACTGCAGAAGATGCCCCAGGCCGTCTTGAGGATGAGCAGGCCGACGACAACGGCAGCCACCGGATCGAGCCACGGCATGCCGAATTGGGAGCCGAAGATGCCCGCCGCGGCGCCAACGCTGACGAGCGCGTCGGACAGATTGTCCTTGGCCGCGGCCATCAGCGCCTGGCTGCGAATGCGCGCCGCAAGCCGCCGGTTGTAGACGTAGACGATCAACATGACGAGCGCGGCGGCCAACGCGATCCAGGCGGATGCCGGGTCCGGCGCGGCCCGATCACCTGCGATGATCGACCGCCCGGCGTCGATCAGCACCTGCAGGCCGACCATGGCCATGATGAAGGAAGCAATCAATGCGGCGATCGTCTCGGCCCGGAAATGGCCGTAAGGATGGTCTTTGTCGGGCGGCTTGCGCGAGATGCGCAGGCCGATGAGCACCGCCGCGGAAGCGGCAATATCCGACAGATTGTTGTAGCCGTCCGCGGTCAGCGCGCTGGAGGACAGCACGTACCCGGCGGCCAGCTTGATGCCCGAGAGCAGGAGATAGGAGGCGATGCTCGCCCATGCCCCCCGCTCGCCGGCTCGAATGTTTTGATACGGGTCCAGCCCGGGCACCTCCGTTCCATCGTTTCATACACAACAGCAGTATGATAACCGACCGGGTCCGTGTGGGTCCAGAGAAACAGTTTTGACACGGTGCGCGACTTTATGTATAAATGCAACAGTCTGTCCCTCTTCCACAGTCCGCGGCCAAGCGGAAAGCCGCCAGGCTCCAGTCCCCGGCGGCTTCATCCCATATCTTATGCGGAATAGGCCTGCTCCCGCAGCGCCTTGACTTCGTCGCTCTCGAGATATTCCTCGTACGTCATGAGCCGGTCGATGACGCCGCGCGGCGTGATTTCGAGAATCCGGTTCGCGATCGTCGACACGAACTGACGGTCATGCGAGGTAAAGATCATCGTCCCGTCGAAATCGATCAGCGCGTTGTTGAGCGACGTGATCGACTCGAGGTCCAGGTGGTTCGTCGGTTCGTCCATCAGCAGCACGTTCGCGCCGGACAGCATCATCCGGGCCAGCATGCAGCGCACCTTCTCGCCGCCGGAGAGGACGCTCGCTTTCTTCAGCGCTTCGTCGCCGGAGAACAGCATCCGTCCGAGGAAGCCGCGGATGAACGTCTCGTCCTGCTCCTTCGAGAACTGCCGCAGCCAATCGACGAGATTGAGATCGACGCCGTCGAAGTATTTCGAGTTGTCCTTCGGGAAATACGCGCGCGTCGTTGTCACGCCCCACTGATACGTGCCCGCATCCGGTTCAAGCTCGCCCATCAGCAGCTGCATGAGCACCGTCTTCCAGAGCGAATCCGGCCCGACGAGCGCGATCTTGTCGCCCTTGTTCACCGTCAGCGTCAGGTTGTCGATCACCTTCACGCCGTCGATCGACTTCGTCAGCCCTTCGATCAGGAGCAGCTGCTTGCCCGCCTCGCGCTCCGGCTTGAACTGGATGAACGGATATTTCCGGTTCGACGGCTTGATGTCGTCGAGCGTGATCTTCTCAAGCAGCTTCTTCCGCGCAGTCGCCTGTCTCGCCTTCGACTTGTTCGCGCTGAACCGCTGGATGAACGCCTGCAGCTCCTTGATCTTCTCTTCCTTCTTCTTGTTCTGTTCGCGCATGAGCTGCAGCGCCAGCTGGCTCGACTCGTACCAGAAGTCGTAGTTGCCGACATAGAGCTGAATCTTGCCGTAGTCGATGTCCGCGATGTGCGTGCAGACCGTATTCAGGAAATGTCGGTCGTGGGAGACGACGATGACCGTTCCCTCATAATTCAGCAGAAAATCTTCCAGCCATTCGATCGATTGCCGGTCCAGGTGGTTCGTCGGTTCGTCCAGCAGCAGAATCTGCGGGTTGCCGAACAGCGCCTGCGCCAGCAGGACGCGCACCTTCTGGTTGCCGTCCAGCTCCTTCATCAGCTTGTCGTGCAGCTCGTTCGGAATGCCGAGCCCGTTCAGCAGGGAAGCCGCTTCCGACTCCGCTTCCCAGCCGTTCATCTCGGCGAACTCCGCTTCAAGCTCGCCGGCCCGCATGCCGTCCTCGTCGCTGAAGTCCGGCTTCGAGTAGAGCGCTTCCTTCTCTTTCATCACGTCATACAGCCGCTTGTACCCCATGATGACCGTGTCGAGCACCTTGAATTCGTCGTACTCGAAGTGGTTCTGCTTGAGCACGGCGATCCGCTCGCCCGGCGTCACATGCACTTCGCCGTTCGTCGGTTCGATCTCGCCGGACAGAATTTTCAGGAACGTCGACTTCCCCGCGCCGTTCGCGCCGATGAGGCCGTAGCAGTTGCCCGGCGTGAACTTGATATTGACATCCTCGAAAAGCGCGCGCTTCCCGTAACGAAGCGTAACGCCGCTCGTGCTGATCATCGAATCACTTCCCCGTCCTTGCCCCTGTAATGAGTACATCCTCCCGCATTATAGCACAGAAGCCGACGGGCGGCCATTGAGCGCGCCTGAATTCGCAATGAAGCGGAGCCCCCGAAGCGGTCTGGCCGCCCGGAGGCTCCCATTGCGCGTCAATCCCAGTGCAGCTTCACTTCGCTGCCCGTGCGGGAAGATTCGTAGATCGCGCTCAAAATGCGGTTGTTCACATAGCCCGACAGCGCCGGCGCGATCGGCTCCTTCCCTTCGCGGACGCAGTCGACGAAGTGCCGGCTCAGCAGGAGCCGATCCTCTTCGCCTTCCATGGGCTTGAGCTCCTCTTCGACGACCTCGCCGCCTGCGTGTCTCACGATCGTGCCGCGGTTGCCGATCAGGGCGATGCCCGCTTCGGTGCCCATCAGGTGTACGAACGGTTCTTCCGGCAAGCCGGCGGAATGGGCCGCCCAGCTCACTTCGAGCGACAGCGTCGCGCCGTTGTCCAGCTTGATGAGCGCCGTCGCGAGATCCTCGACGTCGTAGTAGCCGTTCTTGTCCGGCGTTCCCCAGCTGCCGATCCCTTCGCGGCGCGGGCCGAATTCGGCGTAAGTCGTCCCGAAGACGGAGACCGGTTTCGGATTGCCCATAAGGTGCAGCGTCAGGTCGAGCATATGGACGCCGATGTCGATGAGCGGTCCGCCGCCGGCTTCGTCCATGCGCGTGAACCAGCTTCCCCAGCCGGGGATGCCTTTCCTGCGCAGCCAGCCGGTCTTCGCGTTGTAGATCCGGCCCAGCTCGCCCGCGTCAATCTTCGCCTTGGCGGCGCGGGCGATGCCCGACCAGCGCATCTGATGCGCCATCATGAGCACGCGGCCTGTCCGGCGCTGCGTATCGAGGATCGATCTGGCCGCTTCCTCGCTGATGGCCATCGGCTTCTCCAGCAGCACATGCTTGCCCTGCTCCATCGCCTGGATCGCGAGCGGCGCATGGAACCGGTTCGGGACGCCGATGACGACGGCGTCGATCGACGAATCGTCGAGCAGCGCTTGCGGCGTCTCGTAGGCCTTCACGCCGTGCTCCTGCGCCCGGCGCTCGGCGGCAGGCAGCGAGGCGTCGGCCACCCCGGCGATCTCCACGTTCTCCAGTTTTCCGAACACATTCAAATGCACATTTCCGATCATCCCGGCGCCGATGACGCCGATGCGGACGGTGTCTGCCATTTACGGTTGTCCTCCTCGGTATCGTATGTCTGTCTCGTCTCAGTATAGACCTGCGGGCGGCGGCATCCAAGATGCGCTTTTGGCTTCCTTATGTGCTTTTTTTGGCGTCATATTTGGTTCGGGAGCGAAGATCGGCTACTATAGTATCAGCAATATCCGTCAGAAATGTCATTCAGGCGGCGATGCAAGGAGGAGATTCCGCATGAAGCTGTTGTCCGTGGAACCGACGCCCAGCCCGAATTCGATGAAATTGAACGTCGACGAACGGTGGCCGGCCGGCCGCCGCGCCGCGTACACGCCGGACAAGGCGGACGAAGCGCCCGAGCCGCTGCGGAGCCTGCTGAAGATCGACGGCGTCAAAGGCGTGTTCCGCACCGCCGACTTCATCGCGCTCGACCGCAAGCCGGGCGCCGACTGGCCGCGCATTCTGGCCGAGGCGGCGAAGCTGTTCGAGACGGCGGAAGGCGCGGCCGGGACCGCACCCGCGCCGGCCGGACCGGACGCCGCGTTCGGCGAACTGCACGTCCTGGTGCAGGTGTACCGCGGCATCCCGATGCAGGTCCGCGTCCGCATCGGCGACCGCGAGGCGGCCCGCCTGGGGCTGCCGGAGAAATTCTCGGCGGCCGTCCATGAAGCGGCCGGTTCGACGCTGATTATGGAGCGCCATCTGGAGGAATACGGCATCCGCTACGGGGAGCCGGAGGAGATCGCCGCCGAAGTCGCGGCGGAACTCGACGCCGCCTATACGGATGAGCGGCTGCGCGAGCTGATTGAAGCCGCGAAAGCGGCGGGGCCGGCCGCGGCCGGGACCCCGGTCCAGCCGCGCGAGCGGCGGCCGCTCACCGCGGAGGAGCTTGCCGAAGCGCTCGACGCGCCGGACTGGCAGACGCGCTATGCGGCGCTGGAGCGGACGCAGCCGGAGCCCGGCATGCTGCCGTTGCTCGCCAAGGCGCTGCGCGACGACAACGTGTCGGTCCGGCGGCTTGCGGTCGTCTACCTCGGCGATCTTCGTTCGCCGGAGGCGCTGCCCCTGCTGGTGGAGGCGCTGCGCGACCGGTCGCCCGCCGTCCGCCGCACCGCGGGCGACACGCTGTCGGACCTCGGCGACCCCGCCGCGATGCCGGCGATGATCGAGGCGCTGCGCGATCCGAACAAGCTCGTCCGCTGGCGGGCTGCCCGATATTTGTTTGAAATCGGGGACGAATCGGCGCTGCCGGCGCTGCGCGAAGCGGCGGAGGACGAGGAGTTCGAAGTCCGGCTGCAGGCGAAGATGGCGCTCGAGCGGATCGAGCGCGGCGAAGAAGCCGCCGGCACGGTCTGGCAGCAAATGACCGCCGCCCGGCGGGAGCGGTCCGACACGCAGCCATAACGAAAGGGGGCGGCCCGCGGCTGCCGCGCCGCCCGCCGAACAACGCGAAGACCCGGCCGGGCCGCCTTGCCGCGCGCCCGCCGGGTCTTCTTCATGCCCCCGTCACCTGGGCATCACATTATTTCGTCAACTCCTGATTGCCGGACTGCACGTCGTCAGCCTTCAGGAACAGCTTCGCGTTGTACAGCGTGTTGTCCTTCACGATATACGGCGGAGCGCCGACTCCCGCGTAGATCGTCGATATGCCCCTCGCCGCGATATTCGCCTCGATGACATTGTTCTGGATGACCGCCTTGAGCACATCGGCCGGGTCGTTCCGCTGCCAGTAGTCGTTGATCTTCACGAGCTCGAGTTCCGCACGTTTGAGCGCGTTCGCTTTTACCGTATTGTTCTCGAACACGAACGATTTCGCCGCTCCCACGAAGACGCCGTGGCTGTCCCCGTCGAGGATGACGGACGAATTCCGGATCGTCACGTCCGAGCCCGGATCATAGATGGCGAGCGGAACGATCGGCGACTTGAACGTGCAGTTCTCGAACACGTATGTTCCGGGGGCCGAAATCGCCAGCTCGCGCTTGTTCTCCGGCGCGCTTTCAAAATAGCACCCGTTGTACGTTCCGCGCGGCAGCGTGCCGCCGCTGTGGCCGACCACCCGCAGGTTCGTGAACTCATTGCCCGTCGTGTTGCCGGCGTTGATCACACCGAGCCGCGATTCGCCGATAATCGTCATGTTCGTGACGCGGATCGGATTCACCCAGATGCCGAACCCGCTGTCCGCCCGCTTCGTATGCACCATCGTGACATTCTTGACTTCCACGCCGAACGGCCGGCTGCTGCTGATGGTGAACGACGAATCCGTAAATTTCATGCCGTCGATGGTCACATTCGGCCCTTCGATGAAGGTGTACGAATCGTTCATCTGGTTGCCGACGAGCGTTACATCGTGATAAATCACAAGCCGCGTGCCGTCGAAATGGTTATTCTTGACGAGCGCGCCCGTGAACGGCGACGACACCGCCAGCCCGATCTTGCCCCGCGACGCAAGATGGTTGCCTTCCACAACCGCGTTGTTGCCATCGTACAGGATGACGTCATAGGCGGCATTGTTATAGAACTCGTTGTTCCGGATTTGAATGTTCGTATTGAGAAAACCGTTCTCGCCGTAACCGCCTTCGACATCGATGCCGGACTGGGGCGCAACCCCGTTAATGTCGTGAATGACGTTATGCTCGATCACCACATTGTCCGCTCCGCCGATCGTGATGCCCTGGCGGCGGTTGTGATGCAGTTCCGAATTTCGGACGATGACGTTCTCCGACGGCACCCTCGACCAGACCTCGATGTACGAGCCGTTGCTGTCGGCCCGCTCGAACACCAGATGGAACGATGCCGCTCCGGCGGGGATTTGGATCCGTTGCCGCACCTTCGCGTTCAGCTTCGGGCCGATCAGGTTGCCGTCCGCATCATAGAAATAAAGTTCGAAATCGGCGGGCAGGTTGATGTTGTTCGACAGTTCGAAGTAGGGGTCTGTTTTGAACCTCTCGTGGTTCAGCGGCACCGGCGTAATCGTCCGGATCCGCCCTTCGGCTGCCGTTGGCTTGCCGTCCGAATCGAAGGCGCCGGGGACGAAACTGCTCCCATACAGGTCCCTCACCATCTGGCCGCTGCCGCCGATCACGATCCCGTCTCCGGTGAAGTTGTACACCTCGACGCCCTCAATCGTCAGATTGCGCGCGCCAAGCGCCACAATGCCGTAGCCGCCCTCGTGCGTGCCAGACGAGTACGGGTGATCCTTGCGGCTGTAATCGTGCTGGTCCCGGTCGCCGACAAACTTTCCGCCTCTGATCGTCACATTGTTCACGCCACGGCCGATGTAAAGCAGTTCGTAGATTTCGGAGTCATTCGGTTCCTTTACCAGTTCGGCGCCGTCTTCGAGCACGAACGTCATGTCCGGCACCATGTTGATCCGCGCGTCCGGGCCGGGCTGCCCTTTCGCGCTCTTCTTGATCATGTAGGTCCCGGGTGGAACGATGAATGTCGTATATCCTTGATCATGCGCCCACTGGAGCGCATCGTTGAATCCTTTCGTCGTCTCTTCCGGATGCGTGCCATCCGTATGGATGTCGAATTTGCCGGGCACCAGCCGATAGACGGAATCTTCCGTCTGCGCGGACGTCGAGCCGTCCACCGTGACTGATGCAGCGGCGAAGATCAGCACAGCTGCCAGCAGCAATCTGCCGACCAATCGCCTCATCGCGATCACTCCTTCCTCGCCCCGTTTCAGTATATTGCGATTTGCGGGACAAGGAATGGGTATATCGCACGGTTCTTCTAAAAATAGGCAGACAAGCCCCTGATTCGCGCCTAATCGACACATACCGCGCGAGGCGGTTTCCCGTCACGCGAGCCTCGGTCTTGCCGGATTGCAGCCCGGTTCGGGAACGAGGCCGTAAGCGGCCAGTTTCGTCAGATAGTAACACTCCTCGCGGAACATGTGGTCCGGCATGAGCGGATGAATCCGGTCCAGGAGCTTCGGTCCGATCTGCAGCTCCTCGATCTCCTGCAGGAAGCGCATGAACAGCTTCATCTCAAGGTCGATGTCGGAATGGAATTTCTGGAAGGCGGGGAACGTCCGGAGCGAAGTCCGCAGATATCCCGCCATTTCAACCGCTTTCAGGAAAAACGCGCCGAACTCCTGCTGGAACGCCCGGCTTTTCTCGATCCAGCGCCGCTCGACGGGGTCCATGTCAAAGGACAGCTCAGCCGCATGGCCGATCGCATCCTGCAGCCAGACCATGTCGTAGTGCAGCGGATGCTGGCGCGGCACCGGGCGCCCGGCCAGCAATTCTTCGAGAATGTGCTCGTATTCCTCCAGTTCGTTCACCATATGGTTCAGGAAGGTCGGCGTGAACAGCAGGTCGACCTTGCCGAGCAGCAGCCGCTCGAGTAGGCTGAGCTTGAATTGCTTGAGCTCCCGGGTCGCATCCATAGCCTCCAGGTTCAGCGCCGCCAGCCGCGCCTCCGCATCCTGCATCCGGGCGGCCGCCAGCAGCGCGTCGAACCGCGAAATGAACGATTCCGCCTGCCGTACGTCATCCTTCTCGGCCGGCGACAGCGCCATCAGGATGAATCGGGCGTGGTCTCCCAGTATCTGCAGCCAGAACCGATGTTCGAACAGCGGCCCTTCCTCTGCAAGGCTCGCCATGTTCATGGACTTCTCCGCTCCTTTCCGGCTTCATGCTAACCGTAAGGAGTATATGCCCGCGGGCGGGCCGCCAGAACGAAGGCAAGCTCCGCTGCCTACCGGATCAGCGACACTTCGACCAGCACGGCCCCGTCATCCCCGAACGGCAAGATGGATGCCTCGTACGCGCGGATGCCGGCCGCTTTGATTTCCGCCGCCGCCTTCTGAAGATCGGTCCGCACGGCGTCGCCGCGCAAATAACGCACCTTGAAGCCGTCCGCGCCGGATGCCGCCGCTTCCTCCATCTTGCGCCTGAGCTCGTCCGCCGTCGCCGCCGTATGCTCCGGACGCAGCCATTTCCAGCCGAGCGCCGCTTCCAGCGACTCGTAGAAGCCCGCCCGCGCCGGATCGGTCTGCTTCGTCTCCCTGACCGCCGCCTCATACGGGGTGTCCGCGCGCGGATATTCCCGCGTCCAGGTGTGGTCCTTGCGCATCTCTTCATCCGTCTTCAGGTAATAGTCGTAGGACACCGCGCCGCCCCGGTCCGGCACCGGGTCGTCCCAGGTCACGTCCAGGTGGTACCACCGGCCGCCCACGCGCACGAGATTCCAGGCATGGTCGCTTTCGGGAACGGCCCCTTCCACAATCCGCGCAGGGATGCCCGCCGCGTTGAACATTTTGTAGGCGAGCAGCGCATAGCCTTGGCAGACGGCCTTGCCGGTCCGCAGCGCTTCGTATGCGGTGTAGCGGTTCAGCCCGACGTCGTAGGCCAGACGCAGCACGATCCAGTCGTGAATCACCTTCACCCGCTGATGGTCGTTCATTTCGGGCGTGATGAGCCGGTCGAGCACTTCCCGCACCTGCCGGTCCACTTCCGCCGTCTGCGCAAGCGTCTCCCGGTAATTCAGCGTCAGCCGGATGTGCGACCGCCCGCTGAGCTTGCGGATCGAGTAGAAGTAGGAATCCACGATGTACGACGTGTAATCGTCCCGCTTCAGCGCGTCCATGATGACGTCCTTGATGCGGCCCGACAGTTCCTGGCCGTCGCCGGTATAGTCGATCTGCACGGACTCCCGGCGCTCAAGCAGCGCGGCGGCGACGGCGGTCTCCAGCTGGTGCAGGTCGGCTGCCGCCTCGGCAGCGGCGGCCGGCCCGGGACGGAGGCCGACCGTCAGCAGAGACCATATGGCGATCGCGCAGATGGCAATACGGAATGACGTGCTGCGGTTCACTGGCATGACCCTCCGGGAAATGGCGTTTGGCATTTTGGCCCAAGTATAACCATAACGGCCGGACCTTAAGCCCCCGCCTTCACGCCTTCCGTTCCCGCAACTTCACGCCTGCGGACCGAAGAACCGCCGGATCTCGCGCTCTGCGCTCTCGTCGGAATCGGAACCGTGGATGACGTTCGCTTCGACCGACCTCGCGTAGTCGCCGCGGATCGTGCCGGGCGCGGCATTCGCAGGATTCGTCGCGCCGATCATCGCCCGGGCCAGCTGCACGGCCCCCTCCCCTTCGAGAATCATCGCGAAGACCGGGCCGGACGTAATATAGTCGACCAACTCTCCGAAGAACGGCTTGCCCTTGTGCTGGGCGTAATGCTCCTCCGCCGTCTCCCTGCTGATGCGCATCATCCGCGCTTCCGCCAGCTTAAACCCGCGGCGTTCGAAGCGCGACACAATCTCGCCGACCAGCCCTCTCTCCACGCCGTCCGGCTTGATCATGACGAATGTCCGCTTGCCGTTTTCCATGACGCATGCCCTCCTTCGCCGATTTAATTTCCCCATTATAGGCATCTTCTTCAGCGAAGGATGTGATTCCGCTCACGGCATCAAATGGATCCAGTTTAACTTCGCTTGCGTGCATTGAGCTTCCGGACCGGCCATCCCATAATGAAAGGGGATACAACATCTCAACAAACATCATCTCAACAAACGGAGGGATGGCTGGTTGAACACGAATGCAATGTTCCGCGTCGCCTTCATCGGATGCGGCAAGCGCGCCCACGAGCACGCCCACGGTGTCAAGGCCGACGGCCGGCTTGAGGTCGTCGCGCTGGCCGACATTTCGGAGGATTCGGCCAATGCCCTGAACGAAGCCTTCGGATTCGGCGCCGCCGTTTATACGGATTACCGGCGGATGCTGGACGAGGTGAAACCCGATATCGCCATCATCTGTCTCTGGACGCCGCTGCATCTGCCGGTGTTCCGGGACTGCGCGGAGGCGGGCGTCCGGGCCGTGCTGTCCGAGAAGCCGATGGCGCCCGGATGGGGCGAATGTCTCGAGATGGCCCGCATCGCAGGGGAGACCGGCTGCCAGCTGACGTTCTCCCTGCAGCGCCGGTTCGCGCGCGGCAACCAGACGGTGCGCCGGCTCATCCGGGAAGGCCGGATCGGCCGCGTGGTGCGGATGGATCTGTACTCCCCGCCCAATCTGCTCGACTGCGGCATCCATACGTTCGACCAGGCGATGAGCTTCATGGACGAGACGCCGGCGAAATGGGTGCTCGGCGCTGTCGACGCCAGCGAGACGCTGAACTGGTTCAACGTGCCGTCCGAATCCGTCGCGGCGGGCCTCGTCGTCTTCCGCAACGGCGTGCGGGCGAACATCCAGGCGGGCGGACCCGACATGGACATCTGGGGCGGCGTGCGCGTCATCGGCACGGAAGGATTCCTCGAGGTGATGTGGGATGGCGAGATCAAGGGCGGCGCCGTCTACGCCGATCCGTCCTGGAAGCCGGAAGTGGAAGTGACGCCGCATGCCGAGCAGATGGCGGGCTACGTTCGCCATGCGGTCGACTGCCTGATCACGGGGGAAGAGCCGGAGGTGTCCTATAAAAAAGCGTTGCGCGCGTCGGAGATCATTTACGCCTTCTACGAGTCGGTGCGGCGCAACGCGCGGGTGGAACTGCCGCTTGAAGGGGTAACGGACAATCCGTTCATCACCATGCTGCAGGAGGGCCGGTTCACGGCGCCTGCGGAAGGAGGGAAATCCTCATGACGCGGCCGAAGCTGGGACTGATCGGCATCATCCACGAAGAGGCGAACCAGGATTTCTGGGGCACCATGGAACGCATCGCGGCGATCGGCTACGAGGGGATCGAGGGCGGCGCGAAGCTGCTCGAAGGCGATGCGAAGGCGAATGTCGCCCGGTTCCGCTCGCTCGGGCTGCAGGTGGCGACGCACAGCGTAAGCAAGGATCTGCTCGCGGACGGGAAGGAGCTGGACCGCATTATCCGGGAGGCTCATCTGCTGGAGACGAAGGACGTCACGCTGTGGTGGGCGCCCGCCGATTCGCGCGATCAGCTGCTGCGCGACGCGGAGCTGTACAACGCGGCCGGCGCGCGGCTGGCCGCCGAAGGCCTCAGGTTCTGCTACCATAACCACGCCCACGAGTTCAGGAACACGTTCAACGGCGTGTATGCCCTGGATATTCTGGCGGAGCATACCGATCCGAAGGCGGTTTATTTCCGCCTGGACGTCGCGTGGATCACGCTCGGCGGCGCCGACCCGGCGCATATTCTGCGCAAGATGGCGGGCCGCGTGCCGGCGGTTCACCTGAAGGATGTCTACGGCACCGACGAGATCGGCAAATGGACCGCGCTCGGCACCGGCGTCGTCGACATCCGCGGCTCGATCGAGGCGGCGCGGGAGATCGGCGCCGAGTGGATGACGGTCGAGCAGGACCAGCTCCGCCACCTGTCCGGGCTCGACACGGCGTGGTTCAGCTATCTGTATTTGAAGGAGTCGGAATTGATTTAGTTTTTCGCGAACGTCAGGCGGGTGCGGTGATGCGGGAGAACCGCGTTGCTGCGCCCTTTTTTTCAGGTTGGTGTCGCTGGTTCTCGTATCCGCACGCGGTCCATGCACTCCTTTAGCGTAATTTCCACGTTACAGCTCCCTCGCACGCGGCCCACGCGCCCCTGTAACGCGCTATCCACGTTACAACTCCCCCGTACACGGTCCATGCACCCCTGTAATGTGCTATCCACGTTACAGCTCCTCCGCATACGGCCCATGTACCCCTGTAACGTGCTATCCACGTTACAGCACCGCCACGTGCCCACAAAAAGAAGCTGCAGCGCGTCATCCACGCCGCAGCTCCTGCCACTTACCCGAACACCGGCCTGCCGTCCGCATCCCACGCCAGCTTCCGCACGAACGTGTGCCGGTTCGGATCGTACAGCGGATCGCCGACGATCTCCTTGTACGTCCGCGCGTGGAACACGAGCAGATCGCCGCCGTCCTCCGCGACGGTGAAACTGTTGTGCCCCGGCCCGTACAGGCCGCGCGCCTCGTCCGTCGCCAGCACCGGCACCGGCGACTTCGTCCAGACGGACGGGTCCGTGAGATCGGCGTCCTCCGGCGCTTCGAGCAGCCCCATGCAATAGTGGTGATCCGTCGCGCTCGCCGAATACGTCACAAACACACGCCCGTTCCGCTTCAACACGGCTGGCCCCTCGTTCACGTAGAACCCGATCCGCTCCCATTCGTATTCCGGCTTCGTCAGCATGACACCGGGCGCGGCGAGCGTCCACGGATTCGCCATCGGGGCGATGTACAGATTGGAGTTGCCCGCGATCGCGGGATCTTTCTGCGCCCAGACGAGATAGCGCGTCCCCCGGTGTTCAAACGTCGTCGCGTCAAGTGAAAAGGTCTCCCACATCGTGCGGATCTGCCCCTTCTCGACCCACTCGCCTTCGAGCGGATTCGCCGACGCGTTCTCGAGCACGTACATCCGGTGATCGAACAGCCCGTCATTCGTCTCGGTCGTCCGCGCCGCGGCGAAATAGATGTACCATTTGCCGTCGATGTGGTGAATCTCCGGCGCCCAGATGTTCGCGCTCATCGGCCCGGATGGATGCCGCCGCCAGACGACGGCCGGTTCGGCCGACGCCAGCCCGGCAATCGTGCGCGCCCGGCGCACTTCGATCCGGTCATATTCGGGCACGGACGCCGTGAAGTAGTACCAACCGTCCGAATGCCGGTACACCCACGGATCGGCCCGCTGCAGAATGAGCGGCTGAACGCCCGACGTATCCGCAATTCCGGTTCCGACAGTATGATCCATCGCTCTCTCCCTCTCCCTTGTTCATGTAAAATGCCATTCTATTCTTCCCGCGAAGGTTCCGGCCTCCGCGCGCCCCACAACGCGATGCCCTTTCCCGACAGCGCGCTGAACGTCTCCGTGAACGCTTCCGCTTCCGGGTCCCAGGCCCGCAGCCAGACGCCATCGTAATCTTCGCCGCTCAACGTGAGCCGGATCTTGCCTCCATCCCCGGCGGTCCACCGGCCGGACACGCTGCCGCTGATCGTGCCGTCCGCCTCCAGCCGGATCGGCACAGACTCCTTCACTTCGGCAGAGATGTCCTTGCCGTGGTTCACCAGCTCGTAGTCGCCGGCAATCCGCTCCGGATCGGCATCCTCCGGCCGCTCCCCGCCGTACCGGAACGGCACGACGACCGGCCATCCCTGCTCGTTGAACACCATCTGATGCACCCGGATCTCATGCCGCTCCCCGCTGTACGGAAAACGCGAATGGAAAATCAGGTAGTACCGTTCGGTCTCCTCGTCGTACCAGGCCGAATTGTGCCCCGGCGACACATAGCCGAACTCGCGGAACGCCCCGTGCGGATCGCGCCACCGGTGATTGCCCATCAGCTTCACCCCGAACGGCTCGATCGACGCGTCGTCGAACAGCGGCTTCGCCGGATCGGCCTTCACCTCGGCCATGTCGACCCCTTCCGCGTCGACGAACGGACCGTCCGGATGTTTCGACCGCGCGACCCGGATGTTGTAGCCGCCGAAGGAGTCCAATCCGCCGAACGACAGGAACAGATAATAGTATTCCGTGTCCGGGCTGTACAGCATATACGGCCCCTCGATCCGGCTGTGGTTGCCGCCGACGAGCTTCTTGCCGTACCCCTGCCCCGGCAGCGGCTTGCCCGTCGTCTCGTCCATTTCCAGGATGAAAATGCCGCCCGAATACGAACCGTACACCATCCACAGCTTGCCGTCCTTGTCAAAAAACACATGCGGGTCGACGACGTTCGGATGGACCCGCGCGTCATACACCGTTCCGTCCTCGCTCGGCTCCCCCCACATGCCGGATTTCAAAATGATGCCGATATCCCGGTATGGTCCCTCGATCGAATCGGCGACGGCGACTCCCATGGCGGAGCGCGGCGAGTCTCCCCGGCACGCGTTGTAGTACATGTAGTACTTGCCGTCCGGCAGCCGGATGACGTCCGCCGCCCACAGCGTGTCACTCTCCGCCCATTCCAGCGTCTCGCGCAGCTCCTCCCTCACGTTCGGAATGAGCGGGTTGCCGTCCGAGACGCCGGACGCGATCAATTCCCAGCGCATCAGATCGGGCGATTTCGCTGCCGCCAGGTGCGAGCCGAACACATAGAACATGCCGTTTTCATCGCGCACAATGGACGGGTCGTGCACGGACGCTTCATGGAACACGGGAACCCACGCCTCCTTCCCGCCGCCTTTTTCGCCGAATGCATCGCATCCCGTCAAAAGCGCCCCCGCGGCCACCAGTACGGCCAACGCACCGCCAGCCGCACGCATCATCCGCCGCCTCCCCGGCTCATCGCCGCGGCTCGAGCCGCGCCTCCGCAACCGACGCCGTCCTTCCAGCGGTATTCGCCGGCGCAGCAGCCTGCCGACGACGATAGGCAGTGCAGTCATTCATCCATATCTCCTTCACAACATGATCGTCCAATCCCCATCAAGCCTTGATCCCCGTTAGCGCGATGCCTTCAATGAAGAAGCGCTGCGCGAACGCGAACAGCACGAGCGTCGGAATGAGCGCGACAACCGCGCCGGCCATGACCAGCGTCCACTCCGTCCCGTAGTACGAGGAGAACGAAGCCAGCTCAAGCTGCAGCGTATAGCGCTCCGGCGAGTTCAGATAGATGAGCGGTCCGAGATAATCGTTGTAGCCCGCGTTGAACGACAGAATGCCCTGCGTGATGAGCGCCGGTTTCGTCAGGGGAACGATGATGCGCAGGAAAATGCCGGGCGGGCTCATCCCGTCGATTTTCGCCGCGTCCTCCAGTTCGTCCGGCAGTGTCTTGATGAACTGCCTCAGGAAGAAAATGACCATCGGCGCGCCGAACATGCCGGGAATGATGAGCGGCTTCCAGCTGTCCGTCCAGCCAAACGTCTTGAACATGATGAACGCCGGAATCATCATGACCGCGCCCGGCACGACCATCGTGCCGATGAGCAGCATGAACAGCTTGTCGCGCCCGGGAAAGCGAAGCTTCGCGAAGGCGTAAGCCGACATCGCGCAGACGAACAGGCCGATGATCAGCGTCGGGACGACGACGATCATCGTGTTGAAGAAGCCACGGATCAGGTGCGCCTCCTCGAAAATGATGCGGTAATTCTCCCAGGCCAGCCGCGAACCGATCCACTCCGGCGGGTAGGCGTACAGTTCGCCGTCCGGTTTCAGCGATGTCGCGAGCATCCACAGGAACGGAACCGCCATGATGACGCCGCCGAGGCCGAGCAGCATGTAGGCTGCCAGATCGGCCAGCCGCTTTGCGGCCCCGCGCTTCCGTCTGCCCGCCGCAATCACAGCCATCGCCCATCCCTCCTCAGTTGTAATGGACCCATCGTTTCGAGAACACGAAATTGATCACGATGATCAGCATGATGATGATGCCGAGGATCCAGGCGAGAGCGGAAGCATACCCCATCTCGCTGTACTGGAACGCGACGGTGTACAGATAGTACACGATCGTCGTCGTCGAATAGTTCGGCCCGCCGCCGGTCAGAAGCTGGAACCGTGGGAAGTCCTGCAGCGCGCCGATGAGCGACGTAATCAGAATGAAGAACGTGACCGGAGAGATGCCGGGGACCGTGATGTGGATGAACTTCTGCCAGCCGTTCGCGCCGTCGACCGTCGCCGCTTCATACAGCGAAGTCGGCACGTTGCCGAGCGCCGCCAGGTACAGAATGATGCTGACGCCGAGGCCGCCCCATACCCCCTGGATAATCATGGCCGGCATTGCCCACGTCTGGTCGATCAACCAGGCCGGCGCATCGATGCCGATGACGCCGAGGTAGTAGTTGAGCAGGCCGAAATCCGCGTTGAAAATCCACCGCCACACCATCGCCAGCGCCACAACCGAACAGATCGTCGGCAGAAAGAACAACATGCGGAAGAAATGGCGCCCGCGCAGCTTCCGGTCCAGCAGCAGCGCCGCGAACAGGGCGGCGATCATGCCGAGCGGCACGCCGAGCGCGGCGTAGAACGTGTTCCAGAGCGTCTTCCAGACGAGCGGGTCGTCCGCAAGCGCCCGCTTGTAATTGTCCAGGCCGATGAATTCCGCGGGCTGTCCGAAGTTGAAGTTCGTCAAACTCATATACAGCGAGTTCAGCAGCGGATACAGCAGGAAGACGAAGACGCCGATGAACGGCGGTGCGATGAACAGATAGCCCCAGCGCATCTCGCTGCGGTACAGCGAGCGCCGCTTCCGTTTTGCCGGCCGCGTCTTCACAGTGGCTGAAGTCTGCGCTTCCATCCGGATGGTTCCCTCCGTTTCCGTGCGGTGTTGTGTGCGGCGCGGAATGCCTCCTCGCCCGCGCCGCGGGCGTCTGCGTTTACTCGAACAGCTCCGGATTGCCTTCCTTCAGCGCCTTCTCGACTTCCGGCTTGATCCGGGTGAAGAACTCGGCCGCCGTCTCCTTGCCGCTCCAGAATTCGCCGAGATACTGGTTGAGCGTGTCCAGCCACTTGCCATTCGGCAGATACGTCCACGGACCCGGCTGCTGGGCTTCGCCCGCCTTGACGAACACCTCGGGATGCGCCGGCTTCTGCCCGGGCTGCGTGTACACTTCATCGTCGGCCATCGACTTGAAGTTCGGAATCTGGAAGCCGAGTTCGGTCATCTTCGTCTGGCCTTCGATGCCGGTGAAAAATTCAACCAGCTTGAACGCTTCGTCCGGATATTTCGTCTTCGCGTTGACGCCGAGACCGACCGATCCGGACCAGCCGCTGAGCCAGGTGCCGTTGTTCGAAGGAATCGGCGCGACATCCCAGTCGAATTTCAGCTTGCGGTAAGTCGGCACCATCCATCGGCCGCCCGTGATCGTCGCCAGCCTGCCGGCCTCGAACATCTGGCCGTCGTTCATCGACTGCAGCGCCCGGGAGTCGGGCACGACCTTGTGCACATGCGTCAGATCATAGATGAACTGCATCGCTTCGGCGGCAGCCGGCTCGTTCAGCGTGAATGTCTTCCGGTCTTCGCTCAGAATCGTGCCGCCGTTCGACCAGACGAACCCTTCCCACCAGATCGGGCCGGCGCCGTAGATGTCGATCTTCCCGTCGCCGTTCTCGTCCACGGTCAGCATTTTCCACATCTCGAGCGCCTCGTCCCAGGTCATCGGCTGATCCGGGCTCGGGTGCGGCACGCCCAGCTTGTCGAAAATCTCCTTGTTGTAGTACATGACCGTCGGTCCGATGTCCTTTGGCAGCGCGTAGTAGGCGCCGGTGCCCGTCTTCTTGCCGTCGTAGCGGTAGCGGTTCAGCCCCTGCTCCCACATATCGTTCAGGTCGAGCTTCGTGCTCGCCATCACGTAGTCGGTGATGTCCAGGAACGCGCCCTGCTTCACCCAGCGCGGAAAATCGCCGTCGCTCGTGAAGATGACGTCGGGCGCGCTGTTCCCCGCGATCATCGTGTTCATCTTCGTCGTATAGTCGTTCGGGATATGGATGAACTTGACCTTGATGTCCGGGTACGCTTTCTCGAATTCCTTGAGCACCGCCTCGAACACCGCGCGCTCATCCGGCGCGCCCCAGGACGAGATCGAAATCTCGACCTTGCCGCCGGACGCCCCGCTTCCGCCGCCGTCAGAACCGTCCGTGCCGGCATTCGCGCTGCCACCGCCATTGGCGCCGCTGCCGCCCGAACTGCCGTTTCCTCCTCCGCTGCTGCCGCCGCACGCCGTCACGACCAGACAGACGGCAAGCATCAGCACGAACAACCATTTTGACCTCATGTCGGAAAACAACCTCCTTGAGCCTGCATGATTTCGGATAAAGACGCCCCCATAATAGCGCTTACATTTTCGGCAAACGATTACCGCCTGACCATGCTGCAGACACCCCCGGCCGGTCTCACCCCCTGCGGACAACGCCCGTCGATCCTGGCATACCGCCGTCTGACCGGCGAATAGTTCACATTGATGTTAAATATTTCGCTTTTAATTGATTTACTTAGGATGATAACGGGGAGGTTTGCGATTGTCAATTGGTTTTTATAAAACATTTTATATTTTTATAAAATTATTCTCCTGTAAGAACAAAAATTCGACCGCATTCGCATCCACTTGCCAGAGCTGAACACGGTACGGTATAGTTAATACAAAACTGAAATATTGGATGAGATCGCATGGAAACCATCGTATCGGAAAGCAATCTCCCCCTGTTTGAAGCACTGGCCAGCAACGTCCGGATCAAGATCATCGAATTGCTCGCGCAGGAGCCGATGATCATGAAGGATCTGGCGTCGGCGCTCGGCCTCAGCAACTCCATCATTACGATGCATGTGAAGAAGCTCGAACGCGCCAATCTTGTGCGCACCGAGATGATTCCCGGCAAGGGCGCATCCCAGAAGCTGTGCACGCTGGTCGCCGACCGGATCGAGCTCGTGTTCCCGAGCAAGGGCCGCATCCCGCGCAACTTCCACATCGTCAACATCCCGATCGGCCACTACACCGACTTCGATGTCAAGCCGACCTGCGGCCTGGCGACGAAGTATCAGATCATCGGCGACGGCTTCGACGATCCGCGGTATTTTCTCCACCCCGAACGGGTCGACGCGAAGATTCTCTGGTTCTCGAAGGGCTACATCACATACAAGATTCCAAACTACCTGAAGCCGGAAGAGGAGCCGGAGGAACTGGAGATCACGATGGAGATCGCGTCGGAGGCGCCGCTGTCGAACATCCATTGGCCGTCCGACATTTCGTTCGAGTTCAACGGGCGTCCGATCGGCAAATGGACGAGCCCCGGCGACTTCGGCGGCACCCGGGGCAAATACACGCCCGAGTGGTGGAACATCGAGATGAACCAGTACGGCATCCTCGTCCATATCCGGGTCAACGGCGACGGCACGTTCATCGAAGGGACGAAGGTGTCCGACTACACGATCCATGATGTCGACATCCGCCGGATGCAGTGGGACCTGAAGCTGGAAGTGAAGGAAGACGCGAAGCATATCGGCGGCCTGACGATCTACGGCGCCGGATTCGGCAACTACTATCAGGACATTGTCTGCAAACTGACCTATGTGGAACCGAAGAAGGAATAAGCGGCGCGCGGGCGTTCCTGCACATAAAAGGCCGAACAGGAGCTTTCATCCTGTTCGGCCTTCATCGTCTGTCGTCTCCATCCTCAATATCCGGGTCGCTTCTCCCATGGTTCCAGCGTGCCGACCACATGGCGGCGCCGATTGTTCTGGATACATTCAATTACTCCGTTGCTGATTTCGTCATGGGTCAGCCAACGGGACCGGCCTCCCTCGATGACAAACCCCAACTGAACCTGATGGCAGGCGCATTCGGGCGGCACCGCAATTTTCCGGAGCATCTCGTCCAGATTGGAGCTGCTGCCCAGGACGTGGTACAGCTCCCAGCCGAAATCCGCTCCGCCCGCGAGCCGGATGGCCTCGGCCGTCTGTCCGATCACGCGCTCCTCGTCGTGATGAATCCACGCGACGACGAGATCGGCGGGCCCCCATTTCCGCATCATATCGTTCAACGTCTCGGCAAACTCCGCGGCGCGCGAATAATCCGCCGAAACGCCATGCAGATTCGGATGCTGATCGCTGAGCCGCTTCAGCTTTTGCGGATTCCGGCCGATCACCGTCACCTCGCGGCCCTGTCGGGCCAGCCACAGACTTGCGCCGGCCAGCATGCCGGAACCCCCGATGACAAGCGCATGACGCATTCCGATCATACCTCCTTTCCGTTTCCTCCCCGATCCGCTCGATCAATGGGCAACAATGACGCCAGTGAAATTATGGGACAACTTTAAATATTATTAAGCATTAATTCTAAACAATGGACAACCACATCAAAATAAGGTACATTCACGCAAACGGCGGCCATTTTATTCCCTTTGCGCGCCCGTATAATGAAGATAACCGTACATTTGCCATGCGAAAGGGGGCCAAACGGTGCGAATCGACGCCCATCAGCATTACTGGAAGATCGAGCGGGGCGACTACGGCTGGATTACGCCCGAGTACCCCGTCCTGTACCGGGATTTTCTGCCGGCCGACCTGTCCCCGCATTTGAAAGCGCATCAACTGGACGGCACCATTCTGGTGCAAGCCGCTCCGACGATCGAGGAAACCGAGTTCATCCTGTCCCTGGCCGATGCGGACGCCACGATTCTCGGCGTGGTCGGGTGGCTGGACCTGTTCGATCCGGCCCACCGCGGGCATTACGAGCGGTTCCGCCGGCATCCGAAGTTCGTCGGCTTCCGCATCATGATCCAGGATATGCCGGACGCAAGCCGGATTCTCGAGCCCGCGTTCGTCGAGGCGCTCCGAGGCTATGCGGACGAAGGCACGACCGTCGATCTGCTCGTGAAGAGCAGCCAGCTGGAACCGCTGGTCAAGCTGCTGGAGCAGGTTCCCCATCTGCGCGGTGTTATCGATCACATCGCGAAACCACGCATCCGGGACCGAGAGATCGAACCGTGGCTCACCCATATGCGGGTCCTCGCCGGCTATCCCAATCTGTACTGCAAGCTGTCCGGCATGGTGACGGAAGCGGACCATCACAACTGGAAACCGGAGGACTTCAAGGTTTATGTCCGCCGCGTGCTCGACCTGTTCGGCCCGGATCGCGTGCTGTTCGGCAGCGACTGGCCGGTATGCCTGCTGGCGGCCGAATACGACCAAGTGATGGACGTGCTGCTCCAGGCGCTGCCGGACAACTGGGGCGAGCGCGAGCGGGCCGCATTGTTCGGCCTGAACGCCCGGAACGTGTACCGAATTTGAATCCAAGGAAGGTGCGACACCCCGATGCGATACCGGAAACTCGGCAATACCGGCCTCGATGTCTCGGTCTTGAGCTTCGGCGCATCCTCGCTCGGTTCCGTGTTCCGCGAGGCGGACGAAAGCGAGAGCATCCGTACGGTGCATGCCGCGATTGACGCCGGCATCAACTACATCGACGTCTCCCCGTATTACGGGCTGACCCGCGCGGAGACGGTGCTCGGCAAGGCAATCCGCGACATCCCGCGCGACAAGTTCCTGCTGTCCACCAAGGCGGGGCGCTACGGCGTGGATGCGTTCGATTTTTCCGCCAGGCGGATTCAGTCGAGCCTCGAAGAAAGTCTGACCCGGCTCCATACCGATTATGTCGATCTTTTTTTCCTGCATGACATCGAGTTCGTGCCGGCGGATATCGTGCTGGAAGAAGCCGTGCCGGCCGCGATGCGCCTGAAGGAGCAGGGCAAAATCCGGTTTTGGGGCATTTCCGGCCTTCCGCTGCAGCTGTTCGAGAAAATGCTCCCGCAGATCGACGCGGACGTCATCCTCTCCTACTGCCACTACTCGCTGAACGACACGGCGCTGCTCGATCTGCTGCCGATGCTGGAAGCGCGCGGCATCGGCCTCGTCAACGCGTCGCCCTTGTCCATGGGATTGCTCAGCCTGCGCGGCACGCCCGACTGGCACCCGGCTTCCCCGGAGCTGAAAGCCGCCTGCAGGAAGGCCGCCGAATTTTGCGCCGCCAGGGGAACCGACATCGCCAAGCTGGCCATCCAGTTCTCGACGGGGAACGAACGGATTCCGACGACGTTGGTCAGCACGGCGAACCCGGACAATATCGCGCGCAACGCCCGATGGACCCTCGAGCCGATCGACGAGGAACTGCTCCGGGAAGTGCTTGAATTGCTTGCGCCCGTCCATAACGTCACCTGGGTCAGCGGGCGGCCGGAGTACAACGAGAACATCCGGGTGTAACGTTGCGCAGGGAGGTTTATTTTGCGTATGAGAGGCATTGTATGCGAGGAAATCGGCGTCTTCCGGCTGCGGGACGATCTGCCCGAGCCCGCGGCCGATCCGGGCGAGGCCGTCGTCCGGATCCGCCGGGTCGGCATCTGCGGAACGGACATGCACGCCTTCAAGGGCAACCAGCCCTACTTCACCTATCCCCGCATTCTCGGCCATGAGCTGGCGGGAACCATTGAATGGATCGGCGGGAATGAGGCGGGGCTCAAGGAAGGCGACCAGGTCGCCATCATGCCGTATCTGCACTGCGGGACGTGCATCGCCTGCCGGAGGGGCCGGACGAACTGCTGCGCGGGTCTCCGGGTGCTCGGCGTTCACACCGACGGCGGCATGCGCGAACGCATCACCGTGCCGGTCACCCATCTGATCAAGACCGACGGGCTCACGCTCGATCAGACCGCCGTACTGGAACCGCTGGCCATCGGAGCCCATGCGGTGCGACGCTCGGGCGCAGGCAGCGGCGAGACGGCGCTCGTGATCGGCGCCGGACCGATCGGGCTCGGCGCGGCCGCCTTCGCGAGGCTCGCCGGCGCGCGGGTGATCGTCATGGACGTGAACGATGACCGGCTTGCTTTCGCCCGATCCTGGGCGGACGCGGATCAAGTCGTGAACGCTCTGGATCATCCGATGAAACGGATCGCGGAGCTGACGGACGGCGATCTCCCGACCATCGTCCTCGATGCAACCGGCAACGCCAGGTCGATGATGGATGCCCTCGGCTATCTCGCCCACGGCGGAACGTTGGTCTATGTCGGACTGGTCAAAAACGACATCGCGTTCCCGCACCCGGATTTCCACAAGCGCGAGACTACCCTGATGGGCAGCCGCAACGCCACGCGCGAAGATTTCGAACATGTGCTTGGTGCCGTCCGACGCGGCGCGATCGACGCGAACCGGTACATTACGCATCGCGCGCCGTTCGACGCGATGATCGACGCCTTCGACGAGTGGCTTCGGCCGGAGAGCGGGGTCATCAAGGCGATGGTGGAGTGGTCTTGATATGGTAACAATGGAGAAACCAAAGTGTCATCAGGAAATCAAGAAAAAAGAGGGAGCCTCTTGGCTCACCTCTTTCGATTTGACGAATTGTAATATGAAGTGCGACAGATAAAAATAAAGGAGCCCATGGATGGATTCGTGTAAAATGGAAGTCACCACAACACCCATTCGTACAGGAGGATCCATTCATGAGCTACTCCCATCTTAGCATAATTGAGCGCGGACAAATAGAGGCTTTGCATCGACTCGGCTGGTCGACGAGGAAGATCGGCAAACAGCTTGGACGCCACCACTCCACGATCGCCCGTGAACTTGGCAGAGGGCAAGTGAATGCGTGCTATGAAGCCGCGTCCGCACAAGACGCCTATCAAGAGCGACGAGCTTCATGTGTACCCGCTGGCAAGTTCACACCCGAGCTGGCTGCGGAACTGCAAGAGAAGCTGGAGCAGACCTGGTCACCCGAGCAGATCGCAGAGAGGCGACGATGTGAAGGACAGGCGTTCGTATGCTTCAAGACGATCTACCGCTGGCTATATGATGGCAAGCTGACCGTATGTGAAAACAAGGTGCTTCGTCACAAGGGAAAGCGACGCAAACCCATCGAGACACGAGGGCGTTTCACCGTCGGCACCCCTATCCGTCAGCGCCCGAAAGAAGTACGCAAGTGTTCAACTTTCGGCCATTGGGAACTGGACACCATCGTTTCGAGCCGAGGGAAGAGCAAGGCGTGTGTGGCGACTTTTATCGAACGCAAAACCCGGCTCTACTTTGCGGTGAAAATGCCGGACCGCACAGCTCATTCCATGGAGATCGCCTTTGGCGTGGCGGCAAGCCAGTATCCGAAAGGGACCTTCAAGACGGCAACAACCGATCGCGGCAAAGAATTTGCTTGTTATACCGAACTTGAACATACGCATGCCATCAAGGTCTACTTCGCAGATCCCTGCTCATCATGGCAACGTGGTTCCAATGAGAATGCCAATGGCCTGTTGCGAGAGTTCTTTCCTAAAGGACACGATTTCGCCATTGTTACAGACGAGGAGCTTGCGAGGGCTGTTCGCCTCATCAACAACCGCCCTCGAAAATGCCTGAACTGGAAATCTGCTTACGAAGCATTCATGGATGAACTGTCGCATTTAGCTTGACAATCCGTCATTTGAATAAATGAAGTTCTTGGATGCAATTTTGAATTGTATCTTCCCTACAATCGTATCCTCGTTTTTTACTATGCCAATGGTGCAGTAGTATTGGCTCCTCGGTTCACTCGCAAGAGACAGCAAGTACGGAATGGACATCTGGGAATAGATGTACTTCCCTTCCACCTCGCGATCGATGTTCAAATTCATGATGTATACACATTCGTGATAAATAAAGAAGTACATGGAGACGGTATCTCCGAACTTGACCATTCTCTTGTCGAAATAAATCACGATGAATTCATCCGTCGAATCAAAATACAGCGTACGGTCAACGGGATTCAATGAATCGTCGACTGCTTTGCACAATCCGATGAGATCGAGAGAGGCCTCTGTAAATTGAATATCATCCATCTCAATAGATTACAGAGAACCAGGTTTTCGGGTCTTGCAGCTTGTTCAGGGTATTGGCTACGGTTTGCTTGACGGGCTGCACCACGTTTTTGTCAATCCTTCTTCCGATTTCGGAAAGATTTACTTCCACATTGACTTCTCCGCCTGCCACCAAATAGGCGCCTACGCCGAATTCAATTTTGATATCGACTTTATTGTTGGTCGATCCAACTCCGTACGTGCGGTCGCCTGCGGCAACTCCCGCAAATCCTGGACTGCTCGTTTTTCCGTTCGCTTCCTTTGTTCTTTCAGCCTCAACGGCAATTTGGAGTTTGTTTGTAACGCTGACATTGGCGCCCGCATACAAATTTTGTGTAGGTTTACCGCTCGTTGAAACGGAGTTGTACGACTTTGCAGATATCTCGGCTTTGACGCCTGCTACGGATACTTTGGCCCCTAAACCGGTTCCGGTATTGACCGTGACAGTGGCAATGCTCGTACTTTTCTGGGAGTAGGTAACGTTGCCCTTCTTGTTCTCGTTGACAGATTTGGCTTGTGTTTTTGCGGTCGTGCTGGTAGATTTGGTAGAGGATACGGACGGCATAGCAAATACTTCCATTTACTGATATTTCAATATTCTTGATTCGACACGAATATTACTATATTAATTCTATTTTTGTAAAGTATTGAATTATTTCTTATTAATTGCTATAATTATATTTAATTCTGATCTTACGAGAGGATAGTCGAGGTTTGCGTCATGCTCAAACGACTTGTTGCTTACTTTATCGATCACACACTAGTCTGCCTGATGTTTGGACCCGTGCTCGCGTTGTGGTTGATCCTGAATCCGGACGTCAACTTCGAAACAGCGCAGTCCGTCATGTATTTGGCCATGATCCCGGCGATTGCCTTATTGCTGCTTCGGGATTGCTTGAACGGCCGCAGTCCGGGCAAACGGCTGCTGAAACTGCGGGTAGTTGACGCGGATCGCGGAACAATGCCCGAACAACGCCGGCTGATCTTGCGGAACGTGACCCTTCTGATCTTGCCAGTTGACTTGTTGGTGTTCCTGATTTCCAGGGGGCGGAGGATCGGGGATTTCCTCTCGGGGACGCAAGTGGTGGACGCATGACGGAAGAAAAAAGTGCCTTTTCGAAAGCCCAATTGATCTTCAGGTTTCGCTCGTTCAAACTCCCCCTCGCCGTCTTCTCGCTTGGCATCATCGGTTCGGCGGCTGCATTCGTGTTTGATGCGAACCTGTTTCTCAAAGTGCTGTGCATCGCGATATGCCTGGTTTCCGGCGTGCCTCCGGCCATCTGGTACCGGCTGGACGACACCAGCGTGAAACAGTATTTTTTGAATATTCGAGTCCGCAAAATTATTCTTGCGGACATTCGCGAAATCGAGCTTGTCGAGAAGCGAACCCTGATCACGATCGAGTTGACGAAGGACACGCCCGAGTTGGAATGCTATGTTTATCTGAAGAACGGCTCCCGTGTCCCGTGCGGCACAAATTACTGGATCAACACCGATCGCAAGCCGCTGACCGACATCCTGATGTCCAGAGTCAAGGTGCCGAAAGATTACATCACCGTCTATAAAGGACCGAATCTCACAACCGGCGTTTGAACATCCGACATGCAAAAGGGAGGCGCATGCCTCCCTCTTCCCGTTATTCCAGCGTAAAGGATGCCAATTGCGCGTTGCCCTCGCCTCTGTACGTGAAATACAGCGCGTGGACGCCGTCCGGAATCGCGATGTCTGCCGCGTATTCCTTCCATACGTTCGTGAAGTTTACGGGAATCGAGCCGAGCGCCGGGCCGTCCCACGACGTCTTCACCTCGAAGGCGCCTTTCGCGTAGCCGCGCACCTTGATTTTGACCCTCTTCACGCCGCGGCAGTCGAAATATTTGAAGCCGGCCGTCGCCGTATCCCGCATGTTCGCGATGTAGCCGGGCTCCTCGTCCCCGTCCTTGCCGTCCTGGGTAATCTTCGGGAACCGGCCGTCCATCCAGGCGCCGTAGGTGCCGATGTACAGCTCCTCATCCTTGCAGAACAGATTGCAGGCGATATAGGCCGGATATTCGCCGCGCCCGGCGAGCGGTCCGCCGTTCAGGCCGCAGGACGTCATCTCCGCCTGCACGATGCTGCCGTCCTCACGGAATCGGATCGGCTCCGCGCAGCCTTGCCGGGAGTAATGGTGGCCGTTCGTCTGCCGGTGATAGAAGATGTACCACTGATCCCCGATCTCCACGATGCTGCCGTGGTTGTTCCCGCCGTAGTACATCGGCTTGTCCGCCGGCTTGTAGACATCGATGTGCAGGTCCGCGTTGCTGACGATGACCCCGCCATACTTGAAGCCTTTCGTCGGGTCCTTGCTCGTCGCGTAGCACAATTCATGCATGACGATCGACGAATAGATCAGATAGTACGTATCCCCGCGCTTGCGGATGGACGGCGCCTCGAAGTATTCATGCCCCTCGAACCCGGTGCCCCGGCTGTAAGGCTCGCTCGGCAGCACGAAGACCGGTTCCTCGATGATCGTCAGCATGTCCGGCCCGAGCACGGTGGCCATGCAGCCGCTCCGCGACTTGTCCCCTCTCGGGCAGAAACCGGTATACAGATAGGTCCGGTCCCCTTCCGTCAGGACGCCGGGGTCGAACTGGTGCTGATCGCCTTCCCGCTCCCCGAGCCGCGTGCCGTCCGGATACCGGACATAGCCGTAGAACTCGAACTTGCCGGCCGGCGTGTCGGACACCGCGACCGAGACGACGGAGACTTTGTCCAACACATAGAACAGATAGTACCGCCCGTCCGGCCCCCGGGTCACATCCGGCGCGTACAGGCACATGCTGCCGTCCGGATTGAGCGGGTCGTCCGTCTTCTTGTAAATGACCCCTTCATACCGCCAATCCCCCAGATTGTCCACGGGCGCCGACCAGCAGACGTAATCGTTCAGGCAGAAAACATGGCCGTTGAACCGGTCATGCGAGCCGTAGACGTACACACGGCCATCGAACACATACGGTTCGCCGTCGGGTATGTACTCCCAGGACGGCAGATACGGGTTGAACGCTTGTTTCTTCATGCCATCATCCCCTTTTATTTATTTGGCCTTCAGGCAATATCTGAGCCCTGCCTGCGCTTCGAACGACATCACATCCGCATATCGCGCGTCCCGCCGGACCGCAACCTCGCGATCGCCCAGCCGGACCTCCACATCGCGGGAAACCCGGAACGTGCAGGTGCCGTCGCACCGGGGCGTGATCCATGCTTCGACCAGAACGCCTTCCGCCCACCTGATGTCAACCTCGTATCCCCCGCGCGTGCGCAGCCCCGCAACTTCCCCCGCGGGCCAAGCTTTCGGCAGCGCCGGAAGCAGGTGGATGACGCCGTCGTGGCTCTGCAGCAGCATCTCGGCGATGCCGGCCGTGCCGCCGAAGTTGCCGTCGATCTGGAACGGCGGATGGTTGTCCAGCAGATTCGGCAAGGTCGATTTGCACAGCAGGGCGACGAGATTCTCATGCGCCAGCTCGCCGTCCTCCAGCCGCGCCCAGAAATTGATGATCCACGCCCGGCTCCAGCCGGTGTGCCCGCCGCCGTGCGACAGCCTGCGCTCCAGCGTGCGGCGCGCGGCCTGCGCAAGCTCCGGCGTCCGCCGCGGCGTAATCTGATCGCCCGGGTGCAGGGCGAACAGGTGCGAGATGTGGCGATGCCCCGGCTCCGCTTCATCGTAGTCTTCGTACCATTCCTGGATCGTGCCGAGCTTGCCGATTTTCTCCTTCGGAAGCCGCTTGAGCACGAGCTCCGCTTCGCGGATGAACGCCTCGTCGGAGGCCTTGCCCGTCCGGTCCGACAGTACCCGCTCCGCCTCTACACAAGCGCTCAGCAGCGCGCGGATGATCTGCGTATCCATCGTCGGGCCGGCGCACAGCACGCCCGTCTCCCCGTTCGGCAGCACGTAGCTGTTCTCCGGCGATACCGATGGACAGGTGACAAGCTCGCCGCTCGGCCCTTCCACCAGGTAATCCATCACGAACCGTGCCGCTTCCTTCATCGTCTCCAACGACCGCTCAAGGAACGGCAGATCCTGCGTGAACCGGTAATGCTCCCACAGATGCAGGCAGAGCCAGGCCGCGCCGAGCGGCCAGTACGATGCGGGAATATAGGTGTCCTGCGGCGCCGTGTCCGCCCAGATATCGGTGTTGTGGTGCGCGGCGAACCCCCGGCAGCCGTACATGACCCGCGCCGTCCTGCGGCCGGGTTCCCTGAGCCGCTCGATCAGGTCGAACAGCGGTTCATGGCATTCGGGCAAGGCGCAGCTTTCCGCGGGCCAGTAGTTCATCTGCGCATTGATGTTGATCGTGTACTTGCTGTCCCACGGCGGCAGGAAGTGGTCGTTCCAGATGCCCTGCAGATTGGCGGGCAGCGATCCCGGACGGCTGGAGGCGATGAGCAGATACCGTCCATATTGAAAATACAACGCCGCAAGCGCCGGATCCTCTTCTCCCTTGCGCAGACGTTCCAGCCGCTCCGGAACGGGAAGTACGCTCCGCTCCTCATCTCCGCCCAAAGCGAGTGACACCCGGCCGAACAGTTCCCGATAGTCCCGCACATGCCGCGCATACCGCTCGTCATCCGGCGCCGCGCATACGGTCCGGGCATGCGCCAGACAATGCGCGAGCGGCTCCTTCTCGCGGAAGCTGGTCGCCGCCGAGATGACCAGCGTCACGCTGTCCGCATGCTCAACCACGAGATGTTCGCCGATTGCGTCCAGACTGCCGCCCTCGGTCCTCGCCGTCACCGCCGCCGCGAAGGAAACGCCCTCCGCTCCGCCGCTCGCGCCCGTCATGTAGATCGCGTCCGTCCCGCTGCGGCCCGTCGCATCGACGTAACGCCATCTCGCCCTCTCCAGCCGCGCCGTGAGCGAGATCTGCCCCGGCCGGTCGGCGGTCGCGCGGACGATGATCGCCTGATCCGGACAGCTTGCATAATACTCCCGCCGATGCCGCACGCCGCGGTGCAGAAATTCAACCGACGCGACGGCCCGCTCCAGATCCAGGCTTCGCTGATATTGCTCGACCGCATCCGGATCGATCCCTTCGAAATGGAGCAGCAACTGCCCGAGCGGTTCGTAATGCCGCTGCGTCTCGGGAATGCCCGACAGGCCCGTCACCGCCAGCCGCTCCGCCTCCCGCGGCTTTCCTTCGAAAATCAACCGGCGAATTTCGGGCAGCACCTTCGCCGCATCCGGATTGTTGCGGTCCCGCGGACCGCCGTACCAGAGCGAATCTTCGTTGAGCTGCAGCCGCTCGCTCACCGGATGGCCGAAGACCATCGCGCCCATGCGGCCGTTGCCGATCGGCAGCGCTTCATTCCACTCGGCGGCCGGCCGGTCGTACTTCATCACCAAACGGCTCATGCTCCATCACCTTTCGCATCCGATTCCCGATAAGCCCCCGGCGTGCAGCCGACGAGCTTCTTGAACACTTTCATGAAATGCTGCGGATTCTCGAATCCCACCTGATTGCCGATCACCTGAACGGGCAGGCCGCCGTCTTTCTTCAGCAGCTCCTTCGCTTTCTCGATCCGGTAATGGTGCAAATACTGCACGAACGACACGCCCGTCTCCTTCTTGAACAACTGGCTGATATAGTTGGGATGCAGTCCCGTCAGCTCGGAACACTGGTCCAGGGACAGGTCCCGGTGATAATGCTGATCGATATGCCGCAAAATTTTCTCCACATGGAAGCTGTACTGCGAATCGGACCGCGCATGCTTCGCGCCGTCCTGCTCCTCTTCCAATATCGTTTTAGCTACAGTGCGCAGCAGGTCCAGCAATTCCATCTTGTTGATCGGTTTCAGCAGATAATCGATGACCTGGTGGCGGAGGGCCTGCCTGGCGTATTCGAATTCGTCATGGCCCGTCAGGATGATGAAGCGGCCGCACGCTCCGCGCTCCTTCACTTCCTGAATCAATTCCAGACCGTTCATCTCCGGCATGTGAATGTCGGTCATGATCAGATCGGGCGCGAAATCCTCCATGACAGACAAGGCTTCACAGGCATCCAGGGCGCTTTCGATCCGGGTGAACGGCGTCTTCCCTTCCCTTATGATCTTGACGATGCCGTGCAGAATCACCATCTCGTCATCCACGATCAGCAGGTTCAACATGTCCATTCATCCCTTTTTTGTTCAAATAAAGCCTGAAATCCGTCCCTTCGCCGGGCTTGCTGTCCACTTCCAGACGGGAATCTTCTCCGTAGTACGTCTTGATGCGCTCGCTGACGTTGTAAATGCCGAGGCCGCTGTCCTGGGTCGAAAATTCCTTGATATCCAGCCGATTGTTCAGCAGCCTCCGGATTTCCTCCAGCCGCTGCTCCGGCATGCCCGCGCCGTTGTCCGAGATCTCGACCCGCACGCGGTTGTCGTCATCCGTGATGCGGATCGCGATGGCCCCCTTCCGCCGGATCGTCGACAGTCCGTGCACGATGCAATTTTCAACCAGCGGCTGCAAAATAAACTGCGGGCACGGGATCTGGCGGATGTCGGCCTCGACCGAGATGCTGTACGTGAGCCGGCTGCCAAGGCGGGTTTTCTGGATTTTCATGTAGTTCTCGATATTCCGGACCTCATCGCTCAGCCTGAACTGCTCGTGGTCGCTCGACAGGCTGTAGCGCATGAACTGTCCGAAGGAATAAGCGAGTTCCGCCACTTCGCGGTCGTCGTTCGCCTCGGCCAGCATGCGGATCGTTTCCAGCGTGTTGTACAGGAAATGCGGTTTGACCTGCGCCTGCAGCGCCTTGTAGGCGCTTTCCTTTCGAAGCAGCTCCGAGCGCTGCACTTTGTTGACCAGCTCATCGATCCGCTGCAGCATCGAGTTATACGTGTAGGTCAGATAGCCGATCTCGTCCTGGTCGTCCCGATGGTCGAGCGTCTTGAAGTTGTTCTCGCCGACCTGGCGCATATGTCTGGCCAATCGCGACAGTCTTTTCGTCACCGACACCGCCAGCATGTAGTAAATCCCCGACAGGAGCAGCAGCAGCCCGGCGATCATCAGGAACAGCCAGACTCTCTGCCTGGCCGTGCTGGCGAACACATCCTCTGTTTTGCTGACGACGGCCGCTCTGAGCCCCAGCTCCTCGATCGTCAGGTGGTTGACGAGCAGCGACTTGCGGTCGAGGAAGAAATACGCGAACGGCCGCTCGAGCATCTTTCCGATCATGTCTTCCCTCGCGCCGGGCGGGCTGGACTTCAAATCCCCGGTCAGCAGGTAAACGTCCGAGCGCCCTTCATTGCTCAGCGTATTGGCGAAGCTGTACAGCAGTTTCGGATCGACCTCGACGGAGAAGACGCCGACATGTTTGGAGAACCGCTCGGCGTACATGTTCTGGTAATAGGCCAGCTTCCATTCGCCCGATTCGGACAATTCGCAGAACCAGAGGCCTTTGCCCGGAGGGAGCCGGCGCAGCTCTTCCCGGACGTTCGATGGAAGGGCTTCCATATCGATGATGTGTTCCGGAGCGGTGAATACCCGCTCGCTTGCCTTGTAGATCCGGATATCCCGGATATGGTCATTGCCGTACAGCATGCCCGACAGCAGGGGCTTGATGTACTTCTGGTACGAGTAGACGTATTCCCAGTTGTACCGGTACGCGCCGTTCAGATAGTCGATGACGTTGGAGTTGTGCTGGAACAACCCGTAATTGGACGAGATCTGCAGCAGATCGATCCTCAGGTTGGCGTACGACTGTTCAATGATTTGCTGCTTGCCGCCCGCATATTCTTCGATCATGCTCTGGTACATCAGATGATTATGGTAGAAACCGAAGGTGATGACCGGGACAAAGATGATGACGAAATAGCCCAGCACCATTTTCCTGACAATGCTCATTCTGGAGAACAAACGTTTCATCACCTTCACGTCCCTCGGGCAGCAACGGTCTATGTCTATACGACTACTTTAATCCCTTCGCAGTTGCGCAACAAGTGGAAAAAAGGGGTCTGGGAAGGACCCCTTTGTACGCCTGCTCCGGATTATTGATTGAACAGCTCCTGCATCTTCTTGTATTCCGCCGTCGCCCAGCTTTCCAGTTTGCTGAGCCCGATGTCTTCCGCGAGCTGGAGCATCTTCTGATACGCCTGTTCCGCAGCTTCCTCCGATTCGGCCAGATAGATGCGGACTTCCTCCGTTTTCACCATTTCCTTGATCTTGTCGAAAATGATTTTCTCGTCGGTGCCGTCCTGCAGCTTCACCATGCCGATTGCGGGATTGTGGTCCGTAATTTCCTTGATCTCCTGCAGCGCCTTCGTCGTCTGCGTGCCCGGCACGTATCCGCGCAGCCCTTCCACGATCGCGTCCGAATACAGGTACCACCATTTCAGGCCTTCCGAATTGACGTAGTCGGCGTCGTTCACATCGTAATGGAAGACCGGGTAGCCGTCCGGATGCCACTCCCAATGCTTGCCCTCGATGCCGAACATGACCAGCTCCAGGCCTTCCTTGCTTGCCAGGAACTTGATGAACTCGATCGATTTCTGCGGGTTCTTGTTGTTCTTCGTGATATAGACCCCGGAGAAGCCGGTGCCGGTGCTCAGGTTGTACGCTTCATCCGTGAGCGCCGACGGAATCATCGTGAACTGATAATTGTTGCCCTGGTTCTTCACCTTGGCGTTGTCCGCTTCCGCGACGCTGACCGTATGGCTGTGGGCGAACGCTCTGCCGGTGACCGCGTATTCGTCGTCGATCTGGTCGTTGCTGTACGTAAAGTTCTCGGCCAAAATATAACCGTTCCGGTACAGGCTGTTCATGAACTTGTAGAACTTGAGCGCGTTCGGATGCGAGATGACGTGCTTCAGCTCACCGTTTTCTGGTCATGCCAGGAGCTGTGCGGCGGGATGCCGAACTGCATTTTGAAATATTGCGGAATCCATTCGATGTCCATCGTCATCGGCACCATGTCCGGATGCTTCTGCTTCACCTGCTCCAGGACGGACACGAAATCATCCAGCGTTTCGATCTTCGCGCCGAGCTCGTCCAGAATATCCTGTCTCACCGCGATGCCGGGGTTGCCGTCGTTGCCCAGCGCATACGGATTGCTCGCCCATTCTTCCGGGGTGGCGTAGGCGTTGAGCACCGTGTAAACATTGCCGTCCTGCGCCGTGTTCACCGCCAGCCGGACCGGATCGATCTCGAAGTCCGGCGCATACTTCTCGATCAGTTCATTCCAGGGGTACGATATGTCCGGATTTTCCAGCCTCGGTTCCCGAACCGTGAAGATCAGGTCGGGCAGGTCGCCGGATGCGATCATGAGCGGCAGCTGTTCCGAATCGGCGGCGACCGTGACGTTCAGCTTGACGCCCGTCCGCTTCGTGATTTCTTCCGCGATCGATCCCGTCCAGGACCGAACCGGGTACCAGGAGTGGTTGATGAACAAGTCCAGCTCCACGATTTCATCCTGCGATCCGGAGTCGGAGGCCGATCCGTTCTGGCCCGTCTGCCCCCCGGAATTGGAGCCGGATTTCGCGTTGCCTCCTCCGCCGCATCCGGCCAGCAAGGCCAGGATGAGCGTCAGAATGAACAACGAACCCCATGTCTTTTTCATTCGCGAGCCCTCCATTGTCTGTGAGTTTATCTTATTAAAGCTTGCGCTTTAATAACAAATGGGGAGTTATTCCTTGACCGAGCCGAGCATGATGCCCGCCACGAAGTACTTCTGCAGGAACGGATACACGCAGATGATCGGAGCGATCGACACGATCATCGCGGTCACCTGCAGCGAGTAGCTGGTGACCGATGACGCGCCGGCGGCGGCCTCGATCGCCTCCTGCGGCACCCGGCTCTGGTTGATGATCTCGATCAGCCGGTAGGACAGCGTCCGCAGATACTCTGCCCGGACGAAGTAGGCGGAATCCAGCCATGAATTCCAATGCCCGACTCCGACGAACAAAGCCATCGTGGCGATGAGCGGCTTGGAGATCGGCAGAATGATCCGATAGAAAATCTTCAGCTCGCTCGCGCCGTCCATCCACGCCGATTCCTTCAGATCATTCGGAATCTCCCGGAAGAACGAGATCGCGATCAGCAGGAAGAACGTGTTCAGCATCCCCGGGATGATGTAAGTGGCGAACGAATTGAGCAGCCCCAGGGAGCGCAGCACAACGTAGTACGGAATCAGGCCGCCCGAGAAATACATGGCGAAGATGACCAGGGAAAAGTAAACCTTGCTGAACACCAGCCCTTTGTGCGACAGGCCGTACGCCACCAGACAGGTGAACAGCACGCCCGTGACGGCGCCGGCGACCGTCCGCGCGATGCTCATGAACAGCGCGGACAGCCATTTCGAATCGTTGAAGAACGTCTTGTAGTTCTCCAGCGTGAAATCCGAAGGCCAGAAGTATGCTCCTCCCAGGAGCGCGTCCGTGCCCGAGTTGAAAGATGTGACAAGCAGATAATAGAACGGATAGGCGGTGACGAAGAAAATGAGTGACAGCAGCAAATAGTTGACGCCGTCAAATATTCGGTCTTCCAAGCGCCCTTTCATGATGACCCTCCTGACGGTATTAGAACAAGCTGGTTCCGGACACCTTCCTCGCGATCGCGTTGCTGGTGAAGATCAGGATGACGGAGATGACCGATTGAACCAGATCGATGGCCGCGGCATACGAATATCGGCCCTGGGCCAGCCCGACTTTGAAGGCGTAGGTCTGCACAATCTCCGAGGTGTCGTTGTTGCCGGCATTGCCCATCAGGAAGGCCTGGTCGAAGTTGGAACCGACGAGCCCGCCTCCGAGAATGCTTCCGATCGTCAGAATGAGCACCACGACCACCGTTCCCCGGATGCCCGGCAGCGTAATATGCCAGATCCGGGCCAGCCTTCCGGCTCCGTCGATCTGGGCCGCCTCGTAGAGCGTCGGATTGATGCCGGCGATGGCCGCCAGGAAAATGATGGCCCACCATCCGGCTTCCTTCCACATCGCGCTGCCGACGGCCAGTCCCCAGAAATAGTTCGGGCTCGTCAGGATCGGCAGCGGTTTGTCGATCCATCCCCAGTCCAGGAGCAATTGATTGATCAACCCGACGTTGCTGGAGAAGAAAGTGAACGACAGCCCGAGCACGACCACCCAGGAGATGAAGTGAGGCAGGTAGCTGGCGGTCTGCACCACCCTTTTGAACGCCATGTTCTTCGCTTCGTTCAGCATGATGGCGAACAGGATGGGGATCGGGAACGTGAAGATGACCTTCAGAAAGCTGAGCACCAGCGTGTTTCGCACGATGTCGTAAAATTTGTAGTCGTTGTAGAACTCGATGAAATATTTGAATCCGGCCCAGCTGCTGGTGAAAATCCCCTTGATGCCCTGCACGATGGTGTAATTTTTGAAGGCCATCAGAATGCCGAACATCGGCGTATAGGCGAAGACCAGCAAATACAGGATGCCGATCCAGACGAAGAGATGCAGGGTTCGCTGCCGTTTGAAACGCTTCCAAACAAGCGATGACCGAATCGGTTTGGCATCGGTTGTATTCGTGTCGGCGGTCATGGCGCAAACACTCCTTTCACTTTTCATTGTAGGGAAGCGGCTGTTTGAAAGGCAGACATGATTTTGAAGATGCGTGTGTGCATTTTTTATATTGTTTGTAAGCGTTTTCATTTTTGGTTAAGAAAGAAAGCCCCCGGTTCCGTTTGCACGGAAACGCGGGGGACGCGGATCAAGCCTCGCCTTGGAACAGATCCGGCAAAATGTTGTAAATGTATTGGTTCTGCCAATACCAGGTGTGCGACCCGCCCTCGGCTTCGATGAAATAGAAGTTGCCTTTGTCGAGGTTCGACGAGTAGCGGAAGACATCGTCCAGCTGCTTCATCGCTTCGATCTGCGGCTTCAGATTCGGATAAGCGATATCCTGCGTGCCCGTGGCGCTGAAGATGTAGAAATCGTGCGGCTTGTAGCCCGACTTGCGGACAACCTGCGCAAGGAACTTCGCCGTTTCCTCAGGCCGGGTGCCGCCGCTCCTTTCACCGAGCGCCCAGCTGTCGCCGCTGAGCGGGATGTAGTATTTGAAGTAGTCCAGACCGCCCTTGGCGAACAGATGCCATGTCGTCACCGATCCCATCGAGAACCCGCCGAACGCGCGGTGAGCCCGGGACGCCTTCAAATCTTTAAGGCTTGCCGAGTTCGCGTATGTGTTGTACTTCGACTCCACCAGCGGAACAATATCGTGGATCAATTCTTCGTGGAACAGGGCGACATCGTTCTTCCCGCCGTAGAAGGTCGGCGTCACGACGATGAGCGGCTCGATGTCGCCGCGGGCGATCATGTTGTCGATAATCTTTTTGAGCGCCCGGTTTTCGCCCGGTCCGCCGAAGAGCAGATCCTCATTCTCGCCGCCGCCGTGCATCAGATACAGCACGTTGTACTTCGTGCCTTTGTCGGATGCGTTATAGCCGTGCGGGAGATAGACGTGCAGCCGCTTCTTGTCCTTGCCTCCGTCCAGGTTCGCCGTCTCGTACGACAGCGTCTCGATCGTTCCGGGCTGGTCGCTCTCAGCCAGGTATTCGACCGGAAGCGGCGTGAAATATTTCTCGTTCGCGGCTTCTTCCGTCATCTCCAGCGCGCCGATCGCTTCCGCAAGCGCGGCATACTGTTCATCGATCTGCTGCTGCGTCACTTCCGTGCTGCCCAGCAGGCTGTCCGCGGCAATTTGAAGGACGGCATCTCTCACGACTTCCGGATTTTTGTACAGCGAGCAATCGATGGACAGCGCTTTCTTGATCAGGTTGAGCAAATCATAGGGATTGAGACCGCTCGTCTCGCGTGCATTCTTCCCGACCAGCACAATCTCGCCGAACAGGCTCGTATCGTCCCAGGCCATGCCCGTCGAATCGAACAGATTGAGTGTGCCGACGCGCTCTTCGCCCACCGCATCGTTGATCTGCAGCTCGATGCCCAGGACGGTGCCGTTGGCCGGCTTCTTCTTGAGGGCGACCCGGGCTTCGATGACATAGCCGTCGTCCGTCTTGGTCGCAGCGGTATAGAATCGTGAGGCGTCGCCTTTGTCTACGGATTGAACGTTGTCGATGTTGACGCGGAAATGCAGATCATCCGCGCCGAATTCCCGGGTCTTGTCGTTGTTTTCGTCCAGGAAGATTTCGAGCGAATCCTGCATGTACGGCGTTCCGGACCGGGTGGACAGCTGGCCGTCCTTCACTTCCGCCAGGATGTAGAGTGCACGGTCATCCCACAGCGCCCTGAACGTTGCGCTCGCGTTGGTGTTGCCGGATGAATGCCGCGGTTGGTACGGCCGCGCCTTCTCCCATACTTCATCGATCCGGCCGTCGATGACCGGCGATCCGAACTGGGCGATAATTCTTCCGTTCATGGATGCCTCCTTGATTTCAACCTGCGCAGCAGCCGCTCTGGCGTAATCTCCGGTCTGGATGTTGATCAGCAGCGCGCTGAATAGTGATGCCGCGGCCAATGCCGCGCCAAACCTTTTGATTTTCCGTCTCATAACGGATCGATCCTCCCCTTCCGCATCCGGTTTTGCAACTTCGTTTTAGCTTGCCGGGTTTTTCAAGACTCGCCTTTGAACAGATCCGGCAAAATGTTGTAAATGAACTGATTCTGCCAATACCAGGTGTGCGTGCCGCCTTCGCCCGCGATGAAGTAGAGATTGCCTTTCGCCGGGTCCGATGAATAGGGGAACACATCGGACAACTGCCTCATCGCCTCGATCTGGTCGTGCAGTCCCGGATAAGCGAAGTCCTGCGTGCCCGCGGCGCTGAAAATGTAGTATTCATGCGGCTCGTAGCCGGATTTCCGCACCACATCCGCAAGGAATTCCGCCGTTTGCGCCGCATCGCCGCTTCCGCCCAATCCGAAACCCGCTCCGCTGAGCGGCATGTAATATTTGATGTAATCCAGGCAGTGGGCGAAAATATGCCAGGTCGTGGCCGAACCCATGGAGAACCCGCCGAATGCGCGATGGGCCCGGGATGCCTTCAGATCTTGCAAGCTTGCCGATTTCGCATAAGTATTGTACTTCGTTTCCACCAGCGGAATGATGTCTTGCAGCAGTTCTTCGTGGAAAACGGCGATATCGCCCTTTCCGCCGTAGAACGTGGGCGTGACGACGATGAGCGGTTCAATGTCCCCGTTCGCGATCATGTTGTCGAGGATCTTCTTGAGCGAACGGTTTTCGCCCGGTCCGCCGAAGAGCAGATTTTCGTTCTCGCCCATTCCATGCATCAAGTAGAGCACATTGTACCGGGTGTTCTTGTCGGAGGCGTCGTATCCGTGCGGAAGATAGACATTCACGTACTTCGTGTCCATGCCGCCGTCCGGATTGGCCGTCCGGTAGGACAGGCGTTCGATGCTCCCCGGCTTGTCGCTCAAGGCCAAATACTCGACCGGAAGCGGCGTGAAATATTTCTCGTTCGCGGCTTCTTCCGTCATCTCCAGCGCGTCGATCGCTTCCGCGAGCATGGCATACTGCTCATCGATCTGCTCCTGCGTCACATCCGCGCTGCCCAGCAGGTTTGCCGCGGCAACCTGGAGGATGGCATCTTTGACGACGCCGGGATTCTTGTAGAGCGAGTAATCGATGGACAGCGCACGCTTCATCAGGTTGAGCAGATCATACGGATTGAGGCCGCTCTTGTCGCCGCGCTTCTTCCCGGTGAAGAAGATCTCGCCGAACAACCCCGTATCGTCCCATGCGCCTCCCGTCGGATCAAAAACATTGAGCGTGCCGATCCGTCCCGCACCTTCAGCGTCATTGACTTGCAGCTCGATGCCCGATACTGTGCCGTTGTCCGGTTTATTCTTGAGGCTGATCCGGGCTTCGACAATATAGCCGTCATCCGTAAGCCGCGTCGCCGTGTAGAAACGGGAGCCATCACCTTTGTCAATGGTTTGGACGTTCGCAAAATTCACGCGGAACTGCAGGTCATCCACGCCGAATTCCTTCGTCTTGTCACGGTTCTCGTCGAGGAAGATTTCCACCGAATCCTGCTCGTAGGGAAGCGGAGATTCCGTGGAAAGGCTGCCGTCCGTGACTTCCGCGAGAATGTAGAGCGCATGGTCGTCCCACAGCGCTCTGAACGCTGCGGACGCCCGGGTATCCCCCGACGCATGCCGAGCCTCGACGATCCGTGCCTTGTCCCACACCGGATCGATTTCGCCGTCAATGACGGGCGATCCGTATTGGGCGACAAGGCTGTCCCGAACATTGACAGCGCTTACGATTGTGCGCGTTCCCGACTCCGCCGCATGTGCAAGCGCTTCCCCGTACACTTCTGGTGAAGCCGCATGCACGCCGGACTGCGCGTTGAGCCCTGCCGCGCACAAGAGGGCTGCCGCGGCCCATGCCGCCGTGAACCGCTTCGCGCTTCGTCTCATCCATCGCTCCTCCCATACTTGATTTTTTGCGGATAATCGGTTGCAATTTCGTTTTAGCATACGTTGGTTCCATTTTATTCCGTCAAGCCCAAAAATACAATCACCAATTTCTTTGTCTGCGCCTGGATTTCATCCGTGCCGCCCTCCGAGCATGACGCAGACATCAACGGCGGGTCCGCGCAGCCGCGCGAACCCGCCGCATTCCCGAGGGGTAATCCTCCGTCAGAATTGAATGGGTATCGTATCGCCCTTGCTCGTCTCCAATTGTACGGACCGGTCCCCGTAATAAATCCGGCAGATACCGCCGCACAGGGCATGCAGCGAGGCTTCCGTGAGCCGTTCGTTCTCCCAGGCGAAAGCCAGCTCGAAACCGCCGCGTGCCCGCAGCCCTTTCACCCTGCCCCGCGACCATTGCGCCGGCAGCGCCGGCAAGAGCTCGATCTCGTACACGGCGGCTGTGCCGTCATAGCGGCTCCTGCTCTGGAGAAGCATTTCCGCAATAGCGGCCGTTCCACCGAAATTGCCGTCAATCTGCATCGGAAGCGGCGGTTTCTCGTTGAGCAGATTCGGGTTGGCCGACAGCGCGATCAGATTGACGAGACGGCGGTGCGCCATCCGGGCATCGCGCAGATGCGCATGCAGGGCAATCCGCCAGGCGGCCGGCCACGCGCGGAAATCGTGGGTGCCGCGAAGTTCCAGGCTCCGCCCGACCGCTTCGGCCAGTTCCGGCGTGTCCTTGACGGAAATCTGGTTCCCGGGGTACAGCCCGTACAGATGGGAGACGTGGCTGTTGTGATCGTCGGGCCGGTCCCAATCCTCCGCCCATTCCTGCAATTGGCCGTATTTTCCGATCTGCATGCCGGGCAGCCGCGCCATCGCCTCCTCGAGTTCCCCGCGGAAATCTTCATCCACGCCCAGCATCTCCGCCGCTTTCATGCACCGTTGGAAGAGATCGCGGATCAGTTGAATGTCCATGGTCGCCGCACAGGTCAGATAGCGTCTCCGCCCCTTGTCGTCAATGTAATGATTCTCGGGGGAATAGGACGGATTGGTCACGAGCTTGCCGGCGAGCCGGGTGCCCTCCGGCGCTTCCGTCAGATAGTCGAGCACGAACAGGGCCGCTTCGCGCAGCGCCGGATACACCCTGTTCCGCAGAAACGCCTGGTCCGGACAATATTCGTAGTGGTCCCACAGATGCTGCACCAGCCAGACGCCGCCCATCGGCCAGACGGCCGCGTCGTAATCGACCGGGGTCGCGGCCCGCCACAGATCCGTGTTGTGATGAACCACGAACCCTCTGCAGCCGTAGTGCGTTTCGGCGGTTTCCGCCCCGGTGATGCGGAGGTCGTCGATCAGGTCGAACAGGGGAAGATGGCACTCCCGCAGGTTGCCCGATTCCGCCGGCCAATAGTTCATCTGCACGTTGATGTTCGTCGTCCATTTGCTTCCCCAGAGCGGCCAGGGATCGTCGTTCCAGATGCCCTGGAGATTGGCGGGCTGTCCGCCGGGCCGCGAAGACGCGATGAGCAGATAGCGGCCGTATTGGTAAAACAGCGCGGCCAGCCCGGGGTCTTCCGTCTCGGCGTACATCCGCACCCGCTCATCCGTCGGCGTGCCGTCGCCTGCGCCGTCCCCGAGTTCCAGCTCGACTCTGCGGTACAGCGCGGTGTAATCCTCCAGATGGCGTCCGAGCAGTTCCCCGTACGTCTTGCCTTGCAGGCGTTCGATCACGCCGGCCGCCTTGGCGCCCGGGTCCCCGTCGATGCTGCGGTAATTCACGAAGCTGGTTGCGGCCGAGAAAATCAGCGTGACCGCGTCTGCTCCCCTGACCTCGAGCGCCTGCTCCCCTCGGAGGACACGGCCGCCCTCGGAGAAAGCGCGCAGCCGCGCTTCGAACCGCACCCCCGGCCCGTCCCAGCCGGCGTTGAGCCGTCTCGGCCTTGCTTCCCGCTTGCCCGCCTGTCCGGTCAGGACCAGCGTGTCGTCGCCCGCGAAACGGACCCGCTGCTCCCCGTTGGCCGCGGCAAGCTCCCCGGCCATGTCGATCTTGCCCGGACAGTCGGATGAAATCCGCATGATGATCGCCTGATCGGGGTACGAGCAGAACACTTCGCGCGTGTACGTCACCCCGTTCACCCGATATCGGGTGGTTGCAACGGCCCGGTCCAGATCGAGTTCCCGGTAATAATCCCGGCCATCCGCATGGCCCGGAAAATGGAGCATCATATCGCAGCACGGGAGAAAAGCGTGCAGCAGTTCGGGATCGCCTTTCATCCGTTCATCGAACAGCTGCTGCGCTTCCTCGACCTTGTCCTGAAAGATCAACTCCCGGACCTGCCGCAAATATCGGGACGCGCCCGGCCGGCGGTAATCGTGCGGTCCGCCCGACCAGAACGTCTCCTCGTTGATCTGAAGCCTTTCCCGCTCCATGCCGCCGTGCACCATCGCGCCCAATCTGCCGTTGCCGATTGGCAACGCTTCCAACCAATCCGATGCCGGTTTCGCATACCACAGTTTCATGCGGCGCCCCTCCTGTTCAAGCCCTGTTTCCCTCCATTCTATGGGTCGCGCGTGCCCGTCCGCCAGCCATCATTTCTAAGATTCGGGTGTCGGATTTTCATAAGAAAAAGCCCCGGCGTTGTGAAAAACGCCGGGACTTTCCCGATTACCGGTACCGCACCCACACCGCCATCTCGCCTTCGCCCCGGTTGCCCCAGAGATAATAGGGGATCGCCCGGAACGCGGCCGGCTCTTCGCGGCGGGCGCCGTCCTCCTCTTCCAGCGGCAGGTACAACGCGTCCGCCCAGTCGCGCGCCCCTTCGCGGAACGCGCGCCCCTCGATCACGACGCAGCCGCCGAGCAGCTGCGCGTCATACGTTGCGGTCAACGGCGTCTGCGTGTCGATCGCAAGCGCGCTCAGCGGTCCGCCCGGATTGTCGGCGGACTCGAGGCAGTAGACGAGCGGCCCGCGCTGGATCGCGACGCGGCCGGCGTCAGCCCGCACCTCCGGGCGGGCGGCGAGCAGCCGGATCGTCATGTCGAGCTTAAGCTCGACCGTATCGCCCGGCTGCCAATCGCGGCAGATGTACGCGTAGCCGTCCCGCACCTCCGGCGCGATCCGCTCGCCGTTCACCGCAATCTCCGACGTTCGGCTCCAGCCCGGCAGCCTGAGCGCGAGGGTGAACGCCGTTAAGCCGCCCGCTTCGGGCGTCACCGTCAGCATCACGGCGCCGTCCCACGGATAGTTCGTTTCCTGCCGAACGACGACCGTGCCGCCGTCATGTCCGCCGCCTTCCTTGCCGACGTTCAGCCGCGCCTCTCCGCCGATGTACAGATGCGTGTACACGATGCCGGATTCGGCGTCGACGTCGTAAACATAGCCGCCGAGCGACGCGATCAACCGCGCGATGTTCGGCGGGCAGCAGGCGCAGCCGAACCAGCGCTGCCGCACCGGCTTCACGTGATGCTTGCCGGGGTTGCTGCGGCAAGCCTCCGGCCATACCTCCAGCGGATTCACATAGAAATAGCGTTTCCCGTCCTGTGACATGCCCGCGAGCTCCGTATTGTACAACGCCCGCTCCATCACGTCGCCGTATTCGCCTTTCGCCTCGATCTGCAGCATCCGCTTCGAGAACATGATGAGGCCGATCGACGCGCACGACTCCGCGTAGGCCGTATCGTTCGGGAGATCGTAGTCCGTGGTGAACGCTTCCAGGTGATGCGTCGAGCCGACGCCGCCCGTCACATACATCCGCTTGCGCGTCGTGCTCCGCCACAGCCGCCGGCACGCTTCCAGCAGCGACTCGTCGCCGTTCTCCGCCGCGAGATCCGCCATCGCCGCGTACAGATACATGGCGCGGACGGCGTGGCCGACCGCGTCGGTCTGCTCCCGCACCGGGCGGTGCGCCTGGTGGTATTCCAGATTAATCGGCGCCGGCCGCTTGAGGAAGAAGTTGATCCGCCCCCGCTTCTCCCATTCTTCGCGCAGGAAGTTCGGCTCCCGGCCCCGCTCGTCGACGAAAAACGCCGCCAGCCGCAAATACCGCTCTTCTCCCGTCGCCCGGTACAACTTCACGAGCGCCAGCTCGATCTCCTCGTGGCCATCGTAGCCGCGGAGCTGCCCTTCGTTCGGTCCGAACACCCGGTCGATGCAATCCGCGAGCCGGCAGGCGATATCCAGCACCTTCCGTTTGCCGGTCGCCTCGTAATACGCGCACGCCGCCTCGATCAGGTGGCCGGCGGTGTACAGCTCGTGGCAATCCGTCAGGTTCGTCCACCGCTTGTCCGGTTCCTTGATTGTGAAGTATGTGTTCAGATAGCCGTCCTCGCCCTGCGCCTCCGCGATGAGATCGATGACGTCGTCGGCGAGCCGCTCCAGCTCCGGGTCCGGATGCGTCATGAGCGAATAGCCGACCGCCTCGAGCCATTTCGCCACATCGGTGTCCTGGAAGACGAACCCGTGGAACTCTCCTTGCTTCCGGCCCGCCGCGATCTCGAAATTGGCGATCGCATGGCTCGGCTCCGCGTCCGGCACCCGGTCGTGCAGCGCCTCGTACTGGTACGGAATGACGACCTCGCGGACGAGGTCGCGGTATCTTGACCAGAAGGCGTCCGTGAACTTCACCCGGCCCGCCGGCAGCGGCCGGAGCGGCTGCGGGTGCCTTTGCGCCGCATGGGTTGACATGCGTCGTTCCTCCTCTCATGGTTGCAGATCGTGTTAGAAGTTTTCGCTCAGCCCCGGGCAATTTCCTGCGAGCGGCTCAGGGTTGTAACGTGCATACCGCGTTACAGCTTCGTAATCTCCACCCGGCGGCAGGCTGTAACGTGCATACCACGTTACGGCCCCGCAATCTCCACCCGGTGGCACGCTGTAACGTGCATACCACGTTACAGTCCCGCAATCTCCACCCGGTGGCACGCTGTAACGTGCGTACCACGTTACAGTCCCGCAATCTCCGCTCGCATCACCCCTTCACCGAGCCGATCATAACGCCCTTCTCGAAATACTTCTGAATAAACGGATAGACGAGCAGAATCGGCAGCGTCGACACGATGATGACGCCGTACTTGATCTGATCCGCGTACCGCTGGGCGTAGCCGCCGGCCTCTCCGCCGGTACCCGCGCCCGCCTGGAACACCTGGTTCGAGCGCAGGATGTCGCGCAGCACAATCTGCAGCGGCTGCAGCTCGTTGTTGCGCACATAGACCAGCGCGGTGAAGAAATCGTTCCAATGCGCCACCGCATAGTACAGGCCGATGACGGAGATGACCGCCTTCGAGAGCGGCAGCGCCACGCTCCAGAAGAAGCGGAAGTGCCCGCATCCGTCAATCGCCGCCGCCTCGTACAGTTCGCGCGGCAGCGACGTCTCGAAGAACGTGCGCACGATGATCAGGTTATAGACGTTGACGCAGAACGGGAAAATGAACACCCACATCGTATTCGTCATGCCGAGTCCCTTGATGAGCAGATACGTCGGGATCAGGCCGCCGCTGAAAAACATCGTCACCACGAACACGAACATGAGAAATCGCCGCGCCCGGAACTCCCGACGGGACAGCGCATACGCCGCCGGCAGCGTGAACAGCAGATTGACGAAAGTGCCCAGCGTCGTATAGAGAATCGTGTTCCGGTACCCCCGCCAGATGCGTGTGTCGTCGAAAATCTCGTTATACCCGTACAGGCTGAAGCCCTTGGGCCAGAGCCACACCTTGCCCGTCGCCACCATCGTCGAATCGCTGACCGATGCAATGATGATTGGATTTTATCGGCTCCATCATGACGAAAACCCGCCATCATGTGACGGGCTTTCCTCACAATGTATATATTTCAATCCACGCCTGCCGGCGACCATACGTAAGTCTAACATAAGCATGTCCAAGAAAAAAAGAAGCTAATTTACCATCTCTTCTGTCAATCGTCTGTGAATATGTCACCTTAACTCGTCTGTGAAAATGTCACACCGGTCAGGTGACTTGGCCTGGCACGAAATTTGTGTTACGCTGAAGCTGCTTTGGACTCCATGCCAACCTCCATGGATGGTTGGCGGCGGGCTTGCGGGGTGGCGCAGGTTCCGCCTTTTTTGTTGGAGTCGCAGGATCACGTACAGGCTTTTCCGTCTCCTTCAGCGCGATGGCCTGACCATGATGCCATACGAGTACCTCACCGGTGAGCGTCTCACGCACCTCAACCGTTGCTCTGGCGTCGAAACGGAACTTGCAAGGCTACAGCGTTTCATGGGGTGACCGGAAGATGGTAGGTTTGTCGCTGTAAAGCCCAGCGGCACGCCGTAGTTCCGGATGCCTTGCATCATGACCAGCGAGTAGCCTTCGCGGCATTCCGTGGGCCTGAACACGGCGCCAGCGACGGTACCTGTCGCATCGTCGATGGCGGCATGGAGGGTGAAGGACGGTGCCCGATCCTCCAGCCAGGCGTAAGGCGTCGCATCGATCTGCCACAGCATGCCCGCTTGCGGCTTTCGCTGGCGCGGCCCATGAGCCTTCTTACGCCGACGCGGTTTGGCTTGCTTGATGCCTTTGGACAGTAAAATGCGTCTTACGCTGGGTGTGCTGAGCTTAATCGATTCGTGTTCCTCCAAAAGCTCCGCAAAGCGGCAGTTGTTGCTGCCGTGATACGTTGTGGTGTACAACCCGACGACGTGATCTTTGACTTCCTCCGGGATCGCGTGTTTCGGCTTTCTTCCCCGATTACCGTGGGCCAGTGCCTGGGCGCCTCCTTCTTCCACATATTTCTTCTTCAGCCGAATCACTTGCCGGACGCCGAGTCCGAGTACCGCCGCTCCTTCCGCGTTGGTCATGTGTCCGTCGAGGATTTTCTCCACCACAAGTACCTTTTTCCATTCTGCTCTGGTCAATGTCACTCTCTCCTGTCCCATCGTGACATTATCTCAGAACAACGACATAATTTACTCCCCCCTTGACTAATCCTTTCAGAAATTGTAATATGGCGGAAAGAACGTTTACATACAATTTATATGAAGTTCAGATTGCTTCTATCCTGTCATTTGGTGGTGGTGCATGCATGCGTTTTATCGCGCGCATAAACAGCAACGGCGAAGAACAACCGCTGATCGTTCATCTGCTTGGAACCGCGGACAAGGCGCGCACATTCGCCCAGAGTTTTCACGCCGGGGAACTGGCATATGCTGCGGGACTACACCATGACCTCGGCAAATTTAAGCTTAAGCCTCAGCTTCGGATTAGAAATTATCCCATAAAAGCCACCCACTCCACCGCCGGCGCTCTTGAAATCGGGAAAGATTCGACCTGGCGGGCGATGTTCGGTCCGACCCGGCTCCATAAGCACCTCGCAACCCTCGTTCAGTTTGCCATTGCGTTCCATCATGGCGGGCTGCGAAACTACGGCAACAAAGACGAACCGGGCAGTCTCTGTCATCGGCTGGCATCCGCCGCAGAGGATCCCGAGGAGCAAGAGCACCTGTGGGAGGCCGCCTGGCAGGAAATTGAACGGCCCTCCCTCCCCATACCGATGGACGGTCCGTTGGTCCGCAACTTACTTCGTCAACAAAGCAAAGAAGCATACAGCTGGAAGCTGGCCTTCCTTGGACGCATGATCTATTCCTGTCTGGTGGATGCGGATACGATCGATACGCGCGACTTCTGCGATCCCGCTTCCGCGCAGGCCATTGCCGCACCCGGAACGACGATCCGCGAGCTGCACGACAGGTTGGAGCAATATCTTGCCGTCCGATTTGCCAACGCTGAACCCACCATCGTAAACCGTTATCGCAAAGCCATTCTGGAGAGGTGCAAAAGCCGGGCGCAACTGCCACCACAACTGTTCTCGCTCAGCGTCCCGACGGGAGGTGGCAAAACATTCTCGTCCCTCGCGTTTGCACTGGCCCATGCCAAAGAGAACGACCTCCGGAGAGTTATTTACGTCATCCCGCTGACTTCCATCACCGAGCAGAATGCGGCGGAGTTTCGCAATGCGTTGGGACCCGAAGTGGTACTTGAACATCACAGCCATTTTCATATCGGCGATCTGGACGAAACGCTCGGCGAAACCGAAAGTCTGCGCTACAAACTGAGCACGGAGAATTGGGACGCGCCTCTGGTCGTCACAACTTCCGTCCAGTTTTTCGAGTCGCTCTTTGCAAGCAGGCGCAGCAAATGCCGCAAACTGCACAACATTGCAAAATCGGTCATCGTCATCGACGAAGCGCAAAGTCTGCCCCGGGGCTATCTGGAACCCTGCCTCCGGGCTTTGGAAGAATTGGTGGAGGGGTACGGCTGCTCCGTCGTCCTCTGCACCGCCACGCATCCTTCCTGGGAGAAACTCGGCAGACGAGTGAAAGAAATCATGGACGAGCCCACGCCAAGCGAGTTGGAGCGGGTTTTCAAGCGCACTGCCGTGGAGCTCAGGGGAAAGCCGTATGAACCGGTGAGAGATTCAACCCTTGCGGAATGGCTGCTTGACGAACATCAAGCGCTGTGCATTGTGAATACCCGGCGACATGCGAAGAAATTGCTGAAACACTTCAATCCCAAGGTGGATGGCCTGTTCCATCTCAGCGGCCGCATGACTCCGCTGCACCGGGCGGAAGTGTTGGATGAAATACGAAAGCGGCTGAAGGACGGAAAACGCTGCATCGTCATCTCCACCCAATTGATCGAAGCCGGCGTCGATGTCGATTTCCCCGTCGTGTACCGCGCCATCGCCGGAATCGACTCCATCGCGCAGGCGGCCGGCCGCTGCAACCGGGAAGGCAAACTCGAAACGGGACGGGTGATCGTCTTTCACCCCGAACCGCATGGCCTGCCCTCCATCGGGTGGCTCAAGGAAACCGCCGTGGAAGCAACTAACTGCATTGATCTGTACGGTGCGGAAAACATGCTGTCCCTGGCCTGCATTTCCGAGTATTTCGAACGCATCCACGGCACCCGCGACAATGAAGCCGGACCGAAGCTTCGGGATCAATATGAAATCGTAAAGATGATGACCCGGACTCCGCCCCATTTTCCATATCAGGACATCGCGGAGCGGTTCAAATTCATCGAATCCGACATGGAATCCATCGTCGTGCCCTGGCGCCGCCCGGCAGATCGGTCAGACCCGAACCATCCGCAAGATGAACATGCCCGTGAACTGATCGACAGCTTGACCACCGCCCTGTACCCGGCAGCCGTCCTGCGCAAGCTGCAACCCTATGTTGTTCAAGTCTACCCGAAAGAACGCGAGGTGCTCCAACACCGGCAGCTCATTCAGACGATTCAGGGTGTTCATGTTCTGAATGATTTTACTTTCTACGACCGGATGACAGGCCTTACCATTCCCGATGAAGATTGAGAATCAACGAAATCATGCCCTGAAAGGAGGTGAATCGGCATGAGTTACGGCATCAAGCTTCGGGTGTGGGGAGAGTATGCGCTTTTTTCCCGTCCGGAAATGAAGGTGGAACGGGTCAGCTACGATGTGATGACCCCCTCCGCCGCCCGCGGCATTCTGGAAGCGATCCACTGGAAGCCGGCGATCCGCTGGGTCGTCGACCGCATCCATGTGATGAAACCGATTCGTTTTGAGAATATCAGACGCAACGAAGTCGCGACCAAGGCATCAGGAAACCGGGTGATCCATGCGACGCATGAGCGACAGCAACGCGCATCCCTGCTGCTCCGGGACGTCGAGTACATCATAGAGGCGCATTTCGAAATGACGGACAAGCGGGGCCCGGAGGACACGCCGGAAAAGCACTACAACATGATGCTGAGACGGGCGCGGCAGGGCCAATGCTTCCATCGCCCCTACCTGGGCTGCCGGGAATTTCCCGCGAACTTCGAGCTGGTGGAAGAAGACACGGTTCCCGCAAGTCCGGCCTTCCAGGGCGAGCAAGATCTGGGCTACATGCTGCTGGACCTGACCTTCACGGTGAACGCCAAAGGCGAAGTCGTCAGGACGATTCCGCATTTTTTTCGCGCGAGAATGGTAGATGGCGTCATAACGATTCCGAGGATAGAGGATGTGAACCGATGATTTTGCAGGCGCTTTACCGCTACTATGAACGGCTCGAGGAACGCGGGGAGACGTTGCCGGGTGATGCTTATTCGGCAGCGGCGGTCTCGTTTGTTGTGCAGCTTGACAAGGACGGGAGCGTCAAGGCGGTCATCCCTTTCGTGAATGAGAAAGGGAAGCCGGACAAGCGCAAGTACATGGTTCCCAAGCAGGTCAAACGCACCAGCGGAATCAAACCTTACTTTTTGTGTGACAAGGCGGAGTATTTTTTCGGATCGGCAATTGGCATGAGGGAAGCTTGCCGGACAAGCATGCGCAAGCTATGGTTATCTGTGCTGGAACATGTCTCATCGAACAGCGATGAAATTCAGGCATTGCGATTGTTTGTTGCCATGGATGCCGGGCAATTGGAGGAAAATCTGACGCAGGTCGTCGACGACCGTGTGCTTGATTCCTTGACGAAAGGCGGTCTGTGCGTTCTCCAATACAGTCCGACCGGCATCTTGTACCACCAACTGCCCGCGCTGAAGTCCGCCTGGGAAAAATTCCATCTGCGGGCGGAGGAACACGGCGCCGATGCTGATTATATGTCATGCCTGATCACCGGTGAACGCGTGCCACAGAGCCGGATCGCCAGGCTGCATCCCAACATCAAGAATGTAATCGGCGCCCAATCGTCCGGAGCCGCGATCGTTTCTTTCAACCTCGATGCCTTCTGCTCATATGGATTGAAGCAATCATACAATGCACCGGTGTCGCAGAAAGCAGCTGACGCGTACGGTTACGTGCTGAACCGCTTCCTTGCCGATCCTGCCCACAAGGTCAGACTGAACGATACGACCGTCGTATTTTGGGCGGAGTCGGATGCTCCCGAAGAGCAGGAATTTCTCGCCAGCCTGCTGCAGGAAGCGGGATCCCATGAACCGGAAGATGAAGACAGCATCCGCTCCCGTGTCCGCAGCGCATTGACCCGTATCCGCAAGGGGCAGACTTTCCGGGAAACCTTCTCGGACCTGAATCCCGATACCCGGTTCTATGTGCTGGGCTTGTCCCCGAACGCCGCGCGGCTGTCCGTCCGGTTCTGGTACACGGGAAGTCTGGGGGAGATCGGCGAGCGGGTCTGGCAGCACTACATCGATCTGTCGGTGCAGGGATTGGATCGTTCGCCTTCCGTTCGGGAACTGCTCCGGGAACTCGCGGTGCAGGGCGACTGGGAAAACATCCCGCCGCTGATGGAGGGGCTGATGCTTCGCTCGATCCTGCACGGACTTCCGTATCCGCGCTCCATTTTCCCGCAGCTCATGAACCGGATCCGGGCAGAATCATCCGACCGAAAGCTGAATCCCCGGCGGGCGGCATTGCTGAAGGGATATTTCATTCGGCAGGCAAGGCTCCATAACGATTTCATGAAGGAGGCGAATTTGACCATGGCGGAGAACGAAAACTCGACAAGCACGGCGTACCATCTGGGCAGGCTGTTCGCCTGTCTAGAGAAGGCGCAGAAGGATGCCCATGAAAACAAACTGAACGCGACCATCTCGGACCGTTTTTGGGGAGCGGCATCGACGACACCCGCGCTGGTTTTCCCCAGGTTGGTGCAATTATCGCGTTATCATGTGTCGAAAGACGAAAAAAACGGACGTTTCAATGACATGGCCATCGCGGAAGTCATGAGCAAATTGCCCGACCGGTTCCCGGCCCGATTGTCGCTGGAAGAGCAAGGAATGTTCGCTTTGGGATATTTCCATAAGCGGCAAAAACTCTACGAGCCCAGGAAGCAGTCCAATCAAACCAATGGAAACGAGGGTTGAACCATGAATGAAAAAACGCTGAACAACCGCTACGAATTCGTCCTGCTGTTTGATGTGGAGAACGGCAATCCCAACGGCGATCCCGACGCGGGCAACATGCCGCGGATTGACGCGGAGACCGGATTGGGGCTTGTTACGGATGTTTGCCTGAAACGGAAGATCCGCAATTACGTGGAACTGGTGAAGGCAGGTGAGCCCGGATACGACATCTATGTGCGTGAAGGTGTCGTGCTGAATCAATTGAACAAGGAAGCGTATGACCATCACCCGGAAATCGAGCTGAAGGAATCAAAGGAAGACAGAATCGAAGCAAAGAAGAAGGATGATCAGCTCACGCTAGCCAGGTGGATGTGCAAGAAGTATTTCGATATTCGCACATTTGGAGCAGTCATGACGACGGGCGTGAACTGCGGCCAGGTCCGCGGTCCGGTGCAATTGACGTTTTCGAAAAGCATTGATCCGATCAATCCCACTGAAGTGTCCATCACCAGAATGGCGGTCACGAACGAGAAAGATATTGAGAAGGAACGAACCATGGGCCGAAAAGCCTTCGTCCCCTACGGCCTGTACCGGCTGGAGGGCTACATCTCCGCGCCGCTCGCCCAGCAGACCGGATTCAGCGAGGAAGATCTCGAATTGTTGTGGACAGCGCTCATCAATATGTTCGAGCACGATCGCTCGGCCGCCCGTGGAAAAATGGCGTCACAGAAGCTATTCGTCTTCAAGCACGACACAGCCCTTGGAAATGCCCCTGCGAATAAATTGTTCCAACTGGTTCAAGTGCAACGCAAAGACGGCGTAACCGTTCCCCGCTCGTTCAATGACTATGAAGTGACAGTGGGTACAGCGCCGCAAGGGGTCGCGATTATCGAAATGCTCTGAGGGAGGTTCCATCGGTGCGAACCCCAAGCGCACATAAAACTCCCGGGAGGTTCGCACTCCTTGCGGGACAAGGGGCTGCGGCTTCAAAGTCTATATAAGATGCTTACCTTATGCTGCTGAATGGAAGGTTCGCGAAAATGCGGCTTTCCGCCCTTGCGTATCAAGGGGTTTCAAGTGGTGCAGTCGCCCGCTGTGCGCGGGCGTGGGTTGAAACAGGCATCGGCCATTCACTTGGTCCCGTCCTGCCCGGAGGTCGCCCGCTGTGCGCGGGCGTGGGTTGAAACATGTACAACGGATCCGGGCGTATCGTAAAACTGGGTCGCCCGCTGTGCGCGGGCGTGGGTTGAAACCTTGTAGGTACGATAGCGGCTTCCCGCGACCATCGCCCGTCGCCCGCTGTGCGCGGGCGTGGGTTGAAACAGGATCCGCGCAAATTTCTGGCTGGTCTTGACAAGTCGCCCGCTGTGCGCGGGCGTGGGTTGAAACATCTCCCGCAGCCGTTGCGTCCATGCCGCCGACACGTGTCGCCCGCTGTGCGCGGGCGTGGGTTGAAACTCTATATACGCGCATATACGTGTATGCGCGCATAAGTCGCCCGCTGTGCGCGGGCGTGGGTTGAAACTATTTTCATTTTCCAGCCCGTCTTTTATATTTCCGTCGCCCGCTGTGCGCGGGCGTGGGTTGAAACATGTACAACGGATCCCGGGCGTATCGTAAAACTGGGTCGCCCGCTGTGCGCGGGCGTGGGTTGAAACCTTGTAGGTACGATAGCGGCTTCCCGCGACCATCGCCCGTCGCCCGCTGTGCGCGGGCGTGGGTTGAAACGATCAATTTTCGCTCGTTCGTGGTCGGTTTGTATTCGTGTCGCCCGCTGTGCGCGGGCGTGGGTTGAAACCAATTCATGGCCCGCCGGAATCTCGAATGCCAATCCAGTCGCCCGCTGTGCGCGGGCGTGGGTTGAAACCTGTCGCCGAAGATTTTGGGATACCAATCCTTTTAGTCGCCCGCTGTGCGCGGGCGTGGGTTGAAACGCGTTGATTTCGCGTATCTTGGCGAGGTCCCGATAGGTCGCCCGCTGTGCGCGGGCGTGGGTTGAAACATCTTATTCGCACGCTACCCCGTCGCCATCTCGATCCAAGTCGCCCGCTGTGCGCGGGCGTGGGTTGAAACACTGCTTCGCCTTCGTCGTTGTATGCCCGTGACCGGGTCGCCCGCTGTGCGCGGGCGTGGGTTGAAACACATCAGCGAATGCCGAAGTGATCGCGCCGACCGTCGCGGGTCGCCCGCTGTGCGCGGGCGTGGGTTGAAACTCCGAGACCTTGCCGGTCATCGTTGGGTGAGCGTGCGGGTCGCCCGCTGTGCGCGGGCGTGGGTTGAAACCTCCTTCTGCATTTCAAGTTTGATATCACTTAAAGTCGCCCGCTGTGCGCGGGCGTGGGTTGAAACCTCGCTCATACGCTCACCTCAATTACAAGCGCTTCAGGTCGCCCGCTGTGCGCGGGCGTGGGTTGAAACAGATCCAAGAATCGTCTGCAAGGTTTGCAGCCCCGTCGCCCGCTGTGCGCGGGCGTGGGTTGAAACAAGAAGGGCCTGCGCAAACGTCTTGAATTGTTTGGTCGCCCGCTGTGCGCGGGCGTGGGTTGAAACCTCGCTCATACGCTCACCTCAATTACAAGCGCTTCAGGTCGCCCGCTGTGCGCGGGCGTGGGTTGAAACCGCCACAATGGCCGCCCCTCGAACACGGCGTCCGGCGTCGCCCGCTGTGCGCGGGCGTGGGTTGAAACATCTCACTTTTCGCAAGGCCAAGTTTTGGATAACTCGTCGCCCGCTGTGCGCGGGCGTGGGTTGAAACGCACAAATGGAACAACTTTTGGATGAACAACTCGGCAAGTCGCCCGCTGTGCGCGGGCGTGGGTTGAAACCGTCTGCTGTAGTTGTGTTCAGGCCTGGAGTGCCGTCGCCCGCTGTGCGCGGGCGTGGGTTGAAACACGGCATTGCGGTTCAGCCTATTGATTGCGGTTGTCAGTCGCCCGCTGTGCGCGGGCGTGGGTTGAAACGGGGGTGTTGAAATGGCGACGAACACCGTCAAAGTGTCGCCCGCTGTGCGCGGGCGTGGGTTGAAACTGCGAAGAATACTTCAACTGCGAATACTGGTGGCGCGTCGCCCGCTGTGCGCGGGCGTGGGTTGAAACATCGCCAGCGCCAAATTGAAAGCTACAATATCACGCGTCGCCCGCTGTGCGCGGGCGTGGGTTGAAACCTCATCCGCGTATGCAAACGGGTCAAATGCCGTGTCGCCCGCTGTGCGCGGGCGTGGGTTGAAACTGGTACGTGCGGATCACGTTGTACCGCTTACCCTCGTCGCCCGCTGTGCGCGGGCGTGGGTTGAAACCCATCTCAGCCGCCGACCGCTCTTGTGTCAGCCCCGTCGCCCGCTGTGCGCGGGCGTGGGTTGAAACCTGATAGCAGAGGTCGAACAGAACCGTGCTGTCCGTCGCCCGCTGTGCGCGGGCGTGGGTTGAAACGCGCGGGATTTCGAACGGCTCGACGACGTGAATGGTCGCCCGCTGTGCGCGGGCGTGGGTTGAAACCAGCGCGGCGAGATCAGCGAAGGGCAGTACCGGGGTCGCCCGCTGTGCGCGGGCGTGGGTTGAAACGTAGGAAAAACAATTGATAGCGAAATCCCGGTTTAGTCGCCCGCTGTGCGCGGGCGTGGGTTGAAACTCATTAACGCCCGTTGTTCTTCCTGCAGGCGCTTGGTCGCCCGCTGTGCGCGGGCGTGGGTTGAAACTCATTAACGCCCGTTGTTCTTCCTGCAGGCGCTTGGTCGCCCGCTGTGCGCGGGCGTGGGTTGAAATACCGCCGAGACGCTCACCGGGCGCAAGCGGACGGTTTGCCCGCCACATGCGGGTGTGGGGTGAAACTCGACGTCTCCCGCCACACGAGGGCGTGGATTGTAACTACCATGAAACCGGGCCTAGATCAAAAACTTTGTCGAGCCCCGGGGAGCTGCAGCGTGGCATGCACGCTGCAGCCGCTCCGCCAGAGCCTTATTCGCCGTTGATCGCGCGCAGCAGCGTGTGCCGGTTCAGGCGCACCACATGCGCCCGGCGCAGCGCTTCGTCGCGCAGCTCGGGCTCGATCCCGAGCTCGGCCGGAACGGCGGGGCCGCCGGCGGCGCGCAGCAGCCGGCGCAGCTCGTCGCCGTCCGGCAGCTCCGCCAGCATGCGCCGGCAGGCGTCGGGCAGCGGCCGGCCTTCCGCCGCATACCGCTTGTACAGGTCGGCGACCTCCGCGCAGGCGACGCCCACCTTCGCGCCGTGCAGCACCTGCCGGCGGCCGGTGCGGAGGAAGTGCATCTCCCAGTAATGGGAGATGTGATGCTCCGCGCCGGATGCGGGATGCGACTGCCCGAACCGCAGCAGGGCGATGCCCGATTCGATGAGCGACTGCATCAGGGCGCGGACGCCTTCCTCCGTCCCTTCGCCGATCGATTCGGCATGGGACACGCAGCGCTCGAGCGCGCCCCGCGTCAGGCCCGCGATGTCTTCATCATACGGCTCGCCCGCCGTCTCGCGGCCGTAAACCCAGTCGAACAGCGACGTGTACTTGCCGAGCATGTCGCCGAATCCGGCCGCGATCAGCGGCTGCGGCGCCGCGCACAGCACGTCCAGGTCGGCGAACACGGCGATCGGCGCGGCCGCCGGCAGCGTGATCTTCTCGCCCCGCAGAATGAGCGGCGCGCCCTTCGACGTGAACCCGTCGACGGACGGGGCCGTCGGCACGGACACGAACGGCAGGCCGAGCGTGTAGGCGGCATAGCGGACGATGTCGTGAATCGTGCCGCTCCCCGCCGCGACGAGCGCGTCCGCGCCGTGGTGCTGCGCCGCGATGATCGCCTGCAGCACCGATGCCTCGTCGGCGACGACGTCGCCGGCCGCGTTCGGCCGGATGATCTCCAGGCGGGCCGCGCCGCCCGCCGCACCGTACCGCTCGGCCAGCCGGCTGCCGATCACCCGCGCCGTCGTCTCATCCGCGACGAAGAGCGCGCGCTTCAGGCCGGCATCCAGCAGGTACGGCACCGCCTCGTCCGCGGCGCCCCGCGCGAGCCGGATCGGGTCCGGCAGGCCTGCGGCCTTGCCTCCCCCAAGCACTTCCGATGCACCGTTCATCGTTCCATCTCCTCCAGCAGCCGGCGGATGTCCGCCAGCGAATCGAGAATCCAGTCCGGCCGTTCGGCCTCATCGAGCGCCATCGCCGCCTCCCGCGTCGCCGAGCCGGTCAGCACGAGCGCCGTCCGGAGCCCCATGCGCCGGCCCATCGCGATGTCCGACGCCAGGCTGTCGCCAATGACCATGCATCGCTCCGGCGGCAGCCCGAGCCGGTCCAGCGCGGCTTCGGCCATAAGCGGCGAAGGCTTGCCCACGACCGTATCCACTTCCGTCCCGGTCGTGTGCGTGAGCGCCGCCAGCAGCCCGCCGACATCGATCGCTTCCCCGTCCTCGCCGGGGAACGTCCTGTCGGCGTTCGTCGCGATGATGCGGGCGCCGGCCCGGACCGCGCGGAACGCGTCGTTCAGCTCCGCGTAAGTGAGCGTCTCGTGCAGCGTCACAACGAGCCGGTCCGCTTCCTGCGGCCGCGCGGCGAACCGGACGCCGTGCGCCGCCAGCTCGTCCCTCAGCCCCTGCTCGCCGAGCACCCAGACGCGCGCGTCCGGCTCATGCTCCGCCAGATACCGGGAGACCACCGACGAAGTCAGGATAATGTCCTCCGCTTCGCACGGAATGCCGATCGCTTCGAGCCGCTCGCGGCACATGCGCCGCGAAATGTTGCCCCGGTTGCTCAGGAAGACGATGCGTTTTCCCTTCGCCCGCAAATATGCGACCGCCTCCGCCGCCCCCGGGATCGGGCGGCTCCCCGTATAAACCGTGCCGTCCAGATCGAGAATGAACCCGTCCGGCGACCAATCCTTCGCCATGCGTCACCGCCCCGCAATTCCACGTTAATCTTCATCCCCATTGTCCGCCCCGCCCGTTCCGAAAGTCAACGATTGAATGCGGGCGGCGGCGTTTTCGTTTGCATCGTCGTTTATCGTCGTTTGTTTGCGTTTGGCCCGCATTTCGCTGCGCCGAGCTGTCATTTTTCGCCGGCCGGCACATCCGCGACGATCACCCGGATCTTCCCGAGCGTCTTCAGCCACGCCGGATCCGCCCCCGCGTCGGTGATCAGCGTCCGGATGTCCTTCGCCTGGATGGACGTGACGATCGACCGCCGGCCCAGCTTCGTATGGTCGAGAAGCGCGACGACCTGCGACGCGTTGGCCGCCATCAGCTTCTTCAGCTCCGCTTCGTTCGGGCTGAAATCGGTCATGCCGGTCTCGACCGTGAACCCTTCGGACGACGTGAAGAACAGGTCGGCGTGGACTTCCTGCAGCAGTCCGCGCCCGAGCGTGCCCTCCACCGTGCGCGAACCGGGCCGCAGAATGCCGCCGATCAGAATGACGTTGTTGCGCGGATTGCGCCCGACCTCCTCGGCCGCAGCCAGCCCGTTCGTCACGACCGTCAGGTAGTCGTACTCCGACAGACACCGCGCGAGCTCAAACACCGTCGAGCTGGCGTCCAGCAGGATGCACTGGCCGCTCCGCACCATTTCCGCCGCCCGCCGGCCGATCGCCCGCTTCTCCTGCCGGTTCAGCTCGCCGCGCGACGGCATGACGTGCGCCGGCGGCTGATGGCCCGCCCTGACCGGCACCGCGCCGCCGTGCGTGCGCTCAAGCAGCCCTTCTTCCTCCAGCAGCCTGAGATCGGTGCGGATCGTTCCCTCCGATACGTTCAGCTCCTTCGCCGCTTCCTTCACAATAATCTGCCGGTTTTGCGCCAGCAGCTTCAGCAGCCATTCTCTCCGCTGTGCCGCGAACATGCGAACTTCCACCTGCCTTGAAATAGCAACCCTTCCGCCGTGGCAATTTCTTTTTTCCAGTATATCGGCAAACGCGTGTATTCATCAACAAACAACAACATCCGCACGAAAACGAAATACCAGCCGCAGTGCGAATCCGCCAATGCCGCCCGGGCAGACCGCGCAAATCAAAAGGATGCGCCGTCCTTCAGGATCAGCGCATCCGATGGCGATCGATATTCAAGGGCTTGCAAACAGCCTGCAGCCCGTCCTCGGGTTGACAGGGCAGGTGGCAGGCAGTATTCCGGCGGCGCGAACGCTTCCCCTTGACGGAAGCATGGTAGAAGTCGCCGTTCCTTGCCATGAAGACCCGTGCGAAGAAACTTCCGCCATCCCTGCCAAGCCAAACTTGTAATGAAATTGTAATATTCCTTTCAGATTCCGTTCATGTTGGGCGGGTATGATGTGATCATAACCCCCCATTTTCATATACCCTTTCCTTGAATCCCGCGGCGATGGAACCGGATCGTCCGCGGGACCTTTTTTTGTCCGTCAGCCGTCGATCCGTTTCAGCGCCGCGGACCGCCTCCGGCCAGATGCCGCTGCAGGAAAGGCAGCACGGTCTGCCAGAAAACGGGATCCTGCTCCGAACAACTGTGTCCCTGCGCGTCGACGAACCGGTGCTCGACCGGCGCCCTGGCGGTAACGCTGCGCAGCTCTTCCGCCGGAATGACCGGGTCGCCGGTGGAATGGATCATGAGCACCGGCTTCCCGCCTCCGCCGCGGACCGCTTCGGCATTGGCCGCAACCCAGGCCGGCATGTCGATGCGCCGCACTTCCCTGTACGGGATGCCCGCCCGGAGCAGCCAGACGCGCAGGATGATCCGGTCCAGCGGAAACACCGGAAGATTTCTGCGCCTGAGCTCGGACCGGAGAATCGTCTCGATCGTGAGCGGCGCATTGTCCGTGATGACGGCGCGCACCGGCAGCCCGTTGGCACAGGCGAGCAGGGCGCCGAGCCCGCCCATCGAATGGCCGAGCACCGCGATGCGCGAGGCGTCGACGCCGGGCAGCCGCGCCGCCGTCGCGACCGCCGCCTCGATGTCGGCCATGAACATGAGCCCGGTCGGCGCCTTGACCGCGCCGCTCTCGCCGTGGCTGCGCGCGTCGTACACGAAGACGGCGTACCCGGCTTCGACGAGCGGATGCGCGTAGCGCAGCACGCGCGACCGGTTCGAGCCCCAGCCGTGCGCGATGACGACGAGCGGCAGCGGCCCGCCGGAACCCGTGCCGGCCGCATCCGGCCGGATCAGCCAGCCGACCATCGGCACGCCTTCGCTCTCGAACCGGACCGTCTCATACGGCGCCCGCGGCAGCTCCCCGATCGGCCGCCGCTTCGGCTGCTGCGTCTTCGCGCCGAGCATCCATGCGCCGCCTCCCGCCGCCGCGATGGCAGCTGCCGCCCCGATGACCCAGCCGACCATGACCGTCTCCCCCTTCGCGCACGTCCGTTTTACGTCAGCGACCGGACAATTTCGACATAACGGCGGGCATTGTCCGTGAGCCGTTCGAAATCGCCCGCCTTGATCCACTCCCGGTTCAGCAGCCTGCTCCCGATCCCGACCGCGGCCGCTCCGGCCTCGAAATACGACCGGATTGTCGTCAGGTCGACGCCGCCCGTCGCGATCATCGGGATATGGTCAAGCGGCGCGCGGATTTCCGCAAGGTAACCCACGCCCAGCGACGCCATCGGGAACACCTTCACCGCCTCAGCGCCCGCCTTCCACGCACGCACGATCTCGGTCGGCGTCATGACCCCCGGCCAGACGGACAGCCCCCGCTCCGCGCCGAAGGCGATCACCTCTTCGTCCAGATTCGGCGAGATCAGATACATGGCGCCTGCCGCCGCCGCTTCCTTCGCCATTTGCAGGTCGAGCACGGTGCCCGCTCCGATCGCCGCCCGCCCGTCAAACTTCTCCCGCCATCCGGCGATCGTCTTCAGCGCGCCCGGCGTGTTCATCGTCACTTCCACCAGCCGGATGCCGCCGCCCACCAGCGCTTCGGCCGCCCGATCGGCCGACTCGCCTTCCAGTCCGCGGACGATCGCCACGATGCGCTCCTTCAGAAGCAGATCCAATGTGCCGCTCACATTCGTTCCCCCTGTAACGACAAGGGCGGCATTCCGTCTGCCGCCTGTCAAACTTCAGCTTCTTCCATTGTACGCCATCCGCCCGGACGCGCAAGAGCCGCGCAGGCGCCTGCCCGCGGACGCGTGTATCGGCATACACCGGATGGGCATGTGCCGCATACGATATCCCGAAAGCCCAATCTTACACGAAGGAGCAATCGACAAATGGGAGTTCAGCATGCCAACCCACACGTAAGCGCCGGATACGGCTGCGGTTCGCTGCGCGCTTTCCCGGCTCCTCCGGCTCCGGGGCAGCAAGGGCCCGGGCAGGCGCCCGGACAGCAAATCGGCCCCGGATTTGGTCCCGGCCCCGGCTTCGGTCCCGGTTTCGGTCCCGGTCCGTTTCCGCCGTTCCCCGGTCCGGGTCCGTTTCCGCCATCCCCCGGACCAGGCCCGTTCCCGCCGTTTCCCGGTCCCGGACCGTTCCCGCCGTTCCCCGGCCCGGCGCGGTTCGTCACCGTATTCATCAACGGCGGCCGGCAATTCCCGTGGCTGACGCGGTCCTACAACATCCCGCACCGCTTCGGGCTGACGGTGCGCCAGGCGCTCGCCTCGACGGGAGCGGTGCAGTTCGGCCTGGGCGGCCAGATCGTGTCGGTCGGCGGCGTCTATACCGGACCCGGCAGCAACATCCGGACGACCGTCCGGCTGAACGGCCGCGTGCTGCCGCCCGGATTCCTCGACACGCCGGTTCAGCCGGGAAGCTTCATCTCGCTGGAACTGAGCCGGTTCTTCTGATTTCGGGCGAAGGGCGGAGGGCGGTTGCCGGCGGCTTAAGCGGCTGCATTCCGGTCAATCGCCCGCCGGCCGCGTACATAATGGCTTATTCGTGCCCGCTCAGCCGCTGCCGCAAATACGCCCTGACCCGCTCCGCCAGATCCGGCCGGTCGAGCGCCAGATCGACGGTCGCCTGCACGAAGCCGAATTTGTCGCCGATGTCGTACCGCCGGCCGCGGAACGGATAGGCGATCATCGGCGACTCCGCGTTCAACTGCTGCATGCTGTCCGTCAGCTGAATCTCGCCCCCGCGGCCGGGCGCGGCCTTCTCCAGATAGCGGAAGATGTCCGGCGTGAAAATATACCGCCCGACGACCGCCCAGTTGGAAGGCGCCTCGCCGCGCGGCGGCTTCTCGACCAGACTGCGGATGCGATGGTCGCCGGATTCGGCATCGAAATCGGCGATGCCGTATTTCTCCGTCTCCTCCCACGGCACCTGCATGACGGCGACGACGGACGAGCCGGTCTGCTCGTACACGTCGATCATCGACCGGAGGCACGGCGGATCCGAGACGAGAATATCGTCGCCGAGCAGCACCGCGAACGGCTCGTTCTCGACGAAATGCCGCGCACTGAGGACGGCGTGCCCGAGCCCGAGCGGCTCCTTCTGCCGGATGTAATAGATCTCCGCCAGATTCGAAATGCCGCGGACGATGTCCAGCATTTCCCCGTCGCCCTTCGCCTTCAGCGCCATCTCCAGCTCGACCGATTTGTCGAAATGGTCCTCGATCGCCCGCTTGTTCCGGCCCGTGACGATCATGATGCTCTCGATGCCGGACTTCACCGCTTCTTCGACAATATACTGGATCGCCGGCTTGTCGATCAGCGGCAGCATTTCCTTCGGCTGCGCCTTCGTCGCCGGCAGGAATCGCGTGCCGAGTCCTCCCGCCGGAAGAACCGCCTTGCGGATGCGGGTTCTGGTCAACGGCGACCTCCCCTTTCCTTATGTATAGGTACGGGATGAAAAACTCCCGAGGCTTGTCCCGCATTGACAACCGGCCGCCCGCCCGTGCACAATGAGGCTGACCCCGACATTGCAGAAGGAGACGAAGTCCGATGCTCACGACCGAAACGCTCCACACGTCGAGACGCGACGAAATGATCGACATCACCCGTCAGGTCCAGGCCGCGGTCAAGCGTTCCGGCGTCACGGACGGCATCGCCGTCATCTATTCGCCCCATACGACGGCCGGCATCACCATTCAGGAGAACGCCGACCCCGACGTCCGGCACGATGTGCTGTTCCGCCTGGATGAAGTGTATCCCTGGCAGCATCCGGGCTACCGGCACATGGAAGGCAACACCGCCTCCCATCTGAAGACGATCACCGCCGGCGCTTCGCAGACCGTGATCATTTCCGGAGGGAAGCTGCTGCTCGGCCGGTGGCAGGGCATCTATTTCTGCGAATTCGACGGCCCCCGGACCCGCACGTACATGATCAAGATCATCGCGGGCTGAAGCCGGGCCGGCATGCGGCGCCGCGGCCGCGCGTCACCCGCCGATGGCGGGATCTCGCTTGCGGAACTGCTCGAGAATGGCCTTCAGCACGGCGTCGTCGTGCTCCCGCTCTTCATTGCCGATCTTCACGATCCGGATCTCAAGCGGGTTTTCCCCTTCCCGGTAGAACACGAGATGCTCGCGGTCGCGGACCTTCACGTCGAATCCGCTCTGCCGGAGGAACCCCAGGATATCTTCCGGCGTCGGCGGCTTGCCGTCCGTGTACAGCGTTCCTTTCAGATTGCGTTCTTCCCCGGCCACGTTCAGATAATCAATGCGAAAAACGAACCGCCATTCCGCCACTTTCTGCGCCTCCCTGTTCATCATGCCCATGGTGTATAAATTGCCCCCGGTCCGCCATCCTAATCGCGGAGCAGCGTGCACGGACATCCTGCGCCCGGCTCCGATTCCGTTGACCAGGAGGTATCGCGATGTATCACAATGATGTCCCGAACGCTGCCCTGCAGATCCGGCATTGCGAGCAGCTGCTCTCGCAGCTGATTCAGCAGACGCAGCAATCGACGCAGAAGTACCAGCAGATGCTTCAGCAGGAGCAGCAGAACGTCGCCATGCTTGAACAGCTTGCGCAGCGGGAGCGTCAGGCGGTTCAGATTATCCAGACCGCGCTGCAAGGCCATCAGACGGCCCTGGAACAGCTGCAGCAGGCTTCGAGCCTCTGCCGCCAGCTGGAATATGCCGTGACGAACGCCGTCCCGGCGGCCGGCTTGTCCTATACGGCCGCGGGCGCGGGCAGCTATTTCCCTCAGCAGCAGGGATTCTGAAACAAGACCGCCGAACCGCTGGCACAGCGGACGGCGGTCTTCGCTTGTGAATCGGGAACGGTCAGTCTTTGTCCACCAGTCCCCGGTTCAAATACTTCTCGAGCGTATTGGTAATATCGAACACCGTATGTGCGAGATCGTAGTTCTCGAACGCATGCTCGCATTGCGATTGATATTCCATGTCGTATTCGTAGCGGCTCAGATGCTCCTGGATGACGTCTTCCGGCAATCCGAGCGCGCGCTGCCGTTCCTCCACCGTGCGGCGGTCGGCATAGATGAACAGCCGGATGCAGTGATCGCCGTACTTCTCTTTCAGAATGTCCGCACCTTCACGATTCAGAATCAGGTAGACCGATCCGCTCTTCTCGAACGCCCGGGCGACATCCTTGTCGCGAATCCCGTACTTGTTGCCCCTGAGCTCGATGCTTTCGAGGAATTCGCCGTCTTCTTCGAGCTGGTCGTACAGCGTCCGCGAGATGAAATGATAGTCGACGCCGTCAACTTCGCCCGGGCGCGGCTTGCGGGTGGCGTATCCGGGCACCTTGCGGATGCCCAGCGTCTGCGCAACCGCGTCGGCGACAGTCTTCCGTCCCGATCCGTCCGGACCCGTGAAGACGAACATGTATTCCGAATCCTTCATGACATACATCCCGATCTCCTCCTCCTTCATGAAAATGATGGCGGCAAACCGCAGCGAAAAGCGCACGATACGGACAAAACCCGGCACTGCAAGCGTTTGTGTTTCACTATTGTAACGAAAATCGGCTGTCACGGTCAATAATCAGCGACGCCCACGTCCCTGCCCGCGAATGCTCCCGATATCTTTCGATTTCTGGCTTTTTCAAACCGGGAGCCGACAGGGTTTGACAAGCGTCTTTTTCTTATTTATAATAATTCTAAATTAAAAATTGATACAAACTTTGTTGTCCGTCTCTGCAAACGGCATAATCCCGCGGAATTGGCGCAACCTAACGCGGGAACGAAGCACACGATGCCCGCCGCGGAACGCGCACGATTCCAGAACTGCGAAGGAGGAGATTCGACATGGCGTCCATTCATGAAATCCTTAACCGTCAAATCGCCAATTTCAGCGTGCTCTACGTCAAGCTTCACCATTATCATTGGTATGTGAAAGGCGCTTCATTCTACACGCTGCACGCAAAGTTCGAAGAACTGTACAATGAAGCGGCCGGATACGTCGACGAACTGGCCGAACGGCTGCTGGCGCTGGGTGGCCGGCCGGTCTCCCGCATGGCGGAATACCTGAAGCTGTCCGCCATTCGGGAAGCATCCGGCACCGAGGATGCGAACGCGATGGTGCTGACGATCGCGGAGGACTTCCGGATGATCTCCGCCGAGCTGGCCGATGGGATCCGCGCGGCGGAGCAGGAAGGCGACGCATCGACCGCCGATCTGCTCACCGGCATCCGGACCAGCCTGGACAAGCACGCCTGGATGCTGCGCGCCTTCGCCGGCCAGACCGGTGCTCCCGCCGCGGCTTCGGACGCCCGCGTCCGCACGGTCTGACGGCGGCTCGATGAATACGGCCTTCCCGACTCCAGGTGAGCCGGGAAGGCCGTTTCTTTGCCGCGCGTCACCGCGGAGCCGCCGGCTCCTTCGGCACGATGAGCCGCACCTCGGTCCCCTTGTCCGGCGCGGACCGGATGACAAGCGTCCCGCCGACGGCGCGCGCCCGCTCTTCCATCGAGAACAGGCCGACGCCGCTCCGGCTGACGGACGGGTCGAAGCCCGCGCCTTCATCCCGCACGATCGTCTCGACCGCATCGTCCGTTTCCTTGATCGACACTTCGCACTCGTCAACGTCGGCGTATTTCGCAATGTTCGTCAGCGCTTCTTGCACGACGCGGTAGATCGTCGTCTCCGCCGCGATGGCCGGCCGGCCGCGCAGTTCGATCGCGAGCCGCACGCCGATACCGTAATGTGCCGAATAGTTCTCGATATAGGTGCGGACGGCCGGGCCGACACCGAGATCGTCCAGCACCGACGGCCGAAGCTCCCGGGACATGCTGCGGATGTCTTCCATCACGTCCGCCACGTCCCGGCGCAGACTGCGCAGCTCGGCCATCTCCGGGTTGTCGTCCAGCAGCCGGTCGATGCGGATGAGCAGCGAGAACAGACTTTGGCCGACCCCGTCGTGCAGTTCGCGCGAGATCCGTTTGCGTTCTTCCTCCTGCACTTCGATGACGCGGGTCATCATCGTCTTCAGCTCCTGCTCCACCTGCTTCAGCTTCGTCACTTCGTTGCGGATGGACAGATACTGATACGGGCGCCCGTTTTCGTCCAGGAACGGCACGATCGTCGTGTCTACCCAGTAGTAGGTGCCGTCCTTCGCCCGGTTGCGGATGTCGCCGCGCCAGACTTCCCCTCGCGAGATCGTCCGCCACAGGTCGCGGATGAACGCCTTGTCATGATAGCCGGAGTTGACGATCCGGTGATCCTGGCCGATCAGCTCCTCGCGGCTGTATTTGGAGATCTCGACGAACTTGTCGTTTACGTACTGGATGATGCCCTTCGCGTCCGTAATCGCCACGATCGACGATTCGTCGAGGGCGAATTTCACGTCCGCGAGCTGCTTGAGCGCCGTCTTGAGCTGCCTGCGCACTTCCTCGTCCGCGATGAGCGTCTCGATCTCGTGCAGCAGGCGCGCGGCAGCCTCCGCTTCCTGCTTGCCCAGCTTTGCGCCGACGGCATTATTCAAAGTTCAACAATCCTTTCTTGACCGCGAATTTGATTAGCTCAGGCCGCGTCTTGAGCCCCAGCTTCTCCATCAGGTTCGCCTTGTGCGTCTCGACCGTCTTGACGCTGATGATCAGATTGTCGGCGATTTCCTTGTTCGAATACCCCCGCGCAATCCAGCCGAGAACCTCCTTCTCCCGCTCCGACAGCGTGTCGTAGGCGTCCGGCGGCTCGGCGCCCGACTTCAGCCGGTTCAAATATTCGCTCATGAGCCGCTTCGTCGCCGTCGGGTACAGGTAGGCGTCCCCGGCTGCCACCGACCGGATGGCGGACACCAGCTCCTCGTGGGGCGCGTTCTTCAGAATGTAGCCCGACGCGCCGATCTGGATGGCCCGGAACAAATACTCGTCGTCGTCGTGCATCGTCAGAATGAGAATGTTCGTCTCCGGCAGCCGCTGCTTGAGCTCCGCGGTCGCGGCCAGGCCGTCCATGCCGTGCGGCATGCTGACGTCCATCAGGACGACATCGGGCTTCAGCTCCAGCGCCATCCGGATCGCTTCGCCCCCTTCCGACGCCTCGCCGACCACTTCGATGCCGTGCCTGCCGTCGAGCAGCATGCGAAGTCCCGAGCGGACCACCGCATGATCGTCGCACAGGAGCAGCTTCACCATCTTACGATTCCTCCGTCTTCCACGGCATGTTACCCGAATTGTAGCAGAAAGGACAAAAATACCGCAACGACCGCTACCTTTTCGGCCAGCTTGCCGCCTCCAGCGACAGCTCCCGCCACCATTCCTCCCGCGCGCCGAGCGCCTTGATGCCGCGGATCGCCCGGCCGATTTCCGCATCGGTGTAATCCTTCGTCAGCCGCCTGCCGAGCAGCATGACGCCGGATATATCGCATCCGGCCCTGACGGGCAGAAATACGGCGGCGGCCAGACCTTCGGCGAGCAGGATCGGGTCGTCGATCCGCGCCCGCTCCGCGCCGGGACGGCTCGGATCGAAGCAGACCGGCGTGCCGGAGCGGATCGCCAGGCCGAGCAGCCCGACGCTCGGCCGCTGCGTCATGTTCGGCGTCCGGCTGCTGACGCTGCCGACCACGACCCGCCATGTCACGCGCCGGCTGGCCGGATCCAGCAGCCCGAGTCCGGCGAAATCGCTCTCGGTCTCGCGGCGCAGCTTTTTCACTTCGCGCAAAATCGCTTCCTTGGCGTTCTCCATTTTCCTCCCACCTTCCTGCCGCATGCCGGTCCGATCTTGGGTGTGGTCTCTATGCTGTCAGTTCACTGATGAAATCCGCAAATCCAAACCGCACTCGGGGAATTCCCTGATGCCACTCTCGGGGCGCTCTCCCCGAACTGCGCCGATACAGCCAGCATACGCGATTTTGCGGCCCGAGTCTGTGATTTTCATCATCATCCAAATCCGGTTGGTCCCCGCCGAAAACTCCGTCGATTCCCCGATTACGCCCGCCCCGAAAACCTTGTATGCTTGGGATAAGCAGGATGCACGAGGAGGCAAACCGTCATGACGACAAAACAGATGACCGCATCCGCCGCATTCGGACAGCACGCCGTCTGCCGGCGGGAGCAAGGAAACAGCCCGTTTACGGAACGCCAATTCAAGGCACTGGAATCGATCATGCACATCCGGCGCTACGAAGCGGGCGCCTACCTGTTCTGGGAAGGAGAACCCGCCGAAGCCGTCTACTACATCCGCAAAGGCCATGTCAAGCTGCGCCGCACGACGGACGACGGCCGCGACCTGCTGCTGTCGATTCTGAAGCCGGGCGATTTCCTCGTCGATTTCGACGCCTGGGATCCGAATCACCGCAACAGCGGCCAAGCGATGGACGATGTCGAAGCCGGCATCATTCCGCTGCCGGACCTGGAACTGCTGCTCAGCAAGGACGGCGAGCTGGCGTTCCGGTTCGCGATGTGGATGAGCATGCTGCGCCGCAGGAGCGAATCGAAACTGTGCGATCTCATCATGCTCGGCAAGCCGGGCGCCCTCGCCTCGACGCTGATCCGCCTGACGAACAGCTTCGGCGTCGCGCAGCCGGACGGCATCCTCATCCGGCTGAAGCTGACGAACACGGAGCTGGCCGAACTGGTCGGGACGACACGCGAGAGCATCAACCGAATGCTGAACACGATGAAGAACGAAGGCATCATCGACATGGCGCCCGGCGGCAGGCTGCGCGTGCTGCAGCTCGACAAGCTGCGGCAGATGGCCGGCTGTCCCGAATGTCCGGCTTGCCCGAAGGAGATTTGCAGCATCTGAGGCCGATGCGCCGGCAAGACCGCACGGTACAAAAACGAAAATAAAACTCCGATGTTTGTGATTTATTTCACATACTTCCCGTCCAAAGGCTGGTACCATTGCAGATGAAGGCAGCGTGCCGCTGTCCGCGGCCCCTGCACGAAGCGTTAGAGGGAGGGAGCAGGTGTCATGACCACTGCTGTGAAACAACCCCGAACCGAAGGCGTACCGGACTGCTGGCGCGGTTTTCAATCCGGCCGGTGGATGGAAGAAATCGACGTGCGCGACTTCATTCTGCGCAACGTGACCCCCTATGAGGGAGACGAGCGGTTCCTCGCGGGGCCGACCGAAGCGACGACCCGGCTGTGGGAGATCGTCAGCCGGCTCTCCCGGGAAGAGCGGGAACGCGGCGGCGTCTGGGACGTCGACGTGAACACCCCGTCCGCCATCACCTCGCACGGACCGGGCTACCTCGACCGCAAGCTCGAGAAAATCGTCGGCGTGCAGACGGACGCTCCGTTCCGGCGGGCGATCATGCCGTTCGGCGGCATCCGCATGGTGCAGGATGCATGCAAGGCCTACGGCTATGAACTGCCGCAGGAGATCGTCCGGCTGTTCACGGAAATCCGCAAGACGCACAACCAGGGCGTATTCGACGTCTACACGCCGGAGATGCGCGCGGCGCGCAGGGCGGGCATCATCACCGGCCTGCCGGACGCCTACGGCCGCGGCCGCATCATCGGCGACTACCGGCGCGTGCCCCTGTACGGCGTCGACCGGCTGATCGAAGCGAAGAAGGCCGACCTCGCGACCATGGAGCGAGGACCGATGACGGAGGAAGTCATCCGCGCCCGTGAGGAGCACGCCGAACAGATCCGCGCGCTCGAAGTACTGAAGCAGATGGCGCTGTCGTACGGCTTCGACATTTCGCGGCCCGCAGCGAACGCCCGCGAAGCGGTGCAATGGTTGTACTTCGCCTATCTCGGCGCGATCAAGGAGCAGAACGGCGCCGCCATGAGCCTCGGCCGCGTCTCGACGTTCCTCGACATCTACTTCGAGCGCGATTTCGCCGAAGGGACGCTGACCGAGACCGAGGCGCAGGAGCTGATGGACCATTTCGTCATGAAGCTGCGGATCGTGAAGTTCTTGCGCACGCCGGAATACAACGAGCTGTTCAGCGGCGACCCGACCTGGGTCACCGAATCGATCGGCGGCATGGCCGAAGACGGCCGCACGCTCGTGACGAAGAACAGCTTCCGGATGCTGCACACGCTGTACAACCTCGGCCCCGCGCCTGAACCGAACCTGACCGTGCTCTGGTCGACGCGGCTGCCGCAGGCGTTCAAGAACTACTGCGCGAAGGTGTCGATCGAGACGAGCTCGGTGCAGTACGAGAACGACGATCTGATGCGCCCGATCTACGGCGACGACTACGGCATCGCCTGCTGCGTGTCGGCCATGCGGATCGGCAAGCAGATGCAGTTCTTCGGCGCCCGGGCGAACCTGGCGAAGGCGCTGCTCTACGCGATCAACGGCGGCGTCGACGAGAAGCTCGGCATCCAGGTCGGCCCGAAGGAAGCGCCGATCGCGGCGGACACGCTGGACTATGACGAAGTCCGCGAGCGCTACGACCGCGTGCTCGAATGGCTTGCCGAGCTCTACATGAACACGCTGAACGTCATCCACTACATGCACGACAAATATTGCTACGAGCGGCTCGAGTTCGCGCTGCACGACCGCGACATCATCCGCACGATGGCTTGCGGCATCGCGGGATTGTCGGTCGTCGCCGACAGCCTGAGCGCGATCAAATACGCGAAGGTGCACCCGATCCGCAACGAACAAGGGATCGCGGTTGACTTCCGCATCGAGGGCGATTACCCGCAATACGGCAACAACGACCCGCGCGTCGACGACCTGGCGGTGGAGATCGTCACGTCGTTCATGGCGAAGCTGCGCAAGCACAAAGCCTACCGCGGCGCGATTCCGACGCAGTCGGTGCTGACGATCACCTCGAACGTCGTCTACGGCAAGAAGACCGGCTCGACGCCCGACGGACGCCGGGCGGGCGAACCGTTCGCGCCGGGCGCGAACCCGATGCACGGCCGCGACCGGAAAGGCGCGCTGGCGTCGCTCGCGAGCGTGGCGAAGCTGCCTTACACCGAATCGCTGGACGGCATCTCGAACACGTTCTCGATCGTCGGGAAGGCGCTCGGCCGCGACCTGGACAGCCGGATCGCCAACCTCGCCTCGCTGCTGGACGGCTACATGACGCAGGGCGGCCATCACCTGAACGTGAACGTGTTCGACCGGTCGACGCTGATCGACGCGATGGAGCATCCCGAACAATATCCGCAGCTCACCGTGCGCGTCTCGGGCTACGCCGTCAACTTCATCAAGCTGACGCGCGAACAGCAGCTCGAGGTGATCAGCCGGACGTTCCACGAATCGATGTAGCGGGACGGTATGGGCTTCGGCGGACGAAGGCCGGCACGATCGAATGGAGGGGAACAAACATGCGGCACCACGACAGACTCGACACCGCGGCAACCGGACGCGTTCATTCGATCGAGACCTTCGGCACGATGGACGGACCGGGCATCCGGTTCGTCCTCTTCCTTCAAGGCTGCGCGCTGCGCTGCCGGTACTGCCACAACCCCGACACCTGGGACACTTCCGCCGGCCGTGAAATGGATGTCGAAGCCGTGCTCGCCGAGATCGAGCCCTACCTGGACTACTACCGGCAGTCGGGCGGCGGCATCACGATATCGGGCGGCGAGCCGACGCTGCAGGCGCCGTTCGTCGCCGCGCTGCTGCGCGAAGCGAAGCACAGGTACGGCCTGCACACCGCCATCGACAGCTCCGGTTTCTGCGAGCCGGCGCACGCCGAAGCCTGCGGCCTGCTGGACGCGGCCGACCTCGTGCTGCTCGACCTGAAAATGATCGATCCCGCGCGGCACGAAGACCTGACATCGCAGCCGAACGAACGCATTCTCCGGTTCGCCCGTCATCTGTCCGACACCGGCCGGCGGATGTGGATCCGCCACGTGCTTATTCCCGGATTCACCGACCGCCGCGAGGACCTGCTGGCGCTCGGCCGCTTCATCGGCACGCTGCGCGGCGTCGACATGTTCGAGCTGCTTCCCTATCACCGGATGGGCGTGTACAAATGGCAGCAGCTCGGCATCCCGTACACGCTCGAAGGCGTGCAGGAGCCGACGCAGCGGGAGATCGAGCGGGCGAAGCGGATCATCGAGGAAGGCCGGCGGGAGGCGTCTCGGACCGGATGCACCGCTTCGTCCGGCCCTCGCATCCCCCAATATGGCGCGTAGTGCAAAAATGTACCTCATCACCCCGGATCAGATGGAAAAACCGCCATATAGTGCAAATCTGCACCTGATCCGCTCCCTTGCACAACGAAGGCCGATGCGCCCCCACGGACTGCCCCGCGTACGCATCGGCCTTCTCTTTATCCTGCAATTCTTACTTCAAAATCTCCTCGATCCGCTCCAGCACGTCGGCGGAAAGCTCGATGCCGGACGCCTTCGCGTTCTCCTCGACCTGCTCCGGACGGCTTGCGCCGACCAGGGCGCTCGCCACGTTCGGCTGGCGGAGAATCCACGCCAGCGCGAGCTGGCCGACCGTGATGCCGAGCTCGGCCGCCACTTCCGACAGCTTGCGGACCTTCGCGATCTTCTCCTCGGTGATCCCTTTCTTCACCCAGTCCAGCCGTGCCGCGCGGCTGTCCGCCGGGATGCTGTCCACCGACGTATATTTGCCCGTCAGCAGCCCCTGCGCCAGCGGCGAGAACACGACTTGTCCGATGCCGCAGCGTTCGCCGAGCGGAATGATCTCCGGCTCGATGTAACGGTTGAACATGTTGTACACCGGCTGGTTGACGACGATCCGGTCGAGCAGATACTTGTCGGCGATGGCCAGCGCTTCCGCCATCTGCGCCGCCGTCCACTCGCTGACGCCGACATAGAGCACCTTGCCCTGGCGCACGAGGTCGTCCATCGCGCGCAGCGTCTCGTCGAGCGGCGTCTCGGGATCATGGCGATGGCAATAGTAAATATCGACATAATCATGCCCGAGCCGCTTCAGGCTCGCGTGCGCCTGCTCCATGATGTGCTTCCGCGACAGCCCGCGGTCGTTCGGCCCGTCGCCCATCGGCCAGAACACCTTCGTCGCCAGCACGTACGACTCGCGCGGATACTCGCGCAGCACGGCGCCCATCAGTTCCTCCGCCGCGCCCCGCTCATACACGTTCGCGGTGTCGAAGAAGTTGATGCCGAGATCATATGCCTTCCGTATCGATTGGACCGCGTTTTCCCGTTCGACGTATCCGCCGTAGGTCAGCCAGCTGCCCAGACTGATTTCGCTTACCTTGAGGCCCGTCCGTCCCAGTCTCCGGTATTTCATGCCGCATCTCCTCCTGGTATTCCGTCTCGGGCGGCGGCACCAGCACCGCCGTCCCCTTCCCATTCTAGAACAGTTCATATATCATGGTAAGAAGTGAAATGTTTTTCATTATATTATACGCACGATATCTACTATACGCGTTATAGCGTCCATTCATATCCCGGGTGAGGTGAGCCTACGTCATGCAGAGCAGCCGGAACTATGTACCGAAAAATCCCGTCCACATCGAATGCAACATCGAGAAAACATTGGAAGTGCTCGGCGGCAAATGGGCCTTCCTCGTCCTGCGCGAACTGTTCGGCGGGAAGAAGCGGTTCGGCGAGCTGCAGCGCGCCATCCCCCACGTCAGCCCGCGCGCGCTGACCAGCACCCTCCGCCATCTCGAGGCGAAGGGCGTCCTTGAGCGCCATGTCTATCCGACGGTGCCCGTCACGGTCGAGTACAAGCTGACGCCCAAGGGCGAAGACTTGCATCCGATCATCAAGCAGATGAAACTGTGGGCGGCCAAGTGGACTTGAGCGAAACACAAACGATCATGATCGGGGGCCGCAACCTTGAGCGACGAAGAATGGTTCGACATTTACGACGAAGCGATGCGTCCGATCGGCACCGCCGCGCGCAGCGAAGTGCATGCGCGGGGCCATTGGCACCGCTCGTTTCACTGCTGGCTGGCCAGGCCCGCGGGCGGCGGGCTGATGGTCCGCTTCCAGCGGCGAGCGTCCGGGAAGGACACCTTCCCGGATTGCTTCGACATCACCGTCGCCGGCCATCTGGCCGCCGGAGAAACGCATCGCGATGCCGCGCGCGAAATTCGCGAGGAGATCGGCCTTGACATCCCGTTCGAGAAGCTGACGTTCCTGTTCGAGCACCGGTCGGTGCGCGAAGGCATAGCCCGCGGCGTCCCGTTCATCGACCGCGAGATCAGCCGCGTCTACGGCGCGCTGTCCGACGCGCCCCTCGATTCGTTTCGTCTGCAGATCGAAGAGACGGCCGGCATCTATGAAGCGGACGCCGACAGTCTGATCGCGCTGTTCGAAGGGAGGCTCCCCGAACTGACAGCCGAAGGCTGCGTGCCCGGCGCAGGCGGCCGGGAGCTGCGCCCGGCCGTCGAACGCGTGACGCCGGACCTTTTCGTCCCCCGCGAACCTTCTTACTATCTCGACGTGTTCCGCCGCCTGCAGCGTTTATCCGCACCGGATCGTACCTGATCCCGTGCGCGGCCTCCCAGGCCCGGTACCAGTTGTCGATCATGCCGTGGATCTGGTAGAACACCGTGCTCCGCGGCGCGACGTCGAGATCGTTCAGATCGGGCTCCCCGTAGAGCAGCGCCGACTGTTGATGGATGCAATTGTGCAGCGACTCGATGAACAGGCCGAGCTCGTCGGCCGTCGCGAACGACCAGGGCATCCGGATGATGCGCGCCTCCGCCGCCCGGTCATAGCAAGGCGCCGCGCGAATCGGCTCCGGCGGAACGACCCACGGCTGCACGAGCCGCTCGTCCAGCCCCTGCCGCCGGTACCAGTCCAGCGCGCGCCGGATGAACTGACGATGAAATTCAAGGAAATCGGCTCCGAACCCCGGCGGCGGATTCGCGGGATCGACGGACATCCGCGCATGATGCCAAGCCCGATGCTCCGCGAGCAGCTGGAGCGGGAAATTCGGAATGATCGGCATGGTGCGGCCTCCCCCTTGCAGTTGGCGTATTCGCATGGCTTGATGCATTATACGCCCGCAATCCGCATCCGGAACTTTGAGCCTCACCGGTTTTCCGCAACGTTCAAGAACAGTCGCCCCGATAAAAAAACCCGGCCAACGCCGGGTTTTGCCGTTCAACCGAGCCAATATCTGACCAGCAGCCACACCGCCATCCAGACCGGCACGGACAACAGCGCGCCGATCGCCAGTCCCGTCAGCACATTTCCGTCCGGGTCATCCCGCTTCACTGCCAGACCACTCCTTCGCCGCTTGCCTTATTGACATCCTATCCCTGCAGGCCGGGCAATATACGGCAATATACGGTGAATCGTCAACACTCGCACTTGCTTGCGCAGCCGCAGCCTCGGGTTTTCCGGCCATCCGCCCGGATGCAAAAAAAATTTTCGCCGGAGAGTTGACACGCGGGTCGAACCCTGTTATTCTATAAGAGTCGCCTGAAGCGATGGCAATACACGCTGAAGTAGCTCAGCTGGTAGAGCAGCGCATTCGTAATGCGCGGGTCGGGGGTTCGAGTCCCTTCTTCAGCACCATTCAGGAACGCCGAGCGGCGCGGATTCCGGGCAACCGGAAGCTGCGCCGCTTTTTTCGTGCATGCGGCATCTCCGCGATGCACGCAGCTTCCCTTGCAGTTAAAATTTTTTAAGATTTGGACAAGCCGTTCATCCGTTTGCCGTTCCTGTCCGGTTGCAATATACTTGTCTTATCAAATCGTGGGGACGTGACCGCATCCGATGCTGTTCAATTCCTATGTATTCATTTTCGCCTTCTTCCCGATTACGGTAGCGGGCTACTTCATCCTGTGCCGATTCCGGCTTACGTATGCCGCCAAAGTGTGGCTGGCGCTTTCATCGCTCGTCTTTTACGGTTGGTGGGACGTCCGTTACGTGCCGCTGATTCTCGCTTCGATCGCGTTCAACTATACCGTCGGCAGGCTGCTGATCGCATCAAGCGAACCGTCATCCAGGCTGCACAACCACCGGAAGAAACTGCTGACCGCGGGGATTGTCGGCGATATTTTGCTGCTTGGCTACTATAAATATGCGGACTTCTTCCTGGAAAATCTGAACGCCATCGCCGGAAGCAGCTTTCCGCTGCTGCACATCGTCCTTCCGCTCGGCATCAGTTTCTTCACGTTCACCCAGATCGCGTTCCTGGTCGATGCCTACAAGCAGAAGGCAAAAGAATACGACATCATTAATTATGTTCTGTTCGTCACCTTCTATCCGCACCTGATCGCCGGTCCGATCCTGCACCACGGCGAAATGATGCCGCAGTTCGACCGCGTCCGGAACAAAGTGTGGAACTGGAGCAACGTCACCCGCGGCGGATTCATTTTCTGCATCGGTCTGTTCAAAAAGGTCGTCATCGCCGACACGTTCGCCGAATTCGCGAACGACGGCTTCGCCAGGGCGCACATGTTCATCGATTCCTGGGTGGCGGCGCTGTCGTACACGTTCCAGCTCTATTTCGACTTCAGCGGATATACCGACATGGCGATCGGCATCGCGCTGTTCTTCAACATCCGGCTGCCGCAGAACTTCAATTCGCCGTACAAGGCGACGAGCATCCAGGATTTCTGGCGCCGCTGGCACATGACGCTGAGCCGGTTCCTGCGCGACTACATCTACATACCGCTCGGCGGCAACCGCAAGGGCAAGTTCCGGACCTATTTCAACAACATGGCCGTCTTCCTGATCGGCGGCTTCTGGCACGGCGCCGGCTGGACGTTCATCATGTGGGGCTTCCTCCACGGCCTGGCGCAGGTCATCCAGCGGATCTGGGGCGAATGGGGCCGCCCGCTGCCGCGCTGGCTCGCGTGGGGGATCACCTTCCTGTTCGTCAACGTGACCTGGGTGTTCTTCCGCGCCGAATCGTTCGATCAGGCGCTCCGGCTGCTCAAGGGAATGGCCGGCTTGAACGGCATCGCGTTCAGCCATTTCGAAGTGTACTTTTATCCGATTCTGCTCATCGCCGTTTTTCTGCCGATCGTGCTGTTCACCCGCAACTCGTCGGAGCGGGAGCGCGATTTCCGTCCCGGCTGGAAGACCGGATTGGCGGCGGCCGCCATGTTCATTGTCTCGCTTTTCTTCCTGAACCGGATTTCCGAATTTCTCTACTTCAACTTCTAGAAAGGCGGCGTAATACGTGATGACACCGAATGATTCGATGCGTCCGCTGCCGCCGAGACACCGGGCGGCGAGACGAACCCGGAAGCGCTCCGCCGTGCACAAGCGAACGATCGGCTGGTTCTTCCTGGGCTGCATGCTGTTTGCCTCGCTGTTCATCCTGCTCGCTTGCGTCGTTGATCCGCTGCAGCTCTATCACAAGCCGTGGTTCTACAAACCGGTCTACACGACGGAGGAACGTTACCAGAACGCCGGGCTGGCGAAAAACTACGAGTACGAGACGATCATCATCGGCTCGTCGATGACCGAGAACTTCTTCCCGAGCAAGGTCGAAGAAGCGATCGGCGGCAAGACGATGAAGCTGTCGTTACGCGGTTCATATGTCGACGAACAATACATGGTGGCCAAGCTCGCTCTCGAGACGGGGCAAGTGAAAACGGTGCTGTGGGGTCTCGACTATTTCGCGCTCAAAACGAATATCAACGAGGGGCAGAACGCGTTTCCGTACTATCTCTACGACCGCAATTTCCTGAACGACTACAAGTATTGGTTCAACTACACGCACTATGAACGCCTCATCAAGGGGCTTGTCCGCCAATACCGGACCGGCCATGTGCAGGGGCTTGAAGGGCTGTACAACTGGAACTTCTCGGTCAAGTTCGGGGAAGACGTGACGATCAGGCATTACCGGAAGGCGCTGACGGAAGAAGCGATTGCCGCCAAGGTCAACGAGGAAGATCCGCTGGAAGTGGTGCAGGGGAACTTCAACAAGTACGTGCTCTCGCTTATCGAAGCGCATTCGGACGTGAAGTTTCTGATCTATTACCCGCCGTACAGCATTCTTCGCCATGTCGTCTGGCGGGAGACGAATCCCGAGCGGTACGAGTATCAGCTTTTCATGAAGGAATGGATGTACGAGCAGTTCAGCCGCTTCCCGAACGTCGAAGTGTACGATTTCCAGACGGAAGCAGACTGGTCGTTCCATCTCGACTATTACAAGGACATGTCGCACCACCATCAGGATATCAACACCTGGATCGCGCAGGCGATCGGACGGCGGGATCCGAAGTATCTCGTCACGGCGGACAACGTTCGCGATTTCGTCGAGGAGCTGGACCGGCAGGTGGACGAAGCCGCGGTGTCGGACGACGACCGGCTGTTCCGCGTCCGGGTCTTCCTGGACGACGGCGGCGGGCTCACCCCGATCTCGCTGGGCACCTTGATGATCGGGAACGGCGGAAACCTGCGCGTGCCGGCGAAAGGGCTGGCGGAGCTGTTCGGGGCAGAGCTCGAGTGGGAGCGGGAGACGAAGCACCTCCGGCTGACCGCCGGAGACCGGACTTTCGAGCTGACGGTCGGCGAGACGACGGCGCTGGCGGACGGCGAGACGATCGAACTGACCGATCCCGCGCAGCTCATCGGCGGCACAACCTTCGTGCCGCTCGCCGAAACCGCGGCGGCCTTCGGCTGGGAAGCGTCCCGGACGGACCTCGGCGACCGCGAGTTCGAAGTCGTGTTGAAAGCGCCGGGGCAAAGGTGAACACGAGAAAGTCCGGACGACTCCGCAACGCGTGCGGGTCTTCCGGACTTTCTCTGCCTACATGCGTCCCGCGCTCCCCTCGCCCGCCGCATCCGGCGCGAAAACCGCGTGACGCTGGCGGTATTCCAGCGCCGTAATGCCCTCGTGTTCCTTGAACACGCGGTTGAAATGCTTCACATTGTCGAAGCCGACGCGCTCGGCGATCTCGTACACCTTCGCGTCCGTATGGACGAGCAGTTCCTTCGCCTTCTCGATGCGCACCCTGCGCAGGTACGACACGAAGCTTTCCCCCGTATATTCCTTGAACAGCTGGCCGAAATACGCATAGTTGAGCGACACGTGGTTCGCCGCCATGGCCATGTTCAGGTCTTTCCAATAGTTCTCCCGGATATAGGCGACGGCGGCGCGCATTTCCTTGTGCTCGGCGTGCGCCGACCGGAGCGAGCGGATATAGTCCGACAGCAGGAGCAGCAGTTCCTCGACGTCGCGCCGGTAGTCCGCAAGCGACGCGTAATGGTCGAGGCTGCCGACGCGCCGATGCAGCTTCAGCACCTCCACCGATTCCTCGCCGAACGTGCGGAACACCTGGTCGAACACCTGCTCGTTCAGCGCCCGGCTGAGCGCCTCGATGTAGGCGACGCCGCCGTCCGGCGATTCCGGCAGCTCGAACAGGCGGCCGGCGAGCGCGGCCATCTCCTGGTCGCGGCCGGTGCCGAGCATGTTCGCGAGCTTGCGCACCTCGTCCATCGGCACGTCCGCCGCGATGGCTCCGCAAGCGGGACTGGCCGTCAGCACCGCCGAACGGACGGGCGGCATGACGAGGCTCCGCTTGAGCGCCCGCTTCGCCTGCCGGTACCGCTCCGGCAGCCGCGCCGCGGAATCCTCACGCTCGCTGAGGCCGACATAGACCGGCGGCTCGCAGATGCGCGCGAGCTCCCCGGCCAGCATCTCCGCCAGGCCGGGATCGGGGGATGCGAAGACGAGCAGCCCGTCCCGGTCGACGGTCCAGATCGCCCGCATCCCTTCCGCCGCCCGCTGCTTCAGCCAATCCTCGGCTTTCGCCCGCCCGAGCGGGTCGCCGGCGGTCTTGATCACGCCGACGGCGTAGTCCGGCGCAAGCAGCTCCGTCAGACCGGCCGCCTCCGCCCGCTGCATGACGACCGCTTCGTCCGCCGGATCGCCGACGAGCAGGTAGGCGAACACGCTGGCCGCCATATCCGTCCGGTACCGCTCGGCCTGCTGCCGCAACTCTTCCGTCTGTTCGGCCCGGTGCAGCGCTTCCTCGACACGGTCCAGCGCCCGGTACAGCTCCTCGCGCACGATCGGCTTCAGCAGATACTCCTTCACGCCGTACTGGATCGCTTCTCGCGCGTAGGCGAAATCGTCATACCCGCTCAGGATGATGACGGCCGGCCGATGCCCCGCTTCCGCCGCCTCGCGGATCAGGGCGAAACCGTCCATCTCCGGCATCCGGATGTCGGTAATCAGAATGTCCGTCTTCCGCGACCGGATGATGTCGAGCGCCTCCCTGCCGCTTTCCGCCGTCAGCGTCTCGTACCGGTCGGCGCATTCGCGGTCGATCATCGCTTTCAGGCCCAGCCGGATATTCCGTTCATCGTCGACGATGAGCAATGTCCGCATATCATTCCGCCCCTCCATTCTCAGTCCGCAGCGGCAGCCGCATGGTGACGCGCGTGTACCGGCCGGCTTCGCTTTCCACGGCCAGCCCGCATTCCGGCCCGTAATAGAGCCGGATGCGCTGCTGGACATTGAGCAGGCCGATGCCGCTGCCTGCCTCTTCCCTCGCCGGTCTGTCCGCCGGCATGGGCGCGCCGCTTCGCTCCAGCTTGCCGTTCAGCGCCGCGGTCTGCTCCGGCGTCATGCCCCGGCCGTCGTCCTCCACGATCAGCGCGAGCTTGCCCTGTTCCGCCCGGCACGCGATCCGGATCTCGAGGCCGCGCCCGCCGCCGTCCGCAAGCCCGTGCTTCACCGCGTTCTCCACGATCGGCTGCAGCGTCAGCTTCAGCATTTCAGAGCCCAGGAAGCGCTCCGGAATGTCGGTGATCAGCCGGATTTTCCGCTCGAACCGGATGTTCATGATCGCGATGTAGTTGGCCACATGCGCCAGCTCGTCGCTGAGCTGCGCGTATTCGCTCGTCCAGCGCAGATTGTAGCGCATAAGCCCCCCCAGCGAAGTCAGCGCGTCGGAGATTTCATACTGGCCTTCAATTTCCGCCAGCATCTTGATGTTTTCCAGCGTATTGTACAGAAAATGCGAATCGATCTGGTTCTTCAGCGTCCGCAGTTCCGCTTCCTTCGACGCCGCCTGCTTCTGGACGGCATCGGCAATCAGCTCGTTGATCTTCTTCAGCATCTTGCGAAAATGATGCGCCAGTTCGCCGACCTCGCCTCCGCCCCGCACCGGAATGTCGAACGCGAAATCGCCCTGCCGCACCTTTTTCATCGAATCGCGCAGAATGATCAGCCGCTTCAGAATGAGCTTCACCGAGAAATACGTGACCGTCGACAGGACGACGAGCAGGAAAACGATCGCCGTAATCAGCTTGTTCCGCGCTTCGTTCATGTCGCGCAGCGCCTGCTCGAGCGAGACGACGTTGATCAGGTGCAGGTCGAGCTGATCGAAATAAGCGGTCACCGCCAGCATCGGCCTGCCGTCAGCCTGAAACGGCACGCTCCGGATGCGGTCGGTGCCGGCCGCCGCCGCCAGCTCCTTCAGCTGCTCCTCCGTCACGCCCGCCTCGGCCAGCCACGGATTGTCACGGTTATAATAGAGATTCCCGTCCCGGTCGACCGCCGCCATCTGCGCCTGCCGCCCTTCGTAGCGGGTATAGATCGACGGAAAAAAATTGTACAGCCGCATATCGACTTCGAGCACACCCGCGTGGACGCCGGAAATGTATTCAATCTCCCGGAGCAGCATCATCTTCGGAAGCTGCACCTTGTCGTCCGACGCGCCGCGCCGCACGAGCTCGTCGTCGTTCGGCGACACCTGCCACCAGATCTGGCCGTCCAGATCGTTCACGGTCTCGAACCAGGGCTCCCCGGAGATTCGCGATTCGTGCCAGAATACCGGATACAGTTCCCGCACGTTCTCGTTGTCCGAGAAAATGCGGATATGCCGGATCTTCGGGTTCGTGTTCTGCAGATGCGTCACGATCGAGACGAGGCTGTCCCGGATGTCCATCAGTTCCAGCGTCTCCGGCTCGCGGATGAGGCGGAGATAGTCCTCCACGTCCTTGTACGTGTACGTCAGTTCCGCCGCCCGCAGCATCGTCTCCATGTTGCTCTCGACGTTCGCGCGCTCCAGTTCCATGGCGGATTCGTTCTCCCGCCGCACCTTGTCGATGTAATCCGCGGACATGTCGCGGAACAGCAGCCAGGAGATGAGAAGGCTCGGAATGAGCAGGATGACGATGTACGTCATGATGAGCCGCTGCTGGATCGGCCATTGCTCCATTTTGTATGCGATTTCACGAAACCATCTGCCAAGCCGCCGTCTCATCGTGAGCCCACCTCGTCCCCGTCTTGCCTGCCCGCCGGACAAGCCGCAACCGTTGTATGCACCATTATAGACCGTTCCGGGCGCCAAGTCTTGAGCCCGCCTCCGGGCTTCCGGCAAAAAGCGGCAAGCCGCCGATAGCCGCCCCGTTAAGGGCGGCATCGGCGGGCTTCAAGCGGCCGGATTCGTCACTCGAGGAACTCGGCCAGCTTCTTGACATTCTCTTCGTATTTCATCTGACGGTAGGCCTGGAGCTTCTCCCAGCCGGCCTTGTCGCGCTCGGCGAGATAATCGTTCCAGATCTTGTCGAACTCGGCTTCGCTCTTCGCGAGCAGCAGCTTCGGCAGCGCCTTGCCGAACTCCTGGTCGATCTTCGTCTTCGCGATGCCTTCCTCGGAGTTGGCCGGCGGATCGAGCAGATCGAACTGCGAGAAGCTGTACGTCTTGCCCTTCGTCCAGTCTTCCATCTGCTTGAACGGCTCGACCGAAGGCGGCGCCCACTGCAGATTCATGTTCGTGTCCATCAGCATCCAGAACGTGAAGGAAGAGCCGTACTGCTTGTCGAAGGCCGAGCGGTCGGTCTGGAGCAGCTCGAGCGCCTCGGGCAGGAACTGGTCCTTGCCGTCGATCGTGTCATAGGAGACGCCCTTCTCGCCGAGATACAGGTCCTTCTGCCCTTCCTCGCTGATCAGGTAGGTGAGGAACTGGATGGCGCGCTCCTTGTCTTTTACGTCCTTCGAGATGAGTGTCAGCGTCCAGCCGGAGATCGACGGGCCCGCCAGTGTCGGCGGATCGAGGTTCGCGTTCGCCGGACCGTCGATGGCGATGTACACCGAGTTCGGATCGTTCGCGTACAGCACGTTCTGCTGCGCCGTGAAGTCCGAACGCTGATACAGCATCGCGAAGTAGCGGCCCTGGGCGATCTTCTCCTCCATCTGCGGACGCTTGTCGATGAAGATGTCCTTCGCGAGCAATCCTTCCTCGTTCGCCTGGCGGAACACTTTCAGCCAGCGCACATATTCCGGATCGGTCTGCCGGTCATACAGCTTGCCGTCCTTCTCATACGGAATCGCGAGGAAGTTCTGCAGATAGTCCTGCAGCGAGTAGTTGCCGGTTTCGCCGAACTCGTGCAGCCCGATCGGGATCAGCGGCTGCCCGTTCACTTCCGGGAACATTTCCTTCGCCCTTCTCAGTGCGTCGAGGAATCCTTCCGGCGTCCGCATGTCCGGCTTGCCGAGCGCTTCGTACATGTCCTTGCGCACGACGAACGTCTGGTTCGACGTATAATGCTCGCCGTACAGCTCGTAGTCCTTCGGCGACGACGACGCGTTCGGATAGCCGTACACGTTGCCGTCCGGCTGCGTGTACCACGACAGTTTCGCCGGGTCGGCGACCTTGAAGAAGTACGGGTCGTACTCTTCGGCCAGCTTGTTCAGCGGCAGGACGAGACCGCCTTCGATCATCCGCTTCACGCCGTCTTCATACCAGCCGAGCGTGATGAAGTCGGGCAGCTTGCCGGACGCGATCATCGCGTTCAGCTTCTCGTTCTCGTTGCCGGCCGGGACGATGAAGTTGATGTCCACGCCCGTCTTCCGCGTGACGTATTGGGACGTCGGATCTTCGCCCCATTTGCTCGGGAACCAGGCGAAGTTGATGTACCAGTCGAATGTGATCGGGTCGGTATTCGACTTCCAGCCCGGCTCGTCTCCTGACGGCTTCGCGTCGCCGCCGCCGGAATCTCCGCCCGTATTCTGGTTCTGCGAAGTGCTGTTGTTCGCCGTGCCGCCTCCGTTGTCACCGGCGTTCGTGCTCTTGCCTCCGCCGGAACACGCGGCGGCGAGCGTCAGGATGAGCGCCAGGACGAGCGTCATGGCCATGAATCTCGTGCTCTGTTTCCGCATGAAGCGCATTACCCCTCTTTCTTGTGTCGTCGTTTATGGCATGAAGCCTGTTTCCAGGTCCGGAAACCCGTGTCACCCTTTGATCGAACCGATCATGAGGCCCTTCACGAAGTATTTCTGCAGGAACGGATAGACGAACACGATCGGCAGCGTCGTCACGACCATCGTCGCAAGCTTGATCGACTGGCTCGTGACGGTCCGGTTGATGCCCGGCCCGACGCTGGCGACGATCTGGTTCGAGCTGCTCTGCGCGACGACCCGGTACAGGAACGTCTGGATCGGCTGCAGATCCGGATTGTTGATATAGATCATCCCGGTGAAGTAGTCGTTCCATTGCCAGACGCCGTGGAACAGCGCGATCGTCGCCACGACCGGCATCGACACCGGAATGATGATCCGGACGAAGATCGCCAGGTCGTTCGCGCCGTCGATCCGTGCCGCTTCCTCCAGCCCGTCCGGGATTTCCCGGAAGAAGGCGAGGAAGATGATCAGATCGAAGAAGCTGAACAGCGACGGAATAATGTACACGGCGAACTTGTCAAGCAGGCCGAGATCGCGGATGAGCAGGAACGTCGGAATGAGCCCGCCGCCGAAAAACAGCGTCACCGTGCCCATCATCATGTAAAATTTTCGCCCGATCAGCTCCCGGCGCGAGAAGGCGTAGGCGACCATCGCCGTGAAGAACACGTGGCAGACGACGCCGATCACCGTCTTCGCGGCCGTGACCCCCATCGCGGTCATGATGCCCGCATTGGCGAAAACAGCTTCATAGTTGTCGAGGCTGAACTTGCGCGGCAGCCAGTAGATGCCGCCCCGCATGGCATCCTGTCCGTCATTCAGCGAATTGACGAGCACGTACCAGATCGGGTAGAGCGTCACGAAGCAGAGGACGAGCATGCCGATGACGTTCGCCGCGTCGAAGATCTTGTCGCCCGTTGACAGTTGTTTCCGGGTAAGCATGGGGACACACCTTCTTTCCTCTCGGATGTCAGAACAGTCCGGTGCCGTTGATCCGCTTCGTCACGCTGTTGGCGGTAAGCAGCAGGATCAGGGCGACGATCGATTTCAGCAGGCCGAACGCCGTCGCGTACGAATACCGGCCCGACTGCAGCCCGACATGGTACACATACACGTCGATCACGTTGCTGGCGCTCTCGTTCAGCGAGTTGCGCAGGACGAGAATCTGGTCGAAGTTCGAGTTCAGCACGCCGCTGACGGCGAGAATGAACAGGATGGTGATCGTGCCGCTGATGCCGGGAATGGTGACGTAGCGCATTTTCTGGAACCGGTTCGCGCCGTCGATGGTTGCCGCTTCGTACAGTTCCGGCGATACGCCCGTGATCGCGGCCAGGTAGATGATCGCCGACCAGCCGAGCTCCTTCCAGATGTCCGAGGTGATGACGATCGTCCAGAACCAGGACGGCTCGGCGAGGAAGTAGATCGGCTCGTCCAGAATGCCGAGCGCCATCAGCAGCTTGTTGATGAGTCCCACATCCGCCAGCCATGTCGCCAGGATGCCGCCGAGGATCACCCAGGACAGGAAGTGCGGCAGATAGGAGATCGTCTGCACCGCTTTCTTGAGCCTGAGCGAACGAAGCTCGTTCAGCAGGAGCGCGAACAGGATCGGCAGCGGGAAGCCGACCGCCAGCCGGATCAGGCTGATGCCGAGCGTGTTGCGGAGCACGCGCGGCAGCTCGTCATCCTCGAGCACGTCCCGGAAATGTTCCAGGCCGACCCACGGCGATTCGGCGATCGAACGGATGATGTCGTAATCCTTGAACGCGATGATGATGCCGTACATCGGGATGTAGTTGAAGATGAACATCCACGCCGCTCCGGCCAGCGCCATGAGCTGCAAATACCGCTGGGCGGCCAGCTTGCGCAGCAGCTTGACGAATTGCTGCCGGCGCGTCAAGGATGCTCGCTGAAGGTTAGCCTCAAGCTCCATGTCCAATCGTGAATCCCTCCCGAGTGCGGCCGCGCCCGCCGGGTGTCGGCATTTCGCCGGGCGGGGCCGTACAACCATTTTAAAGCGGCGGGCTGCGGGAGATAAGGTCGCTTTTTTTCAAACGGGTTGCAAGATTATAGGTCGGATTATGACGGTATCTTCCGTTCGTCCGATCCACTATAATCACAACAAGGACATCATTTCCATGCGGAATACGGGAGGAGCATGCGCCAATGGAGACAATTCGCATCGCGGGAGTGGAGAAGCCGGTTTCGCGGCTGATCAAGGGAACCGACTATTTCCGGCACAGCGATTACGAGACGGCGGCCGCCAATCTCGACGCATTCCTGGCGATCGGCGGCAACACGGTCGATACCGCGCGCATCTACTGCGGCGGCGAGAGCGAGGAAGTGCTCGGGCGGTACATGGAGGAGCGGAAGGCGCGGGACCGCTTCGTCATCCTGACGAAAGGCGCGCATCACGATGAGCGCGGCCCCCGGGTCAACCGGGAAGCGATCCGGGAAGATCTGCTCACCAGCCTGGAGAAGCTCAGGACCGATCATGTGGAATTGTACGCCTTGCACCGGGACGATCCGAACGTGCCGGTCGGGGAAATCATCGAAGCGCTCAACGAGCATATCGAAGCGGGCCGGATCGGGGCGATCGGCGGCTCCAACTGGACGTGGCAGCGGCTTCGGGAAGCCAACGCCTGGGCGGAGGCGCACGGACTCGTCGGGTTCGCGTTCAGCAGCCCCAACCTCAGCCTGGCCAAGGCGAACGAGCCGTTCTGGCCCGGCTGCGTTTCGGCCGATCGGGAGACGCTCCGGTGGCATGAGGAAGCGCAGATGCCGCTCCTGTCCTGGTCGTCGCTCGCGCGCGGCTTCTTCTCGGGCCGATTCTCGCCCGATGTGAAGGATGATCCGGACATCGTCCGGGTGTTCTACAGCGACGCGAACTGGGAGCGGCTGCGCCGGGCGGAGCAGCTCGCGCGCGAGAAAGGCGCGTCGGTCGTGCAGATCGCGCTGGCCTGGGTACTGAACCAGCCGTTCCCGACCTGCGCCCTGATCGGTGCCCGCAACGCGGAGGAGCTGCGCTCCTGCCGCGAGGGCATGGACATCAAGCTGACGCGGGAAGAGCTGGACTGGCTCGATCTGGCCGCGGAGGAGCGGTGACTTGGCGGTCGGTTGCCACATAAGGTTGGACGGGAGCGGCGGCTTGCTGCAAGCGGGCAGCATACATGCTTGCAGGCCGCGTCCGGCGAGCAATAAGCGAAGATTTTTCTTCTATTTCGGGGAATCCGGGAATTTTCTCCGGAATAGCGGAAATCTCTTCGCTTATTTTTCTGATTTCATCCAATTTCGGTCGATTTCGAAGAAATAAACGAATTGATTTCGCCTATTCCGCCCCTCGCAGCCAAATCCGGCAAAATAGAAGAAATTTCTTCGCTTATCCGCGCTCGCCGCTCACGTCGCCCCCGCAGCCGGGACGGCCGCGGCTTTGACAGCGGCAGCCTTGCCGCGCATGGCGCGGAAAAATTCCGGATCATCCTCGGCCAGCGCCACCCAGGCGTCCACACACCTTGGATCGAACTGTCTGCCGCTCTCCTTCACGATGATCCTCATCGCATCTTCATGGCTCATCGCGGCCCGATAGGCGCGCGAGGAAGTCAGCGCGTCATAGACGTCCGCCACCGCGGCGATCCGCGCCAGCATCGGAATCGCTTCGCCCTTCAGCCGGTCCGGGTAGCCGGTTCCGTCCCACCGTTCATGGTGCGAGCGGATGATCTCCAGCTCCTCGGACATGAAGCCGAGCTGCTTGCACAGATTGTACCCGTAGACGGGATGCAGCTCGATGACCGCCCGCTCCTCCGGCGTCAGCTTGCCGGGCTTGTTCAGCACTTCGTCGGGAATGAACAGCTTGCCGACATCGTGCACGATGCCGCCCTGCGCCAGCGCCCGCAGCCATCCGCGGCTGCACGCCCATATGCTCGGCGAGCCGCAGCGCGTACATCGCCACCCGGTAGTTGTGCCCCGCCGTGTAGGCGTCCTTGTTCTCGGTCTGCGCGATGAGCGACCGGACGCTCGGCGAAATGGACGATTCGATCAGGCCGCGGGGATCGGGTCGGAACAGCGTCTTGAACAATCCCGCGACGGACGGCTGCCCGATATATTGCACCACGACGCCCCCGACCATGATGAGCACCGACCCGAACAGGGTGAAATGGTACAGCCACCAGCTTGCTTCCCACACGGTTCCGTACACCATGATCATGATCGAGACGATCAGCAGGCCGGAGCTGCAGACGATGCCGAGATGAATCGGAAAGCGGGTCATGACATACAGCTTGCGGTAACGGTACATGGCGAACAGGCAGAACGCCGCCGTAAGCGCGCAGGGCACCCAGTGAGGCGCGGCGGGATGGGACAACAGCCGTTCCATGCGCCCGGCATTCGCGACGGCCAGCAGGATGCCGAGCGCGAGGACGGCGCTCCATGCCGGCAAGAGCGCGCGCTGCAGGCGCGACAGCCAGCGCACGACGGCCAGGTCGGTCGGCAGCGCCGACAGGAACACCCAAGCCGAGGCGATGACGACGCTGAGACTTCCCGCCAGGGCGGGCAATGCACGGCCTTCGGACACGACGAACCCCGGCGTCGACAGGCCGTGCAGCATGAACAATCCCGCCAGGGAAATAAACCCGATGGACAGGAAGGTAATATTCACGTTGCGAAGCTTGATTCCGGCCACCCCGACGGCTATCGACACCAGCATCGCCAGCAGCGATACGATGGCTACGATGTAGAAGTGGCCGACCGGGTGCTCCAGCTTCGCATGCGGGTGCGAAAGTTTGTCAATCGCGAAGAAGGCGCCGAGCGAAATGCCGATCAGCAGGCCCGGCGCAAGCCAGGACCACAGTTTCGTGCGCATGGAACCCCTCCCCTGCCGATCAACAAGGAAATATTTCCAAGTTATTGTCAATTACTTTCAGTATAATCGCTTCCGGCGCGCTGATAAATGTTCAATCTCACAACGCACAAGAAATCGCCGCCCGTCCTCCGTCAGCGGAGGCGGGCGGCGATCGCGATCATTCATAATAAAAATCCAAAGCGCCGATGCGTTCGCCATGTTCATCCTTGATCAAGATCGTGTACGCTGCTTGCTGCGCGAGCGGTTCTTCCGGCAAAAAGTTGAGTTTTTGCAGACCCCGGGCATAGAACCGCTCGCTGCCGGAAACCAGCAGCCGGCCCGGTACGTTCTCTCCATCGGCATCAAGCAGCGCGATTTCATACTTCTCCTGCTCGTCATCGCGGAAGATATAGCCGAAAGCCAGCTGCTGCAGCCCGGGATAATACAACACGTTCGTGAGTTTGCAGGATAATATAGGAACCGTACAATTGATAATGCCTGCTGATGACTTCCAATATTGCAGCGGGATAACCGAGGAGCAGAAGAATCAGCAGCACAATCCCCGTTACGCAGATCACGAGCAATTTTTTCTTCTTTTTATCTCCCACCGGAACCATGATCCCTTCATCACAATATGTTGTTTGCCGGCTCACCCGACCGTGGCGGTCTGCGCCTGCTGCCGGGAATGGCGGTACAGCTCGGCATAATACCCTTTCTTGGCGAGCAGCGACTCGTGGTTGCCTTCCTCGACGATGCGCCCGGCGCGCATGACAATGATGCGGTCCGCGTGCCGGATCGTCGACAGCCGGTGCGCGATGACCAGCGTCGTCCGTCCCTGCGCGACGCGGTCCAGCGCCTGCTGCACGAGCCGTTCCGTATGCGAGTCCAGATTGGCGGTCGCTTCGTCGAGGATGAGGATTTTCGGCTGAAAAACAATGACGCGCGCGAACGAAATCAGCTGCCGCTCGCCGGCGGACAGACCGCTTCCCCGCTCCGACAGCCGCGTATCATAGCCGTCCGCAAGCCGCATGATCATCTCGTCCGCTCCGACGAACCGGCACGCCTCGATCACCCGCTCCCGGCTGATCTCTTCCCGGAACAGGCGGACGTTGTCGACGATCGTCCCCGAATAGAGGAACGGTTCCTGCTGCACGAGCCCGACGATCCGGTGCAAGGTATCGAGCGGCAGGCGCCGGATGTCGACGCCGTCGATCTCCACGCTCCCCTGATTCACGTCATAGAAACGGGCGAGCAGGCTGACGAGCGAACTTTTGCCCGCTCCGGTCACGCCGACGATGCCGATGAACTCGCCGGGCCGGATATGCAGGTCGAGGCCGTGCAGCACCTCCTGGCCGTCGACGTACGAGAACCGGATCCGGTTGAAATCGATTCGGCCGCGCACGTCCTCCCTGTCGAGCTTGGCCGCCGTCTCCGGTGCGGGATCGCGCACCTCGGGCTCGACGGAGAAAATCCGCCACAGCCGCTCCATCGACACCATCGTCGACTGCAGCGTGTTCCATTGCTGGGTCAGCGCGTTGATCGGCTGGAAGAACTGCCGGATGTACGTGATGAACGCGTAGAGCACCCCGAATTCGAACTTCTGGTGCAGCACGGCGTAGCCGCCGAGCCAGACGGCCGCCGCCACCGCGGCGTTGCCGAGCAGGTCGAAGGAGCGGTTGAACAGGATCGTTGCGCGCACTTCGCGCAGATTTTCCCGAAGATAGGTCCGGTTCGATTCGGTGAACCGCCGGTTCTGCTCCTCCTCCTGATGGAACGCCTGGATCAGGCTCATGCCGGACAGGTTCTCCGCGGTGAACGCGATCAGCCGCGACAGCTGCGCCCGCGAGCGGTGATACGCGCTGCGCAGCATGCGGCGGAACAGCAGTGCGATGGCCCCGATGAACGGGATCAGGATCAGCGCCCAGACCGCCAGCTCGGCGTCCAGCCAGAACATGAAGCCGATGATCATGAGGATCATCAGGCCGTCCCGGACGAGGCTGAGCAGCACCTGGGTGAAAAACTGGTTGATCGTCTCCGTGTCGCTCGATTCGTTCGTCACCAGGCTGCCGATCGGGTGCCGGTCGAAGAACGACATCGACTGGTTCGTGATGTGGCGGAACAGGTCTTTGCGCAGCTGCGCGACGATTGCCTGCCCCGCCCGCTGGAGCAGATTGCTCTGCAGATAGGAGAAAACGAATCCGACAACCGCGAGCAGTCCGTACGCCGCCCCGAGCCCTGCAAGCACGGGAATGCCGGACGAGCCGAGCGGGATCGTGTCGTCGATCGCCGTCTTGACGATGACCGGCTGCAGCAGATCGGCCGCGATCGCCAGGAACGTGCACAGGAAGCCGAGCAGGAACTTCCGGCGGTGCGGCCGCGCGTAGTCGAGCAGCGCCCGGATCGCCCGCCGGCGGTGCAGCGTCGGCTGCGGCGGCTCGCCGGACTGACGCGCGCCGTCTGGCCGCGCCCTCGCAGCCGGTCCGTCGGATCGCCGATCGCCGCCCGGTCGCGCCGCCGGCCCGCCGGGCCGCGTGCTTTCGGCCTGCACCGGATTTCGGCGTTTCTCGTCAGCCATGGACGACCGCCTCCTCTCCCTGCAGCCGGGCCATCGCCGCGTAATGGCCGCCCATACGCATCAGCTCGCGGTGCGTCCCCCGCTCGACGATCCGTCCGCCGTCCATGACGACGATCAGGTCCGCATGCATGACCGCGCTGATCCGGTGGGCGATCATCAGCGTCGTCTTGCCGCGGCGGGTCTTCCGCAAGTTATGCAGGATGCGCGATTCGGTCACGGTGTCGACCGCGCTGACGCTGTCGTCCAGAATGAGGATCGGCGCCTCCTTGATCAGCCCGCGGGCGAGGCTGGTCCGCTGCCGCTGGCCGCCGGACAGCGTGAGGCCCCGCTCCCCGAGCTTCGTGTCGAAGCCGTCCGGGAACCCTGCAATATTGTCGTAAATGTCCGCCAGCCGCGCCGCGTCCTCGATCCGCTCCCGCGATTCGGCGCGGTTGTGGAACGCGATGTTGTCCGCGATCGTCGTGCTGAACAGGAAGCCGTCCTGCGGCACGTATCCGATGACGGTGCGCAGACTCTCGAGCGTCGCCTCGCGGATGTCCTGCCCGGCGATGAACACGCTCCCGCGCGGCGGGTCGTAGACGCGCAGCAGCAGCTTGACGAGCGTCGTCTTGCCGCTGCCGGTCCGGCCGACGATGCCGACCGTCATCCCCGGCTTGATGTCCAGCGTAATGTCCGACAGCGCCGGCCGACCGGCGCCCGGATAGGTGAAGGTCAGGCCGCGGATCTCGATGGCCGCGGCGTTCTTCGGCAGCGGCCGGGCGCCTTCCGCGTCGGCGATGTCCGGCCGGATCGCGAGCAGCCGGTTCAGCCGCTCGAGCGAGGCGCGGGCGCGCTGCACCATGTTGATCACGTTGCCGATCTGCTGCAGCGGGTTCGCGATCATGCGCAGATACAGCGTCAGCTCGACGAAATGGCCGAGCGACAGCCTGCCCTGCAGCACGAGCACGCCGCCCCAGGTCATCGCCACCACGAGCGCCATGGCGCCGGCCAGCGGCAGCGACGCCTGGAACTTGCCGCTGAGCCTCACGAGCTTGTACTGGTTCTCGCGGATCCGGTCGACTGTCTCCCCGAACCGCGACCGCGCGACGTCTTCCGCGGCGAACGTCTTCGTCACCTTGATGCCGCCGAACTGCTCCTCCGCCGATTCGGTCATCGCCGCCAGCGATTCCTGCACCTTGAGCGACTGATTGCGGATGCGCGGGCCGAACCAGACGACGAGGAACGGAATGGCGCCGAGCGGCAGGATGCTGACGGCCAGCACATGCAGCGGAATGCCGCTCAGCAGCATGATGGTTACGGAGGAACACAGCAGCACGACGGCGTTCGTCAACTGGTTGAGGCCGTTGGCGATCGACTCCCGCACCGTCGTCACGTCGTTCATCACGTAGCTGAGCAGTTTTCCGATGCCGTTCTTCGAGAACCAGGCTTCGCTTAAGCCCGTGAAATGCCGGAACAGCTTCTGGCGCGTCGCAAACTCGAAATAGCGGCCGAGCCGATGGTTGATGTACTGGCCGACGCCGAACAGGACGCAGTAGCCGGCGCCGATCGCGAGCAGCTCCAGGCTGCTGCGGCGCACCGCTTCGGCGGTCAGGCCGGCCGCTTCCACCTGATCGGCGAAGTCGCCGAGCACGGCCGGATACAGCGCATGGACCATGTTCGCCAGCGTGATGGAGAGCGCCGCCAGCAAATAGTAGAACCAATACTTTCGGATCTGCGCGATGATTAGCCCAGGTTTACCCAACCGGATGCTCACCTGCTTTCTGCCGGCTGCCGCTCCGGCTTTTCGACAAGGAAGAAAATCAGCGTCTGCGTGAACGCCGCTCCGAACAGGACGACCGGCAGCTGCGCGGACTCGAGGTCGCCCGCGAACGCGAGCAGCGCCACGATGGACAGGACGCGGCCGGCGTTCAGGAACGTCTCCCGCATGACGACGGCTTCGTTGCGAAGCTGGCCTTTCAGCGGCAGCAGCGCGATTTGGCGATAGTAATAGTTCGACAAGGTATTGTGCATCAGCGGATTGCTGAGCGAGAACAGGATCATGAATACGGCGACGGTCCAGAACGTGAAATCGATGAACAAGAAAGCGGCGCCCAGGGTGACGCCGACCGACGAAAGCAGGACGTACAACTTTCCGAGATTCTCGCGGGCGAAGCGCGAGATGATGAAGCTGGACAGGATGACGAGCCCGGAGAAAAAGATCGTCAAATAGCCGACCCAATCCTCCCGCCCGACCGTGTTGTACAGCATGATGTTCGGCAAAAACAGCGTGATGCCCTGGAACAGCCCCCACAGGAAGAACGCGAGTAGCGCCTTCAGCCAGTCAGGCTGCCGGCGCAGCGCCAGCGGCACGAGATTCATGTAGAACGCCTTGTGGCGCAGGCCGGACGGCCGGATGCGCAGGCTGATCAGCGCCGCGGCGACGAACAGGACGAGCGACAGCGAGAACGTGACCAGGTAGCCCGTAAGCCCTTCCATAATCCCGATGATCGTGCCGGCGACCGCCGGACCGGCCAGCCCCGCCAGATTGAAGAAAGTCGTGTTGAGCCCGAGGAACCGGATCCGGTTCGCGCCGGTGGACACGTCGTACATCAGGACGAGATAGGCCGTCCAGTACATGCCGGAAGCGAAGCCGTTGAACAATCCGAACCATACGTAGTACTTGACCACGGCCGTGCCGGCGAGGATGACCAGCAGGTAGAACACCGCCGTCAGCACGATGCCGATCCGGTACGTGACGAGCCGGTCGGTCCGCTTCGCGAGCCAGGCTCCGGCCAGAAAGCCGACGGGGGTCAGCAGGAACACGATGATGTTGTAGATGCCGTTGACGGCAAGATCCTCGGTCAGACGCCACAGATACAGGTTCAGGAACAGGCCCGCCATCGAAGCGCCGAACTGGAACAAGCTGTGAATGCCGATCGTCAGGACCGCTTCGGCTGACAGGCGCCGGCTCGGATCGATGGTGCTTCCCGCCCGCGCAAGCGCCTTCATCCGGGACCATAAGCCCATGCTGCTTTCCCCTTCCGGTGCCATTGTCCGGTAATGCCGCTTGCCCCCTATTGTAGACCCCCCCGCCGTGAAAGCAAACGGAACAAGGCCGGCTCTGGCGCGTCCTCGCGTCATACCGGCCCGTTATCCCGCATTATCCGCCGCTTTTCAGCCAATTGAGCACGTCATCCAGCGTCTCGACCGGCACGATGGTCAGGTCCGGCGCACCCCGGCGCGCCTCTTCCTCCTGTCCCGCCGGCACGAAGAAGACGTCCGCGCCCGTCCGGCTGACCGCGTACGCCTTCTGCCGGACGCCGCCGACCGGACCGATGACGCCGCCCGGGCCGATCGTGCCGGTGCCCGCGACGTGCAGTCCCCCGGTGACGCCGCCCGGCGTCCATTGGTCAAGCAGCGCGAGCGCCAGCATCGCCCCGTGCGACGGGCCGCCCTCGTGCATGAAATACCGCCGGTAGGCGATGCCGTCCGGCACATCCGGGTCGAGCGCGTTCTCGACGATGATGCCGAACACCGCCCGCTCCGGCTCGTCTTCCGCCGGCCGCGTCGCCGCCGTGACGACCGTCTCGGTCCCGCCCCGCAGCACGGTGAGCCCGGCCGGCTCGCCCGGCGCAATCTGCCGCATCGCCTCGGTCAGCTCGGCGATGGACTGGACGGCGCGGCCGTTCACCGCCGTGATGATGTCGCCCGCATGCAGCGCGCCCGCGGCCGGGCTGTCCTTCAGCACGGCGGTGATGCGCGCGCCCCGCATGCGGATGCCTTCGCCGCGGCCCGCCCGCTCCCCGGCGATGGCGGCGCCCGCGGCTTCCGCATCGAGCTTCAGGCTGCGGACGAGCTCGTCGTATTCGGCGAGCGGCATGCCGAGACCCTCGATCGGCTCGAATTCGTAGTGGGGGAAAAGCTTCGCGTACAGCCGGTCGGCGAGAAAGGCCGGCCGGCCGATGACGAGCACGCCGTCGATCCGTCCCTTCGGCTCGCCGTCCGCGGCGCGGGCGTACCGGCTGACGTCGAACGTCAGGCCGGGGGTGGTCACGATCTCGCCCGTCGGCCAGAACAGCAAGGCCAGCAGGGCAAGCATGACCCCGAAGGCGCGCAGCGTGCGCGCCGGCACGCGGCGGCCCCGCCGACGCCGCTCGGCGCACGCCAGGTCGGTAAGCGCCGCGAGCCACGAAAGCCCGAGCGCGCCGAGCGCCGTGAACATGCGCGCCGGTTCCAGGCTGATCAAGAAGACGGCCGCGCAGGCGGCCGCGCCGAGGACGGCGGCTGCCGCGGGCGGAATCAGCGCCCGCGCATGAACGCCGTCCGCGAGCCCTTCCGCAAGGCGGAAGGCCGCTGCCGCCGCCCAGAGCGCCGGCGGCAGCGCGAGCGCGTACACGAGCGCGTCGAGCGCTTCGATCCAGCGCATGCCGCCGGGCAGCGGCAAGGGGTCGGGCAGCCACACGAGCTGCCCGAGGACGCAGAGCACGAGCGCCGCCGCCATGCCCGCCGCATGCAGCCGCTCCGCCCGGCCGGGCCGCGCCTTCCCGCGGCTCCGCATCACGGCGCGTCCGTCCCGAGTTCGGCGAGCCGCGGCATCCCCGCCTGGGCGCCGAATGTCATGACGGAACGCGACGCCGCGCGCACGGCGAACGCGCAGCACGCATCCAGCGGCCGTCCGGCCGCAAGCGCACAGGCGAACGCGGCGCCCGCCGCGTCTCCGGCACCCGTCGTGTCGACGACGGGCTTCGGCATCCGGTCCGCCGACACGACGACATCCATGTTCAGGCTTCCGACAACGGCAACGGCCGGGGCAGCGTCCTGTTTCTCCATGCCAGATCGCTCCGTTTCCGCAGATTCTCGCCTCTATTGTATCACGGACTTCTCTTGGCCGCCCGCGTTGCGCTATGATGTTATGGTGAAGAGATAGGGGGATCATGAAATGAATGAGCGCGTACGTGAGGCGCTGCGCAGTCCGTTCGCGGTGTTCACGGTACTGCTGACCATCAAGTTCTACATGGCATCAAGCGTCGTCTTCGACGGTTCCGTCTGGAACCCGCTGATCACCTCGCTGCCTTCGGTATGGGCGGCTTTCGCGCTGATCGAGCTGCTGACGGACAAACGCAAGACACTCGCCTATGCGATCGTCGATCTCATTTATACCTGCGTCTATTTCGCCGTCATCATGTATTACAAATATTTCGGCATCATCGTCACCTACCACGCCTTTTCGCAGATCGGACAAGTCAAGGAAGTGAAGGGAAGCGTTTTTCAACTGATGCATCCCTACTTCCTGCTCATCTTCGCCGATCTCGTCGTCATTGCGCTGCTCGCCGCAAGGCACCGCGGATTCCGGCGCTGGGCGTCGCGGCCGCGGCCGAGCCGCGCGTACCGCATGGGAGCGGCCGTCCTGTTCCTCGTCATGTTCGTCATCTGCGCCCTGCAGGTCGTGCCGAACCGGGGCATCGTGAACGAGCTTGCGCGGGCCGAGCGGATGGGCATCATCAACTATGAGGTCGACATCATGCTGACGTCGAGGCGCGAAGCGCTGCATGAACCCTCCGTCGTCACGCCGGCCGCCGTGCGGGAAGTGAAGCGGCTTCCGCAGACGGGCGTACCGGCGTACTGGAGTGCAGCGGGCGGGCGGCATGTGATTTTCATCCAGCTCGAAGCGTTCCAGACGATCCTGCTCGACCTGAAAGTGGACGGCGTCGAAGTCACGCCGGTCCTCAACCGGCTCAAGGAGGAAGGGGTCTATTTCCCCCGGTTCTTCCAGCAGGTCGGCGCGGGCAACACATCCGATGCCGAGTATACGGCGAACACATCCCTGCTGACGCCGCCGGCCGGCGCCGCTTCCGAGACATACGGCCGCAAGGCGCTGCCGAGCCTCCCGAAGCTGCTGCATGCGCGGGGATACGAGACGGTCACGTTCCACACGAATGACGTGAAGTTCTGGCATCGCGATGCGTTGTACCCCGCACTCGGCTTCGACCGGTACTACGACCAGCAGTTCTTCCGGGATGAAGACTTTGTCCACTTCGGCTCTTCCGACGAGGTGCTGTACCGGAAGAGCGTCGCCGAACTCAAGGCTCTGGCGGACGAAGGGCAGAAGGTGTATGCGAATCTCATCTCGATGTCCGCGCATCATCCGTTCAATCTGCCCGCCCACAAGGACACGTTCGATCTGCCCGAGCGGTTCCGCGGCACGTTCGTCGGTGACTATCTGCGCTCGCAGCACTATGCGGACAAGGCGCTCGGCCTGTTCATAGAGGAAATGAAAGCGGCGGGACTGTGGGAGAACAGTCTGATCGTCATTTACGGCGACCATATGGGCATGCCCGTCTACTCGCTGACGAAGGAAGACCGGTCGCTGCTGAAAGAGCTGCTCGGCAGAACGTACGGCTATTACGACATGCTGCGCGTGCCGCTTCTGATCGTCGCGCCGGGCGCGCTCGAACCGCAGACGATCGAGGCCGTCGGCGGCCACACCGACATCATGCCGACCGTCGCGAACCTGGCCGGCGTCCGGCTCGACGGCAGTGTCGTCTTCGGCCAGGATCTGCTCAATTACCGCAGCAACCTGCTGCCGATCCGCTATTATCTGCCCACGGGATCGTTCATCAATGACCATGCCATCTTCGTGCCCGGCGAAGGGTTCGGGGACGGCACGGTGTATCCGCTGGACGGCGGCAAACCGGGCGGCGCGGACAGCGTCGGAGCGGACGGCGCGCCGCTTGTGACCGAGGACGAGTACCGGCGCGCGCTCGACCTGTTCCGCATGTCGCACAGTTACATTTCGCAGCTGCCTGAAAGGCCGAAGGAAGGCGGGCGGCAATCGAGCTGACGTTGAGTCAAGAGGCTGCCCGACGGATCGGGCGGCCTTTTTTTTGCTTGGGTTGCGTTCCGCTGATCCCTTTTCCCGCCATCCCCATCCATCCCCTTCGCTCAGGCGCCCGCCTTTCGCCATTCCACCCTCGGGTGGGGCAAAACCCCGACCCCGGTCCAGACCCGAAAACCGCCGCGGGACCGTTACGGTCATCTTTCGCCGAACGCTACAATAAGATCAACAAGGGATCATTCAGGCGACCGAAGGATCGGCGCATCGGGCGCCGGCCCGCTCAGGAAAGGAGATACGCTCATGCGGAAACTTTATCGATCCAGGACGGACCACAAGCTGACCGGTCTGTGCGGCGGCATCGCGGCGTGGCTGGGCATCGATTCGACGATCGTCCGCCTCATAGCCGTCATTTCGGCGGTGTGCAGTTTCGGCACCATGGTGCTGATCTATATTCTGTGCAGTCTGGTCGTCCCGTCCGAGCCGCGCATGCACCACTTTGATCCGTACCTCGACCACCGGTATCGCTGGCGGACGCTGGTCCGCCCATTTTCCCATCCATAACCGATTTGCGAAAGGAGCACAAACGATGAGCAACCTCTGGAAACGACTCGCCGACGTCGCAAAAGCTACGGCCCATGAAGCGCTGGACAGACTGGAAGACCCCGTCATGATGCTGAATCACTACATCCGCGAGATGGAAGAGGAGCTGGACGACGCGCAGGAAGCGCTGCTCAGCCAGCGGGCGGTCGAACGGACCGCGCTGCTCCGTCACCAGGAATACCTCCGGATCGCCGCCGAACTGGAGACGCGCGCATCCGAAGCGTTGGCCGCCGGCCGGGAAGCCGAAGCGAGAGCGGCCCTTGTGGAAAGCTGGCCTTCGAGCAGAAGGCGGTGCAATATCTGACCTGGCATGAGGAAGCCGGCGAGCGCGCCGCCGAACTGGAAGCGAAGATCGAGCAGGCGAAGGCGGAACTGGCCCGGCTGCGCGAGAAGCGCCTCGAACTGACCGCACGGGCGGAGAAGGCGGCTGCAGCGGGCGCCAGGACCGGCCATTGGGGTTTCGGCATCAAGGCGATCGACGGCATCTCCGAAATCGGGCGTGCCGCGGCGCGCGGGTTCGAGCGGATTGAGGAGAAGATTTTGCAGTGGGAGGCGGAAAATGAGTCGCGCAAAGCCCGCGGCGGATACTGGAACCCTCCCGCACCGCACACCGTCGACGCCGCGCAGGTCGACGAGCAGCTCGAAGCGCTTCGCCGCAAGCAGTCGACCGCCAATTGACAGCAATCCGGGATGGAAGGCTTCGCGCCATGGCGCGGGGCCTTCCGTGCCGTTCCGCAGCCTCCGCCGCACCGGGGATTCGTGAAAGCCATGTCGTGCACATTCGCGCCATATTTGCCGGGAAGAGCGGGAACGGCTTGGTTTGGTGCATATCTGCACCAAATAATTCGGGTATTGGCGTGTGAGGCTTGATCTGATGCATTTCTGCACCAAATTTTCCGGCAACCGGCATGAACGGCCTGATCTGGTGCACATTTGCACTACGTTCGCAAGAAGCGCTCTGCATCGCCTGATTTTGGTGCAAATATGCACCACCTTGAGCGCATCCTTCGGCAGACCGACCATCGAATCCATCCCCCGTCCACCTTGACATCCCGGCCCGTTCAACCGTATAGTGGAGATCAAATAACCAACGTTGGATATCCAGCTTCAAGACAGGAGCATGCCGCTGTGAATGTAACGAATCTGATCGTGCTCGGCTTTCTCCGCATGCGGCCGATGCACGGCTATGAAATTCAGCAGTTGATTCAGCAGAGCCGCATGGACGACTGGGCGAATCTGCTCTCCGGTTCCATCTACTATGCGCTGGGCAAGCTGGAACAGGACGGCTTGATCCGCACCGAGGCGGAAGTGCGGAACGGCAACCGGCTGCGCAAGATTTACGCCATTACGGAAGACGGCGAGGCGCAATTCCGGGAGATGGTCCGCGAAGCGTTGACGCTCAGCCCCCACTCGATGAAATCCGATCTGGCGCTCGGGCTCGCCTGGATCGACGCCGTACCGCGGGAAGAGGCGATCTGGCTGCTCAAGCAGAACCTGGAACAAGTGGAGCGGACACGGGAGCAATGGCTCGTAGGCCGGGAGATCAAAGGCAGCTACGGTCTGTCGCCGATCGTCATGGCCGCCTTCGACAACGCCATCGGCGTGCTGGAACTGGACATCGCCTATTTGAAACGTCTGATCGCGCTGCTGCAGGAGGAAAAGACGGACTGATCTCCGGACCCGGGACTGCGGTCGGCAACTGCCGCGAACGCCCGGCTGCCGCGTATCAGCTCGATGGCTGCAAGCCTCCTCCATCCGTTCTCGCATTTCGTCGACCTGCTGTCCGCGGCGGTGCACGGAAGCCGGCAGGCCGACACCTGGACCTCTGCCGCGGCGCTCGCCGGATTCACGGCCGTCTGTCTGGCCGTCGCGGCCGCCACATTCCGATGGGATCAAGAAGGCGTCCGTTGCCGTTTTTTGGTGAAAGATTGAAAAACAGTCCGGGGTGATGGATAATGGAGACGGATCGAACGTCTTAAGATGCGCCATCCGGAACGATCCGTACCGAGACCGGAAACCGGCCGGCCCCGCAACGATTCGTCGCCGGCTGACGGTCATCTTGTTACGGGAGACTGCAGTTGAATGGTGAATCTTCGGGACGATTTCCGGCTCTATAAACTTGCATATCAGCACGATCGAATCGGCAAAGCGTTCGTTGACCGTCAAGGGCGGCTGTCGGATGCCAATCCCGCCTTGTGCGGCATGCTCAGGCTCGGGCCGGAAGAGCTTGCCGGGCGCACCGTGCCGGACCTGTTCCCGGATCTGCCGTGGCGCGAGCCTCTGGAACCGCTGTCGGCCAAATGCCGGTATGAACCGCCCGCCGGAGAACCACGGTGGCTGCACGTCCACCTTGCGCTTCTGGATGACGGAGAAGGAGACGGCGGAGGGAGTCCTGCGGCCGGCATCCTGCAAGTGGAAGATTTGTCCGCCGCCGTTCATCTGGAAGAGGAGATCCGGAGGCTGAAGCGGGATGCGGACACGCTGAGCAGGGCGGAGCACATGCTCCAATCGGAGAAGCTCGCCGCCGCGGGCCAGCTTGCCGCCGGCATTGCGCACGAGATCCGCAATCCGCTGACTTCGCTGAAGGGGTTTCTGCAGCTGCTCAAATCGGGTTCGTCTTCGGCAGCCAAGCGCGACGCCTATTTCACCATCATGCTGGAGGAATTGGGACGGATCGAGCAAATTCTCGGCGAACTGCTCGTGCTCTCCCGCCCCAGCTCCGTGCAATACGCCAAGACCCGCATAGCGCAATTGATCCGCCATGTCGTGTTGCTGCTGCAGCCCCAGGCCGTCATGCGCGGCGTCGAGATCGCGGTGCGCGCGATATCGGAGACGGCCTATATCTATTGCGACGAGAATCAGATCAAGCAGGTGCTCATCAACATCGTGAAGAACGGCATTGAAGCGATGGAAAACGGCGGAACGCTCTCGATCGAGGCCGCCGCGGATCAGGAGACCGCCGCAATCCGGATTGCCGACCAGGGAATCGGCATCCCTCCGGACAAGCTGGACCGGCTGGGCAGTCCGTTCTTCACGACGAAGGAGAACGGCACGGGCCTCGGACTGACGGTCTGCTACAGAATCATGCGGAACCACGGCGGGCGGATCGAGGTGGAAAGCCGGCAAGGCGAAGGCACGACGTTTACCCTCTACCTGCCGGTCGAAGGCCGTCCGCCGGACATATCCAGAGACGACCCGGCGTGATCGTCTCTGCATCCGCGTGAAACCTGCGGCCGGTGACATCGTAGAATTGCCAGAGGTGAACCGACAGATGGATCTGAAGACAGCGTACGAACGGCTCGGACTTCCCGAAGACGCAACACGCGAAATGGTGGAGAAACGCTACGACATGCTGCTGCGTCAGGAACGGCGCCGCATCCGGGCAGGCGGCGGGGAAAGCCCCGAATTTGCGGAGATTACGCGCGCCTACCGTTTCATCCTGGAGCAGGAAGAGAAGCAGGTCGTCTCGGAGCTGACCGAGCAGCAATACGGCAAGTACAAACAGTTCGCCGGACTGGCCGAGAAAATCGACCACTTCTTCAGCTACTACAAATGGCACACGCTCGGCGCCATTCTGCTCATCGGAGTCATCATATACGGGATCAACGCCTATATCGAGCACAAGGAAGAACAGGCCCGTCTTGCCGCGCTGCCGCCCATCGATGTGTACGGTATGATGCTTGGTCAGTTTTTTGTCCCGGACGGCAGCGCGGACACGGAAAACCTTGAAGCCGCCATGCTCGGCCATTTTCCGGACTGGAAGCGCGTGGAGCTGGAATTGCTCACGTTCTCCCTGGAAGCGCGCAGCGAACTGGACATCGCGATGCTCCAGAAGGCGTCGGTGTTGCTCGCCACGGAGAAGCCGGACATTTACATTCTGGACAGCGAGACTTATCCCTGGCTCGCGCAGACCGGCATTCTGATGGAACTCGACGAATTGGCGGCCGGCAGATTCTCTTCCCTGCTCCCGGAAGACGCCGCCGTCAAGGCGTTCGGCGGCGAGGAGAACGGCGAGCATGTTTACGGCATCGATCTGACGGACAGCCCGCTGATCGGCGAACTGCCGCTCCACAAGGACCGCTTCATCGTCGGCATCCGGCGCGACGCCGAGCGCGCCGACAACGCGCTGCAGCTGATCGAGACGTACCTGAAAGCGCAGCGATAGCCGGCCCGCCATGCCCGGCCGCGCACGACGAAGGCTCCCTCTGCCCGTCCCGGGCGAAGGGAGCCATCGCGATCTCCGCTCAGCCGTCGGCCGCCGCCAGCGGCGCGGCGCCGGCGCTTGCCGCCGTCCCTCCGGCGCGCCGCAAATATTTCTGCCGCCACCACCGCAACGTGACGGTAACCCCGCGCACGTATTCGTCCATAATCATGCCGATATAGATGCCCGTCAACCCCCACCCGAGGTGAAGCCCCAAGTAACACGACAGCCCGACGGCAACCGACCACTGCACGATCACGTTGACCACCATCGGAAAACGCGTATCGCCTACGGCGTTGAGCGAGCTGACCATCGCCATGTTGATCATTTTGCCCGGCTGCAGGACGATGTTGAGGAGAAGCAGCGACACGCCCATTCGGACAATATCGGCGTTGTCCGTGAAGAGCCCCAGCACGGGCTTGCCGAGCGGCACCAGCAGGACCGCGTTGACGGTAACGACCGCAAGGCCGATCAGCGTCGCGCGGTATCCGCTGCGATAGGCTTCCCGGTACTTGCCGGCGCCGTACAGATGCGCGATCTGAATCTGCACGGCCATGGCGAACGCCCAGCCGAGCATGAAGCAGAACGATTCCAGCGTGTTCATGTACGTGCGGGCCGCGAGTTCCCGGGAGCCGAGTATCGCGATGAACGCGAAAATGACGATCTGGGAATAGCACCAGCTCCCGCCGTTGACACCGAGCGGCCAGCTGATTTTCAGCACGGCGGCGAGCAGCTTGCGGTCGTACCGCCGGAAATCCCGAAGGCGAATCCGCGTCTCGAACGCGCTGAGGAACATCCAGAACAGCACCGCGACGCCGATCGCCCGGCTGACGTTGGTTGAGATCGCGACGCCCGTCAGCCCCCATTCGGGGAAGCCGAACGAACCGGTGATGAAGGCATAGTTCAGCGCGACGTGAAGGACGTTGATTCCGACCGAGACGATCATCGGCCCTTTCGTATTGCCCGTGTTCCGGATAACGGTGCCGAGCGCGAACATGACCGCGACGAGCAGCGTGCCGCCGCCGACGATCGCGATATAGACTTCGGCCAGCGGGAACAGTTCTCCGGGAAAACGGAGCAGCCGCGCGAACCAGAGCGGCTTGAACGCGAGCAGCAGGCTGAAGATGACCGCGACCGCCGATACCATGTAGAGGGCCAGAACGGAAATCGTCCGCGCGTCGCCCTCCCGCTTGGCGCCAAGCTTCTGCGCGATCAGAATGCCCGCGCCGCCCGCAATAGCCTGGAAGATCGTATAGATGCCGTTGAACAGCTGATTGGAATAGCCGACGACGGCTACGGCGTCGTCCGATATTCGGCTGACCATGAGCGTGTCGGCGGCGCCGAGCATGAACTGCAGGAACAGTTCGAGGAAGATCGGCCAGGCGAGCGCCCATAGCGTATATTTGCGTGCGGTAGACATGCGTGATCGTTTGACCTCCCGGACAAGCACCAGTGAATTCGTGTCGTCGTATCACATTATAAGCGTCCGTTGTCCGGAGATACAGGCATTTTTCAACGCAAACGATCACGATGCAACCAGCCGGGCGGGTTAACGCTTCGGTGAAGCAGCATCTCATCGCCTCTCGGATACCGCCCTTGCCGTCTTCCGATTCCCGCGATCGAACGCCAGCTTGAGCAGCGGCGGCGCGGCCAGCAGCACGAACAGGAGCCGGCACAACTGATAGGCCGTCACCCGGGATTCGTCAGCGTCCAGCACAAGCGCCGTCACGGCCATCTCGCCGAGCCCGCCGGGCGCGAGCGCGAGGAACCACGTCGCGACCGATCCGCCGGCTGCCGCGGACAATCCCCATGCCGCCAGCGCCGTCAAGGCGACGAGCAGGCAGGCGGAGAGGAGCGAGAGCGGTCCGAATCTGCGGTTCGTCAGCAGGATGCGGGGCTGCACGCGCTGGCCGATATAGATGCCGATGGCAAGCTGGGCCGCCGCCAGCAACACCGCGGGCATGGACGGCCACGGGAAACCGGCGGCTGCCAGCGCGCCGACGGCCAGCACCGGGCCGAGGAACTCGCCTGCCGGCAGGTGAATCCGCCGGGCAAGCCAGGCGGCCAGCGGCACGAGCGGCAGCGCGGCATAACCGGCCCAGGGCGGCAGCCCGGTCCAGACGCCGTCAGCAGCCGAAGCCGCGGCCGCGACGCCGTCCGCTGCGATCCCTGCCGTTCCGTCATCGGCCCCGATCCCTATTCCTCCGCCTGCCGCTGCCCCGGCCGCGCCGCCAAGCGCCGCGGGGCCGCCGGCGAACAGCGCCGCGAGGAACGGCACCATATACAGCACGACGATCAGGCGCGACGTCTGCATGATCGCCACGATGCCCGCATCCGCGCCCCGCATTTGATCCGCCAGCAACACCATCTGCGTCAGTCCGCCCGGCATACTGCCGAGCACGCCGTCTTGGACACTCAAGCCCGTCGCCTTCGCGAACAGCAACCCGATCGCCGTGCAGACGGCCGTCCATAGCGCTGCGGCCAGCAGCATGGCCGGCAGCCCTTGCGCGATCGTCCGTACCGTCTCGAACGTCATCGCGCTTCCCAGCACGTAAGCGACGACCGCCACGCCGGCGTCGCCCATGAGGCGCGGCCAGGCTGCCAGCCCGGGCCGCACCGTGTTCAGAACCATCACAGCGAACGCAGCGCCCAATATCCACGGCAAGGGCAAGCCGAGCATCGCGAACAGCCCGCCTCCTGCCGCCCCGGCGGCGAAAGTCGTTAACACTTTCCAGTAAGCCCGCTCCACGATGTATTCCTCCCGGATGTCCGATACGCTGTCTTCCATTATGACATGCCGGGAAGAGGATTGCCCAATAAAATATCCCTGCGGCGTTCGCCGTCAGGGACATTCATGCGTGATGCAGACTTCGTTCAGCGCCTCGCCTTCACCTGCCGCTTGCAGTCTGCCCGGCGAACGTCGCCGCATAGGCTTCGATTTCCTGCGCCCATTGCGTCAGGTCGGCTTGTGCCGTATTGACGTCGGTGTACGCGTAATATTGCGGAATTGGACGTCCCGGCGCAGAACTTGCGCGGGACCCGCGATCCATCCAAGCGAAGTCGAACGAAGCGGGCGGTGAGATCGTAATTTCGTACCGCAGCCACTGTTTTAATTCTTCGAGGGTCTCAGGTTTGCGGACGATCGGTTGGAACGAGCTGTCGGCCCCGCTTGCCCCAACCGTATAGTTCACGACGGCATCTATCGCTTCGTCGCTTGACTCGCCGAGCATGAACTTTATATAGGCCCAGGCCAGCTCCGGCTGTTGAGCCGTTGTCGTGATAGCCAGCCCGGTCATCAGCGAATTATTGTACCGCCGGCCATCCGGCGCTTCGGGGATCGGCGCGATGGATACCCGCTCGTATTCCTCCCGGATTCTTAACGCTCTGCCGACAATCAATCCACGATTCATAAAGGCCGATTCGCTCGTAAATTGTTCGGCTGATGATACGGCGTTCAAGATTTCTGCATAGCGGACGAATGCGTTCACCGTCTCCGGACTGTCCATCACGCCCGCAATCCGATGTTTCGCGTCGGTGTATCTCCCGCCGAATCCGACGATGAACGGTTCGACCTCGTTCAGTGAAGGCGGATTCCATACGGCATGACCTTCGCGCACCAGCTGCTGTCCGATGCTCAAGTAATCGTCCCACGTCCACCCGTCCCAGGGCGGCGTAATGCCTTTGTTCTCGAAGATGTCGGTAATATAGAAGACCATCATCGGTTCGCTCCGGATCGGCAGCAGATACGCTTCGCCTTCCAGTTCGGCAAACTCGATCAAGGTCATGTAATCGCCCTGCCACTTGTCCGCCATATCTTCAATCCGATCAGCCAGATTGACAATACGACCCTTCATGGGCAGGCGCGCTTCGTTCACGGTCAGCTCGATCACGTCCGGCATCTGCGATGGATCCTCGAGGAGCTGCTTGAAATTCCGCTCGTAATCGACGTCGATGAACTCGATTTTCACCCCCGGGTGTTTCTCCATGAACGCCTCGGACCGGACGTGGAACGGGTGATTGCGTTCATGGGCTTTTCCCCTCGGCGGGTACGGGTCCTTCTTCCATACATGGCTATGCAATCCGACGCGCAGCGTGCCGGTATAGGTTTCGCCTACATCGACCTACGGCACTATCCCTTCAATCCCGCAGGCCGTCAAACCGATAGACAGGACAGCCAGACAGGCCGCTTTCAATCTGCCCTTCATCATGTTACCGCTCCTTCCCAGATTGGCAGAATGGAAGTGACGAAACCGGATGCCCCTTAGCGCGCGGTTTCCAATACGATGTTCGTGTTGTTCGTTCCATTCGTATAACGTATCGGTCTGCCGAATCGTCCGGAATGCGATTTATTCGTTACCACCCGCCTTATTCCCTCCGACAACCGACGACAACAACGGAGCACGCATCTCAATCTCCTGTGCCCACAACGTCAAATCAGCTTGAGCAGCCGCGGCATCCGTGTAACGCTCCAACTGTTCACGCGTCCTCTGCGGCACGATATTGTCACGAGATGGATCACTGTACCATACCAGATCAAAGGTCGCCGGCTGGCTGATCGTGATTTCGTGCTTCATCCATTGTTTCAGCTCTTCATAGATCGGATTGTGGCCGATTCGGGTATGCACACCGTCACTCTCGAGCGTATGATTCACGATGAAATCCATCGCTTCGTCACTGGATTCGCCGAGCAGAAATTTCATGAATTCCCAAGCCAGCTCTTTCTGCTGTGAATGCTTCGAGATCGCAAGTCCCGTCATCAGCGATGCGTTATACCGCACGCCCTCCACCGTCGAAGGCAGCGGAGCGATTGCATACTGTTTTTCAAAAATATCACGGAGCGACTCGGTTGAGCGCACAACGCGTAGTGCCATCTCTTCGGCATACGACGATTCCCGAAGCATGGCCGCGTATTGCGCGAACGCCTCGGCCGTCGCATCGCTGTCCAGGACGCCCGACACGCGCAGATCGGACGAGGCGTACTTTCCTCCCAACCCACGGATGATCGGTTCCATGGCGTTCAGCGTATCGGGCAATTGCGTCCCCAGCCCTTGGGCGGCAAGACGACGCAGCGTTTCTTCGAATTCGCCGAATGTCCATCCGTCACGCGGTTCGGCAATCTGATGGGCTGCCATCAGATCCGGCCGATAGTACACGATCATCGGGGCGCTTTTGACAGGCAGCAGGTACGACTCTCCATTAATCTCCATTGCTTTGATTACATTGAAATAATCGCCGTTCCAACGTGGACCTTCCTCCTCGATGCGATCCGCAAGACTCTCGATATGATCGAGCGCGGACAGCCATGCCTCTTTCACCGTCAGTTCCATAATGTCCGGCATCTCTGATGGATTCTCCAGCAGTTGCTCAAAATTTTGGTTGTAGTCTACGCCGATGAATTCAATCTGTACGCCTGGGTACTTCTCCATAAAAGCCAGCGACCGTTCGTCCCAAACCTCGGCAAAGCTGGTGCTCACAGGGGAGTACGGCTTGGTCATCGGCGGAAATACGTGAGTACCGATCCGAAGAGTGCCGGTATACGTCTTTTCTTCCTCCTGCTGAAGGGTCAGTGTAGATTGGCACGCTGTCAGAAGAAGCAACGGCAGCAGAATTAGCGTCAGAAGGTTACGCTTTATCATTGGGCTCCCCCTCTACAAGATTGTAAATTTAATAACAATGATCCCATTATTTAATTATATTCCTATTATACTTAAGGTCTTCCGCTAATTAAGTGCGGTTTTATAGCTCATTTTTCTCGACTATTGCGATCAAACTGTTCGGATACAAGAATAAAAACGCAGGGTATAATGGGATTAAAAAGATGAAAGCGCTTCGATATAGAGGGAGGGAACTTCGTGGCCTCATATCTTACTTTTCTCATGGCTGTCATATTCCTGACATCGTCCGTGTCCAAATTCGTCTCTCCGAAAACATTTCATCGAACATTGATTCAACTGGGCATACGGGGAAGACAGGTACGCCTCTTGGGGTGGTTTATTCCCTCCATTGAAATATTAACGGCTTTGCTTCTGGTCGTACCTGGCGGACAACGTTCAGGTCAAATCACGATGCTTATCCTACTGCTCGGATTTACCGCTGTGGTCGGCAAAGCCATCATTAAGAAAACCGATACCGACTGTAACTGCTTTGGAAGTTTCCTTCCCGAAAAACTCGGCACGTCAACGCTTATTCGTTTGATCGTACTCATCGGAGTAACGGTGTTCCTTATCGCCTCCGAGCCGGTCGAACTATATGCGCTGCCAGTTGAACAACTGATCTTTCAGGTCCTAGCTTCAACCGGATGGTTTGCAATCTACATCCTGTCCGCTCAGGTCATTCGTCAATTTAAAGCCTTGAGAGCCTCATAAGAGAAGGAGGCAGCAGAAGTGATAAACGCTGAGCTTGTATCCCACATTACACTGTGGATTGTCGTATTGTTGCTTGTCGTCGGATACATGCATATGCCGCAACCATGGAAACGGAAGAACAGGCTGGATTTGCAGAATTTCGGATTGCCGCTGCAACAAAAATTGCCGATGCTTGACATCCAGTCATTTAATGGCGATTCCATACGTGACAAAACCGGCACAGGAAAGCCATCTGTACTTCTGTTTACCTCAGTCGGATGTCAAGCCTGCAACGGATTATATCCGTTGCTAAACGCATATGCGGACCGAAAGGATGTCAACCTCCTGCTCTTCGTAGAAGGTAGCATAACAGCTATTGAACATAAAATTCGGGAACACGACATTCGAATTCCTATTTTCCATTTGGAAGATGACACTCTGGATCGATTAAACGTAACGATTTTCCCATTCGCTTACTATCTGTCCGGCGCGGGAATCATTTCCGCCAAAGGTGGAATCCCCGATGCGGATGCGCTGGAGCTCTTGTTGATCGAAGGTTTGCATGCGGAAACGCAATGGCTGTCGGCCGGTTAAGTCGATTACACACCATGCCAGCGCCCTCTTGAAAGGAGGTGAGTCAAATGGAAGAGTGCAGAGTGACGACAAGATATTGCACCAGCACGCCCTGTGGGAACAACAAGTACGTGAGGACCTACGTTGATTACTACACGGGCAGAACCTGCGCGCAATACTGCGAGTGCGTATGATGTCAAGGAACAAAGGCTGGAAGCTCGGCTTCTGGTCTTTGTTCACTTTCAAGAACCTTCAGTGTCAAAGTTCGGTTTAATGAATCTTAGACCCCCATGCCGCTAATGCGGCACCAGCAGATGATGAAAATGGACGAATGCGGTACAATATTCCTGCGGCTGGTGGAGGGAGGTCGTTGTTTCTTGGTGCTGCGAGCCCGACTCTTAGACGGACCCCAACGACCAGGTGCACCACAGATTGTCGCTCCCTCGGGAAGCACGCGGGATAGAATGGCCCATGTGTGGTCGTTGCACCAGCCCTCAATCGACAAAGCCGCAAGGAGATTGTCCATCATGGATGTCGTCTACAGCCATGTCTGTGGACTGGATGTCCACAAAAAGACGGTCGTGGCCTGCATTATCACGCCGGACGAGAAAGAAATCCGCACATTCTCGACCATGACCGACGATCTGTTGCAGATGGTGGACTGGATCAAGAGCAAAGGTTGCACCCACGCCGCCATGGAAAGCACCGGTTCCTACTGGAAACCCGTCTATAACCTGTTGGAGACGGAAGAGATTCAAACCTTGGTCGTCAATGCGCAACATATCAAGCATGTTCCCGGACGAAAAACCGATGTGAAGGATGCCGAGTGGATCGCTTCGTTGCTCCGGCTTGGATTGCTCCGAGGCAGCTTCATTCCGCCGCGTGATCAACGGGAGCTTCGCGAGTTGATCCGATACCGCCGTAGTCTGATCGAGGAGCGGGCACGAGAAGTCAACCGGATTCAGAAAGTGCTGGAAGGCGCCAACATCAAACTGTCGTCGGTAGCCAGCGATATTCTGGGCAAATCGGCGCGTGCGATGATCGAAGCGCTGATAGCCGGTAACGTTGATCCGGAATCCTTGTCGGAGTTGGCACTTCGGCGTCTGAAGAACAAGAAAGCGGATCTCCAGCGCGCGCTCAAAGGACTGATCGGCCCGCACCAACGGTTGATGCTCCAAACCCAACTGCGGCACGTCGATGAACTGGACGCGCTGATTCAACAGTTGGACGAGGAGATCAAGAGGCGGATGCTCCCTTTTGAGGAAGACCTGGAGCGGCTGGACACCATTCCCGGGGTGGCCCGGCGGACGGCGGAACAAATTGTCGCTGAAACGGGGACCGACATGAGCCGCTTTCCGTCTGCCGCTCATTTGTGTTCGTGGGCGGGGGTGGCTCCAGGGAACAACGAAAGTGCTGGGAAACGAAAGTCCGGGCGAACGACCAAAGGGAATCCGAAGCTTCGGAGCGCTCTCATCGAGGCGGCACGGGCAGCAGTCCGAACGAAACACACGTATCTGTCCAGTCTATATCATCGCATTGCCGCCAGACGAGGGGCCAATCGGGCGGCTGTGGCGGTGGCCCATCGGATCCTGACCATCGTCTACCATCTGCTAAAGGAAAAACAGGTTTACAACGAACTGGGGCCTCATTATTACGAAGAACGCCGGCGTGAACAGATGGCCCGACAAGCGATACGGAAGTTGGAAATGTTAGGATATGACGTTATGGTAAAAGAACGGGAGCAAACCGCATAATCCCCTATCATTTTCCAATTTGAAGCGATGTAACGGTGGGTTGGCCTTTTTGTGCTTTTTAGCGACTATTATTTTCGGGATAGAAAAGTAAAACATTAACCGTCCTGCACTATACTGGGGGGGACCGTAGTGTCAGCTTTAATGTCGAATAAACACTTTATGACAGCCCAAGCGCTCAAGCGAACTGTCTTACTTACATGGCACTCCTCTCCGTGGCTTTTCCTGCTCTTGCTTCTCTTGAAAATTGCTTCTGCCATTGCCCCGTCCATTCAAATATACTTTACCAAGGTTTTGACCGATACAGTATCGGCCGTCCTGGCCGGCTCGAATCCGGTCAAGTCGGTTTTGCCTTACTTGGCCTGCATTTTCATCATCGGTCTTGTCTCGGTTGCAATGGAATTAGCAGCACAATATATTACGCTCCTCTTGCAGCAAAAGACTGGCTGCACGATGGAAACCTTGCTTGCCCGTAAATCCGTCTCGATTCCGTTGTCGCGTCTCGATCAGGCGATTTATTACGATCAGTTGCAGCGCGCAAGATCGACAATCTCCTACAGCGGCAGTCGGGTTGTTGATCAATTGTTCTCAGCCGGACAATCCATTCTAACCCTGATATCTTTCATCGTACTCCTGAGTCATTTTAATGGATTGCTGACACTTGCCATGTTGTTGGTTGTCCTTCCTGCTCTGCTTGTAAACGTGAAAATCGGACAATGGAAATTCGTTTTACTCCGATTCCAGACTCCCTTCACGCGACGCTTACAATATTTGTTCGATTTGCTCACGAACCGGGCATCTGCCAAGGAGATCCGCATTTACAACCTCGGCCAAACCCTCATGCAAGAATGGAGCAGCATCTATTGGAAGAACGCCTCAGAACAACGCAAAGTCGAACTGCGCTCAATTAAAGCCCGGACAGCCCTGGAAAGTATGCAGAGTCTGCTCGGATTTCTTTTCGCATTGTATGCCGTATGGATTTGTGCCGGTAAAGGCCTGACCATTGGGCATTATGTAGCCATTTATCAAGTACTGGTCTCTGCCCAGAATCAATGGAAAATGTTAGCGTTCTACCTGTCATCTTTATATGAGGATGCGTTAATCATGAATGAGTTTTACGTCTTCCTGGATACCGAAGATACTGAGACAGACCTACGTTCGCCTGTATCCATGCACAAGTTCAATGGGCATCTCATGCAAGGAATCGCTGTTAAAAATTTAAGCTTTCGTTACCCGACCAGTCCGGCTCCCGTTTTGAAAAATATTACGTTTACAATTAAACCGAACCAGACTGTTGCTATTGTGGGCGAAAACGGTTCTGGGAAAAGTACACTGGTTAATTGCCTGATTGGTCTATACCGGAATTATGCGGGCAGAATCGAATATGACGGCGTCGAACTGAAGGAGATTGATCCTTCTTCATTCCACGAGCAAGTCGCCGTCGTATTTCAAGACTTCCTTCGCTTCCAGTCCACACCGAAAGAGAACATCGGTTACGGCGACGTCAACCGATTATCGGACTTCGCCGCCATGGAGACGGCCGCCGCCCGTTCCGGCGCTTCCGAAGTGATCGACTCTCTCCCGGCAAGATTCGATACATTGCTGGGTCCAGCGTTCGAAGGCGGTACGGAACTGTCAGTCGGTCAATGGCAGAAGCTCGCCTTGGCCAGATCGTTCTTTAAAAATAGCCCGATTATTGTCTTGGACGAACCTACCGCCTCGATGGATCCTCTGGCTGAAGAAGCGCTTTTCCGAAAATTCGCAGAATTGTCCGAAGGCAAAATGACGTTTCTGATCTCTCATCGGCTCGGAAGCTGCCGGATTGCCGATCATATTCTCGTGCTGAAGGACGGCGAACTCGTCGAGCAGGGTAATCATGACGAATTACTCAAACTGGGCGGCGAATACAGCCGCATGTACCGTGCACAAGCCGAATGGTATAAATAAGAAAAGCACAGATAAGCTTATCTACCATGCTCTTCTGCCGATTATAAACTGACTTGCGGCAGTAGCTTGGCTTGTCGTGCTTTCTGCAACAATTCTCTTCGGGACGATACTCCGAATTTCCGGTAAAGGTCGGCGATTGTCTTCTCAATAGAACGCAAGCTCACATACAACGTTCCAGCAATTTCACGTAACGTATATCCCAATGCAAGGTATTGAAGCACCTGCTCTTCACGTTCCGTGATCGCTTCCCGTTTCATCCCCTTTCCATCCTCAATGTAAGCAACTATCCTCCGTAGTTCGCGAAGCAGTCGGATCGGAATATTCGATTGGCCACGCAACGCTTGACTCAATTCCTGCAACAATTGATTGCTGTCACTCGTCTTGTAAATGAAACCCATGACACCTGCATCGACCAACCTATTAAAGTACGGTGATGGATCTTCATCCGTATAGACAAACACCAGCGGATTGTAAGCGCTTAACTTTTTGATCGCATTGATTACATTTGGAAATGACAGATCAATTAAGATGCAGTAGAAGTCTCGGACGGCGAGTTCGGCTATTGCTCGATCAACCTCGGTATACCCCCATACATTAAAACGCGGATCCATCTCGAGCAGACGTCGTGTTCCTTCGATAACGGAAGGCAGGACATCGATGACCATGACTTTAACCGCTTCTTCCGGCTCACGTCTCGTCAACTCATTACTCATCATTATCCCCCTTCTAAAATGAAATGGTAGATTGAATCGACGCCTAACCTCCTTGTTGTAAAATATACTCCATTAAATAGGTTAACCAATTGTTAGTATTTTGTAAATAGTTTACTTGTAAGTTATGGTTTGACTTCGTTTCAATGTTTCGGCTGCAGACTGCCGCTGAAATACAAGGCCATGGAGCGACTGGATGTTGCCCGGAATATGCTGCCCTCTGATTGCACAAGCATAGACCGAAAACCGGACGCGAAAACGCGTCCGGCTTCGTAAACGTCTCGGCTATTCATTTCATCCGTTTAATGTTTCGGCCTGCCGACTGTTAACGGCGCTGACCCTTAACCCCGTCAAATCCGCCGGCGTACCGTCTGCGCGCGTAATGCGCACCGTGCGCGATTCACCCGGCAGCAAGTCGAAATAGTTGTCGCTGAACCGGATATTGCCGGCCGGAAGTTCCAGCTTCACCATGCGGGCCAGCCCGCCCTCGACCGTCACCGCGACCTCGCCTTCTGCTCCAGCCTTCGCCACGCGGACCGCAGCCTGCGGCAACAAGAGGTCCTTGTGATCGCGGAGGAAATAGCCGTTCGCCGGGGCCGTGAACCCTTCCGCCGTCAGGCGGACGTAAACTTGTTCGGGCCGGCCGGTCAGAATCGCATCCTGCTCCGCAAGTTCGCCGATCTGCACCGCGCCGCCCGCCGGTACATCGGCCTGCCACTCGTGCTCGCCGAGCAAGGAGCCTGCGAAGTCGTACACCGAGAGCTTTACCTTTCCCATCAGCGCGTCAAGCGTATCGTTCACGACCCAGATTTTCAGCGGATCGCCCGGTTCGTGGTCGATCGAGAGCAGCACCGGATGATAGAACGTCTTCGCGTAGTAGTACGCCGCCTTCGGCAGCAGCTCGTAGTCGATGATCGACCAGCTCGTCCCCGGCCAGCTGTCACCCAGCTGCCAGATGAGCGAGCCGCTCGTCCGGTGCTTGTTCCGCCGATAATGCTCGATGCCGTACTTCAAGCCTTCGGCCTGCGTCAGCATGGAGAAGTTCATGTACTCCTCGATGTCCTTCGGAATGCCGGTGTAGCCTTCCATCAGCAGGATGCCTTTCTGATGGGCGGTGTCCTTGTTCCGGTACGCCATCTCGACGCTGCCCCAGTAGAACTGGTCGGCCGGGATCCATTTCTGCAGGGTGTACCGGTTCGCCGAGGCGTGCATGCCGAACTCGCTGCTGAACAGGGCGAAGTCTTTTTTGTAGTTCTTGAAGCTGACGCCCTGCACGCTGTAATCGAGAATCGGCGGCTCGCCGAACTTGCGCGGATAGACCGAGCCGTGCCAGACCTGCCAATTGTGGCGGTCGCCCTCGTCCGGGTCGTTGGCGTCGTTGCCGCCGTACGGCGAAGACGGCCAGTACGGCCGGCTCGGGTCGAGCTGCTCCAGCACGTCCGGGATCAGTTCGTGGTAGATCGTCTCGCCCCAGAACGGGCAGTCGATGTCGCCGCCCGACGTCTTCATGTCGACGAGCCAGTCGATCTCGTTGTTGCCGCACCAGAGCGCGAGCGAGGCGCGGTTGCGCAGCCGGCGCACATTGTACTCGACTTCGGCGCGGACGTTGTCCATGAAGTTCTTGTTGAAATCCGGGAACAGCGCGTTCGCGAAGCAGAAGTCCTGCCAGACGAGCACGCCGCGCCGGTCGCATTCATCGTAGAAGACGTCCTTCTCGTAAATGCCGCCGGCCCATACCCGCAGCATGTTCTGATGGGACGACACCGCCAGATCGATCAGGTCGCGGTAGCGCTGGTCCGGAATGGACCCGATGTAGTGGTCCGCCGGAATCCAGTTCGTCCCCTTCGCAAAAAGTTTCACGCCGTTCAGCTTGAACGCGAAGGCGTTGTGGCCGGCGTCATCCTTCAGCATCAGTTCGATCGTGCGGATGCCGAACGGCGCCTCGTAACGGTCGGTCTCCTCGCCGTCCACGAGCAGCTTCGCTTCAAGCCGGTACAGATACGGCTCGCCGAGATCGTGGGTCCACCACAGATGCGGATTCGCCACGCGAAGTTCCGCAGCGCCCTTGCCGCCTTCGAGGGCGATCGTGCCGGCTGCCGCGGCGCGGCCTTCCCGGTCGACGAGCGACACTTCGCACGTCAGACGGCGGTCCCGGAATCCGCGGAACGCGGTCGCTTCGGCATCGATGCGCACGACGGCCTCCCCGCCGTCAATGGACATCGTCCGGGCGTAGACGCTGTCCAGCCTGGCGAACCGCTTCTTCTCGAGCCGCACGCGGCCCCAGATGCCCGTCGTCATCATGCGCGGGCCCCAGTCCCAGCCGAAGTTCATCGCCGCCTTGCGGATCCAGGGGCGCTCTTTCGTGTAGGACGACCATTGGAACTGTTCTTTGTCCTTGTTGTGCAGGCTGACCGGATCGAATTTGACCGCGATCGTGTTCTTGCCGTTCACCAGAACCCGCGTCACGTCGAACGTGAACGCTCGCAGCATGTTGTCCGTGCTGCCGATCTCCCGTCCGTTCAGGAATATGGTGGCGAACGTGTCCAGTCCTTCGAACGTCAGTTCGTATCGCGTACCCGGCTCCTCCGTCTTCGCGTACTCGAACTGCGTCCGGTACCACCATTCCTTCTGTTCGATCCAGCGGCATTTCTGATCGTTGTGACCGTAGTAAGGGTGGTCGATGACGCCGCGCTCGATGAGCGTCGTGTGGACGTCGCCCGGCACGGCGGCCGTCATCCAGAACCGGTCGTCCAGACCGGGTGCCGCGATGGTCTCCGGCCGGACTTGTCCGACATCGAAACCGTGCAGGCGCCACAGCGATTTCAGTTCCATCTCGGGAATGCTCCTTCCGTGTTCGTCCGATGGCCGTCCGTTCTTCGGGCGCGGGCCGGCCTGGAACGGTCTTCTCCATTATAGCACAGCCGGGCGGTGGGGTTGCACGGGGAGTGGAAGGAGATCGATTCCGCTTAAGATGTATCCATTAGCGCTGGCTTCAATCCGCCATCCTAGCGGAACTGAGAGACCTTATCTTGTCAAATATGCATCCTAACCGATAACTAAACTAACGGAACTGCGCCGCCAGGTTCAAGTCTTCTCGCACGATCGCAGAATCGTTATAATCGCCGATTCGCTGAGACGGATACGGATAATTCGCGTCGTACGCACCGTTTAGGGTCATGAACAGATCGAAAGAAGCCGGGGCGGCCGTGACTGCTTCGCTTCGGATCCACGCCCGCAACTCGTCGTCGCGCGGATCCGGTTCGTCGCGATAGACCTGGTGATGAACTTCAAGCGTATTGCGCGCCAGGAAATCCATGGCGGCCTCGCTGGTGTCCCCGACGATGAAGGACATCAGCGCCCAGGCCAACTCCTGCTGGTTGGAACTTGCCGGGATGGCAAGCCCGGTCAGAAGCGATGTGTTCCATCGTTCGCCAGACGGCGAAACCGGTAAGGGAACCATCCGGTAGTCGCCCGCATCGGAGCGGATAACATGATGCATCTCGGTGGCGCGCACCATTCCCAGGGAAGCCACCCGATTCGGGAAAAGCAACGCTCCGCTTACGAAGTGTCCGGGCATCATGCGGGCATACTGGACGAAAGCCTCGACGGTCTCGCCGCTGTCCAGATAAACTTCGATGTCCTGATAATCAGGTGACGTGTACACGCCTCCGAGTCCGCGGATGATGGGCTCCGCCGAGTTGAAATCGATCGGAATGCGACAGACAAGCCCGCTTCCGCCAGCCGATTCGCAGCGGATGCGAATTCCTCCAGCGGCCATCCTTCCCGGGGTTCGGGCAGGCCAAGCTGTGCAAAAGCCAGCCGATCGTAGTAGACCATCATCGGATCGCTTCGAACCGGCAATAGATAAGGTATGCCGTCGATCTCGGCCTGTTCGATCACTTTCGCGTAATCGCCGTCCCATCGCGGCTTATTCTCCTGAATGCGGCTCTCCAGGCTGGACAGACGTCCGTTTCCGGCGAGCCGCGCTTCATGAATGTTCATCTCGATGATGTCATACCCGTCCGGATCGTCCAGCGCCTCCCGGACGGCGGTCGGCTTCGCAGAAAGGGAAGGGAAGTCCGTCACTTCAATCTGTACATTCGGGTTTTGCTCCATGAAAGCCTTTATCCGGTCGTGGATCGGATAAGGCTTGTTTCCGGCCGGATAAGGCGTCGATTGGAAGGAATATCCGCCGAACAGTGCGACCCGCAGCGTGCCGCTGCAGGACGTTTCCGTTGCATCCGGCTGCACTATGCCGGACTGGCAGGCGGCCAATAACAGCATCGCAGTGAAGAGAGCGGCCGCCGTCTTCATGCGTACGCTCATACGAACAACTCCTTCCCAAAATTCCCCCAGCTCAAGCCGCCGCGCCAACGTTACGGCGCAGACAACGCCTCCGCATGCGCCTGCAGTTCCTGCGCCCACAAGGCAAGATCGGACTTTGCCGCCTCGGCATTCGTATAGCCGTACAATTGCTGAAGCGGCCGCTGCGGCGCCAGCCCTTCCCGGTTGCCGTCATACCAGACCAAATCGAACGCGGCGGGCGGAGCGAACGTGATCTCGTGCCGCATCCAGCGTTTCGTATCCTCGAACACCTGCGGCGCTTCCTGCCCGTTGCGGAAATTGAGCGTGCGGCCGAACTTCTCCAACGTATACAGGACGACGTTGTCCAGCGCTTCGTCGCTGCTTTCCCCGAGCACATACCGCATATATTCCCAGGCCAGTTCATGCTGGCGGGAATCCTTCAGGATCGCAAGTCCGGTCATAAGCGCGTTGTTGTATCGCTTGCCGTCCGGCGCATCGGGCAGCGGCGCGGCGGAATACCGTCCGAGCGTGCTGCTGGTGCTCGACGCCCGCTCGACGCGGAGCACCGTTTCGACCGGGCCGGAAGGAGCCTGTCCGTCTCCAGATGCAGCCTGCAGCAGTTCCGCATAGCGGACGAACGCCTGCACCGACGCTTCACTGTCGAACACTCCGGTTATCCGGCCGTCCGCGCTCATAAATTGCCCGCCGAGCCCGTTGATGAACGGTTCCATCGCATTCAGCGTCAACGCATGCCCGACCCCATGACCGGCTTGGGTCAACTGCTGGCCGGCCGCCGCGAAATCAACCAGCGTCCATCCTTCCTCCGGCAGCGGCACCCCGTTCGACGCCAGCACATTCGTCTCGTAGAACACCAGCAACGGGTCGCTTGTCAGCGGCAGCAGGATCGAGTCGCCGTCCACCTTCGCAAGCTCGATCACGTTCATGTAATCGCCCTGCCAGCGTACCGCTTCTGCTTCGATCCGCTGCGCCAGACTTTCGATGCGATCCCGCACGAGACGGGCTTCGAACACGGTCAGTTCGAGAATATCCGGCATAAGCCCCGGATCCGCCAGAATCTGCTCGAAATTCCGGTCGTACGCCACGTTGACGAACTCGATTTCCACGCCCGGATATTGTTCCATGAACATCTTCGACCGTTCCTGCAGCGTCTGATTGGCCCAGCCGTCAGCGCCCGCCGGATACGGGTCGCGGGCCCATCGCTCGCCATGCAGCCCGACCCGCAGCGTGCCGGTATAAGTCGGTTCCTCTGCATTCGGCTGTACAGGCAAGGCGGACTGGCAGGCAGCCAGCAGAAGCGCTGCTGCGGCAATCAGGATATACGTTCTTAACATTGTAATACCCCCGCGGTAGATTTTGTCGTTCTACTTGATCTGCTATATGTGCAGATCCCGCACCCTCATATTAGGCCTCCTTCCCTCTCAATACTGGATGAATCTATACTTAATAGTTAGTTTATACTATGATTCCATTGCAAACAACGAGAACCGTATTTTCTCTTTTTGTTATTTATATGGTTTTTTCCGCAAATAAACTGTGGTTAATACGCAATTACATTTTCACCATAATCACAAAATGTAAGCGGTAACAAAATAATCGGTGTATTGTATGATTGTTCTTGGTTACGACAATTCAATTATTCGTGAAAAAGGGGGATTTTCATGGTCTCCATATACATCACGCTGGTCTTATCAGGCATCTTGATCATTTCCTCGATATCCAAGTTTGTTTCGCGAAAAAACTTCCAAAAAACACTGTTCGAAATCGGCGTGAAACGAAACCAAATTAAAATTTTGGGCTGGTTGGTTCCCGCCTTAGAACTTATTCTCGGTCTTTTTCTTATTATTCCTCCAGTGCAGATGGTCGGACAAGTTGCGGTACTTCTTTTGTTCATCGCGTTTGCTGCAGTCGTCAGCAGAGCCGTTTACCAGAAAAAACAACCCGATTGCAACTGCTTCGGTAATCTTTTGCCCGAGAAAATGGGCGTTTCCACGTTAATTCGTCTGGTCGTTTTGATCGGGATGATCCTTTACTTGCTGATTGTCGAATCAATAACAATTGACACTATCCCTGCTCAGCAACTTGTATACCAAGCGTTTACATCAATAGGCTATATCGTGATTTACATTTTGACATCCAGTATTGTGAAACACTCCGTCACAAAACAAACGGGCTGACAAGGTGAGTTTTCAATGGAATCTGTAGAATTCATTTCCCATTTCGTACTATGGTCGGTTGTGTTGCTGCTCGTACTATCCTACTTGAATTCACCGGCAATGAAACCAAAAGAACAAGTGCTGCAATTACAGAGTTACGGGCTGCCCGTCAAAGATCAGTTTCCAGAACTTCAAATTCGATCCATGAACAATCGTTGGCTGAGGGAGGAACTCGATTCCGGCAAGCCCGCCATCATGCTCTTCACATCTGCCGGATGCAGCGTATGCAACGCAATATATCCTGTAGTCTCGGGGTTTGCAGAGAATCATGACGTGAATTTGCTGCTGTTCGTCGAAGGCAATACAGATGCCATTACCACCAAAATCACAGAACACGCCATACGCGTCCCGGTCTTCCATGCTGATCAAGAGACGCTCACTCATACGAAAGTGAACATCTTTCCATTCGCATACTATGTCTCCCGTGACGGAACCATCTGTGCAAAAGGAGGGATCCCTACAGGTGAGATGCTGGATCTCTTATTGTTCGAAGGCTCTTATATGGAACGAATGTTGTCAGAGGCAAGCTGATGTGCTCGTAAACGACGTTTTATAGGAGCTCGGAATTAAGCAGTCGTTCTGAGTCCGAATGAGGGGTGAATGAGGCAGAAATGTCGATGAAGCGGCGCCTATGAAAGCTGTTTTCAAGAATGTGCATGCCAAAGAACCCTCAAAAGGGCATTTTTTAAAAAATGCTATGAAGTCCTTTGGCGTTAAGCTGCCGCCAAGCCTTCCAGCCATTGCTCGACAGAGACGAGCTGCTTCTGCTTCTTCGCTTCTTCCAGCCACGCGTCGGCATGCTGGCACATGGCGATCAAGTACACGCGAATGTTCCAGTGGCGGGAACTGCGCCCGCGCGAAGCTTCCAGGTTGTAATCGACTTTCTGGCGCTTGATGCAACGCTCCACTCCGGTTCGCAGCGCGTAACGCTTTCTCCATTCCTTGCTGTCACGGCGGATGCGCGGGAACAGGCGCGGGTTATCCGCGGTGGATGTGTAGAACGTTCTTCCATAATCGGAAGGCGAGCAGGGAGTCGGGCATTCCCATTTGCCGACTTTGGCGGGACAGCGCCATTTGATGCGCTGTCGCCCGGAACACTTGCCCCAGCAGACCATCTTGCGTCCAATGGGGCAGACAGGAACGCCATCGGAGCCAATTTTCATTTCATTGTATACCGTATGCCCGGAACGCCTGAGATTCAGGTCGATGATGGCGGAAACATCATCGTGTTCCAGCATGGTATAGATCGGGAGGGCGTCGTGGGCCGAATCCAGGAGCGCCTCTCCCACCTTCCAGTCCGAGTACCAGTGACGCAGCTCGCGGTAGCCGCAGATCCATGACACCGAGTCATGTTGGCTGGCGCGAAACAATCGCGGGTACACGGGCAAATTGTAAGGACTGTCGGCTGCGGTGAACATGTAGAGCGTACGCCCGTAGTAATATTTCTCGCGATAGCTGTCCCAGCCCCAATCGGCATCCGGATCGGAAAATTGCCGTTTGCAGGAGCATTTCCAGTTGCCCGACTTGCGGCAATCGCAAAGGAACTTGCCGTACGAACGCGCGCCGGTTTCAACCGGAGATCCGTCGCCGATGACGCGGAAAGCGCTCGTATCGCCAAGCAATCCTTTTGCCGCAGAAGGCAGGACAAACAGGGATTGGAACAACTGTTGCAGCAGGTCGTGCTCCTTGGGGGCGTAGTGGATCTTGCCCTCGCGCAGGATGCGGGAGACGAGTTTCTCCGTAATCTTGGGGTTTTTGGGCTCTTGCTTTTCGTTCTTTTTGCCCTTCTTCCGCGGCTTCTTCAAGCGGCGTTTGACGCGCCCGGTCTTATGCGGAGTGGATGCCCGCCAAAGCCGGGGGAAAAAGTCGTAGAACGTTCCGACACCCGGCGTCTCACCGGGTTTAAAGCCGCAGACAATGGCATAGACCGGCGTCGTTCGCAGCGCGACGACTCCGTCATCGACACTGAGCCCGAGCTTGGTGAAGAGCAACATGCAGCGGAGCATGTCGGCGGGATCGTGGGGCTTGCGGCCTCTGGGATTGGAGGAGTAAGCCGAACGCATCAAGGAAGCGGTGGCGGACAGATCGATCGGCGTGATCCAGAAGATCAAGTCGCGATAGAAGTGTTGCAAGAACAACATGGCTTCCGGGGTGTCGAACTCCTTGCGCAGTTGATCGCTTACGAAGGTCAAGTAGTCCTGGTGAGAACGAGAAACGATTTTCACACAATCACCCAATTTTCTAGAGATAGGCAGTAAAAAAATGCCTTCTCGGCGATTGTTGGGGAGTTTCGAAAATGTCAAGAGGAAAGTTTGTTCGCATCCCTATTTTGGGGGTGAAACAATAAAGGACCCTGGCCAGAAAGCTAGAGTCCACAACGGAAATGAATTTCCGAGAAGCTTAGTTTTTTGAAAGGAGGTGAATATGAATGTGCACCGGCGGAACGTGGTATTGCAGCGGCACGTGCTATGCGAATAATTCCTACAAGCAACTCAGAGTCTCTATCGATAGCACCGGCCGCATCTGCAATCAATCTTGCGATTGTTGACAACACCGGCTATTTTGCACGAAGAGACTAGAAGTCGGATTCGGCTTCTAGTCTCTTCACATAATCATCCATTCATCTCATACCGGGAGGACTCATGATCCAATTGCTACTCTGGCATCACAGGAAGTTCGATCGAGAACCTGACTCATTCGAGCATGAACAGGATGCATACTTGCCATGATTCGAACACGTAAAGTCTTCACAACTCTCGCCAAGTCAATTGCTCTTGCCATGCGTACCGCCCCTGTCGTGTGCTTATCTTTGCTGATTTTCAAGTTTGTTGCTGCAGTGCTTCCGACTTTGCAGATCGATCTGACGAAAGAACTGACGAACAGTGTCGCGTCCTTATTGAACCAAGCGGGCAACATGCGAGACTGTATAACCGTGCTTGTTGTCATCTTTATTATCGGCATTTTTGCGGTTTTAATAGAACTGTTGAACCAATATATAACCCTATTGCTCCAGCAGAAGACCGGCTATCGAATGGAAGGAATGCTGGCTGAGAAAACCGTCTTGTTCCCCGTTATTCGATTCGATGATTCACAATTCTACGATCAGCTTCAAAGAGCAAGATCAACGATTACATTCAGCGGCCAACGGGTGATCGATTTTCTGTTTTCTGCCGGTCAGTCTCTTGTGACATTGATTTCGTTCATTGTGCTGATTGGTCAATTTGATACGCTATTAACCGTGGCCATCATTTTGTATATGATCCCGTCGCTATGGGTCAACATGAAGATTGGAAAATGGAAATTTTGGCTGCTCCGTCTCCAAACGCCTTTCACCCGCCGCATGCAATATTTGTTCGACTTATTGACCAACCGATCATCTGCAAAAGAATTGCGTATTTATAACCTTGGCCAAACGCTGTTGAAAGAGTGGAGCGCCATCTATTGGAACAATGCTGCGGAACAAAAAAAGGTTGAACGCAGATCGTTTAAAGCCCGCTCCGCCGTCGAAAGCATTCAAAGTTTGCTGGGGATGTTGTTTACGATTTATTCAATATTTGTTTGTATAAACGGAAATCTGACAGTCGGTCATTTTGTTGCAATCTATCAAATTCTGGTTTCTACACAGAGCCAATTAAAGAAGTTGGCGTTTGAACTTTCATCCTTGTACGAAGACGCGTTGATGATGAATGAATTTTTCCTGTTCATGGACACCAACGAAGAAGGACAGAACAGCGAAATTGCTGCCGCGTTGCAGGCCTTCAAAGGCCCAATTACAAAAGGAATTACCGTGAACAACTTGTCATTCCGTTATCCTAACCGTTCGGAATACACCCTTAAGAATATATCGCTGCATATTAAACCGAACCAAACTGTAGCAATTGTCGGCGAAAACGGAGCAGGAAAAAGCACGCTCGTAAATTGCCTGATCGGACTGTATTCGTCATACTCTGGCAAGATTGAATATGACGGAGTAGATTTAAAGAATATAGACAAATCGGCGTTATATCGAAACATCGCTGCCGTATTTCAAGACTTTCTCCGTTTATATAATACTCCAAGGGAAAACATCGGGTATGGCGATATCGGGCGCTTGTCGGACCAAACTGCACTTGAAATGGCGGCTGCACGTTCTGGGGCATCAGAAGTCATCTCGTCCCTCCCCGATGGGTTTGATACGCGGCTTGGACCCGAATTCGAAGGCGGCACGGAATTGTCAGTAGGACAATGGCAGAAGCTGGCTCTCGGACGCGCATTTTTCAAAGAGAGTGAAATCATCGTACTGGATGAACCTACAGCTTCAATGGATCCGATAGCGGAACAATCTCTGTACAAAAGATTTGCCGAGTTGTCTGAGGGCAAAATCACGCTGTTGATTTCTCATAGGCTGGGCAGTTGTAAAATCGCAGATCACATTCTCGTGTTGAAAGACGGAGAACTAGTCGAACAAGGGACCCATGACGAACTTCTCAAGTCGTCCCGTCGAACCGCCGGAGCAGACCGATTGGCGCGTAGCTGATGAAGCCGGCCGGCAGCACCGTGAACAGGACGATCCGCGCCGTTCCCTTGAAAATATCCGTCGGATACGTGCTGAGCGCGACCAGACCGTTAAAGAGCTGGGAAGCCATCCCTTCCGCCTGGCCGAAGAAGAACGCCAGCGTGCCGGCGGCGAGCGTCACGAACAGGAACAGCAGGCCGCTGATCAGGAGCCCCAGCGCATATTTCGCGGCGCCGATCAGCGTATGTTCGCCGGCCAGGGCGTAGATCGCGACGCCGAACAGGAAGTCGCCCATCGCCGTCAGCGACATGCGGCTGACCAGCACGCCCAGCAGCAGCGGTTTCGGCTGCGTCAGGAACACATCCAGCTCGCCGTTCGCCACGATGGGCGCGATGCGGGGGTAATTGCCGAACAGCACGTTCGACCAGCCGAATCCGCCCGCGCTGATGCCCCACAGCAGCATGACGTCCCGCAGATCCCAGCCGTTCACGGCCGGAAAGCGTGCGAAGAAAATCGCCCAGAACACGAGCCAGATGCAGTTGTTCACGAACATCATGACCGCCAGCATGAAGAAGCTGGCCCGATACTCCATCGCGGCGGCCAGATTCAGCTTCCAGCACGTCAGCACGTACCGCAAGATGCCGGCTGCGCGCCGGACGCGGCTCCCGCGGCCGCCGGACAGCCTAACCGCCGTTGACATTCAGCTTCCGCACTCCTCTCCGATAGATGAACGCGCACAGCACCGCAAGCGCAGCGGCCCAGCCCCACTGCGTCAGCAGAAATGCGGCGAGCCGCCCGCCGTCGAACGCGACGCCCATGCGGGCCGGGAAATAGAGCACCGCCTGGAACGGCAGCCACCCGCAGACGCGTTCCAGCCAGTCCGGCATCAGTTCGAGCGGCAGCAGCATGCCGCCGGCCGTGAAATTCAGCTTCTGCAGGACGAACTCCATGCCGCGTGTCTCCTCGACCCAGAAGGCGAGCAGCGCGACGGCCAGATTGAGCAGGAACGCGACGGTGAACGCTCCGGGCAGCAGCGCGGCGAGCCCGGCCCAGCCCCAGCCGAAGGCCGGCGGCCCCATGTAGGCCCAGGCGATCGCGCTCCCCGCGGCGAGCTGGACGAGGAAGCGGACGCCCGCTTCCGCCAGATACGTCATGTAATGAAACCCGTTGTAGGCGATGGGCCGGATGAGCCGGACCGCCACCTCGCCCTGCTTCACCTCGTCCTCGATCCGGATGCACAGCTGCGGGCAGGCCATCGTGACGGCTTCCGCGAAGACGAGGTACCAGATGATCTGGTTCAGCGCGAACCCTTCGATCATCTCCGTCCCGCTCGAAGCGTACGCCGCCTTCCACAGATGGATGAAAATGAACAGAATGAGGAGCAGAAACAGCGCCCGCACGACACAATCGACCCGGTACTGCAGCTGCTGCCTGACCGCGATGATCCCGACCGCCCGGTATTTGTGCAGCTTGGCCATAACCGGCATCATGACGCCGCCCCCTCCTCCGCCGGCGGACGGCCGCTCCCGCCTTCGTAGACCGCCCGGATGACATCCTCCATCGGCGGATCTTCAACCGTCATGTCTTCGATCGCGCAATGCCCGATGAACGCGGCGAGCACATCCTCGATCGAGGCGGCGGTCGTGTCCACGGACAGCCGCCACGCGGACGGACCGGCTTCCGCGGCCCGGACGCCATCCGGCAGCTTCTCCGGCAGCCGCGCGCCGTTCCGCAGCTTGAGGTGGACCGTCTTGTAGTTCAAGACTTCGCGCTTCAGCCGCTCGACCGGGGCATCGAAGATGACGGACCCGTGATGGATGACGACCGCCCGTCGGCAGAGCTGCTCGATGTCGGACGGGTCGTGGGATGTGAGGAAGACGGTCGTCCCCTCCTCCCGGTTCCGCTCCGCGATCAGCTCGCGGATGCGCCGCTTCACAATGACATCGAGCCCGATCGTCGGCTCATCCAGGAACAGCAGTTCCGGGCGGTGCAGGAAAGCCGCCGCGATCTCGCAGCGCATCCGCTCGCCGAGCGACAACTTGCGGACGGGCGTCTGCATGTACGGCCCGAGCTCGAATCGTTCGACCAGCTCGTCGCGGCGGCGCAGGTAATCCGCCCGCCCCAGCTCGTACATCCGGCTGAGCAATTCAAACGTGTCCGCCGGCGGCAGATGGTACCAGAGCTGCGATTTCTGCCCGAAGACGGCGCCGATCCGGAACGCCAGCGCCGCGCGCTCCTTCCACGGCACCATCCCCAGCACGCGGGCATGGCCGGACGAAGGATGGAGAATGCCGGTCAGCATTTTGATCGTCGTCGATTTGCCCGCTCCGTTCGGCCCGAGGAAAGCCAGCGTCTCCCCCGCCTCCGCCTTCAGACGGATGCCGGCCACCGCCGTCTTCTCCGTCCACTCCGGCCGCAACAGCGAACGGACGCTGGCCTTGAAGCCCTCCGGTTTCCGCTTGACGCGGAACGTTTTCACCAGCCCTTCCACTTCCAGTGCCAACACGTCTGCATGCCCTCCCATCTCGCTCTGTTCTGCTAAAGCAACAAAGACCTCCGGCCCGCACCGCCGGTAATGGCGGAACTTGCCGAAGGTCTTTTATCCCTTACGGTGTATCGCGTCCTGCTTGTTTAACCCCGAATGCCGACGCGACGATTTCGCTCGGTTCGCCCGGCCTTGCCGGCCGTCGGATCCCTAGAAATCCTTCCGTCAATCGCTTGTTGAGAACAGATATTACCACGGAATGTCAGGTTTGTAAATACCGCATTTTGGGATGAACGCGCGTTAACGGCTCTCAAGCTCAATCCAGTTGTTGCGGATGATTTTCTTGTACCAGTAGAAGCTGTCCTTGGGCGTGCGCTTCAGCGTGTTGTAATCGACATGCACGAGGCCGAAGCGGCACGTGTAGCCGAACGCCCACTCGAAATTGTCCATGAGCGACCAGGTCAGATACCCTTTCAGATTGACACCGGACGCAATCGCGCGGCCGAGCTCGGCGATATGGTCGCGCAGGAACGCGATGCGGCGGTCATCCCGGATCCGGCCGTCCGGTCCCGGCTCGTCGTTGTAGCAGACGCCGTTCTCCGTGATGTAGATCGGAATCGGGCCGAAATTATCCGTCAGCCAGGTCAGCATCTTGTACAGGCCTTCCGGATAAATGAACCAGCCCTTGTCCGACTTGGCATAGCCGAGATCGACATGCTCGAGGTCCAGGTAGTTGTTGCCCGGCTTGTGCCGCACGATGTTGCCGCCGTAGAAGTTCAGGCCCAGGAAATCCATCGGCTCGCGGATGATGTCCATGTCGCCCGGCTCGACGACCGGCTCGGCGCCTTTCGACTTGATCCATTCCGCCATCTTCTCCGGATACTTGCCGGTGAAGACCGGCTCCACGAACCAGTTGTAGATGGAAAATGCGCGGTAGGCCGCGTCGACGTCCTCCTGCTTGCGGGTGAGCGGCTCGTACCAGTACATGTCCGGCGCGTAGCCGATCTGCCCCTTCACGCCTAGCTCGCGGAAGCGGCGCACCGTCCGGCCGTGGGCGACCATGACGTTGTGGGCGACCTGAATGGCCGACTGCCAATTCGTGATGCCCGGCGCGTGCCGGCCGAGCAGATGGCCGTTGATCGCGATGCACCACGGTTCATTGAACGTCATGTAGTAATCGATCAGCCCGTCGAATTCGCGGAACATCGTCTCGGCGAAACGGACGAACGCATCGATCGTCGCCCGGTTTTCCCAGCCTCCCCGGTCCTGCAGCGCCTGCGGGAGTTCCCAGTGATAGAGCGTGCAGAACGGGGTGATGCCCGCCTCGCGCAGCTTCGTCACGAACCGCTTGTAATGCGCGATGCCCTTCGGGTTCACCTCGCCGTCCCCTTGCGGATAGATGCGCGGCCAGGACACCGAGAAGCGGTACGCTTTCACACCGAGCTCTTTCATCAGCGCGATGTCTTCTTCATACCGGTGGTAGCTGTCGCATGCGACGCTCGCGTCGTCGCCGTTCATGATGCGCCCCGGAATGGCGGCCAGTGTATCCCAGATCGACGGACCGCGGCCGTCCTCGGTCAGCGCGCCCTCGATCTGATAGGCGGACGTCGAGACGCCCCAGACGAAATCTTTCGGAAACGTTAAAATGGTCACGCGTTTATACCTCCTGATCGTGTGACGTCAACCGCTGCGATCCGCGGCTCACCCTTCCGCCGGCACGACATCCCACTCGTGGATCTCATACCCGCGCGCGCCATGCACAATGTACGGGTCCTGCTTCACCCAGTTTTCCACTTCCTCGTACGAGCGCGCCTTGTAGATGACCAGGCCGCCGGCGCCGTCGGTGAACCGGCCGTTGGCGAACAGCCGGCCGGCCGCGCGCTGCTCGGCCAGAAACTGCAGATGCTCCGGCCGGAAGCGGTCGCTCTTCTCCGCATCCTTCATCGGCAGGAAGACGGCGTAATGCTTGATCGGGCCCGCTTCGCTTTCCTTCGCGTCTTCGTCGGTCTGGAAGCGGAACATCGCCGCCATGTCGCGGTCGCCGTAGCCGGATGCGATCGCGCGGTGGAGCAGGCTGCGCACGCGCGCCCCGGCCTTCAGCCGGACGCCGCTCTTCTCCGCCATCTCGGCCGCCAGGTCGAGGTCTTTGCCGAGCAGCTTGATGGCGAAGCCGGGATCATACGCTTCCTTCGCGATGAAGCCCGAGTAATGGCGGCCGAGCATGCGGCTGCTGGCGAAGCTCGCCATCAGAATGTCGACAAGCGCCGCCTCGTCCAGTCCGGCCTTGCGGCCCAGCGCCAGCGCCTCGCTGACCGCCTGGGTATGGATGCCGACCATGAGCTGGTTGATCAGCTTGACGACCGACCCGCTACCGCTCGGACCGACATAATAGATCTGCTTGCCCATCGCCTCGAAGGCGGGCTTCGCCCGGTCGAACGCTTCGCGCTCGCCGCCGACCATGATGCTGAGCGTGCCTTCGGCCGCGCCGACCGTACCGCCGCTTACCGGCGCGTCGAGAAACGCGATGCCGCGGGCCGCCGCCGCATCGAACAGGCGCCGGTTCAGATCCGGGCCGACCGTGCTGCAATCGACGAGCAGGAGACCGGGCCGGCCGTTCGGAATCAGGCCGTCCTCCGACGTGTACACCGCCTCGACGTCGGCTGGCATCGGCAGGCAGGTGATGACCATGTCCATTTCGGCCGCCAGCTGCGCCCGGGTCAGCCCGGTCTTGCCGCCCGCCTGCGCGAATTTCTCCTCCGCTCCCTTGCTGCGGTTCAGTCCGTACACCTCGAAGCCGGCCTTGACCAGGTTGATCGCCATGGGCAGCCCCATGTTCCCGAGTCCGATGAACCCGATTTTCATCATGCGCCACCGTCCCTTTCGCTGTTTCGCGGAAATCAGACATTGCGAATCCCAACGGCTCCATTGTAAAACAGCGCGCACCGGGGGACAAGGAACGTTTTCCCGCTGACTGGACATGCCGGCAACGCATATACATGGTGGTGGGGTCTTACGCATTTGCATCCGGCGGAACCGGAGAGGAGGGGGCTTAAAGCCCATGTCAAATGCCAAAGCCATGAAACTGCTCACCGGCGTAGTGGAAGCCGTCCTGGCCATTCCGGTGCTCGGAGGTCTCATTGTCCTGGCCAGTGCCTACTGGGCGCTGGTCGTCATGTGCGTCCTGCATGCTGCAACACTCATCATTTCCGTCAAAAATCACGACTCGTACTACGGCTCGATCCTGGGCATCGTCACATCCTTGCTGGCCTGGATTCCCTTCCTCGGCTGGCTGCTTCATCTGCTGACCGCCGTGCTGCTGCTCATCTCCGCGCTCAGAAGAGACTGAGCCGCGCGGCGGGCTCCTTCAACGGAACCGCCTGCGCGGCTTTTCACTTTGCGGGATCAACCGGCTCACGCGTCCTCCGGCGGATCGTCCGCCAGATATTGCCGTTCGAACAGATCGGGCGGAAGCGGCCGGCTCTCATGGTACCCCTGGTAGCCTTCGCAGCCGAGGCGGCCAAGCGCCTCGAGCTGTTCCTCCGTCTCGATGCCTTCGGCGATGACGGACATGCCGAGTCCCTTCGACATGGCGATGATGCCGGATACGATTGAAGCCGTCGCGCTGCTTGCGAGCAGATCGTGCGTGAACGAACGGTCGATTTTCACGATCGACAGCGGCAGGCTCTTCAGCAGCAGCAGGGACGAATAGCCGGTGCCGAAGTCGTCCAGCGCGATCCGGATCCCCCTCGCGCGCAGTTCATTCAGAATCTGGGCGCACGATTCGAGGTTAAGCAGCGCCGCGGTTTCCGTAATCTCGAAGCAGAGCCGCCCGGGGTCGACGCCCGACTCCGCCACAATCCGGTCGACGCCGGCAACGAAATCCGGCTGCTGCAGCTGCTTCACCGACAGGTTGATCGACAGGTGCCATCCGCCGGCGAACCGGTCGGACCACGCCTTGAGCTGCCGGCACGCCTCGCGCAGCACCCACTCGCCGATCGGGACGATCATGCCGAACTCTTCCGCGAGCGGAATGAACATGCCCGGCGGCACGCTGCCGATGTCCGGCAGCGTCCAGCGGATCAGCGCCTCCGCGCCGATCAGCCGGCCGCTCTTCAGATCGAGCTGCGGCTGATACAGCAGATAGAAGCCCGCCATCGTGTCCAGGGACAGGCGCAGCCGGCTGCCGATCGCGAGCCGTTCCCGGACCACTTCCTCCATCGCGCCGCTGTAGGTCTCCATGCGGTTCCGGCCCTGCTGCTTCGCCCGGTACATGGCGGTGTCCGCTTTCTTGACCAGCTCGCCGATGTCAACGCCGTCCTCGGGATAGCGGCTGATGCCGACGCTGGCCGTGGCGAACAGGTCGTGGCCGGCGACCGTGAACGGCTGCCGCAGCTTGTCCACAATGCGTTCCGCCAGCCGCCCAGCCGCTTCCCCGGCTTCGCCGCCGGTCAGCATGATCGTGAATTCGTCGCCGCCGATGCGGGCGACGAGGCCGGCGTCGCCGACCATGTCGGCCAGCTGGCCGGCCACCAGCCGGAGCAGGGCGTCGCCCATGTCGTGGCCCAGGCTGTCGTTGATGACCTTGAAATGGTCGAGGTCGATCATCATGACGGCGACGCGCGTCCCGCCCGCTTCCGCCTCGCCGATGGCCCGCTCCAGCCGTTCATAGAACATCCGCCGGTTCGGCAGCCCGGTCAGCGGATCGTGGTAGGCGAGAAAATGGATCTGCCGTTCCGCCCGCTTTCTCTCCGTGATGTCGCGGACCGAGAGGTAGATCCGCGCCTGTCCCGGTTCGCCGTAACGCCGGCCGTTCACCAGCCCGTCGATCGTCTGGCCGCCGCGCGTCACCCACTGCAGCTCCATGTCGGCAATGCCCGTCTCCGCCTTCCCGTTTGACCAATGGGCGCGCCATTTTTCCTCCGATTCCGGCGTCAGAAACGACAGACAGCTCGCACCGACGACTTCCTCGCGCTCGTAACCCATCGCCTCCAGCCAGCACGGATTCGCATCGGTGATGACGAATTGTTCGTCGAGAGACAGCAGCATGACCGGCGTGTTCCGGAAGAACGCGCGGTATCGCTCCTCGGAAGCGAGCAGCGCGCACTCGGCCATCTTGCGCAAATGGATGTCCGTAATGGCGCCGAGGAACCGGACGGCGTTGCCGCCGGCGTCGGTCACGATCTCACCCGCCGCCGACACCCAGATATATTCATCCCCGCGCTTCACCCGGAATTCAATATGGAGCGGCAGCCGGTATTTCACCGCCGCCTCCCAGACGACCTTGACGCGCGGCACGTCCTCGGGGTGCACCAGACTGAGGAACGCCCGGCCGTCGGCCGGCCATTCCTCCTTCTCGACTCCCATCAGCGACTTGATGCCGGTGATCCATTCGATCCGGCAAGACGGCAGCTCGAGTTCGAAGACGCCGTCATGCGTCGTGCGCGAGACGATGCCGAGCCGCTCCGCCAGCGCGGCGTAGCCGGCCTCCCGCTGCTCGAGTTCGGCAAGCAGCTTCCGGTGGTCGATCATGGCGCCGAGCAGCGAAGGCAGCTGGCGCGTGTCGTGGCCGCGGATGAACCGCTCGTTCACCGGTCCCGCGGTGACGAGCAGCCCCCAATTCCGCGTCTCCGACTGGATGAGCTGCACGAGCACGAATTCCGGGTCGTCCGCTCTGCGCTTGAGCGGAGGCATCGGGGGAAAACGCTCCGCCATCCAGCGGCTGCCGGTCACCGGCACGCCCGTGCCGTTCACGCTGTAGGCGCTGTCAAGGATGAGATCGGAGGCGCCGGGCTCGCCTTCCCACAGGCCGACGATGCCCCAGTGCTGGTTCGTATAGCGCAGCCAAGACATGTCCCGGGTGTCGATCAGGCGCAGGCTGAGCCGGCGGTGCGATTCGATCAGCTGCTCCAGCTCTTCGCCGGGGATGTTCTTCCAGGACAGCGTCTGATCGTTCTCCGACAGATCGGACGCCTTCGACCGGTCGGACGCCTTCCCGCCGCTCGATTCGCGGATGACCACCCCGACCGGCAGGACGGTCGTGCCGACCCGGCCGGATCGTCCTTCCAGAATGTCCATCGTCCGCCTCAGCGCGCAGCGGCCGAGCTCGATGATCGGCTGCCGGGCCGTCGTCAGGCCCGGCTTGCACGTCTTCGCGATGCCGCTGTCGTCGAAGCCGACGACCGCCACATCCTCGGGGACGCGCACGCCGGCTTCCGTCAGCTGTTGAACCAGCGCGGAAGCGACCAGGTCCGAGGCGGCGAACACCGCCGTATACGGCAGGCCTTCCTCCAGCATGAGGCGGGCGGCCGCGTCGCCGCTCTGCACGTCGTACACGTTGCCCGCGCCCATCCCGATGCCGGCTTTCTCCATGGCGTCCTTGCAGCCTTGAAAGCGCTCGCGGAAATCCGCATTCGCCAGGCTGCCTGCGAACGCGATGCGCCGGTGCCCCATTTCGATGAGATGCCGGGCAAGCGCTTCCGATGCGCCGCGGTTGTCGCATTTGATGACATATGCCGAACCCGACAGCCCGGCGTGATCCGCGATCGTCACGAGGGGCTTTCCGGTGCCCGCCAATTCCCGCGCATAGGCTTCCGACACCGCCTGCGCCACGATAATCCATGCGTCAACCAGATCCCAGCCGACCCGGGCGTCATACGAGATGCGCAGGCCGAAGCTGTCGAACGTCGCGGTCGAGACAACCAGAACGTCGAGATCGAGCATCAGCGCTTCGCGCGATATACCCCACAGAATATCGCCGTAATAAAACCCGTCCGGAACCGGAATCAATACGCCGATCGTCCTGCGACTCACATCATTCCCCGCCCTCTGCCAGGATGTAACTCCATGCCGGTTAAGGAATAAAATTGATAAAAACAAAGCAGGATTGACGTAAATTATAGCTTGTAGTGCTCAAGTTTGACAAGTAAAGCAGCATTACACCGTCCCGAGAACTAGGTATAAACACTTATTTTTATATGAAAGGAATAGCCGGAATCGGCTTTCCCCCGCTGTGTTATAATGATGCTGGTTTATTGATGCGTCCGCCTTCCGCCGCGGCCGCGATGCGCGCGGCGGAAACGGGAGAGAGGAAATGGCGATGAAAATGGACCTGGGTGCGATCGATGTCCGGCTCAGCCTGACGGAGGACGGCGATGCGCTGCTCTACGGACTCGACGGAACCGGCGGATTCGTGCCGGGCATGCGGCTGAAACAACTGCTGTTCGCCTGGCACGAAGACTCGTTCTACGGCACGGAACTGGAAATCCGCAGCCTGCGGAACATCGAGATCGTCGAATTGCCGGCGGAGTTCGTCATTCCGTTCTTCGCGGAGCTGCCGCTGCTGGGGCATGTGGACTGGGCATGGGGCGGCGAGGCCGAGCTGCTCCGGCGGCTGGCCCCCGCCCTGATGGCGTGCGCGGCGGCGAAGCGGTATGCGCCGAGCCGCGAAGCGATGGCGGCGGGCCGGCTTGAGTGGCAATGGGAAGACCGGGAGATCGACCGGCGGATCGACGCGCTGGTCGCGTCGGGCGAAGCCGACGATGATTTCGGCCGGCGGCTCCGCGCCGCGTTCACGGCGGCCGTCTTCGACCGGCATTACGGCACGGAGGAACGGGCGGCCGACCTGCGCCGGGAATTTCCGCGCCTCTTCGAACCGGGCGCCGGCGAGGCGGCGAGGAGCCTGAGCGATGACGACTGGCTCGTCCACATCGGCTGGCGGCAGGACACCGCGCCGTTCCGTCCTGCGCTGCAGCTCATCGAGCCCGGTCCGATCGATGCCGAATGGCGGCTCCGGATCGTGCTGCAGGACAAGGAACGCCCCGATGCGCTCGTGCCCGTCCGGCTCGATCCGGACGGCCATGTCTCCGGCGGCTGGCCGGAGGAATGGACGGACGCCGTGCGCGGGCGGGCCGACGGCTGGCTCAAGCGGCTGCGCGCCGCCCTGCCGGACCTGGCGCCGGACGGCGGGTGGCAGCCGGAAGGCACGGCGCTGGATGACGCGGCGGCCTGGCGCTTCCTCAGCGCGGACAGCGTCCGGCTGATCGCCGCGGGCTGGCAGGTGCTGCTGCCTGCCTGGTGGGAGGAAGCCCGCCGCGCGCGGCCGCGCCTGCGCGCCCGCATCCGGTCGGACGCCGGCGAAGGTCCGTCGCTGTTCGGCCTGGAGTCGCTCGTCGATTTCGACTGGCGCATCGCCTTGGGGAGCGCCGAGCTCTCGGAGCAGGAGTTCCTCGAGCTGGCCGCCCGCGGGCGGCGGCTCGTCCGCGTCCGCGGACAGTGGGTCGCGCTCGATCCGGCGATGCTGCCCGTCATCCGCAAGGCAATGGCGCAGTACGATCCGTCCCGCGGCCTGTCGTTCCGCGACGTGCTGCAGCTGCATCTGCTCGGCGGCGCGGCCGGCGATGACGCGCCGGAGGACGGCGGAGCGGAAGCCGGCGCCGCGGCCGAAGAAGCCCGCGTCGCGCTCGAGGTGGAGCTGAGCGGCCGCCTGCTCCGGCTGATCGGGCAGCTCGGCCGTCCGGAGGACAATCCGCTGCTGCCGGCGCCGGAAGGGCTCAAGACCGCGCTGCGCCCGTACCAGCAGATCGGGTTCTCGTGGCTCGCCTCGCTGCGGCGCTTCGGCCTCGGCGCCTGCCTCGCGGACGACATGGGGCTCGGCAAGACGGTGCAGCTCATCGCCTACCTGCTGCATGCGCGGGAGGAGATGCGGGCCGCCGGCCGGATGATGCCTTCGCTCATCGTCTGCCCGACATCGGTGATCGGCAACTGGCAGAAGGAACTCGCCCGCTTCGCGCCATCGCTGCGCGTGCTGCTGCATTACGGCGGCGGACGGCCTTCGGGAGCCGAATTCCGCGAAGCGGCCGAGGCGGCGGACGTCGTGCTGACGTCGTACACGACGGCGGCGCTCGACCGGAAGACGCTCGCCGCCGTCTCCTGGGACGCGGTCTGCCTCGACGAGGCGCAGAACATCAAGAACTACGCGACGAAACAGGCCGCGGCCGTGCGCAGTTTCCCGGCGCGCCACCGGATCGCGCTCACCGGCACGCCGATCGAGAACCGGCTCGCCGAGCTGTGGTCGATCTTCGACTTCCTCAATCCGGGATACCTCGGCAGCCAGCGGGCGTTCAACGAGCGCTACGGCGGCGCCGCCCTGAAGGAAGGCGGCGATGCGCGGCTGGCCGAGCTCCGCAAGCTGGTGAAGCCGTTCCTGCTCCGGCGAAAGAAGCAGGACCCCGCCGTGCAGCTCGACCTGCCGGAGAAGAACGAGATGAAGACCTACGTGCATCTGACGGCCGAGCAGGCCGCATGGTATGAGCGGACGGTGCGGGAATTGCTGGATCGGTCGGGCGAGCTGACCGGGATCGAACGGAAGGGCGCCATCCTGGCGGCGATCACGAGGCTGAAGCAATTGTGCGCGCATCCGGCGCTGGTGACGAAGGAGCCGCTGCCGGCCGTGCGCCCGGTATTCGACGCGGACGGAGATGGCCGGCCGCAGGCGACGGACGGACCCGCGGTGGACGTTGCGGCGCTCGCCGCCCGGTCGGAGAAGCTGGAGCGGCTGCTCGAGATGGTGCGGGAACTGCGGGAAGCGGGCGAACGATGCCTCATTTTCACCCAGTATGTCGGCATGGGCAGGCTGATCCAGGCGGTGCTTCAGGAAACGCTCGGCGAGCCGGTGCTCTATCTGCACGGCGGCACGCCCCGGGCCATGCGCGAGCGGATGATCGAGATGTTCCAGTCGAACGCGCTGCCCGCCGGCAGGCAGCCGCATGTGTTCGTCCTGTCGCTGAAAGCCGGCGGCGTCGGGCTGAATCTGACGGCGGCCAGCCACGTCTTCCATTACGACCGCTGGTGGAATCCGGCCGTCGAGAACCAGGCGACCGACCGCGCCTATCGGATCGGACAGGTGAAGAACGTCCACGTTTACAAGCTCATTGCGCTCGGCACGCTGGAGGAGCGGATTGACGAGATGCTGGAAAGCAAGCGGCAGCTGAGCGAGACGGTGATGGCCGGCTCCGGGAACTGGATCACCGAGCTGTCGACGGAGGAGCTCAGGGAGCTTGTCACGCTGCGGCGCGATCTGGTGCGGTAATGCCGGCCGCGCCCGCGGAGCGCTCCCGCTCCCGGCAGCCCGGCCGCGGGCGGTCAGTCCTCTTCCCCTTCTTCCGGACGGAACAGCTCCTGCAGGTACAGCTCCGGCCGGTTCAAAAAACCTTTCGTGATCTGGTAATGTTCCGTCTCCTCGTAGCCGACCTTCCGGATTTCCCCGCCGTCGAAGCTGTAGATGACCGCGCCCGGGAAACCGAGCAGAATCGGCGAATGGGTCGCGATGATGAACTGCGCGCGGCCGCTCGCCGCGTGTTGGTGCAGGATGCGGAGAAACGCGAGCTGCCGGGCCGGCGACAGCGCGGCTTCGGGCTCGTCCAGCAGATAGAGGCTGCGGGTCCGGCTGCCGAACCGGTTCAGGAACAGCGACAGGAACGATTCGCCGTGCGACTGCTCGTGCAGCGATCGTCCGCCGTATCCGCCATAGTTGAACGGAGGATCCTCGCTCGCCAGCCGGTCGAGGTACGAAGCGAAATGATAGAAGCTCTCGGCCCGCAGGAAGAAGCCCGACGTCACCTTCGGCAGCCAGGACAGCCGGATGTGAGGCCCGAGCGGGGCATCGGACGCTTCCACTTCGTGCGTGTGGTTCCGCCCGCCGCCGGCCGTGTTGAACCCGCACTGCCAGGCGATCGCCTCGAGCAGCGTCGATTTGCCGGAGCCGTTTTCCCCGACGAAGAACGTGACCGGCGCCGTGAACGGCAGGGTATCCAGGCTGCGGATCGCCGGAATCGCGAACGGATAGCGGTCGAAATCCGTGCCTGCGCCGCGGAGCAGGGTGACACTGCGCAGAAACATGAAGGGCGTGGCTCCTTTCGCGATTGGAGTCACGCCCAACATATCAGAATGCCCGGCCCGCCGTCAACGCCGTCCGCGTCGTCAATGCCGCCCGCGGAAATACGTGATCGCCAGCGCGGCGGCGAGCACGCCGCCTTTCACGATGTCCATCGCGTAATACGGCACGGACAGCATGATGAGTCCGTTCGACAGCACGCCGATCAGCACCGCGCCCGCGAACGTGCCGAGCGCGTTCGGCTTGCCGGAGCCGAGCACGGAGAAGCCGATGAACGCCGCCGCGACGGCTTCCATCAGGTACGGGGCGCCGGCGTTCACCTCCGCGCTCCCGACGCGCGCGCCGAGTACGATGCCGCCCAGTCCGGCCAGCAGCGCCGAGATGACGTAGGCCAGGAGCCGGTACCGGTTCACCGGAATGCCCGACAGCTTCGCCGCTTCCGGGTTGCCGCCGATCATGTACATATAGCGGCCGTATTTCGTGTAGTTCAGGAACAGATGCACCGCCAGCACGACGATCAGCATGATGATGATGATCCACGGCACGCGGCCCAGCAGACTGAACGACTGCGGAATTTTGCCGGTTGCGAAGTCGCCGCTCGGCAGGATCATGTTCTCGGAGATCGTCGCCCCGCGGGAATAGGTGAGCGCAAGTCCCTGGAAGACGAACATCGTCGCCAGCGTCATGAGCATGTCCTGAATTTTGAAACGGGTGACGAGCAGCGCGTTCACCAGCCCGACGACGAGGCAGGCCATAAGCGCCGCCGCAATGCCGATTCCGAGCGGCTGGCCGTGCCAGACGAACATCGAAATGACGACCGCGCAGGCGACCGACGCCGTCGAGCCGACGGACAGGTCGAAGCCGCCGACGGCCAGTGATACGGTGAGCCCGGTCGCGATGATCGTCACGATCGAGATCGACCGGAGAATGTTGATCAGGTTGGTGTCACTGAAAAAATGATCCGTCGACACCCAGAAAATGACAATCAGCAGCGCGATGGTCAGCAGCGTTCCGTATTTGTACAGCCAGTCGAACAGCCGAAAACCTTTGAGTGCCGCAGCCGTGTCCGTCGTCTTCATTGTCCCGTGCCTCCCGTACTGTAGAGCATGATTTCATCTTCGCTCGTGCGATCGATCTCAAGCTCCCGGACGATCCGTCCGTCGTACATGACGTACACCCGGTCCGTCAGCCCCATGATCTCCGGCACTTCGCTGGATGCGTAGAGCACGCATTTGCCGCGGGCCGCCAGCCCGGCGACCAGTTCGTAGATGTCCCGCTTCGCCCCGACATCGACGCCCTTCGTCGGCTCGTCGAAAATGTACACTTCGGCATCGGCCAGCAGCCATTTGCCGATCGCGATCTTCTGCTGGTTGCCGCCCGACAGGCTCTCGACCCTGGCGGAACCGTCCGGCGTCTTCACGCCGAGCCGGGCGATCATGTCGCCCGCCGCCAGCCGCTCCCGCGCCGCGCTCAGCCATGCGCCCAGGCGCGTATATTGCGGCAGCGTCGCCACCGTCAGGTTGGCGGTCACCGTCTCCTCCACGAAGACGCCTTCGCGCCGGCGCTCCTCGGGAACGAGCGCCAGGCCGCTTCTCACCGCGTCGTGCGGCGAACCGATGGCGAGGCGGCGGCCGCCCAGCTTCAGCTCGCCGGCGACCTGCCCGGACGCACCGAACAGCGCCCGGCACAGTTCGGTCTTGCCGGCGCCGACCAGTCCGGCGAGGCCGACGATCTCGCCGGCGCGGATGTACAGGCTGGCGCCCTTCACCTTGTCCCCGTCGCGGATGTCCGTCGCTTCGAACATGACCGGCCCCGGCGCGTTCGTCCGCTGCGGGAACTGCCCTTCCCACTTGGAGCCGAGCATATGCTCGACGATCTGCTGCTGGGTCATCTGCTTGAGCTCGCCGCGCGCGACCACCCGGCCGTCCCGCATGATCGTGATGTCTTCGCAGATTTCGTACAGTTCCGGCAGCCGGTGCGAGATGAAAATAATCCCCGTGCCCTGCGACTTGAGCAGTCGGACGAGGCGGAACAGCCGCTCCGTCTCCGCGCGGCTGAGCGGCGCCGTCGGCTCGTCCAGAATGAGGAAGCGGCAGGCGGTGGTCATCGCGCGCGCGATCAGCACCATCTGCTTCTCGGCCAGCGACAGTTCCGCTACCCGCTTCCGGGTCGGGATGCTCACCTCAAGCCGTCCGAGCACCTCCTCAGCCGCCCGGTGAACTTCTCCCCATCTGACCCGGTGCCGGCCTTTCATTTCATGGACGAGCTTCTCCATCATGATATTCTCGCCGACGCTGAGATTCGGCACGAGCGCCGTGTCGACTTCCTGATAGACGACCTGGATGCCGTGCGCCTTCGCATCCCTCGGCGTGCGGATCTTCGCTTCCCGGCCGTCGATCCGGATCGATCCCGTGTAATGGCCGTAGGCGCCCGCAAGCACCTTCATCAGCGTCGATTTGCCTGCGCCGTTCGCGCCGATCAGCGCGTGCGCCCGTCCCGCGGCCGCGGTGAAATCGGCGCCGCCCAGCGCCTGCACGCCGGGAAATGCGATCGAGATGCCGCGCATCTCAAGCAATCCCGCCGCTGTCTGCGTCATCCGGCTCACCTCCCATGCACAGATCAAGCGCCCTCGTCCAGCCGGACAAGGGCGCTGTCATCAACCGGTCTTGACAGGCATTACTTCGCGTTTGCCGCCTTGAGTTCCTTCATCCAGTCCTCTTCGAACGCGTCCGTCTGTCCCCATCCCGGAATGATATCGGCCAGCGTGGCCATGTTGACCGTTTCTGCGGATTTGCCGAGCGTTTCCTGGTCGATCAGCGCGGCCTCGAGATTGTATTCGGCCGGCGTCTCTTCACCCGCCAGTTTCTTCGCCAGCAGCCGGACGTTCACGGCGCCGATCATCTTCGGATCGACGGCGGCCGTCGCCACCCACGGGCTGCCTTCTTCCTGCATGATCTGCAGGTCGGCGTTCGAAACGTCGATGCCGTAGATCTTGATCTCCGTCCGGCCGGCTTCGATCAGCGCCCGCGCGGCGCCGATGGCGAAGGCGTCCCACGTCGCGAAGATGGCGTCGATCTCGCCCTTCGGATACTTCGTGAGCATCGCCGCGACGGCGTTCTGCGTCTCCACCGACGTGTTCTCGTTCGCGACGCCGAACCGCTCCAGCTCCTTGATGCCCGGGTTGGCGTTCAGCACTTCCTGATAGACGGCGTTGCGGCGCACCATCGGCGGGAATCCGTCCACCCACAGATAGATGATGTTCGCGTTGCCGCCCGTGTCTTGCACGAGGCGGTCCAGCGCGTAGCGCGCCAGCGCCTGGTCGTCCTGCGCCGTGAGCGTGACACCCTCAACCGAAGCCAGATCGCCGATCGAGTCGAACGTGACGACTTCGATGCCCTTCTCGCGCAGCTTCTTCACCGCTTCGACCGTTGCCGGATCGTCGCCGTGGGAGACGATGACGCCGTCCACGTCTTCCGTCGCCGCCTGCTCGAGCGCTTCAAGGAACTTCACCGAATCGCCGTTCGCGGCGAACGTGTCGACCTTGAAGCCGAGCGCTTCGCCTTCCTGTTTCGCACCGGCCAGGAATTGCGCCGTATGATCGTCGTTGCCGATCTTGCGGATGACCTTGATCTTCACGTCGCCCCGCTCGGCGAGCGCAGCCGGCACGTTCAGCTCGACGCCGCTTTCGCCGCCGTTGTTCCCGCCGGCGGCTGTGCCGCTTGCGTTCCCGCCGCCGTTGCTTCCGCCCGAATTGCCCTGCCCGCAGCCCGTGACGGCCAGCGCTGCCGCCAGCACAATCGCGAGAACGCCGCGGACTCCGACCTTGTGCTTCATTCCATAGTTCCCCCCTCGGAATTGACAGTGTTTTAATACAAGCAAATCTATCGGAAATTGATAGAATTGTCAACAGAGAAGTTTTTTCCTGATATGGGAAGGGGGTGCGCAAGGGGTTGTGTGCCGCTCTGCTTTGTCAGCGTCCCGTTGTGCCGCACGGCACCGCGCCTCTTATCCGCAAAATTCGTCCCTCAGTTCCGCTGCCGCGGGACGCCATGGCGTGTCCTTCATTTCTAACGGAACGGAGGAAGCTGTCGATTAACTGTGCACAACGATCGTGCGACAGATAATCAATTTTTGCGAAATACTTTGGAAAATACGATGTTTTCTTTTCCGTTCTCACGATTACACCCGTTTTCGTGGTATAATGGTAGCAAGGTGTTTACAGGAGGCGACGCATATGACTTTTTCGGTTCGGTACAAAACGTTCGACCAACTTTCCTTTGCCGATGTGCAAGTGTACACCAAGCTGCCGCCGCATCCGTTCTGGAGCCATGTCGACAGCAAGGTCGACTTTTCGTTCGCCGATCGGCTGTGCGCGGTGCTCTATTCCGGCAGAGGACAGTACCCGTATGCGCCGTCTCTCAAGTTGAAAATCCATCTGGTTCAGGCCTACTACGGTCTGTCGGATCGTCAGACCGAAGAAAAAATCATCGGTGACCTGTTCATCAAGCGCTTCCTGCAACTGCCCGTGGATTTCATCGGTTTCGACCACAGCACGATCGGACTGGATCGCAGCCGCATGGGAGCCGCCATGTTCCGGGCCTGCCATCTCTACATTCTGGCCCAGATGTACCAGTACGGACTGTGGGGCGACCGGAACGAACAGTGGATCATCGACTCGTTCCCGACCAATGTGAACCTGAAGTTCCCGGGCGCCTATCGGCTGATTCAGCATGCCCTGATTCGTCTGGCGCAACATTTGCGCAAGCACGGGACAAAACCGATGCTTGAGGCGTTGGAGGCTTTGCCGCTGGATGGCGCAACCGTTCGGCTGAGCAAGTCGGCCTCGGCGTCGGCTCGCATGCTGGCCTTCAGCAAGCTGGTCTCCCAAGCCTACGGGTTGTTGGCCTGGTTCGAGAACGAGAACATCAAGCCGCTTCTGGCGGAGTGGAAGCATCTTAAGCGTTCGCGGGAGCTGCAAGCGATCCTGCGGCGCATTCTCCAAGAGAACAGCTCGCCTGTCGACCCCGGCGATGGAGCGGATGAAGCGTCCGAAGGCCGGAACGAGGAGACCGGGACGAACGTTCCCGAGCTCGTTCGGTTTCAAAAGATTCCGCTAGCCGAACGCCCGAAAAACCGCATCGTGAGCGCGGTTGACCCGGAAGCGCGCATCGCCAAGCGGTCGAAAACCATCTACGGGTACAAAACGCAAAACCTCTGCACGACGGGCGGCGTCATTCTCGACGTGCGCACTATTCCGGCCAATGAACACGATCAGGATGCGACAGCCGACATGACCGCGACGATCAAGCGTTTCTTTGGCGTGACGCCTTCCGCTCTGCTGGGGGATTCGGCTTATGGCCACGGGAGAAACCGGGCGCGACTGGCCGCACTGGGGATCCCCGTCGTCGCTCCGGTTCCGATTGCCGAAAACCCGACCGGTCTGTTTCATTCGTCCCGGTTTGTCTACGATGCGGAGAAGGATGTGTACATTTGCCCGGAAGGCCAACAAAGCGTCGGCAAGCAATATATCCGCCAGTCGGAAGGTCACCAGTACAGCTTTGCACCGCACGTTTGTCTTTCCTGCCCGTCGCGCAAGGCGTGCACGAGCAGTGAAAAGGGGGGCCGGCGTGTATTCCGGAGCGATTACGCAGACCTGTACGAAGCCGCCCGGGTATACAACGACAGTCTGACCGGGCGAGCCGAGTTGCAAGAGCGGCTCGTCGTCGAACGGAAGAACAAGGAACTGAAGAACGACTGCGCTCTGGATGGAGCGCGAACCCGCAGCCGCGTTACCCTGCAAATCAAGGCACAGACTTCGGCGATGGTCGTAAACCTCAAACTCCTGGTCCGAAAACTCGGAAACCCCAAACCCGGGTTTCTTCGTCGTGCGCCAATCGCGGTCGGATGAAGCAAAGCACACGAAAGGTAAGACCCATGATGATGGCGGATATCCCCCCAATCCGACCCACAACGGCTTGTGGACGAGAATTGCAAGTTTCAGTAGGGGATGGAGCCTTGTTTTTCCACAGTGAATAGACAGCTTCCGGAGAAGCGTTATTCGGCCGATATCGGGCAGTTTTCCATTCTAACGGAACGGAGAAGCGTTATCTGCAGAAAAGAACGTCCGCACACCCGCCAAACGCCGCAATAACGCCCCTGAGTTCCGTTGCTGCCCGGAGCCGCGCCCCTTTTCCGTCAATAACGTCTCTGAGTTCCGTTGCGATTTCCCCTCACAAAAAGAAACGCCGGAAGAGCGCATTTCTGCACTCCCCGGCTGTCTCGCCAATCGTATTCACCATCTGCCCGGTAATCCCGTCCGGTCCCACGAGCTGACACGGACACCAGGACCGCCCGCCGCTACTCATCCGCAAACTCCAGCAGCACCGCCGTCTTGTCGTCCGATCGCTTGACCCGCGGAAATCTCGTGCAATCGGGATCGGACCGCTCATATTGCACGAGCCATTCCGCGTACGCTTCGAGCCCCATCCGGCCGACAAGCCGCGCGGTTTCTTCGGCGTCGAACGCTTCCGCCGGATCGGCCTTCGGCACGTACATCCCGTCCGTCATCAGCAGCAGCGAGCGGAGCCCGAGCCGGTTGATCGTGCCGGATTCGACATAGCAGGCGAACGCGGGATCGCCGTTCAGCACGGCGTACCCTTCGGGCCCCGGAGCGTTCGCCAGCCGCCGGCCCGCTTCGATGGTCGGCAGCACTGCCTGCCAGCGCGCGTCGCGCCCCGTGATGCCGGAGGACGCCGCTTCCGACCACCGGCGCAGCGTCGCCCGGTCCACGGCGGCGAGCTGATCCCGCGTCAGGACGCGGTACGAGCCGTCCCGGTAGCCGGCGACCAGCATGCAGTCGCCCGCCTGAGCGTAGTCGACGGCGTCCGGCCGGACCCGCACGATGAGCGCGCCGGCGCTCCACAGCGCCTCCTTGCGCGCCGGGTCGATGCCGCATGCCGCCATCTCCGAAGCCAGCCGCCGGTTCGCTTCCGCCAGCATGTCCGCCAGCGCCGCGGCCTTGGCATCCGCGCCGAGCGGCATGCCCATGACGGTCTCTGCCGTGATCCGCGACGCCAGCACGCCGCCCGTCTCGCCGGAGGGCGCACGGAACGGCACGAGCGATGTGGCGCCGTCTACGACGCCGAACAGACCGTCCCGCTCCCTGACGATGAGCGCGTCTTCGTTCCACTCGCCGCTCCCCCGGATGCAGACCGTTCGGAACGTCAAGCCGCCCATCCCGCGATCACTTCTCGTACGCGGCGAACGGGTCCGCGATCGTCACCCGGTGCGCTTCCGCGTCGCTGATGCCGGCGTACAGGTCGGCCGTGCCGTTCGAATGCCGGATCAGACCGCCGCTGAAGACGACATCGACGAGGTCCGGACGCTTCGCGGGTCCGGCCGGGAAGTCGGCCCGTTCCGCGATGATCGACATGTCGGAAAATTTGCCAGTCGTCGGATCGAATACGAATGTCATCGGATAATAATGCCGGTTGCCCTGCTCGTCGAACCTGGCGATATGCCCGAGCACGCCGAGCAGCCCGTTCGAGAGCACATGGATTTCGTTGCATCCGCCCCACTCTTCGTCCAGGAACTGGCCTTCGAGCAGCGGCGCCTGATGGATCACGTCAAGCGACAGGTCGTCCAGCTTGCCGATGCGGGCGTAGCCGATCTTGCCTCTTCCGCCCTTCTCGCCCTGCGGACGCGTGAACACGCCGATGCTTCCGTCCTTGAGCTGGACGAGACGCAGATCCTTCATCTGATCAGGCCCCTGGAAGAACGGTTTCTTGTCCACGAGGCCCGACTCTTTGTAGAAAACCGTCCGCCAGCCGAGTTTGCCCGGATCGACCGGATGGGGATAGGTCTCCACACCCCCGATGATCAGTTCGCCCGAAATGCGTGTATAGAACGGGTCTTGCAAGGCCAGGACGGGGGAATCGCTCCGCTGCACCCATTTGCCGTCCCGATTGACGAAAAAGTAAATCTCCGATTGCTCGCTGTCCCGGCGCTCGACCCGTCCCGCAATCACGATCTCGCCGTTCAGCACGAACGGCGCCGTGATGTTGTACACGTCGCGCCCTTCCACGCCGTCGAACACGATTTTCTCGGCGTAGAACGGCCGCTTGCCTCCCGCGCGATAGACCTCAAGCAACTCGACACAGGATTTGACCCCGCTGTTCTTCCAGAGTGCCATGACCGCTGATGTCCTTTCCGCTGTATTGTCCTATTTCAATAAATTAAACACTTCTTCGAGTTGGAAAGTTGCGGATGCTGTCGATTCGTCGGAGACGCCGTAGTACATGGTCACCCGGCCGTCCTTCACAATCGCGCCGCATGCGAAGACGACGCCGGCGAAGAACCCGGTCGTCTCGTATTCCGCTTCCGGCGACATGAACGGTTCCGCCGTGCGCGCGATGACGCGGCCCGGATCGTTCAGATCGAGCAGCACCGCGCCCATGCAATAGCGGTGGCCGCTGTCGGCTCCGTGATACAGGAGCAGCCAGCCTTCGTCCGTCCGGATCGGCACGCAGCCCGCCCCGATCCGCGCGCTGTCCCATCCGCTCTCGGAAATGCCCATGAGAAACCGATGATTGCCCCAATGGATGAGATCCGGCGATTCCGCGATCCACATCTCGGGCTTGCCGATGCCTTCGGGAACCGGACGGTGCACCATCATGTACTTCCCGTTGATTTTTTCGGGGAACAACACAACGTCCTTGTTCGTCGGCGCAAGAATCGTCCCTTCCCGTGTGAACGACCGGAAATCGCGGGTCGACAGCAGGCCGACGGCCACCCCTTTCTCGGAAACGGCGCTGTAGGTGACAAGAAAGCGGTCGTCGATTTTCGTGATGCGCGGATCTTCGATCCCCCACGTCTCCAGCGGTCCCGCCGGAACGACGCTCGGCTGCTCGTCAATCGTGAACCGCTCGCCGTCCCGGCTTCTCGCCACCCGGAGATGCGACAGCGTCGTCAGCCAGATCGTTTCGCCGCGCCGGTTCTTCACGACGCGCCGATCGCTGAAATCCAGATCCGGATCGTTTCGATCCAGCTCCACGATGCATACCGACGACTCTCCGAAACCGCTCGCATCCGCGCGCAGCACCGGCACGGTCACCTTGCCGGGATCCGTCTGGCGCGGCCGTTCCGCCACGCGCAGGAGCAGCACAATCTCATCGCCGCATTCCGCCACGCCGGCATTGAAAGCGCCGAGCACCTCCCAGTCCGGAAAAGACGGCTTCACATCGGCCGGCGTAATCAGCGGATTCAGCGGCGAACGCCGAACGCCGATTTGCGGTTTCACTCTCACCAGTTTCTCCTCCCATCCATTCCAAACCGGATCTATATTTCATTTAATCTTTAAGTCCCGTAAAGGTGATACCTTCGATGAAGTAACGCTGCGCGACGAAGAACAGCAGCACGACCGGCAGCGCGATGATGATGGACATGGCCATCAGATAGTTCCATTGCGGCGCCTCGTTCACCCCGCCCATGAAGAAGTACATCCCGACGTTCATCGTGTACAGCTTCATATCGGTCAGATAGATGAGCGGGCCGAGAAAATCGTTCCAGTACCCGCGGAACGCGAAGATCGCGACCGCGAGCAGCGCGGGCCGGATCTGCGGCAGCATGATCAGGAAGAACGTCTGCAGCGTATTCGCGCCGTCGATCTCGGCCGCGTCGTCCAACTCCCGCGGAATCGTCAGGAAGAACTGGCGCAGCAGGAAAATGTAGAACGGCCCCCACGCCGTCCACGCCCGCAGCACGAGCGGATCGAACTCGCCCACCAGTCCGAAGTGCTGCCAGATCAGGAACGTCGGAATGAGCGTCACGTGAAACGGCAGCATCATCGTCGCCAGCAGAATGAGAAAGATCAGATCGCTGCCGGGAAAACGGAACCGCGCGAACCCGTACGCGACGATCGTGGCGCTCGCCAGCTCCGCCGTAATGCCGAGCACGACGACGAAGATCGTGTTCCCGAGGTAGCGGTTGAACGGCATCGCCGTCCACGCCTCCGCGAAGTTGCGCCACTGCGGCGGATCCGGTATCCACTGCGGCGGCCAGGCGAAAATGTCGCCTTCCTGCTGCAGCGCGGTCGACAGCATCCAGAAGAACGGCACGAGAATGACCGCCGCCAGCAACGTCACAATGATATAAATGAGCGCCCGCTTGATCGCATTCATCCGCCTGGTGCCCAATCCTCCACCTGCCGCCAAGCTTCTCGCCATGATCGTAAGTCCCTCCTTATCGCTTCATGTCCGACTCGTAGTGAACCCAGGCCGGGGACGAGCGGAACACGAGCAGCGTAAGAACCAGAATGATCAAGAAGAGCACCCAGGCGATCGCGGAAGCTTCGCCCATGTGCATCTGGGTGAAGCCCCGCTCATAGACGAGCTGGTTCATGAACTTGCCGGCCGCGGTCGACGGACGAACGAACATCGCGATCGTAAAAATTTGCAGCGCGCCGATCATCCCCATGACGATCTGCAGCAGAATAACCGGCGAGATCTGCGGCACCGTAATATGCAGGAACTTCCGGAAGCCGCTTGCCCCGTCGATCTCGGCCGCCTCGTACAGGGAGCGCGGCACCCCTTGCAAGCCCGCGAGGAAGACGACGGTGTTCGTGCCGAAGATGCCCCAGACGCTCATGATGATGAAGGCCGGCAGAATGAAGTCCGGATCACCGAACCAGTTCGGCTTGCCCATGCCGAAGAGCTTGAAGAACGGCGACAGGATGTAGTTCAGAATGCCGGACTCGCTGTTGAACATCCACCGCCACAGGAGCGCCACCGCCACTTCCGGCAGCACCGCGGGCAGGAAATAGATCGTCCGGAACGTGCCGATGCCCTTGATCCGGTTATTGAGCAGCATCGCGATGAGCAGCGCGCCGATAACCCCGATCGGAAGCGAGAACAGGGCATAGAGCAGCGTAATCCGGACCGAGGGCCAGAATTCGATGTCCAGCGTGAACAATTTGATGTAGTTGTCCAGCCCGACCCATTCCGTCTTCCCGAAGATCGACGATTTCGTGAAGCTCAGGTACAGCGAATCGCCGAGCGGGTACAGGGTGAAAATGAGAAATCCGACGATCCACGGCGAGACGAGCGCCAGCCCCATCGCCTGCTTCTTCTTCCATCCAAACCACCGGAACAGGTGATAGATCAGGAAAGCGATCACGGCCAGCGCGACCGGCACGAGCAGCCAGCGGAACAGCGTCGCCAGATGGTTCTCCACTGCCGCTTCCTCCTTTCCGTTCATCACGGACTTCGAGCAAACAAAGGAGGCAGCGGACTGCCTCCTTCGCAAGATGCGTTATTGCAGCGCGTTGTCGAGCAACGGTTTCACCTTCGGAATGAGATCGTCCGGACGTGCGCCCGCGTTGATGATCGGGTCCATGAGCTGCGTCCAGAAAATGTTGTCCCAGTCCGGGTACTTTTCCGAATAGCGATACGGTCTTGCATATTCCATCGACGCGATGATCGCTTCAAGCGAATGCGCCTTGTCCGGATGCAGTTCTTTGAGCGTTTCGAGATCAGCCAGCGATTTGCGCGGCGGCATGATCTTCCAGTGGTGAATCGCATCGGTCAGATCCAGGAGCGCCTGGAATGCGGCGTCCGGATTTTTCGTCTTCGCGTTGATGCCCATGCCGAGAATGTCGCCGAACGTAACGTGCGTGCCGCCCGGACCCGCCGGCACCATGAACGCCTGCACGTTCTCGACGGTCGAGTCGAGATTGTCGGCGGCGCCGCCCATGAACATCGCGACCTGACCGTTGCGGAACATCTGGTCGAACCCGCGGTCGCGGATGATGCTTTGCGACGGAACGAGCGGACCTTGCACGAGGTCGGCGTAGAAGTTCAGCGCCTCTTTCGCCTCCGGCGTATCGATCGGCGACGACTTCATGTCTTCCGTGATGACTTCCCCGCCGTTCTGCCAGATGAACATTTGCGCCGGCGGCCAGCCGTTCAGCGTAAAGCCCCATTGCACCGTGTTGTTCGCATCAAAGCCTTCTTCGTCCGCACGCTTGCCGTTCGCATCCTTCGTCAGCTTCTTGGCCGCCTGGATGAAATCATCCCACGTCCAGCTTTCATCCGGATAGTCGAGCCCCGCTTCGTCGAACAGCGCCTTGTTGACATACATCATGACGGGCTGCTGCAGCCAGGGCAGACCGTAGATCTTGCCGTCATGCGTGAATGGCCCCAGAGACGCTTCATAGTAATCGTTCGTGTCGGCCGCCGGATGCGAAGCGCTTGCAAGCCGGTCGGTGATGTCGAGCATGACGCCGCCCGCGGCGAATTGCGCGGCGCGCTGCGCGCTGACCCAGAACAGATCGGGGCCGGAGTCGCCCGACAGCTGCGTGATCATGCGCGTATCGTATTCCGCCGGGTTGGAATCCTGCACGATTTCGTACGTGGTCGACTTGGCGTTCAGATCGTCGAGGATGGCCTGCAGTTCCTTCGCCTCATCGGCGCCCGCCCACGTCGCCAGCCGGATTTGCACCTTCCGGGCCGGTTCGCCGCCCGAATTGTTGCCGGACGAGCCGTTGTTCGCTGCGTTTCCGCCGTTCCCGCCGTTGTCGTTCTTGCCTCCCCCGCAAGCGGACAACACAAGCGCAATGACCAGGAGAACCGACACCAGCATGGATAACCTCTTCTTCATTGACACTGCCCCCTAGCTCCATGTTGGGAAACATGACTTGAACGATGACAACAATAACATTACAAAAATTATAAGTTTAATTTTGTAACGTTATTATCCTCGTTACAAACACATTATGCATCAGGATGACAACACTGTCAACAATCTGAATCATCGAATTTCAAGCTCGGTTTAGTCTTGTTTTTTCGCAATTTCGTTTACTTTTACTGCATGATAATGTATATTGATTTTGTAACGTTACAAAAATGAAATTGCTTCGGCATCCGTTTGCCGCTGAAAGGGTTTGTCTTGATGGCCAAAAAGAAAATTGTCATGCAGGATATCGCAGACCGTCTCAATCTGTCCAAAAACTCGGTGTCGCAGGCGCTCTCCGGCAAGGACGGCGTCAGCGAAGAAACCCGGAGAAAAATCATCCAGACCGCCCTCGAGATGGGGTATCGCTATACACCGAAGAAATCGTCGGAAAACAAGCACAAGCAGGTGCGGACGATCGGACTTATCGCGTCCGAGTTCGCTTTCTCGATGAAAAATTTCTTCGGCGAGATCTATCTCGCCATCGAGCGCGAGGCGCAGCGCCACGGGATCAGCCTGCGGATCCAGTCGATCACGCCGGAAGCCCGCGATCAGCTGGTGCTGCCGGCATTCATCGAGCATCAGGACGTGGACGGTCTGCTTATTCTCTCTCATATCAGCACTGATTATGTGAACCACGTGCTCGTCAAGGGCATTCCGACCGTGCTCATTGACCATCATCATCCGCTGATCGAGGCCGACGCCGTCCTGACCAACAACCGTTTCGGCGCATACACGGCAGTCCGGCATCTGCTTGAACTGGGACACCGGAGCATCGGCATTCTCGGCAACATCGACGCCTCGCCGAGCTACCAGGAACGATGGGAAGGCTATCTGCTCGCCATGCGGGAGTACGGCATCGAGCCGCCCCAGGCGCACATGCTGGTCCATGTCACGGAGGAAGGCGGGAAGATCGAAGAAGCACTTCGCGCCGTCCGCGAGAAGCCGAGCGCCTGGTTCTGCATGAACGACGGCTTCGCGTTCTTCGCTTGCTCCGTGTTGCGGAACATGGGGTGCGCCATCCCGGACGACGTCTCCGTCTGCGGTTTCGACAACAGCGATTTCTCGCAGATCGGCGTCCCGAAGATCACGACGATGAACATCGATCTCGACTTGTTTGCGAAGGAAGCGTTCGCCCAATTGTTGCGCCGCATTGAGCGGCCGGATGACGCGTACCGCGAAATTCTGCTGCCGACGCGGCTGGTGAAGCGGGAATCGACAGGGGCGTACGTCGGACAGACCTGACGCGGACGGCTGCGATCAAGGATGCTCCCCTCAAGGCAGACACCTGAAAGAACAATTATCGGGGCTGCTTGAGGGGAGTTTTTTCTATGGGGAGTAAGAAAATGGACTCCGCAATTCGCGGAGTCCAGACTTTTCATGATTGCTATTTTCACTGTCTGCTTGACCGGGAGCGGCTCAACACATGTCCCGAATCGGCCGTTTTCATCTGCGCTCAACTCGGTTCAGCCACTTCGACCCGCTGGACGGCATCGGCCGTCCGACCCCGCTTGACGCGTTTCACAGGGACCGGCGGAAGCTCATTGACGGAGACGACCTTGTCGGTCTTCTTCCCGGGTTTCTTCCAATATTTCTCGCTGCCGGGCAGATCGTCGAACCACGCCGCGTCCGGGGGGCAGTCGAGCACCATGAACTTGCCGTATTCCCCGTCGCGGGACTGGTGGTATTTCAGGTACGCCTTCCCGTTCTCGATGGCCAGAATTTCAATCTTGCCGGACGTATGGCTCATCGACAGGCGCACCCTTTTGCCCAGACCGGATGTTCGCGCTTTCGCTTCTTCCACCAGCCGATACACCCGTTCCAGCGGCAGCACGAAGTCGCTGTTGCCCGCCACCGGCCGGTTGACGAAGAAGTAGTACGGCGTCACGCCCGCCCAGGACAGCTTGTCGAGCAGTTCGGCGAGCACCTCGGCGTTGTCGTTGATTCCCTTCAGAATCGGCGTCTGATTGACGACGATCGCGCCCGCCTGGTGCAGCGCGTCGAACCCCCGCTTCGCCTCGGGCGTAATCTCGCGCGGGTGATTGACATGCGCCATGACATAGATGCGCTTCTCGGGCGTCGAGTGTTCCCGGATCAGTTCGAGCAGATCCGGATCTTCATAGATGCGCATCGGATTGAAGACCGGCAGCTTCGAGCCGAGCCGGATGATCTTCACGTGCGGTATCGAACGCAGCCGTTCGATGATGGCCCTGAGCCGCGGTGTGCCGAGCATGAGGCTGTCGCCGCCCGTCAGCAGCACGTTGTTGATTTCGGGATGCGCCGCGATATAGTCCAGACCCGGCGACACGTCGGTCACCGCTTCCTTCACGTCGTTGCGGAACAGCCGCTTCCGGAAGCAATACCGGCAATATGCGCCGCACACTTCGGAGACGATCAGCAATGCCGTCGTCTTGTATTTGTGCTGGCAGCCGGGCACGACGTAGTTCGTGTCCTCGTCCGACGCGTCCCACCGCCCGTACTCCTTCAGCTCGCCCGTATTCGGGATGACCAGCTTGCGGATCGGATCGTCCGGGTCGTTCCAATCAATCAGATTCAGATAATAATCGTTCACGCGGAAGACGAATTTCTCCGTGATCGGCTTGAGCTGCTCCCGTTCCGCTTCGGGAAGCATCGTGATTTTCGAAATGTCGGTAATGTATCTCACCTTCGCCATTTTACGCCTCTCCTTTCGTTTGCCTCTTCAGGGATTTGTAACAATGGCAATGTTGATATAACCTCCTTCCTCTCCGGATTAGAAACCAGCCGAGCCAATTTAAAAAAATCATTGCGGATAAGGCCTGAAGAAAGAAAAAAGACCCGTGAGGGGTCTGTGGCATAACATGCCGATCATGCACGCCATAAGCTTCGTTCAATTCAGACCCATCTCCCGCTGACGAGGTTAGCTGACGGGCTCGGGTCGATGGTCCCCTACGTCCGGCCGGCGGACGATTCGCCCCAATTGACTGGTTCCCCCGCTTCCCGGACATTGCCACCGGGAATTAAGCGTGTTTTTAGGATAACGGATTTGGCCCGATCTGTCAAAAAACAACGGACCGCCCCGGGACAGAGACGCGCATCCGCACGTCCGCGGACGGGACGGTCAGCCCGCATCCGGGTGCAGCGCGTCGCGCACCTCCTCGATTTGCCCGCGCTGTATGCCCGGCACTTTCCGCGGATGATGGCGGACCGATTCGGTCGAATACAGGACGACGCGCATCGTGCCGCGGGCGGCGTACGCCCGGATCAGCACCGGCTGATTGAGCGTGTTGCGGAAAGCGAAATCCGGCCCGTACCAGCTCACCGTCGCGTCCCGGCCGGGCGGCACATAGGCGACATGGCGGCTGTGGGCATACCGCTCAACGATCTCGAGTCCCGCGTTGTCCACCGCGTTGAACAGCGTCGACGACACCTGGCAGATGCCGCCGCCCACCCCTTCGGACAATTCGCCGCGCACGATGACGGGCGCCTGCCGGTAGCCCCGCTCCACCGTCCGCTTGCCAATCGTCCGGTTGAAGGAGAACGTCTCCCCGGGAAAGACGACCGTGCTGTCGAGCGCCGCGGAAGCCAGCTCGATGTTGTGGGACCGGTTCCGGTTCCTCGGGTTGTAATAGGTGACGTATCGGCCGATCACTTTCTCGTTCAGCCCGGCGAGCAATGCGCTGTCGACCTTCGCCGGCACCTGCCGCGCGGGCGGCTCCATGTCCGCCTCTCCGCTTCCGTAGAAATACGCGTAGAACTGCGACTCGAACGCTTCCCTGTCCAGCTTGCGCCCCGGCTGCTCCGGCCGAATCGTTCCGTTCGCGGCGAATTTCGCGTTGCGCGCCGGAACGTCCACTTTCGCCGCCAGACCGTCCGCCAACCGGTCGAGCCTGGCGGGATCGACAAAACCGGTGCCGGGCAGCGCGAACTCGCCGCGATGGATCCGGATCGTCTCGCCGGGAAGCCGGATCGTCAGCGCGCCGTCCGCCCCGTCCGGCAAGTCCGGCGAGAGGAGCGCGATCAGACCGGCCAGCATCATCCATTTCAACAGCACACACCTCCTGCATGACCGGATGCCGGCATTCCGGCTTATTCTGACCCGTGCCGGTATCCTTCATGCATGGCGCGGATTATTCCCTGCCGCCGGCGTTCAGCAGCGTCTCGACCGGCACATACGGCAAGCCGACCGCCTTCGCGACCGCTTCGTTGGTTACGGCCCCGCAGGCGGTGTTTATGCCGCGGGCGAGCGCCGGGTCGGACGCGGCCGCCTGCCGGATGCCGGGACCCGCGATCTTCATCGCGTAGGGCAGCGTGACGTTCTCAAGCGCCATCGTCGAGGTGCGCGGCACCGCGCCCGGCATGTTGGCGACGGCGTAATGCACGACCCCGTGCTTTACATAGGTGGGATTGTCGTGCGTCGTCACGCGGTCGATCGTCTCGATCGATCCGCCCTGATCGACGGCCACGTCGACGATGACCGACCCCGGCTGCATCCGTTTCACCATCGCCTCGCTGACGAGCTTCGGCGCCTTCGCGCCGGGGATGAGCACGGCTCCGATGAGCAGATCGGCCCGCTCGACGGCCCGCTCCAGCTCGACCGGATGCGACATGATCGTCGTCACCTGGCCCTCGAACAGATCGTCCAGCTCGCGAAGCCGGCGCGGGTTAATGTCCAGGATGGTGACGCGCGCCCCCGAGCCGAGCGCACGCTTCGCCGCATTCGTGCCGACGATGCCGCCGCCGATGATGACGACTTCGGCGGGCGCCACGCCCGGCACGCCGCCGAGCAGGATGCCCTTGCCGCCGTGCGTCTTCTCCAACAGCTGCGCCCCGATCTGCACCGCCATCCGCCCCGCCACCTCGCTCATCGGCTGCAGCAGCGGAAGCGACCCGTCGGGCAGCTGCACGGTCTCGAGCGCGACGCCCCACACTTTGCGCTCGACCAGCCGCCGGGTCAGTTCCGGCAGCGGCGCCAGATGCAGATAAGCGAACAGAATCAGATCCGGGCGCAGAAAATCGTACTCCTCCGGTACCGGCTCCTTCACTTTCATCACCATGTCGGCCGCGCCCCACACGTCTTCCGCCGAATCCGCAATCCGCGCTCCCGCGGCCTTGTACGCGTCGTCGGCGAACCCGCTGCCGCCGCCCGCCGACCGCTCGACGATGACTTCGTGTCCCAGGCGCGTCAAGGCACTGACGCCCGCGGGCGTAAGCGCCACCCGGTTTTCGTTGTTCTTGACTTCCTTCGGCACGCCGATCCGCATCCGCCGAGCCTCCTTCCCGTCCTTACAGCCCGTTGTCCGCGGCCGCATCACGCTCCGCGTTCACTGTCAGCATATTCGGACGTCCGCCGTGTTGTCCGCATGCAGCGGCATCCAACTCTAGCATGCCCCGGGCATGCGCCGGTCATGAAGCGCGGATGCAGCCGGCGCATCGAACCGAAGCTGCGGAACGAACGAAAGAAGCCTTCGCGCTTTCATGAGCGCGAAGGCTTCCTTTGTTGCATCAGTTTTGTCGAACCGGGGCCGGCCCCGTGCTGGCGCGCACGATGAGCTCGGCGGGCATCTTGCGGTAGCGCGGCACCTGCCGCCCTTCCAGCATGTCGATCAGCGTGGCGGCCGCAATGTAGCCCATCTGGTATTTGTCCTGATTGACCGTCGTCAGGGCGGGCGTGCAATATTGCGCTGCGACGATGTTGTCGAAGCCGATGATGGAGATGTCCTCCGGCACCCGCTTGCCCAGCGCGCGGATCGCCTGCAGCGCCCCGAGCGCCATCAGGTCACTCGCGCAGAAGATCGCCGTCAACTCCGGGCACGACGTCAGCAGCCGGTAAGCCGCATCTTTGCCGCCGTCTTCGCTGAACCCGCCGTCTTCGACGTACCGATCCGCGAACGGGATGCCGTGCCGCCCAAGCGCCTGCCTGTAGCCGTCGAGCCGCTGGATGCTGACGGCCGCCTGGGCATGCCCGTTGATCATGCCGATATGGCGGTGGCCGCGTTCGATCAGATGCGTGACCGCCTCCATCGCGCCCTGCACGTTGTCGGTCATCACATAGCCGATGTTCTTCTTCCGCTCAATCGGGATATCGATCAGCACGCAGGGAATGGAGGCGTGCAGCATTTCTTCCAGATACGGATCATCCAGCCGCATGCCCATCATGATGACGCCGTCGACTCCTCGCTCCTTGCACAGCGCCTTGTAGGATTTCTGGCGCTGCTTCTGCGGCGTGGTGTTGAACAGCACCAGGTCATATTCGAGTTCGGCGGCGCGGTCGTTCATGCCGCAGAGCATCTCGAACACGATGTTGTCTTTCACGCTGTTGCGGGTCAAGGCGGAGAGCAGCAGTCCGAGCGTGCGGCTCCGCTTCGAGACAAGGGTTCTCGCGGCGATGTTGGGGCTGTATCCGAGCTGATCCGCGACTTCCTGTATGCGCCGCCTCGTCTCCGGATTGACGTCGTCATGGCCGTTGAGCGCACGGGATACCGTCGTCACGCTGACGCCGGCCTGGCGCGCGACATCCTTGATCGTCGTCACGAGAATTTGTCCCCTTCCGAAACGTTTCGTACTTTTCAACTCTATTTTAATGGAATTCCAATAGATTCTCAACCGCCCGAAAATATTTGTTTGTCCCCTATTGCAAACGTTTACGTCACAGAATATAATGACAGGTATCCGAAACGTTTCGGATAATTGGCGGGAGTCTGGAGAGGATTTCAAGTTGAAACATCGCGTAATTAAAGAGAACGACCTGTTTTTCCTGACGGACGAGAGCGGCGACATCCCGCCGGGCTCTACAGACGGCTGCGGATTGTACACGCAGGATACGCGGTTTCTGAGCCGGCTTGAACTGAGCATCAACGGCGTGAAGCCGATTCTCCTCGAGTCCTCGGCCGAGACGAACTGTCAGGCCGTGTTCAGGCTGACGAATCCGCATATGGAAGAGGAAGGTCAGGTCAAGCTGTGGCGGGAAACGGTGGAAATCATGCGGCACCGTTTCATCCAGGACGGCGTTTTGTACGAATCGATCGCTTATACGAACTACGGTCCGAAAACGGTCGGTTTCGAGACGTCGATCACCGTTGACGCGGACTTCGCCGACATGTTCACCGTACGCGGCATCAAGGCCGGAATGATCGGCTCCGTGACGGGCAAGAGCGTCGATGCGGACCGTATCGCCATCCGCTACGCCGGCGCCGACGGCATCGCGCGGGAGACGCGCATCGCCTGGAACATCCCGGCCGACCGGGTGTCGCCCGACGGAACGGTAACGTTTGCGCTCGAGCTGAAGCCCCGCGAGGTTCGCACGATCGAACTGACCGTGACGCCCGTCATTGCGGACAAGGCGCCGCAGGCGAAACCGCGCGAGGAAGCGCTGCGGCTGCTGGACGCGTCTTACCGCCGCTGGGAGCAGGGGTCCACATCGGTCGACAGCGACCTGGAGATTTTCAACAAGCTGTACCACCGCGGCATGCGCGATCTGCGGATGCTGCTCACGGATCTCGGCCACGGGCCGTTCCCTGTCGCCGGCCTGCCGTGGTACGCGGTGCCGTTCGGCCGCGACAGTCTGATCGCCGCGCTGCAGATGCTGCCGGCCAACCCCGAAGTCGCGCTCGGCACGCTGCGGACCATGGCGGTCTATCAGGGGAGCAAGGTTGATCCGTGGCGGGACGAAACGCCGGGCAAAATTATGCATGAAATCCGTTACGGCGAGCTGGCGAACACGAATCAGATTCCGTTCACGCCCTACTATGGTTCGGTGGATTCGACACCGTTGTTCGTCGTTCTGGCCATCGAATATTACCGCTGGACCGGCGACTTGGGCGCCATCCGCGAGTTGATGCCGGCGCTTGAACGGGCGCTGGAATGGATCGACCAAAGCGGCGATCTGGACGGCGACGGCTTCGTCGAATACCACTCCGTCTCATCGGGCGGCATCGCGAACCAGGGATGGAAAGATTCCGGCGACTCGATCGTTCACGCATCCGGCGATTTCGCCGAGACGCCGATCGCCCTCGCGGAAGTGCAGGGCTACGTTTACCTTGCGAAGACGGGTATGGCGGAGATTTTCCGCAAGCTGGGCCGCAACGCCGAAGCGGAAGCGCTGGAACGGGCCGCGGCGGACATGAAGCGCCGGTTCGAGCAGTCGTTCTGGATGGCGGATGAGTCCTTCTACGCGATCGCCCTTGACCGGGAAAAACGGCAGGTGCAATCGGTGACGTCGAACCCGGGCCATCTGCTGATGACGGGGCTGCCGGACGAGAACCGCGCGGAACTCGTCGCCCGCCGGCTCACGGCGGAAGACATGTTCAGCGGCTACGGCATCCGCACGATGAGCGAGAAGTCCACCGGGTACAACCCGATGAGCTATCACAACGGCAGCGTATGGCCGCACGACAACTCGCTGTGCCTGATCGGCATGAGCCGCATGGGATTCATCGAGCAGGCGCTCAAGGTGACCCGGGGGCTCATGCGGGCGGCCGAACATTTCGAATACGCCCGGCTGCCGGAATTGTTCTGCGGCTACGAGGATACGCTCGGACGCCCGGTACCGTATCCGGTCGCCTGCTCGCCGCAGGCGTGGGCGGCGGGCACGCCGCTGATCTTCCTGCAAGTATTCCTGGGACTCGATCCCGATGTGCCGGATGGCATCATCCGACTCAGGCCGGCCTTGCCGGAGGGCATGAATCGGCTGAGCGTGCGCCAGCTTCGCGTCGGCTCCGGAACCCTGTCGCTGACGGTCACGCGGCGGGAAGGAAACGCGGTGCCGGAAGTCGAGGTCGAACACAATTCGACCGGCTGCGAGCTGCGCGTGCTTCATGCAATACATCAAGATGTTCAAAATTAAAAGGGAGGTTCTGCAGTATGAAAAGAAAAGGATTCACCATCCTGGCCGTCATGCTGTCCCTGATGCTGATCATCGCGGGCTGCGGCGGCAAATCGAACGACTCGTCGTCAACCGGCAGCAATTCGACAAACAACAGTTCGAATTCCGGCAACGCGTCCGAAGGATCCGGCGGCTCGGATTCCGCGGAGCAAGTGGAACTCACGCTCAACGGCTGGGGGGCCTCGCCTGAAGAGGAAGAGCTGCTGCAGCAGACGCTTGACGAGTTCATGAAGAAGTACCCGAACATCAAGGTGAAATACGAAGTCATCGCCGAGCAATACATGGATGTCATCAAGACGCGGCTGATCGGCGGCCAGGCTGGCGACGTGTTCTACCTCGACTCGGTCGAAGCGGAAGCGCTGATGGAGCAGAACGTGCTTGAACCGCTGAACGGATACGTCACGGACGAGTTCGACATCGCCGATTTCGAAGAACCGCTGCTCAACGCGTTCAAAGGAGCGGACGGCAACTACTACGGCTTCCCGAAAGACTTCTCGACGCTGGCGCTCTTCTACAACAAGAAACATTTCGAAGAGGCCGGCCTGTCCGGTCCGCCGACCACCTGGGAAGAGCTCATCGAATACTCGAAGCAGCTCACGAAGGACGGCCGCTACGGTCTGGGCGTTGCGCCGGAGCTGGCGCGGCAAATGTTCATGATCAAGGCGTACGGCGGCGAAGTCGTCGACGCGGAAGGCAAAGCCGCCTTCGCTTCGCCGGAAGGTCTGAAAGGCCTGCAGCTGGTCATCGACCAGCACCTGGTTGACAAGACGTCGGCTCAACCGACCGAAGTCGGCGCAGGCTGGGGCGGCGAAATGTTCGGCCAGGAGAAAGTCTCGATGGTGCTCGAAGGCAACTGGGCGATCCCGTACCTGGACAACAACTTCCCGGATCTGGAGTACGGCACCGCGGAAGTGCCGACCGTGAACGGCCAGAAAGGCACGATGGCATTCACCGTCGCATACGTCATGAACAAGCAGTCGAAACATAAAGAAGAAGCCTGGAAGCTGATCGAGTTCCTGACCGGCAAGGAAGGCATGGAGATCTGGACGAGCAAAGGCTTCGCGCTGCCGACGCGGAAATCGGTCGCAGCCAAACTCGGCTACGACAAGGACGAATACCGCAGTGCGCTGGTCGCAGGCGCGGCTTATGCAACGCCGTGGCAAGCCGGCAAGTACGGCCCGGTCATCATGAACAACTTCAACAACCAGTTCGTCAGCGCGTACCTCGGCGAGCAATCGCTTGAAGACGCGATGAAGAAGGCGCAGGATACATCGAACAAGGAAATCGATGCAATGCAATAATCCGCGCTGGCAGGCGGGGGCGGCATGTCCGCCCCCTTTCCGGCTGGCATGAGCGCACTCGTCGCTGCATCCCCCCGCGGCGGACGAATGCGCTCTTGCCTGTCGGAAACCGCAAGTCCCGATGCGAAGGAGGAACCGCGAATGAACAGGCGCAAGCTCAGAGAGGCAGCCGCCGGCTATCTGTTCCTGCTGCCGACGCTGCTCGTCATCGGCACGTTCCTGCTGGCGCCGATCGTGTATGCGCTATTCTTGTCGTTTCACAAAGTGCAGCTGCTGGGCGGCATCTCGTACCGCTTCATTGATTTTGACAACTATGTGCGGCTGGGGGCGGACGACCGTGTATGGATCGCCCTGTACAACACGTTCGAGTACGCGATCATCGTTGTGCCGCTCCAGACGGCGCTGGCCATCCTGCTTGCCGCCGTTCTGAACTCGAAGCTGAGGGGCAGGAACGCGTTCCGCATCCTCTATTTTCTCCCGACGGTCACTTCCTCCGCGGTGCTCACGCTGATCTTCATGTGGATCTTCAAAACCGACGGTCTGCTGAACGACCTGCTCGGCGTCTTCGGCATTCAGCCCTTCAACTGGCTCGGCGATCCGAAGGTGGCGCTCAAGGGCATCATGCTGATGAACGTCTGGTCCACCGCACCGTATTTCATGGTGATCTATCTGGCCGCTCTGCAGGACATCCCGGATTCGCTCTATGAGGCGGCCGAGATCGACGGCGCAAGAACGCTGCGGAAGTTCTGGAGCATCACGCTGCCGCTGCTGAAGCCGGTCACGTTCTTCGTCGTCACGATGGGCATCATCGGCACGTTCCAGCTGTTCGACCAGGCGTACATCTTCTCGAACGGTTCCGGCGGACCGAACAACTCCACGCTGACCGTGGTGCTGCTCATCTACCAATACGCGTTCAAGAATCTCGACATGGGCTACGCCGCGGCGCTGGCGGTCATGCTCGCCGCCGTCATCATGCTGGTTACCGTCATCCAGCGCCGGATCTTCGGCGAAGAGAAGCTGAACTGAAGGAGGGAACCGCCGGATGTGGGACAAAAAAGGGGTCCGGGTCTCGCTGCGCACCGTCCAATATGCGATCCTGATCGCATACGCCGTCATCACGTTCATTCCATTCCTCTGGGGGTTGTCCGCCTCGTTCAAAACGCTGGGTGAAATCTCGTCGGGGGAACCGAATTTCATTCCGAAGACGTTCACGCTCGACAACTACAAACAGATTTTCGTTGATGAGCCGCTGTTCCCCCGCTGGTTCGGCAACAGCACCTTGGTCGCCGTTATCGTCATGGGGCTGAACCTGCTGTTCAACTCGATGGCGGGCTACGCGCTGGCGCGGTTCAATTTCCCCGGCAACAAGTTGATGTTCTTCGGCATTCTGGCCGTGCTCATGATTCCGGGGCAGCTCACCCTCATACCGAGCTATCTGATTCTGAACGAATTCGGCTGGCTGAACAGTTATCAAGGGCTGATCGTGCCCGGCGCGGTGAACGCGACGTTCATCTTCATGATGCGCCAGTTCTTCCTCAGCTTCCCGAAGGATCTGGAGGAAGCGTCGGAGATCGACGGGCTCAGCCGGTTCGGCACGTTCTTCCGCATCGCGCTTCCGCTGGCGGGACCGGCGCTGGCGGCGCAGGCGGTGTTCATTTTCATGGGCGCATGGAACGACTTCCTGCGGCCGCTCGTCATCATGTCGGAGAAAGCGATGTTCACCCTGCCGCTCGGCCTCAACACGTTCAAGGGGCAATATTTCAGCTTCTGGAACCTGATTATGGCCGCGTCGATGGTGTTCACGCTCCCGGCGCTCATCCTGTTCATTTTCTTCAACCGGTTCTTCGTCAAGGGGATTACGTTCACGGGCGGAAAATAATATGTTCAGGCGGTCATAAAAAAACCATCCCCCATGCTTCGGCATGGGGGATGTTAGCTTGGGGCCCGTCATTTCACAAAGATGCGGTATTCCCACGGATCAAGTTCGACCGCAAGCCTGTCTCCGATTTCGATTTCGTCTTCCTGCGGAAACGAACGGTAAGTTCCCGCGGACATGGCGGTCCGGACCGATCCCTGCACGCTGCCGTCCGACAGATTCATGACAACGAGCACCGTGTTGTCTTCCTTCGTCCGCGCAAAAGCCAGGATGTTCGGATCGTCCGCCTCGAGCGCCTGAAACGCGCCGCCCGCCGCGCCGTTCCGGAGCGCGGGGTTGTCGTGTTTCAGACGGATCAGGTCCCGGTAGAACGACTGCAAGGAAAGATCGTCCCACGGGATCTCGTCTTTTTCGAAAAATTGCAGACGTTTGTTCAACCCGGCCTCCTGGCCGGAATAAATGAGCGGCATGCCGGGCACGGTGAAGGTCAGGGCCGCCATCGCCTTGACCGCGCCGCCCAGCCGCTCGTATTCCGTTCCCGTCCATGAGTTCTCGTCGTGGTTCGATGTGAAATGGAGCGGGAACGTTCCGGCGGGATACTTCTTTTCCAGCCGTTTCGCATACAGCGCAACCTGTTCGGGCTTTCGCTGCCCTCTGGCCAACCCGTTCATCAGATGGTACAGTTCCCAGCCGTAATTCGCGTCGAACGCCCGCCGGAGAAGCGAAATCTGGGCGTCGTCCTCCGCCAGCATGAAGACCGGCTTGATCGTCTCCAGCTCCGCGCGCGCAGTCTCCCAGAAATCCGTCGGCACACCGCCGGCGTAGTCCGCCCGGAAGCCGTCGACATCAAATTCCTCGACCCAGTACTTCATGGCGTCAATCATGGCCGCCCGCATGTCCGGGTTGCCGTAATTCAGATCCGCCACGTCCTGCCAGTTGGTGCCGGGCGGATGGACGATCCGGCCGCTGTCGTCCGTGGTGTACCAGTCGGTGTTGTCGATCCACGGGTTGTCCCAGCCGGTATGATTGGCCACCCAGTCCAGAATCACCTTGAAGCCCATGTCATGGGCTTTGTTTACCAGCTCCCGGAAATCCTCCGCCGTGCCGAATTCCGGATTGACCGCCTTGTAGTTCCGGACGGCGTAATAGGAACCGAGCGTTCCGAGCCGGTTCTTCTCGGAGATGGGATGGATCGGCATGAACCACAAGATGTCGACCCCCATCTCCTTCAGACGCGGCAGATGATCCGCAAACGCCCGGAACGTTCCCTCTTTCGTGTATTGCCGGATATTCACTTCGTACATGACGGCGCTCTCGGCCCAGTCCGGCATTTGCCGGGCGTCCGGCTCCGCCGCGGTGTCACGCGTTTGATTCACGGTCTCGTCCTCCTTGACCTGCCGGGCATCGCCGCAGGCGGCCAGCGCTGCCATGAGCAGGGCCAGCAGCAGCACCGCAGGACGTTTGGCCCGCGCCATTTTTCCGGGTTTGTCTCCCATTCCGCATCTCCTCACGATTCGTTCTCCGCCATATGCACCGTCACCGCGACGCTTTCGGCCGGCCGCGGAAGCACGACCGTCAATTCGCCCGCAGGCGGGTCATAATACCACGCGTTGCGCCGGCCGTCCAGCGCTTCCGCCGTCTCCGCCCGGTCGAATCCTTCCGGCATGCGGGGGACGAAGGGAAGGTGCAGGAGCCGCAGGCGCCATGCCGAGCAGCGTGCCGACGACCGCGGCCGTCGTCCCCATGTCCGGCTCGTCCTCCGCCGCGGCTTCAGCGAACAGTTTGATCCGGATCACGCCTTCCAGCGCCGGACGGACGGCGAGCAGGCCGTGCTCCGCGATGATGGTGACGCCGTGCGCTTCCCGCTTGCATTGCTGCGCTCGTCCGAGCGAACGCGTAAATTCCGGGCCCGCATCCTCCCTCGGCCTGTCGGGCGTGATCGCCTCGCTGGTCAACATCAGTTGGCTTCCTCCTTAACCTTTCACGGAACCGAGTGTGATTCCCTTGACGAAATATTTTTGCAGAAACGGATAGATCACCAGCAGCGGCAGCATGGAAATGAAGATCTTCGCCGCGTTCAACGTCTGGTCGGACAACATCGTGAGCCGCTTGGCGGTCTCTTCGTCCACCTCCGTCGGATCGAAGGCGACCGCAACCTGGCGGATGTACGACTGCAGCGGATAATGATCGTTCTTCGTCATCAGGACGAGCGCCTGGAAAAATTCGTTCCAATGGTACACGATCGTAAACACCAGAATCGTCGCCATGACCGGCATGGACAACGGCAGAAGCACGCTGAAGAGGATGCGCCACGGTCCCGCTCCGTCGATCAGCGCGGATTCTTCCATTTCTTTCGGCAAGTTGCGGAAGTAGTTCATTACGAGAATGATGTTGAATATCGGAAGCCCGCCGCCGAGCACCAGCCCCCAAATGCTGTTGATCATCCCGAGATCCCGCATCGTGATGTACCAGGGGACCAGCCCGCCGTTGAACAGCATGCAGAAGATCAGCAGCCACATCACGTAGTTTCGTGGTCTGAACTCCTTGGCGCTCTTGGAGAGCGGATAGGCCATCAGCAAGATCACGAGGAACGAGAGCGCGGAAGCGTACAGCACGCGCTGGACCGAAATCCAGAAAGACCGGAAAAACTGATGATCGCTGACAATCGCCTCATAGGAACTCAGCGTGAAGCCTTTGGGCCACAGAAACACCTGCCCGGCGGCCACGTACGATTTCTCGCTCAAGGAGATCGCGAGCGTGTACCAGACGGGCAGGATGCACAGAACGGCGATCGCAATCAACAAGAGCACGTTCAGGCCGTTGAGCAGTCTGGACACGATCGATTGTTCGGCTACCACATCTTCACATCCTCACACTCAGAAAACTCGATAGTTCGCGAAGCGGTAGGCCAATCCGTACGAGACGGAGATCAGAATAAGTCCGGCAACGGATTTCAGCAGCCCAACCGCCGTAGCCAGACCGTACTGCATATTGATCAGACCGGCCCGGTACACCCAGGTGTCGATGATGTCCCCTGTCGAATAGACAGCCGGATTGTACAGATTGAAAATCTGGTCGAAGCCGGCGTTCAAAATGTTGCCCAGGCTGAGCGTTCCGACCAGCGCGGCAACCGGCAGCACGCTCGGCAGCGTAATGTTGAGCAGCCGTTTGAACTGGGAAGCGCCGTCGATGGCGGCAGCTTCGTACAGCTCCGGATTGATCGAGGTCAGCGCCGCGAAGAAAATGATTGCGGCGAAGCCGAACTCCTTCCAAATGTCGCTCCCCACCACCAGCGCCGGGAACAGGTCCGCGCGCGCGAAGAAATGGACGGGTTCGGCGCCGAGCGCTTCCAGTACCCGGTTGACGGGACCGTGCAGCGAGAACATGTCCAGCAGGATGCCGGCGACAATGACCCAGGACAAAAAATGGGGCAGATAGACGATGGTCTGCACCGTTCTGCCGAACAGCCGGTTCTTCACTTCGTTCAGCATGAGGGCAAATACGAGCGGTACCACCAGGTTGCCCACCATTTTCGCAAACGCGATCGTTACGGTATTCTTGAACACTTGACTGCTGTCGTCGAGCTCGAACATGTACTCGAAATGTTCAAGACCGACCCAGGGGGACTTCAGGATGCCGGCGCCCGGGTTGAAGTCCTTGAAGGCCATGAGAATGCCGTACATGGGGAGCACATTGATGAAAAACAGCCAGACGAGCCCCGGGATCAGCATCAGCCAGAAATGCTTGGTGAACGCTCTGTTGAGCATGACGCATATCTCCTTGTCGGCAGGGAGATCAAGACAGGCGGGCTCCGCCTGTCTTGACCTTGCGGTTCGTTATAGCAGTTCGTTGACTTCCTTGGTGATCTGATCGCCGCCCTGATCCTTCCATTTCGCGACGAACGCGTCAAATTCGTCGAGCGGCACGGTGCCCAGTATGATCTTCAGGAACGTTTCGTCTTCCAGCTTCTTCAGATTCGCCCATTTCATCTCCATCGTCTTCGTCTGGGAGGTCGCGATGCTCCGCACATAGTTCACATCGGCATCCACGAAGGTCGAACCGCCGTTCAGGTGAGCGTACACGTGCGGGAAGAAGGCTTGGTCCGTTTCCTTGTCCCAATACTGGATGTCATAGTTGTCGTACGGCTCTTTCTTGATGTCCTTCGCGTGCTTGGCCAGATCGGTGGCGAAACCGTAGTTGACCGCATCGTAATCTTCGATGCTCATCTCGCCCGCGAGATATTTCCGCAGCGAATTGACGGCGTATTCCAGCTGGTCGCCGGCACCGCCGATGATGAACAGCGGAATTTCCTGCGACGTCATTTCCTTGCCCTTGACCGCCTCTTCATAGCTGGGATCCTTGGCGCCCCAGTGGATGTTGAGCATCTTGATGACGGCTTCGGGATGCTTGTAATTTTTCTTCACCACGATGAACGTGCTTCCGGTCGCCTGGTTGGAGTTGAATTTGCCTTCCGCATCGAGCGGCGCGATGTACGGACGCCAGTTCGCGTTCGGATCGTTCTTGATGCCGTCGATAATCGAATACGGCGACCACCACGGTCCGAAGAAAATGCCGGCTTTGCCGCCGATGACGACTTCCTGGCCGCTTTTGCGCATGCCGATTTCCTTGTCCAGGATGCCTTTGGCGTACCAGTCGCGCATCATGGCCAGCGCCTCTTTGGTCTCCGGCTGGATCGAACCGTACACGGCCTTGCCGTCCTTGTCCTTGATCCAGATGCCCGGATACGCGTTGTGGGCGAAGAACAGCGGCGAGAAGTTGAAGAAATGGTCGGTGGAAGTCAGGAACGTCGCATACAGCGATCCGCCCTGGCCGGTGCCCACGATGCCCACCGTGTTTTCGCCGCCCATCTTGTTGTCAATGAACGCCTTCGCAATATTCTCGATGTCCTGCAGCGTTTTCGGCGGTTCAAGCCCCAGCGCGTCGAGCCAGTCCTTGCGGATCCAGGTGAGCGGCGCCGAAGGCAGCGTCGTTTCCGGAAGCGCATACAGTTTGCCGTCGAATGTGACGCTCTCGAGCAGGCCGGGGTTCGAATCATATATCCGTTTCACGGCGTCGGAAGCGTATTTCTCGTAGACTTCCGTCAAATCCGCGAGCTGACCCGCCTTCACCATCAGCTTGAGCTGCGACTCGTTCACGAGCATCGCGTCCGGCAGATCGTTGCTGGAAATGGCCAGGCTCACTTTCTGGTTGTAGTCGGCGGTCGACGCTTCCCAGGCGTGTTTGACGACAATGTTGTACCGGTCCTTGAGCCAGCGCGTATAAGCATTGTCTTCCGCCGTGTCGTTGCCGTTGAACTTGTAGTTCGGATCGATCGCCCGGCCGATCGACACCTCGACCGGTTCCGGATATTTTTCGAACGGATCGATGACTTCCTGTTCGGCACCCGAATTGACGCCGCCGTTCGAAGTTGCGGCTGCGCCGTTGTTGTCGTCCGCCTTGTTGCCTCCGCAAGCGCTTAACAATCCGGCGACAAGCAGCGCCGCCATGATGGTCAGCCAAATTTTGCGCATGGTCTTCCCCCTCAGGTTAATGGTCGTTTGGCAATATGACTATAGCACGGAGACGGCGCGCTCCGGGATAGAAAACGATGGGGATTTCGGGTCGGTTTCCTCACGAAAAAAGGGATACGTTCGAAAATTGTCACCCCTCGTTTCGAACGCATCCCTACCTGAAGGTCGATATTTTTTATTCGGAGCCGTCGACGGCGGCCGCTTGCCGGTATTCGCTCGGCAGCATGCCCACCTCTTCCCGGAACAAGCGGCTGAAATATTTTTCGTCGCTGTAGCCGACCTGCTCGGCAATCCACTGTACCGTCTTCGTCGTATGGGCCAAATATCGCTTCGCCCTTTCCATCCGGATGGCGCGCACGTAGTCCGTGTAGGTCCGGCCGACGATGTTCTTGAAGCACTGGCTGAAATAACTGCTGCTCATGTTGACCATCTGGGCGATATCCCCCGCGGTCAGCGGCTGGTTCAGCATCTGGTGGGCAAGATTCATCGCCTTCACGATGCTCTGTTGAATCTCGGGCGAGTACATCGGGCGGGCGTTGGTCTGCCGGATGGCCTCCCGTGTGCCGCTCAGCCACGACTCGAAGTGGCACCAGCTGGGGAAGAAATCGTCGATGACGATCAGTTCGGGCAAGATGGGGCGGTAAAGCCGGTTCCATTCGTCCGCCAGGGAAAAGAACATGCGCGCCAGCCTTGCCGGTGCGAGCCGGATTCGCCGCAGTTCGTCCGTCATGGCGGCAAAACGGCCGTCGTCATAGATCCACTCGAACGAAACCCATCGCTCCCTGATGCGATCGATGTCCTCCGCCATTCCCGCCCCGTCGCCCTCCGGCGCCGCGGCATCGCGCCGTACGGTCCAATGCGGACGCGACGGATCGTAATCGTAGAACAGTCCGGTTCTCCGGTAATCCCGAATGAGCCGCAGCAGCGCTTTCCGGTCCATGCCCTTCACGTTGCGGAACAACACGAGGGCGCCGTCCGGGCCGGGAAGGCGCTCATCCGGCGGCACGCGCGCCCAGACCCACACGCCGGCCTCCGCCTCGACCGCCTGTTCCGGCACCGCGAAGTCCGCATGGTCCGTTCCCGTCCCGCCGACCGGCGACGTCAAGGCGTACAGCGCGTACACCTCGTCCGCCTGCCCGAGTTCGTCCGGTCTGGGCAGCGGCGTCTCCGCGGCGGTTTTCTGCCGGAGCAGCGCGGCGATTCTGCCGAGCACTTCCTCGAACTGCTCGCTCTCCAGTTCGATCTTGGCGATGTAATCGAGGGCGCCGAGCCTGAGCGCCTCCTGCACATACTCAAAATCCTGATGCAGCGTCAGCACGACGATCTGGATGTGCGGATACCGCCGACGCACCTCCCGCATCAGTTCGATGCCGGACATGACCGGCATGGCCAGGTCCGTCACGAGCAGGTCGACCTGATTCTCTTCCATGAATTTCAGGGCGTTCTCGCCGTTGTTGGCCTCCCCGACCACTGTCATTCCGAATTGCTCCCAGGGCATGGCCGAGATCAGCCCTTTGCGAACCAGCTTGTCGTCGTCGACCACCATTACGCGAATCATGCGTCAAGATCGCCTCCGGATGCGGGCAGGCTGAGCATGACCGTCGTTCCCCGGTCATGCCCGCTTTCGATCTCCAGGCGCGCCTTGTCGCCGTAATGTGCCTTGAGGATGCGTCGGACATACCGCATGCCGATGCCCATGCCCACCTTCTCGCTTTCGTTCGCGTCGTCGTGCAGCAGCTTATCGATCGTCTCCCGGGACATGCCCGCGCCATTGTCCCGGACTTCGATCTCCAGACGGTCGTCCCGCAGCCGGATGCCGACGTAAATATACCCGTCGTCGCTTACGCCGTGATAGAGAGCGTTCTCAACGAGCGGCTGCAGAATGAAACGGGGACTGGGCAGCGACAAGGCCAGCTCATCCACGTCGATGTCCACATCGAACCGGAAGTCGTACCGGATTTGCTGCAGCTGCAAATATTCTTTCAACGCCTGAATTTCGTCGCCGATCGTGGACGTCTCTCCCTTCTTGCCAAGATTGTAGTACAGCAGCTTGTTCAGGGAGAGCACCACGCGGTCAATCTCTTTCTGCCCGTTCATGACCGCGAGCCAGTGAACGGTATCGAGCGTGTTCATGAGAAAGTGCGGGTTGATCTGGTACAGCAGCTTTTCGACTTCCAGATCGGCTCTCCGCCTCTCCTTCTGCTCGATTTCCTCGTACAAATTCCAGATCTTCCGCTTCATGCTCCGGATCTGGTAGAGCGTGTAGTCGAATTCCGGGATGCGCGTCAGTTCCGTTTCCTCCGGCGCATGGGACAGAATCAGGGATTTGATTTCCTTGTTGAACTTGTCCAGCGGCTTGTACACCATCTTCCGGAGCAGCCACGCGAAAAATACGGCGATCAGCAGCACGACTACGGTGAATCCCGTAAATTGCCACAGCCAGCGGTTTCGCTCCAGGTTCAGTTCATTCTGGGGCAGAATGGAGACGATGCTCCATCCCTGATTGCTCGTCTCCTTGCTCCAGAAAAAGTTTCCGTAGTAGCCGGAGTCGGACAAGGCCTCGGCGTCGTACGCGGGAAACCGGGTGGATTCGGGAAAGACCTCCCGGTTTTCGCTGAACGCGATCATGCCGTCGTTATCCAGAATGAGCAGCCGGCGTGAATCGGATTTCCGGTTCTGAGGCGCGAACAGGGTTTCCAGCGCGTTGCGCCCCGTCTCGATGTACAGGTAAACGTTCCGGCCTGCCACATTCACTTGCCTCATCGTGCTGAACACATACTGGTTGATGGAATCGTTGTAGCTCCGGTGCGGCCCGTAATACGTAATTTCCGGGTAGCTGGCCATGATCGACAGCCGTTCCGGCGCAAACGGAGTCCGAACCCGGAAATTTTCGAACTGGACTGCGCCCGTATCCGGGTAATAAAACAGCAGCAGACCGATGTTCGGATTGGAGAAGGTGATTACGTTCAGCTCGCTCTTGATCTCGTTGAACAGCTCGACGCGCTCGTAAGGCTGGTCCGTCTGGTGCAGCCGTTCGATCAAGGCCGGGATCCGGCCGCCGATCGCGAGCTGCTGCGAGACGTGGTTCAAGTTGTTGAGCGTGTTCTCCAGCGTCAGCAAGTCCTGTTTCAGCCTTCCCTGAATGGTGCTCTCGACCTTGTTGTCGATGATCGAGTCGATGGTGTAGAACGAAAGGAAGCCAAGGCAAACGAACGGCGTCAGGATGCTGACGAGAAAGATGAGAATGATCCGCTTCTTGAACGTGACCGGTCTGAACCGAATCCCCATGGCTTTGATGCTATCGATCCCCTTGCCGGCGGATATCGTGCTACAGCCCAGTATAGTACAACGTCTTTTATTTTTCTATTTACTCTTTGTGCCTGCCATGGTGCCTGCTCTCCGCCTTACGCCGCCGCCGGCTGCTCCATCAGCCCGTCCGCGATCTGCTGAACCGGCGTCAGCAGCAGCCGGTACAGGAGCGCCGCTTCTTCCTGTCGCTTGAGCAGATCCGCGCCGTCAAAGACCGGAACGCCGCTCGACGAAGGCGCCACTTCCGGACCGTGCAGTCCCAGTGCGACCATCATGCGCACCGCGGGCAGCGCCCATTCCGCGGTATTCCCTTCCACCGGAACGTCGGCGAAGATCGTTTCCGGGAACAGCCGTTTGTAGGCGTTCCAGACGATGACCGCCGCTTCCTGGCGCGTTGCCGGCCGGTCGGGATCGAAACGGCCGTCGCTGCCTCCGCTCACCAGGCCGAGCTCGGCCGCCGCCTGGATGTACGGCGCCAGCGGATGGCCCGCGATATCGGTGAACGCGTACGTGTCCGATGTCGAGCCGCGCAGCCCGCTCGTTGCCATCAGATGCCATACCAGCTCCGCCCGGGTCACCGGACGCCCGGGCTCGAACGTCAGGCCTTCCTCGTTCGGGTAGTAGCCGAGCGACTGGATGCCGAGAATGAACGGCGCATACGGATGGTCCGCCGCCACATCCTTATACCCGACGGGCGTCTCGCCCTTGCGCGCATAGCCGAGCGGATTGAGCGCCGTCTCCTTCATATAGACCGTGCCGTCTTCATCGACCCGGAATGCGGCGAAGCGCTGCAACATCTCATCGACGAACAGGTTGCCGCCCGCATGGCGCAGGGTGCGGTCTCCGATGAGCGCGTCGGACAGCGTCAGCGTGCCGTCTTCGCCCGCCTCGACCGCATAGACGAGGGAAGGCATGCGCAGGTCGGCATACAGCCCTTCCAGATCCTCGAGCCGGACGGCCGGATCCTGTCCGAACGCCTCAAGATCGGCAGGTGCCCCGTACGACGGGAAGAACGCCGCCATGAATTGCAAGTAGAACAGATCGCGCAGCGCGCCCGCCTGATTGTACGTCAGGAAGACGCCGGTCTCTTCTTCCGGCAGAAGCAGCAGCATCGAGCTGTTGCCCGGCAGATCGCCCAGCTTGGTCAGCACGTCATGGCTGGTGCCCGCCAGCGGCAGCTGCGGGGCCGATTCGAAGCCGTAGGTCGTATCCGGCAGCAGCGGATGGATGGCGTTCCGGTATTCGCTCATCGCGGCGACGGATTCCGCAGAGAGCACCCGGGTGCCGTCCGGAGCTGCGCCTTCGTTCAGGAACGCGATCATGAACTTGCCGATATCCTCCGCCGTCGCCACCATGCCGCCGTGGGGCATGACGGTCGGACGGAACACATACGGATCGATCGGTTCGCCGCCTGGCGCGAAGTATCCCGTCGCCAACCGCTCAAGCTGCTCCCGGTCCAGGATGAATCCGCTGCTGTCCATGCCGAGCGGCCCGAACACATGGTTCTGCATGTAATCTTCGAACGGTTCGCCGCTTACGTTCTCCACGATCAGCCCGAGCAGCAGATAGGCGAAGTTGTCGTACATGTAAGCCGTGCCCGGCTCGCGGACGACCGGCGGCATGTGCTGCTTCGCATAGTCTTCAATCGAAACGTACAGATCGAAGTCCCCGTGCAGATCTTCGCTCTGCGGATCTCGGACTTCGAAACCGCTGCGGTGCGTCAGCAGATGGGCCGTCGTCACCGGCGTGTCGAACGGGTTCTCGAATTCGAGGCCAGGCAGATAGGTGCGGATGTCCTCATCAAGGTCGATCTTCCCCTGCTCGACGAGCTGCATGACCGCGACGGCCGTGAACGTTTTCGAGACGGACGCCATCCGGAACAGGGTATTCGCCGGATCGACGGCTTTCTTCTTCTCCGCGTCCGCGAATCCGAAGCCTTCCTGCGCGATCACTTCGCCGTCCTTCACGATGACGACCGCGGCTCCCGTATAGAACGGTTTCGCTTGTTCGGACGCGAAGAACGCTTCCAGGAACTCCGCCGCCGACTCCGCCGTCAGCGGCTCCCCCGCCGGCTGCTCCGCTGCGAACGCCTGCAGCGGCACGGCCATCAGGAACGCGGCGGCCAGCACCAGCATGCGCAGCGCGCGCGGCAGCGTGAATGTTGCGGATTTGCTCAAATTCATCAAGCTTTCCCCTCCCATGTAATGGTTCATGTATTGCTCGGACTGCCAACACTGCTACATACGTTTTCCGGGCTATCCGCGTTCCGCCAAATAGACCAGCAAGGCGACCACCAGAATCGGCGCGAGGAAAATGATCCATGCGAGCGGGCGGGCAAAATTGAGCGTCCAGCCGATGCCGAACCGCTTCTCCAGGAACAGCGCGGGGTCGTCGGGATTGAAGTAGAATTGTCCAAGAATCCAATATTTGTCGTCGTCGCGGTTCACCTTGCCGTCCGCGGCCGGGGGCGCCTCTTCCGGCAGCCGGATGCGGCTTCCGCCCTGCCCGGTGACGAAACCGAGCCGGACGGCCCACAGCAGGGTGATGATGACAATCGACAAGATGAAAGCCAGCTGGACGTTGAAGTCAAACCCGAGAAGCTGCTGCAGCGGAATCGAGCCGAACAGGACGATGAGCAGAAATCCCGTCACCAGGGTGAACGCGGACCATTTGCGCCGGAAAATCAGGTTGCGCCGCAGCGAATTGCGCGGATTGGCGGCGTCGATCTGCTGTTTGCTCGCGGAGATGCTGTAGTTCACGACGGCGAAAATGGCGATCATCAAGAGCTGAATCCACACCGGGAAGAGCACGATTCCCGGACTTTTGTCCACGACGTTCGTCGGCGTGCCGTCCATGCCGTACTGCATGACGATCCGGTCCGAGAAGTCATCGTAATAGGCGATGCATATCCAGGCCGTGGCGGCCGCGACGAGCAGATGGGGAATGAACCAGGCCATGGAGTAGGCGCGTTTCTCCCGGTAAAATTCGGTGTCGACGACCGTCTGCTGCATCCCGGCGGACACCAGGCCGCGCTGCTTCTTCATCGCCCGCATGCGGAAATGAAACCGCAGGTACAGCGCCAGATGCACTGCCAGCATGACCCCCACCGCCGCCGGCAGCAGCCAGCCGAGCTGCTCCTCGTCCAGTCTCGCGGCGGCAATCAGAGAAGCGATGACGACCAGCAGGCTGACCGCCCCCGTCACGGTCGCGTAGGTCCGGCGCATGGCGCTGATCTCGGGGTCGTCGAAATATTTCTCCTCGATTGATACGCCGAAACTTTCCGTTCGCCGCGTCAGGTACGGCATGCACGTGATGATCACGCCGAGCGGCAGCGTTACAATTGCAAGCAATGCGAATCCGATGCCGTTCATGTCAGGATTCCTCCTTCGTGAAATGTCTGTAGATGCGTCTGCACATGTCAAGGAAATCGGCTTCGTCCATCCGGCGGCAGACCGCTTCGGCAACGATCGGGCGCATCTGCGATTCGAGCCTGCTGCGGAAGGCTTCGTCGGCCGGCGGCATCGGGTCCGGTCGGACGAGCGCGCCGCGCTGCCGGTGCACCTGGATGAATCCTTCCTGCTTCAGATGGGTGTATGCCTTGTTCACGGTGTGCAGGTTGATGCCCAGATCCGCAGCCAGCGCCCGCACCGACGGCAGCGGCTCGCCCGGCTTGAGCTCTCCGGACGCCATTCCCTCGATGATCTGGTTCGTGAGCTGCACATAGATCGGAACATCCGACTGATAATCAATTTGAATCAGCATGCCCGGCACCTCCGTTCTGTATGACTGTTCTATTTGTAATATAACAGTTGTCTCATAAGAAGTAAAGCAATTCTTCTGTTTTGAATGTGCCGTTTTCTATGTGTATAATTTTGAATGTCCGCTGACGCTCGGGCTTGTTCGCGGGCGAGACTACAATGGGGCTGATTTTTTATGGGTGTTGCGAAGAAGAAACGGCTGCTGCACGAGGCGCAGCAACTTCTGATGATCGCCGTCGGGGCCGTCATCGCGGGAATCGGACTCGAACTGTTTCTCGTTCCGAACGATATTCTGGACGGCGGCGTCATCGGCCTGTCGATCATCGCGGCCAAAATGTCCGGTCTGCCGATGAGCATTTTTATCGTGGTACTCAATCTTCCGTTCCTTTACATCGGCTTCCGCAAGATGGGGCTGCGCTTCACGTTCCATACCCTGTTCGGCGTCGCCATTCTTTCGGCGACCACCGCTTACCTGCACCATTTTGAACCGATCACGCACGACATGTTCCTGGCCACCATCGTCGGCGCGGTCATTCTGGGCGCGGGCGTGGGCCTCGTCATCCGCACCGGCGGCGCGCTGGACGGCACCGAAATTGTCGCCATTCTGGTCAGCAGGAAGAAACCCGTCTCCGTCGGCCAGTTCATCATGATCATCAACGTGTTCATTTTCCTGCTGGCGGCGCTGCTCGTCTTCAGCCTGGAGACGGCCATGTACTCCATCATCACCTACTTCATCGCCTTCAAGATGATCGACATCGTCGTCGAAGGTCTCGAAGAATTGAAGTCGGTCAATATTATCTCGGACAATCCGGAGCCGATCGCGCAGGCCTTGACGAAGAAATTGGGCCGGGGCATGACGTACATATACGGCGAAGGGGCGTTCACGGGCGAACCGAAGAAGATCATCTACATCATCGTCAGCCGGATCGAACTCAGCGATCTGCGCGAAACTGTACACGAGCTCGATCCGAAGGCCGTCATTGCAATCGAGAACGTCGCGGACGTCTCCGGCAGCAACTTCAGAAAGAAGGCGGCGCATTAAATCGAGTAGGAGGGGGCGGCTAGCCCCCGATCTCTCACACCACCGTACATGCAGGTCCGCATACGGCGGTTCCGAAAGGTTAACGAAACGCCATATAGCGATCAAGCAGACTGACAAGCCCTTGCGACCGCCAATAGCGGGTGTCAAGGGCATTGTTTAGGTTGCGGGACATTTCCCATGGGCCACGGCGAGAATTAGCCATGATATGGACGAAGTATTCCGGCACACTCAACGCCCGGAGTTACACGTTGACGTGTCCGTACCCGTTTCCATTGCTTCCACAGACACATGCGCAGCCGTCGGCGAATCCATTGGTCGAACGTCGTGCAGTGCGTTTTCGCCGAAGCCAGTCGGAAGTGTCCAATCCAGCCCACCATGTACTGGTTCAATTCCCGAATTCGTTGATCCATGGAGACGGGCCGGGTTCCGGAGGTCAGCTCTCTGATGCGACTCTTGAAGCGCTCGACCGTCTTCGGAGCCAACCGGATGGTCGCTTCCCGATCGGGAAGAAAGCTGAATCCAAGGAACCTCCTCTTCCACGGCCGATCCACCGCGCTTGCCAGCCCCCATTCCGGACTTTCACCGTAGAGATGACGCCTATGCCGGGCGTACTGCGGCAAAGGCTTCGCTCCCGATGGGAACGAAGCCTTTTCTGCTGCGGGCATGGACCGTATGAAGGCACGATTCCGGCGTGGTGCATTTTTGCACTCTATCCGGATCATTTTGCGGGCATTCGGTGAAATGTGGTGCAAATCTGCACCCTATCAAGCCTTCCGGCATTTGACGAGCGAAATGTGGTGCATTTTTGCACTTGATTGCCGGTCAGACGATGCGAATCCGCACGGTCTCCCGCACCGCGCCATCCCGCCCGGCCGCCGCGACGCGGATTGCCAGGCGCTCCCACACCGCCTCGAGCGCATGGCGCTTGTCGAACGTCCGCCATGTGTTCATGTTGAGCGGATCGTCATAATCCAGCAAGTAATCCGCAGGAAAATGCGACTTGCCGTGCTCCGACCCGGTGAACCAGAAATACTCGACGAGCGGCGCAAGCCACTCCCGATCATCCTTCAGCGGCGACGCCGGATCCGCGATCCGGAATTCGCCCGCATCCGCCGTTTCGGCCGCCGGTCCAGCCCCCGGATCATGCCGCTCTCGCGCGGCTTGCCGGACCCGCTGTTCCTGCAGCCGCCGGCAAGCTTCAAGCCGCTCTTCCAGCCGGTCCGCCGGGATGCCGGCCCATCGGCATGCTTCCGCCAGCCCGTCCGGCTCCACATCCTGCACGATCACCGGTGGATGCGCCGCCAGCGATTCGATTCGGTATCCCATTCCGTTCATGAAGATGTCGCACTTCGCGCCGGCCGGCGCGGGCCGAATGCCGACGCTGTCCGCCAGCGCGGCGATCTCGCCATTGTTGAGCCTGCCCAGCGTCGCCACGCCCAGATCCGGCGGCAGCTCTCCATATTCTCTCACAAACCCCGTGGTCTGTATCCGCCCCTGCATCGCGCGCCGGTCCCGGGCCAGCACCAGCATCAGCTTGAGCAGCAGCCTGCTGCGTTCGAACGGTTCCATGCCGTCCTCCTTCTCGTCCGTTGTCATTACCTTGCTCCATTATCGCGCGCCGGTCCCGGAATCGCAAGCGCCGCCTTCCGGCCCTGCGGTCACCTGCAGCGCCGGCTTCACCTTCATGCCGAACGCTCCGCCTGCAGCGGCAGCTCCACGATCACCGCCGTGCCCTGCCCCGGCACACTGTCGATGCGCAGCTCCGCCCGCCCGCCGTACAGATGCCGCAGCCGCTGGCGCGTATTCGCGAGCCCGATATGCCGCATCCCGCTCCCGCTTCGCGCCGGCGGCCGCTCCAGCACTTCGGCGAGCCGCTCCGCCTCGATGCCGACGCCGTCGTCCTCCACGCGGATGACCAGCGTATGATCGTCCGCGCAAACCGCCGAAATGCGGATCGTGCCATGCCCGTCCTCGTCCGGACAGATGCCGTGGAAGATCGCGTTCTCGACCAGCGGCTGGAGCAGGTGCCGGGGCACCAGGCCGTCCATCGCCCGCTCGTCGAGCTGCCACTCGACCTCGAACAGGTCCGTATAGCGGTACGCCTGAATCGCGACATAGTCCTTGAGCAGCGCAATTTCTTCGCGCAGTGTCACGAGCGCGTGCTCGCTGCCCGTGCGGGCGGCATCCTGCAGCAGGCGGATGAAGGAGCCGACCATCTGCACGATGTCGTCATTTCTCCCTCTGCGCGCCATATAGATCACCGCATTCAGCGTGTTGTAGACGAAATGCGGGTTCAACTGGGACAGCAGCAGATGGAGTTCCAGCTCCCTTTTCTCCTGCTCGTGGCGGATCGATTCCTCCAGATGGACGCGCAGCTCGCGGACCATCCGGTTGAACCCCTGCCCGAGCCGCTCCAGCTCGTCTCCCGTGCGGATGTCGACGGAGACTAGCAGATTGCCGCTGGAGACGGTATTCATCGCCTGGTACAGCCTGAGAATCGGCCTGGACATGCGGAGAATGGCCGGCATCATGAGCAGCAGGTTCAGCGCCATGCTGACCAGCGAGAACACGACGAGCAGGTAGATGACCACCCGTCCCCGAATCAGCAGCGCGCCCTTGTCGATGACGGCGGCCAGCTTCCAGTTCTGCTTCTCGAACTTGTCGACCAGCACGACCGCGCCATCCCGCTCGAACCGCTCTCCGGCATCGGAAGTGTCCGCGAAGATGCCGGCGGCCGCTCCGATTTCGCCGCGCGCATACAGCACATCGCCGGCGTCGTTCAGCCAGACGAGGCCTTCGAACCCTTCGCTGCCGTAATCGAGCAGTTCCCGAAAATGGCTGTAATCAAGGTTGACGATGAACTTGCCGATCTCCCGGTTCGGCTGCGCAATGTCGCGCACCGCCACGATGAAGCTGATCATCTCGCTCTCCTCGTAAGCACTCGCCGTCAGCAGCATCCGGTGCGGCACGGTCAACGCGAACTGCGCGCCGGAGCGAACGAAGTTGGCATACCACGGTTCCTGCAATTTCCCGGCAAAATAGTCGTCATACCCCGCCTCGCTCCAGAACGTCTGGCCGTCCGGCAGCACGAGCGCGAAACTTGCAACCTCCTTTCGCAAGCCGCGGTAGCTGTCCAGATGATCCATCGTGCGGTCGAACAACGCGAACTGATCGTAGATCGGCAAGTCGTTGTACGTTTTGAAAAAAGACTGCACCGGTTCCGAAATGATCAGCGTGAACGCGAAGTTGGCGATATCATCCGACATGTACTCCAGCTGGCGCGCCGTCTGGGCGAGTTGCGCCCGATCTTCCTGGATCATCTGATCCTTCAGAATGTATTCGAAGAAGAAGTACGTGAACATGCCCGAAATGACAAAATTGACGCACGCCGTCAGGACGATCCGCTGCAGAATGACCGACCGCAGACGCTTCACGGCAGGCACTCCTCCCGAAACTGATGGGGCAGCAGGCCGGTCACGCGCTTGAACATTCGGCTGAAGTGCTGCGGCGAGCGATAGCCGACGCGCCCGCTGATATCCGCCATCTTCGCGTCTTCTTCTCGCAGGATGCGCTTCGCCTGCTCAATGCGAATTTCCGTGAGCACATCAAGATACGTCCGGCCAAGTTCGCGCTTGAACAGGTGATGCAGATACGAGGCGCTGATGCCGACAGCGCGGGCGGTATCCTCGATGCGCAGATCTTCCGCATAGTGGGCGCGGATATGCCCGATCGCCTTGCGCAGCTTGCCGGACAGCCGGTTCTCCCCGCTGCCGGCCGTCTGCGCGAACGCCGCGGCGAAGGCGCGCGCGATATCTTCGATGCGGAAGGCCGGCCCCACGGCGTGCGCGGCAAGCGGATCTTCCTCCGGCAGGCCGGCGGCGGTCCGGCGCTCGTTGTACAGGCGCGTCAGGATGTGGACCGTCTCGTACAAGCCCGGCAAATCCCATTCCGGCGTCTTCAGGCGTTCGAACAAGCTTATGACAGCGCTTTCAATCAGCTCGGGATGACGGCTGTTCAGGCCATGCGCCAGCTCATCGAGCCGGACGCCGCCCGCGCATGAGCCCGCCCGCCGCGCCGGATACGGCACCGGCACGGCATCCGCGTCCACGACCGCCTGACAGCCGCAGAACACCGCGTGCCGGGCCGCCTCGATGGCCTTGCCGAGCGCATCCCGGAGAGCGGCCCCTCCGCCGCTGCTTGCGGCATGGAAGCAGGAGACGCCGGAGCCGAGGCGTCCGGCCGCGCGCGTCCGCACGGCGGCGGCCGCCGTGCGGAGCGATTCCCGCGACAGACCGCGCGGACCGCTGAACAGCACGGCCAGCCGGCCCGTACCCGCCGTGAACGCGCCGATCCGTTCCCAGCCGGAGACGGCCTGCGGAATTTCCGCTTCGGGAAGTGCAAGCCCTCCCCCCGGTCCGGACGGTTCGGGGACATGCGGCACGCTGGCGAATGGCCGGTCCGCCTGCAGCAGCACCACCCCGTAGACCGATCCCGGCGCGTCCGGGAACCGTCTGCCCAGCACGGCCTCCCGCAGGCGCTCGGACCGCTCGGCGGCCCGCCTCGCCTCGTCCGCTTCCCAGGCCGCCCGCGCTTTCGCCAGCTCTTCCAGCAGCCGCGCCTCGTCCAGTTCGTACTTCACCAGATAGCCCGACACGCATCCGAGCGTCAGCGCCTGCCGCGCATATTCGAAATCCGCATAGGCACTCATGACAATGAACCGGATCCCCGCGTTCCGCTCCGCCGCGGCCCGGATCAGCTCCAGCCCGTCCATGATCGGCATGCGGATGTCGACGATGGCAATGTGCGGCCTGAGCTCGAGGCACATGGCGAGCGCGCGCTTCCCGTTCGTCGCCGTCCCGGCGATCTCATACCCGTGCGACTCCCAGGGGATGAGCGTCTGCACATGATCCAGCGTGATCCGCTCGTCATCCACAATGAGAACGCGCATCGGCCGCATCCGCATCACTCCCGCATCCATGGCATTCTTTGCCTCCGATTATACATGAAGCATCCGGAAGCGAGGCAAGCGGAGTGCAGAATTCCGACCAAGATTGCAGAATCGGCGTATTTACGCCCTTTGCCGGACCCGTGTATAGTGGGAGGCACGAACCATCCCGATGCACACCGATAAAGGAGGATGCCGTTCACATGACCATTCGTAAGCGCTTACTCCCTCTGCTTGCCGTTCTCTCGTTGCTGGCCGGCCTGCTCGCCGGATGCGGCGGCGGAAGCGGCGGCAAGGGCGGAGACGACGGTGCCGGCGGGAATTCCGGAGGAAGTTCCGGGGAAGTTTCCGGCGGCTCGGGTGAACTGAAGGGGGAATTCGTGCTCTGGACGTGGGAGCCGGAGCATCCGATCGCTCTCGAAGCCTTCTACCGGAAATATCCGGGCATCAAACTGAAACGCGTGGAAGTGGCGGCGGAAGACGTCCCGAAGAAACTGCAGACGACGATCGCATCCGGCGGCGAGCTTCCGGACGTCATCCGGATCGAACGCGGCCAGAAGGCGAAAATCTTCGACATGGACATCCTGCAGAACCTCGAGGCTGTGCCGTTCAATGCCGATCTGTCGGTGCTGTTCGAGTATGACATCGCGGCCTTCTCGATGAACGGGCACATGGTCGCCATACCGGACGACATGAGCGTCTCGGGCATCGCCTACATCAAGGAGCTGGCGCGGGAACATTTCGGCACGGACAATCCGGAAGAGATGGAAAAGCTGCTTCCGGACTGGAACACGTTCATCGCGAAAGGGCAGGAGGTCGTGCAGAAGAGCGGCGGCAAAGTGCTCATGTTCCCGAGCCTCGGCGGCGTATGGGACATTCTGAAGGGGCAGCGGTCCGAGCCGTTCTTCGACGGCGATACGATGAATACGGACGTCGTGCGGGAACGCGTCGCCCTGCTCGTCAAATTCCGTGACTCCGGCATCGTCGGCAAACTGGACCAATGGACGCCGGCGTGGAACGCCTCGTTCGCCACAAGCGACTACATGTTCGCGGTCTCGCCGGTCTGGATGCCGCAATACGTCATCGGTCCGAACGACCCGGCGGACGACCGCTGGGCGTTGATGGTCGCGCCGGGCGGCGGATTCATCCGGGGCGGCTCTTCCCACGGCATCCCGAAGGGCGCGAAGAACGCCGAACTGGCGTGGAAATGGATCGAGTTCACGTCCATGTCGCAGGAAGGCGCGGAAGCGCAGAAGACGGACGGGGTTTACACGCACTACAAGCCGGCCTATGAAGATCCGGAGTTTACGAAGTGGAACTGGCGCAACTTCGGAAATCAGGATATCGGCAAGAAGTTCTTCGTGGACATCTCGAATGTCACGACCGACGTGCCGGAGAACCTGAACGATTCGCTGCTCGACGAAGCGATGGCCATCATCATCCAGACGCTGGCGAAGGACAGCAGCTTCGGCCTGGAGGATGCGATGGCGCGCATTGAACAGGAACTGAAAGCGAAGAACGCCAACATCGTCATCAACTGACCCAAGCATGACAGGCGCGCGGCTCGCGGATGCGGCCGCGCGTCGCCATCCCCGGCGGACCGGCCGGGTCCGTCCGGAATCCCACGCGCCAGGAGGGTGGAGCATGGAAGCGGCCAAACGCAGGCGGATGCCGTATCTGTTTCTCTCGCCGTATCTGTTGTTCTACGCGGCTTTCGGGCTGTTCCCGATCATTTTCTCGTTCTATGTCAGCCTGACCGACTGGGACGGCATCCGGGACAAAACGTTCATCGGGCTGGACAACTACCTGCATCTGTTCAATCCGAATTCCTACTTCTTCAAGTCGATCGGCAACACGCTGCTCTTCGTCGCTGTCTCGCTGCCGCTGCAGATCGTCCTCGGCCTCGTCATCGCGACGCTGCTCTACAGCCGCGCGGTGAAAGGGCGGGCGTTCTTCCAGCTCGTCAATTTCATGCCGTATATCGTCACGCCGGTCGCGATCGGCCTCATGTTCAACCTGCTGTTCGACTGGCAGGCCGGCGTCGTGAACAAGCTGCTATTGCATTTCGGCTTCATCGACGAAGCGATCTACTGGCTCGGCGAGGCGTTCTATGCGCGGATGGTCATCATCCTGATGCTCGTCTGGAAAGGGTTCGGCTACACGATGATCTTCTACCTGGCCGGGCTGGCGAACATTCCGAAGGACTTGCTCGAGGCGGCCCAGGTGGACGGGGCGACGGGCCTGCGCGCCTTCTTCTCGATCACCTTGCCGCTGCTCCGGCCCGTCACGATGTTCATCGTCATCACGGGCATCATCGGCGGGTTCCAGCTACTCGAGGAACCGATGCTGCTGCTGACCGGCTCCGGCATGGGGTCGTCATCCGCCGTCATCGGCGGACCGGACCGCTGCTGCCTGACGGCCGTCTGGAACATGTACGACACGGCGTTCGGCAGCACGACGCGCTACGGCCTCGGCGCCGCGATCGCCTGGGGGCTCTGTCTCATCATCGCGCTGTTCTCGTTCCTCGGCGTGAGACTGTACAAGGGGGATGCGGAATGAAGATGAACATGACGCTGCGCTCGATACTCGCCACGACGGGCATCGCGCTGCTCTCCCTGTTCTCGCTGCTGCCGTTCTACATCATGATCATCATGGGCACGCATGTGAACGAGGATCTGTTTCGCAAGATCGTCCTGTTGCCGGGCAGCTATCTGATCGAGAACTTCAAGACGGTGGCGGCGAGCCGTTTTGATCTGGCCTACTGGAACAGCTTCGTCGTGTCGGCCGCAAGCACGGTGCTCTCCGTCTTCGTCAGCGCATTCGCGGGTTTCGCCTTTGCCAAATACGATTTCAAACACAAGAACCTGATCTTCTCCGCCATCCTGCTGACGATGATGATTCCGTCGCAGCTCGGCATCGTCGCCTACGTCATCGAAATGCGCCACCTCGGCCTGTCGGGCACGCTGATGCCGCTCATCCTGCCCTGGATCGCCAACGCGTTCGGCGTCTTCTGGATGACGCAGTTCATCAAGGGCGCCGTGCCGAACGAAGTGCTCGAGAGCGCCCGGATCGACGGCTGCTCGGATCTCGGGCTGTTCTTCCGCATCGTGCCCGCGTTCATCATGCCGGCGGTTACGACGCTGTCGCTGCTCGTGTTCCTGTGGTCCTGGAACAACTATCTGCTTCCGCTTATCATCATCAACAATCCGGATCTGTATACCATTCCGCTCAGCATCACGACGCTCGGCGACGCGTACCGGACCGACCTCGCCGCGCAGATTCTCGGGCTGTCGATCGGCACGCTGCCGGTGCTTATGCTGTTCGCGTTCGGCTCGAAAAGTTTCATCCGCGGGCTGACGGCCGGGTCGGTGAAAGGCTAGGCGCCCGCGGCCTTCTCCCTCAAAGAAAAGCGACCGCCAGACCCGCGAGGGTCGTGACGGTCACGGCAAGGAACGATTTGGACGAGATCATGTCCCGGTCACCCGAGGACGATGCGGTCATCGGACAGTTTATGGCCGCTGATTTGTTCGAATTCGCCGAGCAGCCGCTCGACGGTGAGCGACTTTTTCTTATCCGGATCGATGTCCAGGATGATGCGGCCCTTGTCCATCATGATGAGCCGGTTGCCGAGCCGGATGGCCTGTTCCATATTGTGCGTCACCATCAGCGTCGTCAGCCGCTGCTCTCGCACGATCGTCTCCGTCAGTCGCGTGATCAGATCCGCGCGGGCCGGGTCGAGCGCCGCTGTATGCTCGTCCAGCAGCAGGATGCGCGGATTCGTGAACGTCGCCATCAGCAGGCTGAGCGCCTGGCGCTCCCCGCCCGACAGCAGGCCGACTTTCGCGCGCAGCCGGTTTTCGAGGCCGATGCCGAGCCGGGCGAGCTGTTCGCGGAACATCTCCCGTCTCCGGCGGGTCACCCCGAACCGGAGGCCGCGGCTCTGCCCCCGCTTGTAGGCCATCGCCAGATTCTCTTCGATCGTCATGCGCGGCGCGGTGCCCGCCATCGGGTCCTGAAACACGCGGCCGATGAAGGCGCTGCGCTTGAACTCGGGCATCTGGGTGACGCTCTGGTTGTCGATCATCACATCCCCCATGTCCGGACGCATCGCGCCGGAGATGATGTTCATCAGCGTCGACTTGCCCGCGCCGTTGCTCCCGATGACGGTCACGAAGTCGCCCGGATTGAGCTGCAGGTTGATGCCGGCGAGCGCCGTTTTCTCGTCGACGGTACCCGGATTGAACAGCTTGTAGATATTCGTCAGACGAAGCATCAGCGTCCCGCCTCCGATCCCGCCAGCTCGCGAGAGCGTTTGTAGGCCTGCTTCTTCATCGTCCACGATCGCGACGCCGTCGGCACCACAAGGGCGATGATGACGATGACCGCCGTGATCAGCTTGACGTCCGACGATTCCAGCCAATCGACGCGCAGTGCGAGCGCCACGACGATCCGGTAGACGATCGAGCCGAGCACGACCGCCAGCGTCGCGCGGAAGACGGTCTTCGCGCCGAACAGCGCTTCGCCGATGATGACGGACGCCAGACCGATGACGATCATGCCGATCCCCATCGAGATGTCGGCGAACCCTTGCTGCATGGCGATGACCGCGCCGGACAGCGCCACGAGCCCGTTGGACAGGCTGACGCCGATGATTTTCGTCGTGTCCGTATTCGCCCCGAAGCTGCCGATCATTTTGGCATTGTCCCCGGTCGCCCGCAATGCAAGCCCCAGATCGGTCTTGAGGAACGAGTCGATGAGCAGTTTGATGATCACAATCACGACCGCGATGACGATCAGCAGCATCCATCTGCGGTCCCGCTCAATCGGCGGGAAGATCGTGTCCATGCCCAGCAGCGACACGTTGGGCCGGCCCAGAATGCGCAGATTGATCGAATAGAGCGCGATCATCATCAGAATGCCGGACAGAAGGCCGTTGATCTTGCCCTTCGCATGCAGCAGGCCCGTAAGCGAGCCGGCAACAAGCCCGCCGGCCAGCGCCGCCGCCGTCGCGAGCCACGGGGAATAGCCGGCGTTGATCATCACTGCGGCGATCGCCCCGCCGGTCGTGAAACTGCCGTCGACCGTAAGGTCCGGGAAATCCAGAATCCGGAACGTGATGTAGACGCCGAGCGCCATCAGGGCGTACAGCAGCCCGGCCTCCACCGATCCGGACATCGAAGTCCAAATTGCTTGCATGATGCTCGTCCTCCTGACACACGAAGGGAGTGAACGAAAGACCGCTCACTCCCGTTGTCGTCCTTTTACTCGATAATGTTGTTCTCCGGATCTTGCACGACTGCTTTCATCTCATCGGTCACGTCGATGCCTTGCTCAGCAGCCGCCTTCAGGTTCAGGATGAAATCGAGTTTGTCCGGAAGCGCGACAGCGAGTTCAGACGGTTTCTTGCCGTTCTTCAGAATCTCGACAGCCATCTGTCCGGCCTGGTAGCCGTGGTCGAAATACTTGAACCCGACGGTGGCAAACGCGCCGCGCTCTACCGTATCGCGGTCGCTGGAGAAGAACGGAATGTCATTCTCGTTCGCGACCTGGATGACCGCATCGACGCCGCTGACGACCGTGTTGTCGAGCGTGATGAAGAACGCGTCGGCGCGGCCGACCAGCGACTCGGCTGCCTGTTTCACTTCGGAAGTGTTCGCGACTGCCGCTCTGACCGCCTGGATGCCGTGCTTCGCCAGTTGCTGCTCGGCGTTCTCGGCCATGACGACGGCGTTCGTCTCGCCTTCGTTGATGATGATGCCGACCGTCTTGACATCCGGGAAGTGCTCGGCGATGAAGTCCATGAGCTGCTGGACGGCAGCCGGGTTCGTGTCCGAGGCGCCCGTGACGTTGCCGCTCGGCGCTTCCATGCTGTCGACAAGCTTGGCTGCCAGCGGATCGGTTACGGCAGCGAACAGCACCGGCGTATCCTTCACCATCTGGGCGACGGATTGCGCGGACGGCGTCGCGATGGCCAGCACCAGATCATTCTTGTCCGCCGCGATCTTCTGCGCGATCGACAGGTTGTTCGTCGAGTCCGCCTGCGCGTTGTTGTAGTCGATCGTCAGGTTGACGCCTTCCTCGAGACCGGCATCTTTCAGCGCCGCGATAAATCCTTCACGGGTTGCGTCAAGCGACGGATGCTCCACATACTGGGAGATCGCAATCCGGAACGACTGCTCCGCGTCCCCGTCCGGTTGCTCCGCATTTCCGGCCGGCTGTTCCGCGTTCGTGCCGCCGGACGCATTCGAATTGCCTCCCGCGTTGCCGCCGGCATTGTCATTCTTGCCTTGACCGCAAGCCGCCAGCATGACGGCCAGCAGGCCGATCAATAACAAGTACCCCGCTCTTCTCATATCCCACTTCTCCTCGCCATAACGGACGTTGATTCGGCTTATGCCATTCCGCGGGAGGAGCATACCGCCGCGAAGGCGAACGCCCAAAGCGAGCTCCCGTGCGGAATGTAAGCGTTAACATCCATAATGTATGAAGTAACATAAACTATGATATAAGGAGTGTCAAACATTCGTCAATTGATAAAATTGGCGAATTTGGACCCGCTTACAAATTAATTTGATTAATTGCCATTTTGCATGTCGATGCGTCATTTACTTGGTGCGAAACAGATTGGCCGCCTCGTAGGCGAACCGGTATTCCCCGGAGCCGATCTCCACTTCCACGCCGTGCTCCGCAGCGGCAATCGACTGAATGCCTTCCGGATACGGACCGCCCGCTCCAACGGGCCGGCCGTCGATGTTCAGGCCCGCAACCGTCGCCCCGCGCAGCACCACCCGGGCCGTCGTATTGGCCGGGATGATCGCTTGCACGTGCATCCGGTTGCCGTCCGTCTGCCATGCCGTCTCGATCCTGCCGTACATGGACCGATACGATGTCTTCGCGCGGCTGAGCAGCCCGGATCCGAACAGCGGCTCGATGCGGATCCGCTTGAAACCGGGAACGGCGCCGTCCATGTCCAGACCCGCAACCCTTCGGTACATCCATTCTCCGACGGCTCCGTATGCGTAGTGGTTGAACGAGTTCATGTCGTCGCTCCAGAACGTGCCGTCCGGCTTGATGCCGTCCCAATGCTCCCAGATCGTGGTGGCGCCTTTTGAAATGGAATAGAGCCACCCCGGGTATCCTTCCTGCAGCAACAGGCGGACGGCCGTGTCATGATAGCCGTAATCGGACAGCACCAGGCAAAGATAAGGCGTTCCGAGGAAGCCCGTCGTCAAATGATAACCGTTCCGAATGATCATTTCGTTCAAATCCCTGGATATGCGCGGCGCGGCATCGCCCGCCAGATCGAAGGCGAGGGCCAGCACGTGGGCGGTCTGCGTCTGCGCCGTCATTCGTCCGTCGCCGGTGATGAATTCGTTGCGGAACGCCTGGACGACTCGGGCATGCAGCTCGCCGTATTTCGCCGCATCCTCCGTCTTGCCGAGCACGCGGGCCGCTTCGCTCAGCAGCCTCGAGGAGTAAGCGTAATACGCCGTGGCAATCAGCGGCCGCGGCGTGGCGCCGACATAGCTTCCATCCTCGGCATCCAGCGCCACCCAGTCGCCGAAATGAAAACCGGTATTCCACAGGTATTCGTTGTCGCCCTGGGCGCGGATGTATTCGACCCACGCCTTCATGCTGTCATACTGCTCGGCAAGCAGCCGGCGGTCTCCATAGTAACGGTACACCGTCCACGGGCAAATGACCGCCGCGTCTCCCCAGCCGGAAGAGTTGGCGTCGCCGATCACGTCGGGAACGACGAACGGCACACCGCCGTCGGGGCGCTGTTCGGCCTTCAGATCGCGCAGCCATTTCGTGAAGAAAGGACCGCCATTGAAGTTGTACAGCGCCGTGGCGATGAACACCTGGGCATCCCCGGTCCAGCCGAGCCGCTCGTCCCGCTGCGGACAGTCGGTCGGCACGTCGAGAAAGTTGCCGCGCTGCCCCCACCGGATGTTTCGCTGCAATTGGTTGACCCTTTCGTCGGAACAAGAGAATTCGCCCGTAAGCGGCATGTCCGAATGCATCACTTCCCCGACGAAGGCGTCGAGCGGCAGCTCGTCTCCCGGCCAGCCTTCGACTTTCACGTAGCGGAAGCCCATAAAAGTGAAATGAGGCGCGTACGTTTCCCGTCCTTCTCCCCTGGCGGTGTACACAACGGTTTGCTTGGCCGTGCGCAGATTGCCAAAGTAAATGTTGCCGTCCTTGTCCAGCACTTCCGCGTGGCGCAGCACAATCGTCGTGCCTGCCGGCGCCTCGAGCGTGAACCGGATGCGGCCGACCATGTTCTGGCCCATATCCAGCACCTTGTCGCCGGCCGGCGTCACCAAGGATGCGATCGGCCGGATCGTCTCCGTCACGCGGACCGGCCAGTTCTCCTGCGGCACGAGGGTCTCCATCGGCAGGTCGATCGTTTCCGCCGGCGCCCAGTCGTCATCCGCATAACCCGCTACGCTCCAGCCGTCCCGCTCCAGGCGCGTCGTACGTCTCGCCGTCATAGATCGTCGAGTACGTCACCGGGCCGGTCGCCGCGCGCCAGGATGCGTCGGACGCGACCATTTCTTCGCTTCCGTCTTCGTAACGAATGTGGAGTTGAACCAGAGCCGCTCTTCTGTCCCCGTATTTGAAATTCCTTTTGTCGAATGCGAGGCCGCTGCGGTACCAGCCGTCGCCGAGATGGACGCCGACGGCGTTGGCCCCGGCCCGGAGCAGCTCCGTCACATCATAGGTCTGGTATTGCAGCCGGTACTGGTAGCTGGTCCAGCCGGGCGACAGTTCTTCGTCGGACACCCGCCGGCCGTTCACGTACAGTTCACACACTCCCGCCGCCGTGGCGTAAATCCGGGCCTCCTTCACGCCGTCCTTCACCCGGAACGCCTTGCGCAGCAGAAACGCCGCGTCCGTCTGCGGATCGATGGCGGAAGCCGCCGGCGCAATCCACCTCGCCTGCCATTCGGACCGGTCCAGCAAGGTCGTCTCGAATACGGCCGGCTCGCTCCAGGGCGATTCCTCGCCGGCGTCATCCCATACCTTGACCCGCCAGACATACTTCGTGCGCGATGCCAGCTCCGGCCCGCCGTATTCCACCAGCACGGATTCGCCGCTTTCCACCCTGCCCGAATCCCAGACCGGCCGGTCGAAATCGCCGTCTTCCGCGGCCACCGCAAGCCGGTACGCCCGTTGCAGGACTCCCTGCCGGCCGGCTTCCAGCCGCCAGCTGAGCCGCCGCCTGCGCACGCCGACGCCGAGCGGATTTCGCCGGTATTCGCAGGTCAAATCCGTCGCAACCAAATTCCCCATAAGCGTTCCCTCCTCCGCATTCGCTCATCTCGAGTTCCATTATTATTACAAAGGATCGTTCCGATTGGGAAGAATTTGTTATATTCAAATAGATTATTATATGGAATAAGAAAAACGCCTGACGGCGTCCTTTAGTTCGTGCGATTTAGTTCATACGTGCAAAATAGCCGGCTGTAGGGAACAATCTACACCCGGCTTATTTTCTTACATCGCTTATCCTGTACTCGTAACCATGAATTCCTTTGTAATATTCTGGGTACATGCCTCCTCCACATTCTTCGCAACGGAATTGCGGAGGTACTGTCGGATCTCCATCATCCATCGCATCGAAATTCCGAACGACATTCAGCGGAATCTCTTCTGTTGTATGACATTGAAGACAGATGTAGGTTACTTTCGCTTTGCTATGCAGCCCGCTTTGCGGCTTTTTCCTTTTCTTCGCTTCCTTTCGTTTCTTCGACACCGGCGACATCCCGAATCATCCTTTCCAGGCATGCCTTTGAGGTGGAGCACACCGCGTACTTCACCTTCAACTTCCCTTCTTCAAGGCAGGCTTCTCCCTTGTATTCATAATAACTTTCGCATTTTGGGCAACACGGCGGCTTCCCCGTCTGCTCCTTGACCCGTTCACTCCACGTTCTGCGTTTTAATATCCTCTTTGCCTTGACGATCCATCTTCTCGCAGCTTTTTGCCACTCACTGACTAACTTCTTGCACAAGCTCTTGATCCGCCGCGAGTAAACCCCATAGTAACGGATCGTCTTAAAGTTTTCATCCGGAATATGCCGGATCAGTCTGCCAATAAATTCTTCCACCGAAATCGTCTCCGTCTTCTCTTCCCCGTCATTCTTATCCCGGTAACGAAAGGTCACCCTTTCTCCGTCATACGCTTCGATCCGGCTAACCGCTACCGCCGGTCTTCTCATGTATCGCCCGATATATCCGAGTTGCCGCTTGACGTTCCCTTTCTGTTTCGGAGCATGCACATAGAAGCCTTCTCCATTTTCGGAGTAGGCTTTTTGCAAACGGGACTGCACTTGCCTTTTCTCTTGTTCGCTTAACTTTCGGCGAATCAGCTTCAACACAACCGTCTGCCATTGTTTACGCAACATCTCGAACGGAATAAAGTCGTATGTTTTCCACTCGCCGTTCTTCTTCATCCCTCCCATGGTTACTATAAGCTTCTCGGAAATTCATTTCCGTTGTGGACTCTAGCTTTCTGGCCAGGGTCCTTTATTGTTTCACCCCCAAAATAGGGATGCGAACAAACTTTCCTCTTGACATTTTCGAAACTCCCCAACAATCGCCGAGAAGGCATTTTTTTACTGCCTATCTCTAGAAAATTGGGTGATTGTGTGAAAATCGTTTCTCGTTCTCACCAGGACTACTTGACCTTCGTAAGCGATCAACTGCGCAAGGAGTTCGACACCCCGGAAGCCATGTTGTTCTTGCAACACTTCTATCGCGACTTGATCTTCTGGATCACGCCGATCGATCTGTCCGCCACCGCTTCCTTGATGCGTTCGGCTTACTCCTCCAATCCCAGAGGCCGCAAGCCCCACGATCCCGCCGACATGCTCCGCTGCATGTTGCTCTTCACCAAGCTCGGGCTCAGTGTCGATGACGGAGTCGTCGCGCTGCGAACGACGCCGGTCTATGCCATTGTCTGCGGCTTTAAACCCGGTGAGACGCCGGGTGTCGGAACGTTCTACGACTTTTTCCCCCGGCTTTGGCGGGCATCCACTCCGCATAAGACCGGGCGCGTCAAACGCCGCTTGAAGAAGCCGCGGAAGAAGGGCAAAAAGAACGAAAAGCAAGAGCCCAAAAACCCCAAGATTACGGAGAAACTCGTCTCCCGCATCCTGCGCGAGGGCAAGATCCACTACGCCCCCAAGGAGCACGACCTGCTGCAACAGTTGTTCCAATCCCTGTTTGTCCTGCCTTCTGCGGCAAAAGGATTGCTTGGCGATACGAGCGCTTTCCGCGTCATCGGCGACGGATCTCCGGTTGAAACCGGCGCGCGTTCGTACGGCAAGTTCCTTTGCGATTGCCGCAAGTCGGGCAACTGGAAATGCTCCTGCAAACGGCAATTTTCCGATCCGGATGCCGATTGGGGCTGGGACAGCTATCGCGAGAAATATTACTACGGGCGTACGCTCTACATGTTCACCGCAGCCGACAGTCCTTACAATTTGCCCGTGTACCCGCGATTGTTTCGCGCCAGCCAACATGACTCGGTGTCATGGATCTGCGGCTACCGCGAGCTGCGTCACTGGTACTCGGACTGGAAGGTGGGAGAGGCGCTCCTGGATTCGGCCCACGACGCCCTCCCGATCTATACCATGCTGGAACACGATGATGTTTCCGCCATCATCGACCTGAATCTCAGGCGTTCCGGGCATACGGTATACAATGAAATGAAAATTGGCTCCGATGGCGTTCCTGTCTGCCCCATTGGACGCAAGATGGTCTGCTGGGGCAAGTGTTCCGGGCGACAGCGCATCAAATGGCGCTGTCCCGCCAAAGTCGGCAAATGGGAATGCCCGACTCCCTGCTCGCCTTCCGATTATGGAAGAACGTTCTACACATCCACCGCGGATAACCCGCGCCTGTTCCCGCGCATCCGCCGTGACAGCAAGGAATGGAGAAAGCGTTACGCGCTGCGAACCGGAGTGGAGCGTTGCATCAAGCGCCAGAAAGTCGATTACAACCTGGAAGCTTCGCGCGGGCGCAGTTCCCGCCACTGGAACATTCGCGTGTACTTGATCGCCATGTGCCAGCATGCCGACGCGTGGCTGGAAGAAGCGAAGAAGCAGAAGCAGCTCGTCTCTGTCGAGCAATGGCTGGAAGGCTTGGCGGCAGCTTAACGCCAAAGGACTTCATAGCATTTTTTAAAAAATGCCCTTTTGAGGGTTCTTTGGCATGCACATTCTTGAAAACAGCTTTCATAGGCGCCGCTTCATCGACATTTCTGCCTCATTCACCCCTCATTCGGACTCAGAACGACTGCTTAATTCCGAGCTCCTATTACTAGCATATGGACATGAGGATTGAAGTTAAGCCGTGCCCCAAACGTATGCAATCCGGCTATGATTCCGGGAGTTACCTTATGTTTCTTCTCAAAATGTTCTTTGACTAAGCGCACCGCTTCATCCATAAATTCTTTGAGCAATTTTGCCCGATGAAGCAGAAAGATTTCCCGCAATCCTTCGTCAATCGTGAAGACGACATGACGATGGTTGACTTGGAATACATCTTGTTCCAGTAGACGTGCCCATTCCTCTGTTTCTCCGCATGAACAGGTCGTACAGAATCTTCCTTTACAGCGATACGGAACAAGCCGCAGGTCATGACATCCTTCACATACCAGCAGCTTAAATCCGTTTCGGGGATCCCCGCATCGACGGAACTTCTCTACTTCCTTCCGTACATTGGCACGCAGCTTGCCGCCATGTTTTGCCACAAACCGATCCCAGTGCCCTCGCTCATCAAAAAAGATGCGTTTCAAGATGTTCGTCTCCATATCCTAACCTTACCAAAAACAGAAATAAGGCGGAAGACCTGCCTCCACCCCAAAACTTATAAATTCTATAATGTTAAACAAAGCCGCATCTGCGATGCGGCTTCAATAATGCAAGCATGATTCATTTCTCTTCTGCGAGCTCCTCCAGCACCCGTTCGACCATCTCACGGGTCACGCGGCTCATGCCGTTCTCCGCCAGCTCCCGAAGCGTGGATGTGCGCAGGAAGTTGAGCGACGGCGATTCGAACAGATGGGGCATGTGGCGCCGGACCGCCCATTCCGCGCGTTCGTCGGTCAGCAGTTCCAGCAGCCGGCTGGACGTCGTGTACCGCTTGCGGAACAGATTCACCGCCTCGTAGGCGAACCGATATTCTCCTGATCCGATCTCCGCTTCCACGCCGCGATCCGTCGCGGCAATCGACTGGACGCCTGCCGGGTACGAACCGCCCGCGCCAACGGGCTGACCGTCGATGCTCAATCCCTCGACCGCCGCCCCGCGCAGCACCACCCGGGCCGTCGTATTCGCGGGAATGGACACCTGCACCTGCACCCGATTGCCGTCGATGCTCCATGCCGTCTCGATTTTGCCGTACATGGACAGATGGGACGTCTTCGCGCGGCTCAGCAGCCCCGCGCCGAACAGCGGCTCAATATGAAGCCGCTTGAAACCGGGAACGGCGCCGTCCATGTCCAGACCGGCAACTTTGCGGTACATCCATTCCCCGACGGCGCCGTAGGCGTAGTGGTTGAACGAGTTCATGTCGTCGCTCCAGAACGTGCCGTCCGGCTTGATGCCGTCCCAGTGCTCCCAGATCGTGGTCGCGCCTTTGGAGATCGAGTACAGCCAGCCCGGATAGCCGTCCTGCAGCAGCAGGCGCATAGCCGTGTCGTGGTAGCCGTGATCGGACAGCACCATGCACAGGTACGGCGTTCCGAGGAAGCCCGTCGTCAGATGGTAGCCGTTCTCGATGATCAGATCGTTCAGATCCCGGGCGATGCGCGGCGCGGCGTCTCCCGCCAGATCGAAGGCGAGCGCCAGCACGTGGGCCGTCTGCGTCGGCGACGCCATCCGGCCGGTCTTCGTGATGAATTCGTCACGGAACGCCTGGACGACGCGGGCATGCAGCTCGCCGTATTTCGCCGCATCCTCTGTCTTGCCGAGCACGCGGGCCGCTTCGCTCAGCAGTCTCGAGGAGTAAGCGTAATACGCCGTGGCCACGAGCGGCAGCGGCGTCGCGCCGACGTAACTGCCTTCCTTGGCGTCGAGCGCCACCCAGTCGCCGAAATGGAACCCGGTCTCCCACATGTATTCGTTGTCGCCCTGGGCCCGGATGTATTCCACCCACGCCTTCATGCTGTCGTATTGCTCGGCGAGCAGACGCCGGTCGCCGTAATACCGGTACACCGTCCACGGACAGATGACCGCCGCGTCGCCCCATCCAGACGAGCTGTGGCCGTCCGCCACGTCGGGAATGACGAAGGGCACGCCGCCATCGGCTCTCTGCTCGGCCTTCAGGTCGCGCAGCCATTTCGTGAAGAAGGGACCGCCATTGAAGTTGTACAGCGCCGTGGCGATGAACACCTGGGCGTCCCCGGTCCAGCCGAGCCGCTCGTCCCGCTGCGGGCAGTCGGTCGGCACGTCGACGAAGTTGCCGCGCTGACCCCACTGGATGTTCCGCTGGAGCTGATTGACCCGCTCGTCGGAGCAGGAGAAGTCACCCGTCCGCGGCATGTCCGAATGCATCACTTCCCCGACGAAGGCGTCGAGCGGCAGCTCGTCTCCCGGCCAGCCTTCGACTTTCACGTAGCGGAAGCCGAGGAACGTGAAACGGGGAGCGTAGGTTTCCTTGCCTTCACCTTTGGCGATGTAGGTGACCGTCTGTTTCGCGAAGCGCAAATTGCCGAAGTAGATGTTGCCGTCCTTGTCCAGCACTTCCGCATGGCGCAGCACGATCGTCGTGCCGACCGGCGCTTCCACCGTAAAGCGGATGCGTCCGACCATGTTCTGCCCCATGTCGAGCACCTTGTCGCCGGCCGGCGTCACGAAGAAGGCGATCGGCCGGATCGTCTCCGTCACGCGGACCGGCCAGTTCTCCTGCGGCACGAGAATATCCATCGGCAGGTCGATTGTTTCCGCCGGCGCCCAGTCGTCATCCGCATAGCCCGCTTCGCTCCAGCCCTTCCGCTCCAGGCGGGCGTCGTAAATCTCGCCGTTGTAGATCGTGGAGTACGTTACCGGGCCGGTCGCCGCGCGCCAGGACGCGTCGGTCGCGACCACTTCTTCCGTGCCGTCTTCGTAGCGGATGTGGAGCTGCAACAGGGCCGCGCGCCTGTCCCCGTACTTGTAGTTCAGTTGCTCGAATCCCATGCCGCTGCGGTACCAGCCGTCACCCAGATGGATGCCGACGGCATTGTCGCCGGACTTCAGCAGTTCCGTCACATCGTAAGTCTGGTACTGCAGACGGTATTGATAGCTGGTCCAGCCGGGCGACAGTTCTTCGTCGGGCACCCGCTGTCCATTCACGTACAGTTCGTATACTCCCGCCGCCGTGGCATAAATCCGGGCCGCCTTCACGCCGCCCTTCACCCGGAATGACTTGCGCAGCAGGAACGCCGCGTCCGTCTGCGGATCGATGGCGGAAGCCGCCGGCGTGATCCAGCTTGCCCGCCATTCCGAGAGCTCCAGCAGCGTCGTCTCGAACACAGCCGGTTCGCTGGCGGCCTCCCGGCCGGCGTCATCCCATACCTTGACCCGCCAGACATACTTCGTGCGCGATGCCAGCTCCGGCCCGCCGTATTCCACCAGCACGGATTCGCCGCTTTCCACCCTGCCCGAATCCCAGATCGGCCGGTCGAAATCGCCGTCTTCCGCGGCAACCGCGAGCTGGTACGCCTGTTGGAGGATTCCCCGCCGGCCGCCCTCCAGCTTCCAACTGAAGCGCGGCCTGCGCACGCCGATGCCAAGCGGGTTCGTCCGGTATTCGCAGGTCAAATCCGTCACGATCAAGTTCGCCATATATAAGTCTCCTCCGTCCTCATGTTTCCGTTATCCTTTGACGGATCCGGCCACCATGCCCGCCACAATTCTCTTGTTGAAGAAAATGAACAGAATCAGCGGCGGAATCGTAATCAGCAGAATGTCGGTAAACAGCAGATTCCATTTCGAAATGAACTGGCTCGTAAAGTTGTACAGGGTAAGCTGCAGCGTGACGTTCTTCGAACCCGGCAGGAAGTAGAGCGGATTGACGAAATCGTTGAAGATGACGACCGCCTGCGTCACGATGATCGTCGACGTCACCGGTTTGAGCAGCGGGAAAATGATCTGGAAAAACAGCCGGTAACCGCCGTATCCGTCCACCACCGCCGCTTCGTCGATATCTTTCGGGATGGTGCCCATGAAGCCCCTGTACAGCATGACGCAGAACGGGAAGCCGAGCGCCACTTCCACCAGCACGAGGCCGGTCATCGTCTTGAACAGACCCAGGCCGTTCAGTACCCAGATGGTGGGCACGACCGCGGGCGGAATGATCAGCCCCGCCAGCACGAAGAAGGAAATCCAGGGCGAAGCCTTGTCCTGGCGGCGTTGCATGACGAAGGCCGCCATGGAGCTGACCACGGTCAGCACCACAATGGACAGCACCGTGAGCAGCGTGCTGTTCCAGAATGCGCGGACCAGCATGTAGTCGCGGAAGACGAACACTTCCTTGATGTTCTGCCACAACCGGATCTCCGTCGGCCAGTCCAGATTCATGCGCGCCGCTTCCTGCGGGTTCTTCAGCGCCGTCAGGATGACGAAATAGAGCGGCACCCAGAACAGAATGATGCTGAGCGCCACCGATACGATTTCGATGGTCAGCAGACGCCCCTTTCTGCTCACAGGTCCACCTCCTTCCGGGTCAGGAAACGGGACAGCGGGAAGGCCAGCAGGCTGACGAACAGGAACAGGATCACGTTGCCAGCCGTCGACAGACCGTAGAAGCCGGCCTGATACTGCTTATAGATAATTGAAGCGATGACGTCCGTGGAAAATCCGGGGCCGCCCTTCGTCATGGCCCAGATCAGATCGAAGCTGCGCAGCCCGCCGATGAAGGCGAGGATGATGACCGAGTTGGTCGCCGGACGGCTGAGCGGCAGAATGATATGCCAGAACTTGTGCCACGAGCCGCCGCCGTCGATCTGCAGCGCTTCGTAATATTGCTCGGGAATGGACATGATCCCGGCAATATAGATCACCGTCGCAAAACCGACGCCCTTCCACACGTCCACCATCGCGACGGACAGCAGGGCGATGGACGGGTTGCCGAGCCAGTCCGGACCCTTGATGCCGAAGAACGACAACGTCTCGTTGATGAGCCCCGTCGTCGGATGCATCATGACGCTGAACGTGATGCCGACGGCGATGGTGCTGACCAGTGTCGGGAAGAAGACGACGGACCGCAGATAGTTTTTGATCCGGAGGGCGCCCGTGAGCAGCACCCCGAGCAGCAGACCGAGCACAACCTTGAGTCCGCACGTGACAACCGCGTAAATAAACGTGTTCCGGAACCCGATGGACAGATAAGGCTCCTTGAAGAACGTGATGAAGTTGTCCAGTCCGATGTATTCCCAGTCCGACAGCGTCCAGCGCGTCAGACTGAAGAAGAAGGACAGAAATGTGGGGACGATGAAAATGATGATGTAAACAATCGCCGCCGGCACCAGGAAGCTGTAACTGTAAATCTTTCTGTGCAATTTGCTCAAGCGGATCTCCTCCCGATACTGAAGCAAACGGCTCTGCCTTGCCGCAGAGCCGATTGCCCGTTGAGCGGATGGTGCCGGGTATTACCAGCCTTCCAGACCGAGTTGCATTGCCTGCTTCGCGACGTCCTGGTCATACAGGGCCGCCGCGTCTTCCGGGGAGCGCATGCCCGCGCCGACTTCGACCGTCAGTTGCTCCAGCATCGGCCCTTTGACCGGGGACAGGAATTCGAGTGCCGGAGACGTCTGGCCTTCCGCATTGAAGTAAGGCATCATGTCTTTGACGACTTGCGGCACATCATCCGGCAGTTCCGCGCCTTTGACGACGAACGGACCGGATGGCGTGGTCACGCCGGAGATGATTTCCGCGCCTTCCACCGATGCGATGAACGCGAGGAACTGTTTCGCTTCTTCCGGATGCTTGGTGTTGGCCGAGATGTAGGCCGAGTCCGGCATCCACACCGTCAGGCCGACTTTGTTCGGATCGTCGCCGGGTTGGGCGAAGAAGCCGATGTCGTCGATGAGATCCGGGAAGTTTTGCTCGATGACCGGAACGGCGAAGCTCAGCATCGGATAGTGCGCGCCCTTGCCTTCCGCCAGCATCGCCAGCGCGGTGTCATAAGTGGTGGCCAGCAAATCTTCGTTGTAGTAGCCGACCGTCTCGCCGAGCTTCTGGAAGCTGCGCAGCGCGGCTGGCGTGGTCGCGTACTTCGCCTTGTTCGCCGTGTAGTCGTTCGCGAAGTTCGGCTCCGCTTGCTGCACGTTGTAGTAGTCCGCCAGCACGATCAGCTGGCTCGTCCAGGTATCCTTGTAGGAACCGATGATCGGCGCGACGCCGGTGCCTTTCAGCTTGTCGAGGTTGGCCATCAGTTCGTCCCAGGTCTTCGGCACGGACAGACCGTGTTCTTCATAGATTTTCTTGTTGTAGAACCATCCGCCGGCGACCGAGGAGCGGAACGGCACGCCGAACACTTTGCCGCCCGAGGATACGACCGGGAGGTACGATTCGAGCAGGTTGTCCAGGAACGCTTCGCCCGACAGGTCGAGCAGATTTTGTTCCGGATTGAGCGCCTGCAGAAGCGAGCCGGAGTTGTAGAAGAAGACGTCGTTCATGTCGCCGGTCGCCAGGCGCGTCTTGACGAAGTTGTCGCCTTCGGTGCCTTGCGGGCGCGTTTCCAGCTCGATTTCGATGTGGGGATTCTTCTCGGTGAACGCCTTGCTCAGGGCTTCCCCGATATTGATGGAATCCTGGCTGTTGTCCACGAGCAGCGACAGTTTGACTTTCTCCTTCTTCTCGGCCGAGCTTCCTTCGGACGCGCCGTTCGTGCCGGACGTACTGCCGCCGCTGTTGCCGTTGTTGTTGCCTCCGCAAGCGGACAGGAGGCCGGCGAGCAGCAGCAGGCATGCCAGAATCATGCCGATGGATTTGCGTTGCACGGATGGTATCCCCCTTTGATGTGCGATAGTCGCGGTTGCAGGTCCCGGGTTCCCGCTTGCGTCCATTGTAATTGCAAACGCTTCCTTCATAAATCGCGATCTTTTTTGGATCGGGGTCCGAATTTTTAGTGCCGGCCGGATGCTCATGACGACAACTGGGAATCCCGGTATTGTCCGGGCGTCATGCCGGTATGCCGCTTGAATACTTCGCCGAAATGGCGGGGATTCATGTAGCCGACCCGGTCGCTCACTTCGCTGATCTTCATGCCTTTGCGCAGCAGCGACTTGGCCAGTTCCACCCGGTTGCGGGTCAGGTACTGAATGAACGTCTCGCCGGTCGTTTCCTTGAACAGCACGCTCAGGTAGGCGGGATGGAGACCGACGAAGGACGCCGTCTCCTGCAGGGACACGTCGCGGAAGGCGTTCTGCACCACGTATTCCTTGGCCTTCTCGATCGCCGAATGCTTGTCCCGGTCCCGGCTCGCGGCGGCCTGTTCCGCAAGCCGCTTCAGCCGCTCGCGGAACCATTCCGACAGCCGGCCTTCGGCGGCGGCTTCGGCGATCTCGATGTGGGGTTTTCCGGACGGGTCCCGATGTTCGCCGACCGCTTCCTCCGCCGCGTAAATGATTTTCAGCATTTCGCTCTCCACCGTGTCGGGGTCCGGCTTCGACTCGAGGATCTCCCGCAGGAAGCGGTCCGCCTCCTCCGCGACCATCGTTCTGCTGCCCGCCCGCAGCGCGAGCAGGATCGCCTCTTCGAGGGCCGACAGGCGGCTCGGGTTGTCCGATCCGGAACCGAGCTCGCCGAACCGGACGGCTCCGCGGATGCCCAGCAGTTTGGCGGCCTTGTGCGCCTGCACGGCCTCCCGCCAACTGGCGTGCGCCTCCTCCGGCGGATGCGTCAGACTGATGCCGACCGCCAGGCCGGCGTCGTCCAGTTCGTCAACCAGGCTGTCCCAATGGGCGGACGGAAGGTCCATATAATGGAACATCACGGCCAGATGATGCTTGTCGTCCCGCAGATGGATGGCGCGATAGGCCGGATGCTCCGGCAATCGGAACGGCTCCGCGGCCGCCAGCACGGTGACGCCGGCCACGCGGTCGCCTTCAGGGCCGAATTGCTCCCGCCAGGCCTGCTCCGCCTCCTTGCCGAACAGCAGCAGCTCCCAGACCGCCTTCTCGAGCAGCGCCTCGTCGGTATCCTGCAGCTTCCGCTCCATCGATCGGATTGCCGATTCCCGCTCGATCCGGCCGAGCACCTTGCCCAACGCCCGCTCGATGGCCTCCTCCGTGATCGGCTTCTCCACGTAGTCGGCCACGCCGAGGCGGATGGCCCGCTTGACGTACTCGAACTCGTTGAATCCGCTGAACACGATGCAATGCGTATCGGGCGCTTCCGAGAGCACCGTCTCGATCAACTGCAGTCCGTCCAGTCCCGGCATGCGGATGTCGGTGAGCACGATGTCCGGCTTCACCCTGCGGATCAGTTCCAGGGCGGACAGTCCGTCTTCCGCCGTGCCGGCCAGACGGATCCCGAGGCCTTCCCAGTCGATCATGATGCTCAGGGCTTCCAACACGATATACTCGTCGTCACACACGACCGCCTTCCACATGCACCGATCCCCCTTTGCCAGGATTGAAGCGAATCTCGATCCGGGTTCCGTCGCCGGGCGAGCTCCATACCGTGAAGGCGCAATGGTCCCCGTAATAGAGCCTTAGCCGTTCCCGCACATTGCGCAGCCCGTATCCCTGCTCGATGAGCGCGATATTCTCCATGCCGACACCGTTGTCTTCCACGACGAAGACCAGCTCGTCACCGTCCTGCCTGCCCGTGATCCGGATCAAGCCGTCCCCCGGCTTCGGCTCCAGTCCGTGATACACCGCGTTCTCCACCAGCGGCTGCAGGATCAGCTTGAGCATCTCATATTTCATCACATCCGGCTCCACATCCATTTCAAGGCGGATGCGTCCCTTGTAGCGGATGTTCTGGATCGTCATGTAATGCTCGATGTGCTTCAGTTCCTTGAAGACTGGGATCGTCTCCTTCCCCTTGTTCAGGCTGAGCTTGAAGCTTTCCGACAGCGCCAGGGCCATCGTGGCGGCTTCCTCCGTCTTCTTGAGCCGGGTCATCCAGTAGATGGAGTCCAGCGTGTTGTACAAGAAGTGGGGGTTGATCTGCGCCTGCAGCGCGCGCAGCTCCGCTTCCCGTTCGCGCAGTTCCGCCTGGATGAGCCGGGCGTCCAGCTCCATGTTCTGATACGCCACGCGGAGGAAGGTTTCTCCGATTGTCCCGACTTCGTCGTCATTGAACTTCACGTTGAAATCGAGGGTGCCCTTGTTCCAGTCGACCATCATTTTCTTCAGCCGCAGCAGGGGGCGCGTAATCCCGCCGGATACCAGGTACGAAATGGTGAGCGCCACCACCGCGATCAGCGCGGCGATGAGTCCCGTGTAGGTGCCGATCCGGTTCGACCGGGCAAGCAGTTCCTCTTTTTGGAGGAGATGGATGAAGTGCCAGCCGGTCGAGACGTTGCGATAATCGCTGACCAGATAGCCTTCGTTTTCCCATTCGGCGATCAGATCGTCATAGGTGACGGCCTCGTCCCGCGGGCCGCTCCACGCCTCGGGATAGAGGATATGCACCGCATCGTCCGTCGCGTCGACGACCACGAAATGGCCGTAATCCCGGGTGGCCTGAGAAACGTTCTGGAACAAGGAGACGGACAGATTGGTGACCAGCAGGCCGAGCGGTTTTCCCTGAATGCTCTCCGGGTCGCGGAACAGCTTGACGGTCGAGAACGAAGTTGTCGATCCGTCCAGCACGTTGTAGCTGAAGAACACGACGCGCCCCTGCGCCTCCACCGCTTCCCTGTACCAGTCCGATTGTTCGATCAACGTCTTCTTGTCCGGCCCCTCGTACTTCCCCGCATTGTCCGGCCGTCCGAGACAGTAGGTCTGATAATAGTTGTCGAAAATGCACAGCGAATCGACGAAACGCGTATCGAAGGAGTTGCTGTTGATGACGCGCTGCAGCCGGTTGATGGTCAGTTCGTTCATTTCACTGAGCTCCCGGCTGTTGCGGATTTTGCTGTTCCTGAGGTCGTCCAGAATCTCGTCGTTCAGCACGATGAACCGGTTCAGATTGATGATGTTGCGAAAGAGCAGGTCGGCCACTTCGCTCGTCGTCTGCAGATGGTCGCCGTTCGACTCCAGAATGGACTCCGTCAGCGTGTCCCTGGCGATGTTGAATGACAGAAATCCGAGAAAGAACAGGGGCGGAAGGGATACGACAATCATCGCCGCAAACAGGCGGTCGCGGATGCGGAGCCGGCGGAATCGGGCCATCCATTGTCGTTGTTTCTCGGGCATGACGCATCCCCACCCTCGATCGCTTTTGTCCGAACCTTTCGGGAGTTCAATCATTATAAAGAGTCTCACGGAAAATTGAAAGCGCTTCTTATTTGGATGGATGTCCGAATTTTTAATGCGGCCGACAAAAAAAGCCGGCCAGGATGATTCCCGACCGGCTGCTTTGACATTGCGGTTTCATGATGCAAAATGAATCCGCCATTCGCTCGCACACTCGTCCGTCTTGATATACAGATCGCCGCCTTGCACCGCGCATCCGCCCGGCTGCAGCACGTGCGGCGCTTCGCCCCGGCGCAGCTTGCGCGACGCGCCATCCGTCACCGACCGGATGGCGGGCACATCGCGCACGACGATCGTGAGCGGGGCCGCGCATCTCCCGTCAAGACGGACGCGCAGCCCGTCCGGTGTGCGCTCCGCTTGAATGCGGATACGGCTCCCCAGGTCGTCCTCGAATGTCTCGTCTATGCGCTGCTTCACGAACAGGCTGAGCGTCAGGTTCACATAGCCGTCGACGCGGTTGCCGACGTCCCCCGGCAGCGTATAGTCTTCCGGCAGGTTCCAGGCCACGACGCTGTCCTGCCGCTGGAACACCGGAATGTCCTCGATGGCGGCTTCCACCCGCACCATCCGTCCGCCTGCCATCGCTTCGCCGCCGAACAGCGGGATCCAGGATCCCTCCGGCAGGTAAACGTCTTTCACGGTCCGCCCTTCCTCCACGACGGGCGCGACGAGCAGCGCGTCCCCGAACATGTACTGCTCCTTGAGCCGGGCGCAGCGCGGATCATCGGGATAGGCGAAGGCCATCGCCCGCATCAGCGGAATGCCCGTCCGGCTCGTCTTGATCGCCTGGTCATAAATGTAGGGCAGCAGGTTCATCCGCAGGTCGGCGTAACGCTTGTACAGCGTCAGCACCCACGGCTTGCCCGTCCGCTCCGCCACGTTCCACGGTGTGCGATCCTGGTTGAACTCGCCCTTGGATTCGGCGTGGTATTGCATGACCGGGCAGAACGCCGCCATCTGCGCCGAACGCACATAGAGTTCAGCGGTCGGGATGTCGCCGTGGAAACCGGCCAGATCCCAGCCCCAGAACGGAAGGCCGGACATGCCGCTCGTCAGACCCGCGATGACCGAGCTGCGGAACGCCTCGAAGGTGGAGCGCTCGTCACCGGCCCAATGCATCGGCCAGTTCTGCGCCCCGGCATATCCCGCCCGGCTGAAGGTGACGGCATCGCCGCCGGTGAGCTCCTTGGCGAAGGCATGGTAAGCGCCAACGTATTCATTCGGATACAGGTTGCGCATTTCCAGGCCGCTCCGTCCGTCGTGGAACACGACATCCCCGTAAATGCACTCGCCCCCGTCCGTCTTGAAGCCGTCCACGCCGATGTCTTCAATCAAATACTTCCGCTTGTCAAACCACCATTTGCGGGTCAGCGGGTTCGTAAAATCGGGCACGAGACTGTCCTTGAACCATTCATAAGGCGGAATCCGGTACGGCTCGCCGTCCGCCCGGCGGACGACCAGCCCGTGCTCCAGGGCGGTCTTCTCGTCTTCATCCCGCTGGGCATGGGGAAGACCTTCCATGAACTTGATGACCGGAATCTGCCACAGCAACACGCGGATGCCTTGGGCGTGAATGTCCTCGACCATCCGTTTCGGATCCGGCCAACGCCCCCATTCCGGGAAGCGGAAGTCATCGTACCGGTGCGCGTCCAGACCGGGCTTCGGCTCATACTGGCAGTCGTTGAAGATGTAGAACGTCGCCTCGTCGCTCCATTGCTCCAGCACGAGCACCGTGGCCGGAATCCGGTGGCGCACCGTCTGTTCCACCTGCTCCATCGTGACCGCCTGGCTGTCCCAGTTGTTGCTGGACATCCACGGTCCGAACGCCCACTTCGGCGGCAACGCCGGCTTGCCCGTCACATCGGTGTATGCCTTAAGCACATCGGACGGCGCGCCCGGGAACAGGTACCATTCCGTTCGGGGACGGTCGGGCAGCACGTCCACTTCGGCTTCGAACCGGTCACTCAGCCGGGTGCCGAACCGGAAGACGGAGTACATTCCCGTATGGAGGAACAGGCCGTAACCCTTCGAGCTGATCGCGAGCGGAACCGGGATATACGTCCGCATCCCCTGGCTCCGGTATTGGTTGAACACATAGTGATCGACGTCGCGGCCGGCGTACTCCAGGTCGGCGTACCGCTCGCCCGTGCCGTACATCCGCTCGTCCGGCTCCAGACGCAGATTGAGCCGCAGCTTGTGCACGGCGCCATCCCCGTCAGTGAGCGCTTCGAACGGCGCCGTCCCGCCGAGGTCGTACGTCCGCGCGACGATCCGGCCTTGTGCGTCGCGCAATACCAGATGCCCGCTCTCGGCGTCCACGCGCAGCCTGTAATTCCCGGCGACAACCTCACCGTCCCACGCCGGATCGTCCGCCGCCTCCAATTCGCCGCCAACATCGAAAACACAGCGCAGCGACCGGCCGTTCTCGACGGTAAAGGCAATGCGCGGATAAACGGCGCTTCCTTCGAACGGGTGGAAGATCAGCTCCGCTCCGCCCTCCCGCTTGCGCAGTGACGCCGGCTCAAGCGCCCGCCAGCCCCGAACCCGGAACGTGTGCGGCTCGGACACTGCCGTCGTCTGCTCGTCAGTTGCGACGAACCGGTAAGCCACTTGGCTGCCGAAGCCGAACCTCCCCAGCTCCGCGCGCCAGACCGGCAGGCCGTCCTCCGAAACGCCGGGTTCCATCGGAATGGACACCGCGCTCCCCCAGTCCTCCCCGTCCGCCGCCAGCTGCACAACCACCTTCTGCGACGGGCGATACGGCTCCGTCCGGACACTTACCGTCACCGCGTCGCCTTCTTCGGGATCCCTGGGAAACCGCTCAACTGCTTCCTTAATATACGGCGAGCGGCTGCCGGCAGGCCGGTGCGCGATACGCAAGCTCCGGCCGCCCGCGGGCCCGGAAGCGGACTTCTGCTCCAGATTGATCCTCGCAATTTCGTACACGATGCAGGCCAGATCGCTGTCCCGCGGGGGACCGGAAGTCTCCAGATCATACCGGGCATAGAGCGGCACGACTGCGGAGGCGATGTCGTATTCCGCCAGCTTCCCGTCACGCTCCTGCTGCCGCCGGACGATTTCCAGCAGCTTCGCGGCCCGGGCGAGGTTGCCGCGCTCCGAGTAATACCAGGCCAGAAGCGCCGTCAGATCCGGCCGGACGCATCCCCCGTACCGCGTGTCATGCTGCGAGAACCGGACGCCGCCATCCACCAGATGTTCTTCCACCCAATCCACCGCGTTCACCATGACAAGATCCCCGGCGTTGAACAGGCCGAAGGGAACCGCCGCGACGCCGATGTCCCCGGTAATCTCGCGGCTGCCCAGCACGCCGACCACGCCGCCCTGATGCATCATGCCGGTGAAGACGAATTCGCGGATTTCCCGCAGCAGACGCCCCGCCTCTTCGTCCCGGAGATGAAGGCCCGCCGCCCGCAGTCCGCCGGCGGCAACCGCCAGATTGCCGAGGAAGATGCCCCGGCCTTCCGGGATCAGCCAATGCGGATGCGGCCGGTTCCATTCGCGGCCGATGACGGCCACGGCCTTCCGCGCGGCGCCGGCGTATTCCTGCAGCGCGTCCGCTCCTCCGGAAGCGGCCGCGTATTCGCCGAGCGCCCACAGCCAGAAGGCGGACCCGAGAAAATCTTCCCGCTCCTCCACCCGAACCGCCTGCCGCCGCAAGTACGTCTCGCATCCGTCGTACCGCTGTTTCATTTTCACATCGAGGTAGCAGAGAAATGCCGCCGTCCTCACGTCCAACTCATCCAAGCGGGCGCGAATGGCATTCAGTTGCTCAAGCACATCGTTCATCCTTTCACTCCGCCCACCTGCAGGCCGGCTTTGAAATGTTGCTGTGCGGCGAGAAAACGGCCACGATCGGCACGATCGAGATCAGGCTGCCCGCCATCAGCGTGTTGTAATCGGTCGCGTACTGTCCGCTCAGCTTGCTGAGCGCAAGCGGAAGTGTCATCTTGTTCGGGTCGGTCAGCATGACAAGCGGCCACAGATAATCATTCCACGCGTCCATGAACGCGATGACCGCAAGGGTCGCCAGGATCGGCGCGCTCAGCGGAATCATCAGCCGGACGAAGATCGTGCGGTGGGAGGCGCCGTCCATCACCGCCGCGTCAAGATATGCATCGTTCACCGTCCGCATGTGCTGGCGCAGCATGAAGATCGCGAACGCGTTGAAAATCGACGGCGCGATGAGTCCCGTGAACGTATTGATGAGCTGCAGTTCCTTCATCACCAGGAAGAGCGGGATGAACGTCACCTGCTGCGGAATCATCATCGTCGCGAGCACCGCGGCGAACAGCACCTCGCGGCCCCTGAACCGCATCTTGGCGAATGCATAGGCCGCCATGGCGGCCGCCGCCAGCCGCACGACGGTCGTCATGACCGAGACGAAGGCGCTGTTCAGGATCGTCCGCGCGAACGGGAAGACGTCGAACACCTTGCGATAGCCTTCGAAGCTGATTTTCTTCGGAATCCATTCGATCGGCAAGGCAGTGAGCGCCCCTTTGCTCTTGAGCGACGTGCTGATCATCCAGAAGAACGGGATCATGACGATGACCGCGATCGCCGTTGCCGTCACGTAGAAGAAAAAGGGGCCCGCGTATCGCCTAAACATCATAATGCACCCACTTCTTCTGCAATTTGAGCTGCAGCCAAGTGAACAGGAAGATGATCGCGAACAGGATGAAGGAGAAAGCGGAAGCATACCCCATCTTGAAATAACTGAACGCGTAGCGGTAAATGCGTTCCACCATGACCTGCGTCGACCCGTGCGGCCCCCCGTCCGTCATGATCATCACCTGCGGGAACAGCTGGAACGAGAAAATGAGACAGATGACCGTCACGAAGAAGGTGATCGGCGACAGGAGCGGCAGCGTAATGTGCCGAAACCGTTGCCATGCGCTGGCGCCGTCGATCTTCGCCGCTTCATAATAGGACGAATCGATGCCCTGCAGGCCGCCGAGAAAAATGAGCGCGAAGAATCCCATGTCCTTCCAGATGCTCGCGAGCACGATGCCCGGAATCGCCCAGTGCGGGTCGTACAGCCAGCCCGGCCCCTTGATGCCGAACAGTTCCAGCAGGTCGTTCACGCCGCCGTACTCCGGGCTCAGGATCGATTTGAAAATCAACGCCCCGGCCACCCAGGAGGTCAGCACCGGAATATAGAACAGCACCCGGTAGACGGAGACGCCCCGGTAAGGACGGTGGAGCAGCATCGCCGCAGCGATGGACGCGATCAGGATGAGCGGGATATAGAGCACGATGTATACGGCGGTGTTCCGCAGCACGCGCCAGAACTCGTCGCCGCCGAGGATCGAAGCATAGTTGTCCAGGCCGACGAATGCCGGCACACCGTCTTGCAGCGCGATCGGTTTGAGTCCGTCCCAATCGGTGAAGCTCAGGACGAACGCGCCCGCCACCGGGATGATGTTGAACAGCATCAGACCCGTAAGACAAGGCAGGAGAAACCCGATCGCCGCGAACCATCCGTAACGCTTGCTTACGTGCGGCATGCTTCCCTCTCCTCCAAGACTTCAAGAATCACTTGATCGCCCGCCGCCTTCCTTGCGGAGACGGTTCGGCACGGCACCGTACCGGCGCCGTGCCGATGCCAGGGGCATGAAGTGCGTTACTGCAGCTTGATCCGCTGCTCAAGCTCCTTCTGCGCGTCCTTGAGCGCGTCGGCCGGTGATTTCACGCCGTCGCGCGCGGCCTGGAGATGCAGCCCGATGATGTCGGTCATCTCCGCGTTCTGTTCCACGACCGGCGGCGTCACCAGATAGTTCAGCGAATCGAATACCGCCTTCTTGTTGTCCGGAGGCGTGACCTGCAAATACTTCTCGAGCACGTCCTCATAATTGACTGCCGGCAGTTCCCAGCCCGCGTCGACGCGGATTTGCGCCGCTTCCCTGCTGGCCGACATGAACTTCAGCCACTCGAACGCCGCCTCGGCCACCTTGCTGTCCTTGTTGATGACCAGGCCGTTGGAGAAGAAGTGCGTCGCCTTGGCCGTGTTGCCCGGCTCCACTTCGATATCCCAGTTGAACGTGATGTTCTGGGTGAAGTCGGGAAACGCCCAGATGCCGGTGACGAGCATGCCCAGACGACCGGATTTGAACAGATCCCAGTCGCCCATGCCGGCCATTTGCGCTTCCGTCGGCATGACGTTCGTCTTCAGCACGCGGTCCACCATATGTTGAAGCGTTTCCACGTTTTGCGGCGTGTCGACCGTAAATTGCGTCATGTCCGCGTTCATCAGGCTGCCGCCGTTCTGCTGCACCTTCTTGTAGAATTCCCAGAACTGAATCGGTTGATAGATGCCGAAAATATTGTCTCCGAGCGCCCGGATTTTCTCCGCCGCCGCATCCGCGTCCGCCCAGGTCCAGTCGCTCGTCGGATAGCTCACGCCGGCCTGGTCGAACAGATCCTTGTTGTAGAACAGCACGACGTTGGAGAAGCTGGCCGGCAGCCCGTACTGCTTGCCGTCCGTGCTGAACGCCTCCAGCGCGTTCCTGTTCAGCACCGACGTGTCGAAACCGGCGAACATCGGCGTCAGATCGAGCAGCACACCCTTCTTCGCGTACGAGACGAAGTTTTCATAGTTCAGTTCATAGGCGTCGGGAGCCGTGCCGCTCGCCACCCGGGTCTGCATCTGGGTGAAATAGTCGTCATAGGCCAGCGTCTCGATTTCGACCTTGATGTCCGGATGCTGCTTTTCGAACTCTTCTTTCATTTTCTGCAGATGTTTCTCGTTCTCTCCCGAAGCGGAGAAGTTTGTGAACTTGACCGTGACCGTCTCAGACTTGCCGCCGGAATCGCCCGAACTTTGGTTGCCCTGTGACGATCCGCCACCGCTGTTCGATGTTGTTCCGCCTGTGTCGCCGGTCGATTTTCCTCCGCCCGAGCAGCCCGCAATCAGCATCGCCATGACCAGCAGGCAAAGCGCCAGTAATTTCCACTGTTTCCCATTCCACTTCATCGCTGATTTCCCCCTATTGCGTGGTTTGTGCCAAATGCCTTGTGCCGTCTGACAACCCAAACGATCGAACGCCGAATCTCGGGTCTCACCTCCGATTCAGACTAAGCCGCGTCAATCCGCGCATTTCCGGGATCGGCGGCTACAGCGAACGCACGGTCTGCCGCTCCACGATGGACAGCGGGATCTCCTCCATTTTCCTGTCGACGCCGTCCGGTTCGTCGGATTCGATAATCTCGAGCAGCAGTTCCGCGGCTTTCCTTCCTTTCAGGGCGATATCCTGCCTGACCGTCGTCAGCGGCGGCACAAACATGTGCGACAGGAAGATGTCGTCGAACCCGATCACCGAGATGTCTTGCGGAACATCCTTGCCGGATTCCTTGATTCCCTGGATGACGCCGAAGGCGACCATGTCCGCCGTCGCGAACACCGCCGTAATCTCGGGATGTCCCGCGGCAATGGCCTTGCCGGCTTCGTAGCCGTACGTGTAGCTGACGGAATGCTCGAATACGCAGTCGGGATTGTAGAAAACACCCGCTTCCTGCAGGGCGCGCTTGTAACCGAGGAACCGTTTCTCGACGACGCCATCCTTGCGGATGCTGCCGGTGACAAGTGCAATATTGCGGTGCCCGCGGTCGATCAGATATTTGGTGGCCAGATAGCCGCCCTGCTCGTCGTCGATGCCGACCTTACTGAAGTAGGGGTCGTTGATGTAGCTGTCGATCAGCACGATCGGGATTTTCACTTCCTTCAGCTCCGCGTAGAACTGCTCGGGGTAGATGCCCATGATGATCGCGCCGTCCAGATTGCGCTGCACCGAAATGTCCAGGTAGCTTTTGCCCTTGTCGACGCCGGACAGGATGAGATGGTACCCGTGCTCGCGCAGCTTCGATTCGATGTTGCTCACCATTTCGCTGTAGAACGGATTCTCGAGAATGAGCTGCTTGCTGTCCTCGGTCTGCGGAATGATGACGCCGACCAGCTTGGACGCGTTCTTCACCAGGCTCCTGGCCGAGAAATCCGGTATGTAGTTGAGCTCCCGGATTGCTTCGCGGATCTTCTCGACCGTCTCGGGCGACACCCGGTTCTCCTTGCCGTTGAGCACGTACGACACCGCCGCGGTGGATACGCCGGCGTGTCTGGCCACGTCTTTGATCGTCGTTCTTCGCTTCAAGATCATGACCCCTTTAATGTTAAGCGTTTAACCTCGGTTTGAAAAAAAATATGCGGGAAACATGGGGGATTGGCACGGACAAGCCGAATTTTCTCCCGTGTATTCGCAGTGATCGGGTTCGTTATTACGCTTGTTTCCCGTTTTTCTGTGTGGAATCATGCTGTGAGGGCACCGGTTTTTATTAAACGTTTAAGTTAAGTATAAACGCTTTCATTTTGGATTGCAATCCCTTATTTTGCTCCGGACGGACTCCCGAAGGCCATCTGGTGCAAACATACATCACATTCGGCCTGTCAGAGACGGAAAGGCTTCATGTGATGCAGATCCGCAGGATATGGATCGAATTTCGCAAAAACCGCGCTCATAAAATGTAAGAATGCATCCGGTCAACGCTTCATCAGGTTAATCATTCTTTCGGTTAACTATTCATAAGACCTCGAAGACCGTTCCGGCCAGCCCGAACAGCAAGATCGTCCGAAGCATGCTGCCGCTCAATCCGAAATCGTAACGCAAATCCCTGACCAGCAAGAACAACAGGCCAAACCCGGCACCCAAGATAAAATAAACCGCCTCCCGCGATACAAACCGGTGTCTGCTTCGATATGCCATGCGGTCCGCCATCACGGACGGGATGCCGACAAGGAGATAGAAGGCGGCAAGGACCATGCTCCCCGTAAAAAACACATATCCAAACGAATCGTTGTCCGGCGCGTTCCTCTGGTTGAACGTAAATATCGCCGACAGGGGGATGGCGGACAGGAATGCGGAAAAGGTTTTGGCCATCATCATATTCGGTTCTCTCTTCTCTCCGGCCGGCCACGTTAACGCCCACATTTGGCGATAGATCTTTCATGGAATATCCATATTTTTACACAATATCACTCCGCGGTTCATCAACAAAAAAGGGGGATGCGCCGTCACGCAAACCCGCCTGTCTCACAGAAATCGCTGACCAAATCTTCCACAAGCGCTTCCTGATGAACCTTCCGCCCCGCTTCCCGCATCACGGCGCACAATGAGCGATCCCATTCCACCACCATATTCGCCAGCCTTGAAAGTTCGCCTCCGTCGAACGCCGGGCCCGGCAAAGACCGGATCGCCGTCAGATAAGACTCGCTGTCAAACCGCCATGGCGCAAACCGCTCCGGAAACAGACCGGCCAATGTCCGGGCCATGGACAATCCCTTGATGTCGAAATCACCGGAATAATACAGCTTGCAGCCATCACCCGAATGCTCCAGCACTCGCTGCATCCAGCGGATCGCCGCCGCGCTGGCCGGTCCGCTCGTGCAGATCAGCGCGGGAGGATCGCCGTCCATCACCACCGGTCCGGCCGCATCCACAATCGTTGAAAATACGGCGGGATTCTCGACGACATAGAGCGAAGAACAACGCGGAATCCGTTCGGCCGCCTCCACCTGCCGCAACGTCCACACCCGCGGCATCGCCGGCTCGTCCGGAACCGGGACATACCAGTGAACGATAGAAGACAGGTCGTCATCCAGGATGCCAAATCGGCGGTACAGTTCCCGCAGCTTCAACGTCCCGGAACCGTCTTCCTCTTCCCGCGAATCTCCGGCACCCAACTCGGAGGCGGCATCGCCGCCGCCCGTCGAGGCGACGCCGTCCTCCATATCCGCCAGTTCCCTGAGCACCGCCAGCAGCATCCGGCCGGCGGGATGTCCGGCATCCAGCGCGTGGGCATCGCCGCTGATCCGGGCAGCCAACACCGGGAGCCGGATCGGCCGACCCGCACCCGCGAACAGGAAGTCCAGCACGCGCACGACAACCCGAAGCGACGACAGGGCCTCTTCCGGATCGGCCTTGTACAGTTCCCGCAGCGCGGGCAGTCCGGCCCCGCAACCCTGTTCCAACCGGGACAGCCATTCGGCGGCAACCGAAGATACCACCGCTCCCGCGGATTCCCGGGCCGCCAGCAGAAACCGCCGCCATGCTTCGTCCCGCAGCGACCGTTGCTCGCTCTTGGCCAGCAGCGGCCGGCCTTCCAGCACCTGATGCAAATCCAGGATGCCGATCGCGAACGCCGAGTCGCGCAGCTCCGTTTCGAACAGGGTGAGCGGGATCTCGGCCGTGTCCCCGGGCCTTAAGTTCCAGCCGAAGAACTCGCCGATCGCCTCGCATTCGTCCGGCGACAGATCCGGCACGACCGCCTTGCCGCCGATCCGCCCGAGCGATGCATACTTCCTCCAGACAGCGGCCAGCATGCGCCGGAAGGCTGGCCGGCCAAAATATTGGGCCGCCCTCCGCGGACCATCGCCCCGCTGCTCGTCCGTCCTCATGACGCATCCGCCTCGTCCGGCACATATTCCCTGACGCGCCCGTTCCACCGGTAGCGGAACAGCGTGATGAAATCGGCGTCCTTTGGGCGGTGGATTTCATAGATGGCCAGCCGGGGCACCGTGTCGTAACAGCCCCACAACACCTGCGATGTCATCATGTAGTCGAAGCCCATTTCGGTGAGCAGTTGAAACATGTCGCGCATGTTCTCTTCGTCGACCCCGGCGAACGCCTCGTCGAGCGAGATGATCCGCGGCGCGTCGGGACGGGCGTCGGAATACCTCGACCAGGCCGCGGCGAACAGCGGAATGTACATCGCCATCGCCTTCTCGCCGCCGCTCAGCACATTGAAGCGCGAATCGGTGAGCGGCCGGTACCCGGTCTGTTCCCCTTTGCGATACTTCAGCTCGAACTGGAACCAGTTGCGGTAGTCAAGCACCTCGTACAGATGCTTGCGCAGCGACTCCTTCTCGCTCAGGGCGTTCTGCTTCGCGTAGCCGATCTGCGAGCGGAAATGCCGGATCATGGCGTCAATCTCGTCTTCGCGCAGCCGGTGGGCGTCCCGCTTGAGCAGCTCGACGAGCACCGCCGTGTCCAGCTGCTGTTCGTTCGCCGCCGCCTTCTCCCGCCATTCCAGCTTCAGCCGCAGGCCGCTCGACGTGTTGCGCTCTTCCATGAGACGGTTCATGCGGTCCACCCAGCTTTCCGCGCGGTGGATGCGCTGGCGGATCGCCTTGCCGACGCTGCGCAAGATGATCTCCTCGTACAATTCGCGGTCCTTCTCGCTGAGCAGCGCGCTCTGCTGTTCCTCGTCACGCTTCAGTTCCTCGAGCAGCAACGAAGGCGGCTGCGGATGCGCGCGGTCCCTTTTCGAGGCCAGCACGATCCGTCCTGTGTCTTCCTCGATGTCCAGCTCGAGCACGTAGTCGGTCAGAACGCTCCGCACTTCATTGAACTGCTCCAACAGCGTGTTCTTGACCGTGTCCGCGTTCCGGCCGGAGAACGCCGCGTCGTAGCGCTGCCGGATCGCATGGGCCAGCTCTGCCGCCCGTTCCGCGCCCGCGGATGCGGCTTCGGCCGCCGCGTCCCGCCATTCGTCCAGAAGCCGCCTGCCGATCTCGCGCCGCCAGCGCTCCAGAGCGTCTTCCAGCAGCCGCCGGCACTCGGCTTCCCGCTCCCGCACCAGTTCCACGCTTGCTGCCGCCTTGCCCGCCGCCTCGGTGGCATCCGCCAGCCTCGCGGACGCCGCCTTCCGTTCCAGCAGCAGCCGCTCCCGCTCCCGCTTCAACGTCTCGATGCGGCGGGAAATATCGGCCAGCCCGAGATCATCCATCAGCCTGCGCAATGCGTCCACCTGGGCGCGCAGCACGCGGCGGCGATCCTCCAGTTCATCCGTCAGCTGTTCGTCCTGTCCGATCGCGTCTTCCGCGGCTTGCCGCGCATGACGCAAGTCGTCTGTCCGCCGCTCCAGATCGGCCTGCCGCCGCCAGGCGGAATGCAGGTCCGAGAGCGCCGCCTCATAGTCCCTCGCCGCGGCCAGCGCCTCTTCGAGGTCCCGTTCCCGCTTCAGCCGCGACCAGGATTGTGTCAGTTCGGTCAACTCCCGCTGCAGTTCGCGCCATTCGGCCGACTTCGCCTTGAACCGCTCGAGCGCGCGATGCTCCTGACCGAGTGCGGCCTCCAACCTGGAAGCCGCATCGTTCAGGTCCTGCAGCCGCTGCTCAAGATTGGCCGTGTCCGGGAAACCGCCGCTCTCCTCAATCACCTGCCGCTCTCTGGCGGACAGGTCGGCCAGCCCGCGGTCGAGATCGGCGATCCGTTCGGCCAGCGCCTCCAGTTCCCGCTGCAGGCGCGCGATCTCCAGCAGCCGAGTCCGGCGCCGCGTCTCCTTGCCGATATACTCGGCGCGCGCCTTGCCGGCCGTCTGGCCGGCGAGCGGACCGATCCGCCAGGCTCCGGCGCCCGACAGGGCGGCCCCCTGCGCGTCAAGTCCGTACGCCCCTCCGTCATCGACCCACAGCACCGTCCGCAATACCGCGTCAATCGTCTCATTTGAGAGTCCGGATTCCGCCGGGGGCGACGGAACGAGCACATCGGCCAGCGTGTAACCGAACTCGATCGGCTGCGGAACAATCCAGGCCTCCTCTTCATCGTCGCCCGCCGCGCCGATCCGTCCGTCCGGCGAAATCCAGGCGTCCAGCAGCCCCGCGCGCTCCAGCGCTTCCTCGATCCGCGCCCGCCGCGCATCGTCCACATCCGCGCGGAAATCGCAAGCGGCGTACAGCGGCGCACCGCTTCCGGGCGCGCAGCGCTCGCGCCGGCGCGCGCGCGCATCGCCCCGGGGCGGCTCGGGCTCGCGCTCCGCTTCCCATGTCCGCTTCTCCTCCGCGAGCCGCTCCCGCTCCAACTCCAGCATCCGCCGTTCATGCTCCAGCCGCAGCCGCTCGGCGGCCAGTTGTTCCCGTCTTGCGGCCAGCGCTTCCCGCATCGGCGCGCGGATCGCTTCGGCGGACCGGGTGTTCACGCCGAACGCCGACACCGCCTCGAACGTCTCGCGGACCCGATCCTCGCCGAACGGCAATTCGACGAGCGCATCGCGCCACATGACGATTGTTTCGCGCAGCGCGTCCTTGCCTTCTTCAAGCGCCCGCGCGCATTCATTGCGCTCCCGCTCCCGTTCGTCCCTTCCCTTGCGCGCTTCGCCCAGGTCCGCTTCCAACTCCCGCACCGCCCGGGCGGCGGCCTGCTCCTCGCGCGCCTTCGCAAGCGCCATTTCCAACCGTTCCCTGTGCCGCTTCAGATCGCGCCGCCAAGGTTCCCTCCACACATCATCCGCGGGTTCGCCGCGCTCCCACAGCCGATGATGGACCGCGTGATCGGCGAATTCGATCTCTTGCGCGATTGATTCGAGCTCTTTCAACAACTCCTGTTGTTCCGCGCGCAACCGGCCGCTATGCAGTTCGGCTTCCTCAAGGTCGCGTTCGACCGCCAGAAGACGGTCGCGGTTCCTGCGCAATCGTTCATGCGCCAGTTCCAGATGTTTCTCCGCATCCGTGAGCGCGGCCGCCGCCGCTTCCAGCTCCCGCTGCTTGCCGATCGCCTCGTGGTTCTCCAGCACGTCCAGCTCGCTCTCGGCCTGCCCGATCGCCGCTTCCAGACGCGAAATGTCCGCCATCGCGGCCCGTTTGTCCTCTTCCGCCTGCTTCAGGTTCGCCTCGCTCTCGCGAAGCCGCGTCTCCTGCCCGCGATGTTCCGCGCTCGCCTCCAGCAACCGCGCCGATTCGTCGTACAGCGTCCGCCGGTTGTAGCGCTCGTACGTCTCCTGCAGCCTGCCGAGTTCCCGCATATGGAGACGCAGCTCGTCCAGCCGGTCGGCTATCTGATCCATGTCCTCCAGCACTTCGGAGAGCGGCCTGAGCTCATCCTCCTGCAGCGGCGGGAGCGCGCTGTGCAGAATGTCATAGATCGCCGACGGCTTGAATTCCTTCGACAGCTTCGGGCTGCGCAGCTGGATCATCAGATGCAGAAGATCCTGATAGCTCTCCGCGTCCGCGAAACCGAACAACTGCCGATTCACCAGATCGCGATAGGACGCCTGATCGTGCACCACCTGGCCACCGGCGCCGATCGCCTTCTCCAGCTCCTGCCGGCCGAGCGGAATCCGGGTATGGTGTTCGAGCCAGTGATTCCGATCGTACAGCCAGAAATCGATCCCGATCCTCCGCCCGTCGTCGAGCAGAAATCCCCAGAACTGCACCTGGGCCGCTCCCCGCCGCGCGCGAAGACCGATGCCGATCGTCTTCGTCAGCCCCCTCGCGGGATGGACGAATTCCATCCACAAATAGCCCGTGACGTCCGTCTTGCCGCTGTCCGGCTCGCCGAGCAGATAATACTCGATGCGCCGGTCGCGCGAACCGAACGGATCGAGGCGGTGCGGACGCTTGTCGCCGTCGAGGACGAGCGGGAGAAAACTTTGCATCGTCACCGACTTGCCCGATCCGTTCGCCCCACGCAGAATGAGCCGTCCATCCTCCAGTTCGAACACTTCTTCATCGTAATGCCAAAAATTGAGGATGCCGACGCGCCCCATCCGCCATCTGCCGTCCGCGTTCCCCGTATAGACCGTCATTCCGTCGCCTCCTCCGGTCTTTCTTTATTCTCCGCATCCGTTCTATGGTTCGTCATCCGTGCCCGCGATGTCGTATTCCCCGCTCCAGCGCGACAGCACAGGAAAGATTCTGAAGCGGTGCCCGTCCTCCCACTCGCCCAGCCGCCACTCCGCCATGTGGCGGGTGCATTCCTCCGCCAGCTGGGCCGAGGACATTCCGCGGTATTCCTTGCTCCAATAAGTCTGATGCTGTTCCTGCAGGCGCAGAAGCATCCCTTCCAGCTCCGACCGTTCGAGCAGGATCGTTCCGTCCGGTTCCGGCCGCAAGCCGCCGTCTTCCATGCCGAGACGGCGGCGCAGCTCACCGGCCAGCAGCAGGACGAGATCCGACACACCGGCCAGCGTCGGGAACAGCTCCGCCTCGCTCGTCAGTTCGGGATGGAAGAACAGAAGTCCCTCGCGGTATCTTCGGCCTTCCCATCCGAGCATCCGCTGCAGATGGTCCATGATCGACCTGCGCTGCGTCAGCACATAGGGCAGCAAATCCGCTTCCCAATCCCGGTCAAGCACGGCCGGCTCCATCAAGAACCGCCGGTAGACGCGATGGCGCCGGCGCATGTTCTCGCCGTCCGGCGTGTCCGCGTATCGGATCGGATCCGTCAGTTCCTCCATCCGGACGTACATCGTCAGATCCTGCGGGAACCGGCGGAGCACATAGCGGGCATGGGACGAACATTCGTAGAGCGCGTTCCGTTCCTCGCTCTGCGCCCAGCCGCTTTCGTCCCCGTCGACCGCGATCAGCACGCCGAGCGACGTCAGCTTGCGCAGCGCCCGGGCCATCGACATCCGGTGATGATAGATCTTCCAGTCCGCTTCCAGGCCCGCCGCGTTCATCTGTTCGCGCACTTCTTCCACCAGCTCCGACAGAAGAAACTGGTCCATCTCGGTCTTGTCTTCCAGATACCACAGCACATAGGTGAAAAAAACGTAGTCGCTGACCTCGCGGAACTCCTCGAACCCCATCCACGGGTGCGGTATGGCCGGCGTCTTTTCCAGCTTGGCGAGACTGCGCGTGACGATGAGGGGAAGACCCGCCTGATCCATGAACCAGTCCCGCAGCTCCTCGTAGTCATCCCGGATCGCGAAGTAGAGGTCCGGATCGTCTTCCTTCAGGATCCATGGCCGGTTCAGCAGCGCGTGGACGCATTCCCGCTTGCGCTCCAGCGCCTGCGCCGAAGCCGCCTCCGTGCGGGCCGCCCGCTTCGCCCGCGCGATCGCGCTCATGCCCGCGTTGCCGCCGCTCATTCGCCCCGTCCTCCTTCCGCCGCCGCGGCCGCCATCCGGGCCGCGTCTTCCATCGCGAAGACGAACTCGTAATCCGGCAGCTCCAGGTCGCCGTCTTCCGATCGGAGGATGGTCCGCCGCGCCGTCCGGGGATTCGTCATGGCGATGACGACGCCTTCCGGCGTCATGAACGAATGCCGAGGCGACGCGTTGCATCTTCCGATCCAGTGCAAGAGCCGCAAGCGCACGGCGGACGGCACGACGCCGAGTTCGGATACGACGAGCTTTCCACGCCGCAGCAGATCCTGCATGACCGCCCATTCCTCCGCCTGGCGCCGCCGGTACGCCTCCCGCTCGCGCCGCTTCCGTTCGGCATGCTCGGGCACCGGCTCCGTCTCCTGCCGCCCGATGCGCTTCCGGCTGCGGGAGCGCAAGGCGCGTACCGTCGGCTCCTCGTCCCACATCGACTGGTCGGCCCGGTCGGTCAACCGCAAATCTTCACCTTGCAGATGGCGTGTCCGAAACAAGCCGAACACGAGCCCGGCCAACCTGTGCGCGTCCTCCAGCCGCTCCATCCGCGCGAACCAGCCGGCGAGATGTTCCAGTTCCTTCTTGCGGCTGACGCCGGAGCGTTTTCTTTCTTGCAGGCGGATGACGCTGCGCACGACGCGCGCGATCGTGTCCTTCGTCGCCCGCTCGAGCAGCGCCAGCTCGGACGGGGCGCGCCCGTCTCCGCGGAACCATCGGTCCAGATTGCTCCAGCCCTGCCGCAACTCGCCGACCATCGACGCCTTGTCCGGCACGTCCTCAAGCCGGGGCCTGTCCAGTTCTTCGTCGGCGACACGCTCCAGGAACATGTCGCGCAGATTGGCCGATATCTGCTCGAGATTGCCTTCGATCTTGTAGGCGCTCCGCTGCAGCGCCTGAACGAAATTCTGCAGGTAATGGGTGAGCCGGTCCTTGTAGACGAGGAACGATTCGGTTACCATCATTTCCTCGGCCTTGGCCGTCTGCATGCTCGCGATGTAGTCGGCCGCGTTCTCGTGCAGTCGCTTGAACGCGTCATGGAGCGACGTCCACAGTTCAAGCGCGGCTCCCGGCTCCTTGTCCCAGTCCATCCGCCGGATGGCGAAAAGTTTCTCCGCAATCGAGTCGAACAGCGTCGGCTCCAGCGAGCCGCCGTATCCCGTCACTTTCTCGAGCGATTCCAGCAGCCGCTCGATCTCGATTGAATACGGCGTGAGCAGATATTGCAGCTTCTTGCGCATGTACTCTTCAAGCGTTGTGGCGCGCCCCGCGTCGTGCCGGGAAGCGAGGTTGCCCCACTCCTCGAGCTGCGCGAGATCGGCCATGCACTGCTCCAGCGTGTAATCGGGCAGCGCGCCCCACCGCATGACCCCGTTGTACACGTCCTCGGGCTTCATCCAGTAGCGCAGACGCTTGTATTCCTCGTAGAAAAATCGCATGATCACGCGGTAACGGGCGACGTTGTCCGCGTTGACATACTTGAGTTCGGGGATGTTGCGCGTCAAGCGGCCGGACAGCGGCAGATCCATTTTCCGACTCCCTTCGCCATGAAACGTTCTATTCCCAACTGTAAACAAGAACACGGGCGGTTGGCAAGCCGCGGAATGTTGGGAAAGCGAACAATTGCGCAAGAAGAAACCCCGCCAAATAGGCAGGGACATGACCCAATCATTTTTCAGCCGTCTCATCCAACTTCAATTTTCTACGCCATTCCAACGTTTCCTTGAGCATGTTCGCTTCCATGATGGCGATCGCTTCCGGATCGCCGGCCGTGATCAGATCGAGCGACGTGCCGATCCGTTCTTCCATCCGGCGTTTCGCCCGGAAAAATCCCGAGGTTTTCGGCAGTTCGATTATTTCCGGATTGACCGCCTCCCTTCAAAGCGTCACGGCGATCCTGCATCATCGCTTTCAAACCATTCGCGAACCATCATACTTGCGGCAGCCGGCTCAAGCTCTCCCGCAGCGCTTCTTCCGAATACGGCGTATCCTGCAGGGCGCCGGACAGATACGTCTCATAAGCCGACATGTCGAAATGACCGTGGCCCGACAGGCCGATCAGGATGACCTTCTTCTCGCCGGCTTCCTTCGCCCGCAGCGCTTCGTCGATCGCCGCACGCACCGCATGCGCCGACTCCGGCGCCGGCACGATGCCCTCGGTCCGGGCGAACTGCACGGCCGCCTCGAAGACGCGGGTCTGGTCGTACGCGACAGCCTCGATCAGCCCGTCATGATAGAGCTGGCTGACGAGCGGCGAGTCGCCATGGTAGCGCAGCCCGCCGGCATGGATGCCCGGCGGCATGAACTCGTGGCCGAGCGTGTACATCATGAGGAGCGGCGTCATCTTCGCCACGTCACCGAAGTCGTACGCGAACGTACCGCGCGTCAGCGTCGGGCAGGCCGACGGCTCGACGGCCACAAGGCGAACCTTCCGGTTCTCCGTCAGCTTGTCCCTCAGGAACGGGAACGCCAGCCCGGCGAAATTCGAACCGCCGCCGCAGCTCGCGAACACCACGTCGGGATACTCCCCGACTTTCTCAAGCTGCAGCTTCGCTTCCTGGCCGATGACCGTCTGATGCAGGCAGACGTGATTCAGCACGCTGCCGAGCGAATAGTTCGTGTCGCTGCGCTTCGCCGCATCTTCCACCGCCTCGCTGATCGCGATGCCGAGCGATCCGTTCGAGTCCGGATCGGCGGCGAGCACGGCGCGGCCCGCTTCCGTCAGGTTCGACGGGCTTGCGACGACCCGGGCGCCGAATGTGTTCATCAGGATGCGGCGGTACGGCTTCTGGTTGTAGCTGACCTTCACCATGTACACCATGCATTCCAGCCCGAAGAATCGGCAGGCCAAGCTGATGGATGAGCCCCATTGGCCGGCGCCGGTCTCCGTCGTCAGCCGCTTGATGCCCGCTTCTCTGTTATAGTAGGCTTGCGGAATCGCCGTGTTGAGCTTGTGGCTGCCGGCCGGGGAGACGCCTTCGTACTTAATAATAAATGTGCGCCGGCGTATCCATCTCCTTCTCCAGCTGCAGGGCGCGGTACAGCGGCGCCGGACGCCAGATCTTGTACAGCTCCCGCACCGGCTCCGGAATTTCGATCCACCGTTCCGTCGATACTTCCTGCTTGATCAGCTCCATCGGGAAGATCGCCGCCAGATCTTCGGGACCGGCCGGTTTCCCGGTCGCCGGGTTCAGCGGCGGCTGCGGCAGGTTGGGCATGTCCGCCATGACGTTGTACCAATGCGTCGGAATCTCGCGTTCGGACAGCAGAATTTTCTTCTCGCTCACCGGCATCGACTCCTTGGGGAAGTTTCTACAAAACATTCAACGCGAAGGGGAAATTTCCTTTTCATCGTCTTCAATTCTGTTCCGGAATACGGAGGAATCGGCAATGTTCATGTTGAAGTGGAAAATGGCACTTGTGCTGATGGAGGTTTCGGTCGACATGACGTACTGGGGGGAACTGCTCTCCGGCGTGTCGGAGGGGAAGGCTGTATGACGATGCTGCTGGTAAACGGCCGAGCCTATGAGATCGACGGCATCCTTTTCGACAAGGACGGCACGCTGCTTGATTTCCTCGGGTTATGGGGAGCCTGGGCGGATTGTCTGTACGAACGGCTGCGCGCCGGTCTTGCCGCCCTGGGAATCGAGTGGCGGATGAACGAGTGGACCGAACTGCTGGGCACTTTCCATGCGGCGGACGGCCCGATGATCGGCTATGACCGCAAAGGCCCTTTCGCGATGGGGTCGATCGATGATGTGACGGCCATTCTGGCGGGCAAGGCGTATCGTTGCGGGCTGCCGTGGAATGAAGCGCTGGAACTGGTCCGCAGCTGCCGCATCCAGGCTGCAGCGGAACTGGACCGGATGCGGCCGGCCCGGGCGCTGCCCGGCCTGCACCGTTTCCTGGAACAATGCGCGCAGCGCGGATTGCCGCTGGCCGTCGTAACCGCGGATGATACGAAGGAAGCCCGGAAACATTTGCATTGGCTGGGGATTGACCATCATTTCGCCGACATCATCGGCAACGACCGGGTAAGCCGCGGCAAACCCGATCCCGAGATGGCGCGCCTGGCCTGCGCCTCGCTCGGCATCGAGCCGTCGCGGACCGCGCTGATCGGCGATACCGCCGGCGACATGCAGATGGGCAAGGCGGCGGGCGTCCGCCTGACCATCGGGATCGGCGCGCCCGGCGGCCTGCCGGGAGCGGACGAAGTCGTTTCCGATTACGATGCGCTCGCCTTCCCGCCGCACGGGGAGGCGTGAAGTCGGGACGGTCGCGCAGAAGCCGGTTTTTCGGTTACGATGAGGACGGGAACATAGCGGCTGCAGGTTCCTTCGGCATCGCGCAGTCGTATGCATCCGAAAGGAGAGGATGGCTGTTGAAACTGGCGACATTGATGCGGGACGGGACGCCCCGTCTCGGGGTGAAAGTCGAGGGCGGAATCATCGATTTTGAGCGCGCGCTTGAAGCGACGGGCGGCAGCCGGGACGGCGTGCCGATCGATCCGATGGCCGCGATCCGCACGGGTGAGGCCGGCATTGCCGCGCTCGGTCGGCTGCTGGAAGAATGCCCCGCGACGGCCGGAGCACCGTACCTCGTGCCGGAGGATCAGGTGTCGTGGGGGCCGTGCGTGCCCGCGCCGGGCAAAATCATCTGCGTCGGGCTCAATTACCGCGCGCACGCCGAAGAGACAGGCAAGACGCCGCCGGAGACGCCCGTGCTGTTCAGCAAGTACGCCAACGCACTGAATGCCCATCTGCAGCCGGTTCGCGGCACGCATTTGACGGATCAGCTCGATTACGAGGCCGAACTGTGCGTCGTGATCGGGAAGCGGACAAGCGGGGTATCGGAGGCGGAAGCGCTGGATCATGTTTTCGGCTACTGCTGCGCCAACGACATTTCGGCGCGCGATCTGCAGAACCGCACATCCCAGTGGCTGCTCGGCAAGACCGGCGACGGCTTCTGCCCGCTCGGACCGTATCTCGTCACCGCGAACGAGGTCGGCGACCCGCAGCGGCTCGCGATCCGCTCGATCGTGAACGGCGAGGTGCGCCAGCAGTCCAATACGGGCGACATGATCTTCGGCTGCGCCGAGCTGATCGCGTATATCTCGCGGCATTTCACGCTCGAGCCGGGCGACATCATCCTGACGGGGACGCCCGCCGGCGTGGCGATGGGCATGCCCGGCAAGCCGTACCTGCGGGCGGGCGATACGGTGACGGTGGAAATCGAGCGGCTCGGCGCGCTGACGAATCCGATTGCGTGAGTTCAGGGGCTGGCTTGCGGCCAGGCCCCGTCTGTAACGGCACCAAGTGCCGTTATTGGGCACGCTGCCACGCCCGAACGGTCAATTAACGGCACCACGTGCCGTTATTTCCCTCTTTCGGGCGAAGGCTTCGGCCGCGAGCCGTCTGTAACGGCACCAAGTGCCGTTATTGGGCACGCTGCCACGCCCGAACGGTCAATTAACGGCACCACGTGCCGTTAATTCCCTCTTTCGGGCGGAAGCTTCGGCCGCGAGCCGCCTGTAACGGCACCAAGTGCCGTTATTGGGCACGATGCTACGCCCGAACGGTCAATTAACGGCACCACGTGCCGTTAATTCCCTCTTTCGGGCGGAAGCTTCGGCCGCGAGCCGCCTGTAACGGCACCAAGTGCCGTTATTGGGCACGCTGCCACGCCCGAACGGTCAATTAACGGCACCACGTGCCGTTAGCCGCCCCGACGCCTTGCCCGGGCATGCCTTAACGGCATGGAATGCCGTTAAGGCTCGGCGGCGCGGTCAGGCCACGCTAACGGTACTACGTTCCGTTAGCGGCCGCGCACCCGCGCGACGCGCACGCGCCGCGGTCACACCGCGCGGCGCCGCAGCACGCGCACGCCGTGCACCGGCAGCTCCAGCGCGCTGCCGGGCGCGTACGCCGCGCCGTTCTCCATATCCACGTATTCGCGCGCGTCGAGCGCCAGCTTCACCGGCCCGCCGGTGAAGTTCTGCACGAACACGTAGTCGTGCTCGCCGTCGGTGCGCACGCCCGCGGTCACGCCCCGCGGCAGATCAACCTCAAGCGCACGCCGCACGCCCAGCCGCCTCACCAGGCCGCCGTAGAAGTCGTCATAGAACGGCGGCTGCGCCCGTCCGGCCAGATAATACGCGCGCCCCGCGCCGAGCCGGCACACGGTCAGGGCCGGACGCCCGGCGTAGAAATCATCCGTATACTCCGCCAGCACCTCGGCGGACTCCGCGTGCACGAGCTCGCACAGCTCGCGGATCTCGTACGTCCGCCCCTCCGTTAGCCCCAGCTCAACCGCACCCAAACCGTTCATGCGCAAGCCGTTCCGGTCCTCGTCGTACAGCCCCTCGATCTCCTCCGCCCATATGCCGAGCACATGCCGCAATGGCCCCGGGAATCCCCCGAGATAACAAAGATCGTTCTCGTCGACGATGCCCGACCAGTACGTCGCGACGAACGTGCCGCCGCGCTCGACGAACGCCTCGACCTTCCCGCCGACGCCCGGCTTCACCATGTACAGCATCGGCGCAATGATCAGCTTGTACCGCTCCGGATCAAAGTCATCCTCCGGGCCGATCACATCAACAGGCACGCCAAGCTCCCACAGCGCGCGATAATGCGTGTGCACCGTCTGCTCATACCCCATTCCGGCGTTGCGCGGTCCCTGTGCATCCCGGATCGCCCACCGGTTGTCCCAGTCGAACACGATCGCCGCCTCCGCCGGCACCGCGCAACCGCGCACGTCCGCCAGCCGCTTCAACGTCTCGCCGAGCTCCGCGACATCGCGGAACACGCGGGTATGCTCGTGGCCGGCGTGGCCTATGACGGCGCCGTGGAACTTCTCGCTCGATCCCCGGCTCTTCCGCCACTGGAAATATTGCACCGAATCCGAGCCGTGCGCCACCGCCTGCAGCGAGGACAGCCGGTGCATGCCGGGCCGCTTCAGCTTGCTGACCGGCTGCCAGTTCGTCAGGCTCGGCGTGCTCTCCATGAGCAGGAACGGCCGCCCGCCCTTCAAAGAGCGGAACAGATCGTGGTTCAGGGCGAACCACGAGGCCGTGTCCGCGTCGCCGTCCGCGCCGGGCTTGTGCCACAGCGGGTACGCGTCCCAGGAGACGACGTCCATCTCCCGCGCCAAAACGCGATAATCCAGCCCGTCGTACAGTTCCATCAGATTCGCCGTCACCGGCAGGTCCGGATTCACCGCCTTCAAAGGCCTTGCCTCATGTCTCAGAAAATCGGCCGTCTGCTCGGTCACGAACCGCCGCCAGTCGAGGTTGTGCCCGTGCACCTGGTTCTCCCCGTGCGGGGCCGGCGACTCGATCTGCGACCAGTCGGTGTAGGTGTGCGACCAAAACGCCGTCCACCAGGCCCGGTTCAGCTCCTCCAGCGTGCCGTACTTCGCCTTCAACCATTCGCGGAACGCGTCCTGGCACAGCGGGCAATGGCATTCGCCGCCGTACTCGTTCGACACGTGCCAGCCGACGACGGCCGGGTGATGCGCGTACCGCTCCGCCAGCTTCGCGTTCATGATCGCCGTCTTCTCCCGGTACACCGGCGACGTGTAGCAATGGTTGTGGCGGAACCCGTGCAGATTGCGCACCCGGTTCGGCCCGACGCGCAGCACCTCCGGATACTTCTGCGACATCCACGCCGGCCGCGCCCCGCTCGGCGTCGCCAGCCAGACGTAAATGCCGTTCCGGTGCAACCGCTCCATCACATCATCCAGCCAGCCGAATTCGAACCTCCCCTCTTCCGGCTCCAGCGCCGCCCACGCGAAAATGCCGACCGACATCACGTTGCAGCCGGCCAGCTTCATCAGCCGCACATCCTCCTCCAGCACCTTCGGATCGTGCAGCCATTGGTCCGGATTATAGTCCGCCCCGTGCATGAGCACCGGCAGTTTGGCGCTGACCGGCGGGTAACGTTTGAGCATGCGCATCACGTTTCCTCCTCCCGCAAAACATCCCACGTGGCCAGCCTGCGCCCCTCATAATCGAACAACGTCAGGTTTGCCCAGTTGTTGTGATGGCCGACCGACCACATGGCCTTCGCCGGAATCCACGCGGGCTCCCACCAGTAGAATCCGGCGCCGAGCCCATTCGGCGTCTCGCGCACGATTCGCATGAAATCCCTCAGATAGGCCGACTGCCCGGGGGCGCTGGCCGGATAGTCCGGCGCAAGCTGATCCTCCCGCTCCACAATCAAGTCCGGATCCCCATACTTCCGGAGCGTCCACGGATAGGCGGTCTCCACCACCACGATCGGCTTGCCAAACGTCTCCGCCGTCAGCGCCAGGTTATGCCTCAGATCCTCCAGCGTCCCGTGCCACCACGTATAGAACGACTGGCCGATCACGTCGTAGTCGACGCCGAGCTCCTCCATCTTCCCGAAAAACTTCCGCGTCGCCTCCCAGTCCCCGCCGCGGTCGATGTGCACCATGATCCGCGCATCCGGGCAGACGGCGCGCACCGCGGACGCGCCCGCCTGCAGCAGCCCGGCGAACGCGCGCCATTGCGCGTCCGTATCATATTCCCCGTCCACGCGCCCGTCCGGCCACAGCATTCCCGGCGTCACCTCGTTGCCGATCTGCACCATGTCCGGCGCGGTTCCCTGCATGGCGAGCGCGGACAGCACATCCGCCGTGTACCGGCGCACCGCCTCCCGAAGCCCGGCCGCGTCCAGCCCTTCCCACGACCGCGGCTTCCACTGGTTGGCCGAATCGGCCCACCGGTCGGAATAGTGGAAGTCCAGCAGAAAATGCAGCCCCCGCTCCTTGATGCGCCGGGCCATAACGAGCGTCCGCTCCAGATTGCAGAAGCCCCCCGGCGGATCGTTCCAGATGCGCAGCCGCACGGCATTCATGCCGAGATCGGCCATCAGATCAATCGGATCCCTCCGGACGTCTCCGTCAAAATACGCCCCGCCCGCCGCCTCCACCTCGTCGACGAACGACAGATCCATTCCCTTGATGAACATCATCCGGATTTCACTCCTTCACCGAGCCGAGCACCAGCCCTTTGATGAAATACCGCTGCAGGAACGGGTACACGAGCAGCACCGGCAGCGCCCCGATGAAAATTTGCGCCGCGTTGATTGTTTTCTGCGAGAGCAGCTGCATTTCCTCGATCGTGAAATTCATCGAACTCATGTCCCGCGAGACGATGACCGTCTGCAGGTAGGTCGCCAGCGGGTAATCTTCCTTCCGGCTCAGGTACAGCAGCCCGTCGAACCACGAGTTCCAGTGCCAGACGCCGGCGAACAGCCCGAGCGTCGCCAGCGCGGGCAGCGACAGCGGCAGATAGATGCGGAACAGGACGCCGAAATGGCTCGCCCCGTCAATGAACGCCGCTTCCTCGAGCGCCCGCGGCACGCCGCGGAAGAAGTTCATCATGAGCACGATCAGCCAGACGTTGACCATCGCCGGAATGATGAGCACCGCGAATTTGTTCATCAGCCCGAGCTTCAGGATGAGAATGTAGAACGGCACGAGTCCGCCGTTGAAAATCATCGTGAACACGAACGCCCAGGCGTACACCGGCCGGCCGCGGAATTCGCGGGTCTCCTTCGACAGCGGATACGCCGCGAGCACGGTGACGAGCAGGATGAGCGCCGTGCCGAGCACGGTCCGCATCACGGAAATCCAGACCGAACCGAGAAAATAGGGGTTGCTCACCGTCGCCTTGTACGCCTCGAACGAAAAGTCGACCGGCCACAGCCCGACCAGGTTGCCGTCCGCCGCCGCCTTCGAACTGAGCGAGACGGCCAGCACGTGCAGGAGCGGAATGACGCAGATGACGGCGAGCGCCGAGAGGAACGCGGTATTGAAGACGCTGAAGATGCGGTACGGCAACGTTTTGTGGTACATGGCGCCCCCTCCTCAGAATACCCGGTAGTTGGCGTATTGGTAAGCGAGCCGGTACGCCCCGACGATGAGCACCATGCTGACGACCGACTTGAACAGGCCGACGGCGGTGGCGAATCCGAAGTTGCCTTCGAGGATCGCCGTCCGGTAGACGAACGTGTCGATGATATCGCCCTTGTTCATCACCATGCTGTTGTACAGGTTGAAGATCTGGTCGAATCCGGCGTTCAAAATGTTCCCGAGCGACAGCGTCCCGACGACGATCGCCATCGGCAAGAGCGATGGAATCGTAATGTGCAGCGTCTGCTTCCACCGGCTCGCGCCGTCCACCTCCGCCGCCTCGTACAGGGCCGGGTCGACGTTCGCAAGCGCCGCGATGAAGACGATCGTGCCGTAGCCGAACTCTTTCCAGACGTCGGAGACGATGACCGTGAACCGGAACCAGTCGCCGTGCATCAGGAACGGGATCGGGCCGATCCCGATCGCTCCGAGCACCCGGTTGACGAAACCGCCGTCCGTCGACAGGAAGTTGACCAGAATGCCGCCCAGAATGACCCAGGACAGAAAATGCGGCAGATACACCATCGTCTGGATCGTGCGGGTCAGCAGCCGGATGCGCACCTCGTTCAGCAGAATCGCGAAAATCAACGGTACGAGCAGGTTGAAGACGATTTTGAATACGGAAATGATCAGCGTGTTCCAGATGACCTGCAGGCTGTCCTCCCGCTCGAACAACGCGCGGAAATGATCCAGGCCGATCCACGGCGAATGGTCGAAGCCGAGCCAAGGTTTATAGTCCATGAACGCCATGACGATGCCGCCGAGCGGCACATAGTTGAACACGACCAGTCCCGCCAGCGCGGGCAGCAGCATGAGGTGCAGCGGCCAGGTCCGCCTCAAGGTGGGTCTCATCCCTTCTGCCTCCCCGTTGCGAAGCGCTGCAGGCGCTCCGCTTGAATCGCGAAAGAAGGGGAACCGGAGGCTTCAGGCCTCCGGTTCCGCGCGCGTCCGCAGCCGGTCCGACCGGGCGCGGACGCGGAACTGTCTGCATTGCGGTCTTTTACTTCGTCTGGTTGTACCAATCGTTGACTTCTTTCGTCATCTGGTCGCCGCCGGAGCTTTTCCACGTCTGGACGAATTTGTCGAACTCGTCGAGGCTCTTCTGTCCGTAGATGATCTCGCTGAATGTCTGAAGCTCGATCTTCTTCAGATAGTCGAGTTTCGACGTCATCGTCGGCGTCGGCGGACCGCTGAACAGGTTCGTGTACGAGATGTCGGGCTGGGACATGAGCACCTTGGCGGCGGCCGGCGTCTCCGGACCGTAGTTGTTCTTCACTTCTTTTTCAAGCCGGGTCTCGGGTTCCTTGCCGTCCGCCAGCGCAAGCAGCGCCTTCATCTGCGCGTCCGGAATCCGCGCGCCGTCCCGCACGAGCCAGTAGCGGTTGATGTTGACCGGGCCGCCCGGAATGTCGTCCCCGTAGATCGGGTTGCCGCTGGCGTCAAGGTCGTAGTCGTACCCTTTGAACACCCCGATGTCCCACTGGCTGCCCGGCTCCGGATCGGCCAGCTGCTCGAACAGGTAGTTCTGGTACGTGAACAGCGCTTCCGGATGTTTCGCGTCCTTGCTGATGAGCGTCACGCCGTTCGTGAAGCGGGTGCCGTGGCGGCCCGCCTTGCCGTCCGGACCGGCCGGAATCGGGTACGGCTTCCAGACCGCGTGCGGCACGTTCTTCTCCGTATCCTGCAGCGGCCAGCCGCTCATCCAGTACGGACCGGGAATGATGCCCGCCGTGCCCGCCACCGCCGGTTCGGCCGTCTTGTTCTCGTCCCACAGCGCCGCTTCGGCCGGGATGTAGCCCAGGTCGCGCCAGCGCTTCAGCGTCTCGAGCGCCTGCTTCGCGCCGGGATGGATCGAGCCCCATGCCAGCGTGCCGTCTTCCGCGAGGTTCCATTGCTCCGGAATCGTGCCGAACGCGCCGAACACCCAGGACGGATCGCCCATCCACGTGTTGAACGTGTTCTTGAAGCCGATGGAAAGCGGCGTCACCTGATCCGGCGACAGGCCGTCCGGATTCCGGTGCTTGAACGCGTCCATGATCGTCTCGAGGTCGTCCAGCGTCTTCGGCGCCTCGAGGTTCAGCTTGTCCATCCAGTCCTGCCGGATCCAGAGCAGGTAGTCGTGGTTGTAGGCGTAGTCCAGCACCGGGATGCCCATCCGCTTGCCGTCGCGGATATAAGGATCCCAGACGTGCGGGTCGAGCGCCATCGCCTGCTTCCATTTCTCGTTCGCGTACGCGTCGAACAGCGACCCGACTTCGCGGAACAGGCCGGAGTCGATCAGATCGTGGGCGAGCTGCTCGTCGCCGATCGTGACGACGTCGGGCATCTGCTGGCCGGACGCCAGGGCCAGGCGCATCTTCGTGACGAACGCGTTGTTCGTGTCGGTGACCGACCAGAGCGTTTCGACCTTGATGCCGAGCGTCTCGAGCGCCCACCGGGTCGCGACGTTGTTCTCGATCGTCTCGCCGTTCTTGAACTGCAGCGCCGGGTCCACGCCCCACACCGTCGTAATCGTGACCGGCGGATCGTACTTGTCTCTGTAAGGGTTTTCATCCTGCCCATCGGATGAACCGGAATTCGAGCTTGCGTTCGGAGATGCAGAAGACGCCGGGGATTGCGATCCTCCGCCCTCCGCCGGGCCGCCCTTGTCCCGCGAGCCGCCGCAAGCCGATATCAGCGCCGCCGCGAGCACGAGGACCAGCGCGGCGGACCACCATTTCCGCATGCCGGTTTTCATGTTTCCCTCCCCCAATCGCCTTAAGGATGATGCACCTTGCCGGTGTCTGCTTTTCATTATAGGAAGGAGGCTTCGGTGAACCTATGGCGCGATGTCAACATTTCCGCACCTTTGGCAATCATTTGACGGCCGCTAACGCTCGCGGTATTCGAGCGGTGTCATGCCGAAATGCTTCTTGAACATCTTGCTGAAATATTGCGGGTTCTGGTAGCCAAGCTCGGCCGTGATCTCGTAGATTTTGCGGTTGGTGTGGGCAAGCAGCCAGCGGGCGCGCTCCATTTTGACCCGGATGATGTAGTCGCCGAGGCTCTCGCCGGTCTCGCTCTTGAACAGCTTGGACAGGTAGACGGGATGCAGGTACACCCGCTCCGCGATCGACCGGACCGAGATGTCCCCGGTCTCGGCCATGACCATCTCCTGCACCTGCCGGACGATGCGGCTCTTGATGTCGCGCTCGTTCTCCGTAAGCTGCCGCCGCAGACTGTCCAGCGTATCGAGCGCCCAGGCCCGCACTTTGTCCGCCGCAAGCAGCAGCGGGGGATCGAGCAGCGGATCGAGGCCCGACCGGTCAATCCGGTGGAACAGCACGCCCCGCTTGTGTGCCAGGTACAAGTAGGCGCTCGCGATCGACAGGAACGCTTCGTACAGGTGCTCGCGGGTGGCGGACATCCGCTCCAGCGAGTCGAACACCTCGCCGATTTTGTCCGCGGCCGCCCGCCAGTTCCGCGACTCGAGCAATTGGATGAGCGTCGGCGGCCGGTACAGGCTCTCGAGCGTCGTCACGGCGGCCGGGTCGTGCGGCGCCTCCTCCTGAAACAGGATCTGTCCGCCGCCGTCTTCCCGGTGCCGGAACAGCTCGGTGAGCGCCGCGCGGTAGGCGCCCGCCAGCTCGTCGGGGAACACGAACCAGGGCGAGATGACGATGGAGATGTCGCCCTTGAGATAATGGCGCACCTGCCGGTGGAACTCGCGGGCGAGCGGCTCAAGCTGCGCCTTGACCGGCAGCCCGGCCTCGCCGGCCGCCGTCCCGTCCCGCGGAGCGGCGAGCAGCATGACGCCGTCGTGCGGCGCCTTGCCGTGCCAGACGCGGAACCCCGGGGCGAACACTTCCTCGGCGATGTTGCCGACGGCGTACTCGATCAGGGACAGCGATTCCGCATCGTAATCGGCGAACGGGCGGCCGAGCGTCACCAGCATGAGCAGCGCCATGCCGCCCGGCTCGAGCGGGATGCCGTACTCGCGGAGCCGGTCCTCCAACCGGCGCCGCGGCCACGGCCTGCCGAGCGCCAGCCCGCGGATCAGATCGCCGCTGATGATCGAGCGGTCCGAATTGAGGCGGTAGCGCATCCGATGGAGCTGCTCGGCCTCGGCCCATTCGTCGCGCAGCGAATCGACGGCGCCCGCGATGCTGCGCATGAACTCCTCGTCGTTCACCGGCTTCAGGATATAGTCGAACGCCTGCAGACGGATCGCCCGCTTCGCGTATTCGAAGTCGGAATAGCCGGTGAGCAGCAGGCAGCGCACGTTCGGCCAGCGCGCGTTCACCTGCTCGATCAGCTCGAGGCCGTCCATCTCCGGCATCCGGATGTCGGTGACGAGGATGTCGATCGGACGCTCCTCGAGCAGGCGGAGCGCTTCGAGCCCGGAGGAAGCGGCGCACACTTCGCTGATGCCGAGCGATTCCCAGGGAATCGTCGCGTTCAAGCTGTCGATGATATAGGGCTCGTCGTCGACCAGAAGCAGTTCGATCAAGGCAGTTCCCTCGCTTTCGCATGGACATGGGAGATCGGGCGCGCGGCTTCGCCGTATGCATCCTCGTCCGCGGCAGATTCGGCCGCGGGGGTCTCCGCGCTGGCCGCGGCGTCGGTGGCGGCGGCGGTCACCGCATCGGGCGCGCCGGAGGCGGCATGGCCCGCGAGCCGCCACTCCAGCACGATCCGCAGCCCGCCGAGCGGGGAAGGCTCCATCCGCATTCCGGCGTCCGGGCCGTAACGGAGATATAGCCGCTGATTCACGTTCCAGAGGCCGCAGCCGGCCCGCTCGTCCATCGGTTCGGCCAGCCGGCGCAACAGATGGCCGCGCGCCTCCTCATTCAGCCCCTTGCCGTTGTCGTCCACGGTCACGCGGCATACGCCGTCCGCTTCGCCGACCGCGATGCGGATCAGCCCTTCGCCGCCGTTCGCTTCGATTCCATGCCGCACCGCGTTCTCGGCGAGCGGCTGGATGAGCAGCGGCGGCACGTGCAGGTGGCGCAGCCGGGACGGCAGTTCGATCGAGAACGTCAGCCGGCTGCGGCGCAGCTTGTGAATCTCCAGATAGCTGCCGACGAACTGCAGCTCCTCCTCCAAGGTGACGAAATCCCGCTCCTGGCGCGTCGCGTAACGGAAGTAGCTCGACAGGTTTTCGGCCATCGCGATGATCGCCTGGTGGTTTTTCATTTTCGCCATGCTGCTGATGAAGGAGATGCTGTTATGGAAAAAATGCGGGTTGATCTGCGACTGGAGCTGCTTCAGCCGCGCTTCCTGGACGCGCAGCCGCTCCAGATACACCCGGTTAAACAGCTCCTGGATCTGCTCCACCATGGAGTTGAAGCGCTGGAAGACGAACGCGAACTCGCTCTTGCCGCGCGGTTTCAGGCGCACGGTGTAGTCTTCGAGCTTCAGCCGCTGGAAGCTCGTCACGAGCTGCTTCAGCGGCGACTGCACCTGGGCGTAGAGGACGTAAGCCATGACGCAACCCATTAGCAGCAGGGAGCCGACGGACACGTAGAACAGCAGGTTTGTCCGCTTGATCGGCTGCATGACCTCCGCCAGCGGAATGTAGTCGATCAGGTACCATTCCGCGATATCGGATTTCTGCAGATAGACGAGGTACGGCTGGCCGTCCAGGGTGACGGTCCGGCTGCCTGTGGACAGTTCCCCCTCTTCTTCGAGCAGTTCCACCAGCCTGTCCGCAGCGGCGCTGTCCGCCGTGCTGTTGTAGATGGCGCCGACGCCCGGCATGTAGTAGAACGGATCGCGGCGGTCGCCGATTTTGAACTGGTCGAGCATGTGAACGAGATTGGAGCTGTCGAACTGCACTTCAATCACGAGGTTGACGTTGTGCAGACGTTCTTCGGTGACGTACGGAGAAATGGTGAACAGCGAGAAAAGGTACCGCCCGCCCTCCGCCGGCTCCACGTGCCATCCCGGCTTCAGCCTCCGGGTCAGTTCGCCGGGATCGTAGGGCGCCGCATTGCTGCTCGACACCACGCGGCCGAGCACGGGCGAGTAGATGTAGAGTCTGCTGCTCCAGTTGGAGGAGTTCTCCTGGATGCTCAGCTTGCGCTGGATGCGCTTCACGAGCATGATCTGGTCAAGCCCGAGCGACGGGACGGGGCTTTCGAAGGTGTGCCGGAGTTCCGTGATGTCGGGGTCGTGGATGAGCAGGTTGGGCCACAGCGCGATCGACTGGATCGTCGTGTCGGCCTGATGCTGGAAGAACGCGAGACGGTTCGCGTTCGAGTCGTTCAGTTCGTCCCGCAGCACATCGGTGCTGATCCGGTTGGACAGCACGTACAGGGCCACGATCGGCACCAGCAGGGCAAAAAGAATCAGCGCGATCTTCTTGAAGAGGTTGTGCTTCGGCATGACATCCCCCACCGTCCGTCGTCGCTTGCTCCGGGAAGGTGAAAAGAGGCTGCCCGGACTTCCCCGGGGCAACCTCCCGCTTATCTGGCCTTTCTATTCAGAATAACCGATCTTGCGGCTTACGAATAGGGCAGAATTGCAAGTTTTGTGATGTTTGTTCAATATCCGGCCATGAGGGAGGCCAGGCGGTGCAGCACCTGGGCCGCTTCCGCCCGGCTGGCCGCGCCGTCCGGGGCGAAGGTGCCGCCGGGCAGGCCTTGCATGAGGCCGAGCGCTGTCACCCGGCGCACCGCGTCCCGTGCCCATGCCGGGATCTTGCCGCCGTCGGCATAGGCCGCGTCGGCTCCGGGCTGCGAGGTTTCGTTGCCGATCGCCGCCCGGGCCGCGGCGCGGGCCAGCAGCGCCGCCATCTCTGCGCGCGTGATCGCCTCGTTCGGCCGGAACAAGCCGTCGGCGTCGCCGGTCACGATGCCGGCCGCCCGCGCGGCGCGTGCCGCGGAGGCGTACCAGGCGCTGTCCGGGACGTCGGCGAATGCCGGGGCGTCCGGGGCTTGCGGGTCGTCCGGCAACTTGAGCAGCCGCGCGAGCATCGCCGTGAACTCGGCCCGCGTGACGGTCCGGTTCGGCTCGAACCGGCCGCCGGCTGCGTCCGTGCCGGTGAGGACGAGCCGCGCGGAGAGCGCCGAGATCGCCCGGTGCGCCCAGTGGCTGTCCGGCACGTCGGCGTAGCTGCGCGCCGCTTCAAGCAGCCCGTAGACGCCGGCGCGGGTCGCCCCGGCCTCCGTCCATTCGCCCGGGCCATGGCCGCCGATATGATGCAGCGCGCCGTCGGGCAGCAGCAAGTAGATGCCGGTCAGGTCCGGATTATAGGCGCCTTCCGTTCCCGGACGAAGTCCGATCGTCACCGGAACGGCGAACGTTTCGGGGGCGAAGACCTCGCCGCCGCCGTCGACGTAGGCCAGGCGCAGATCGACGAGCCGGGCGAGCGCCGTCAGGCCGAGGCCCGTCCGCCGCTCCGCGCGGGCGATCCATTGCCGCGGCTCGGCGGGCGGCTGCAGCCGCAGTGACAGGTACGCTTCGTCCGCGGCGGACAGGATGGCGGAGACTCCATTGCCCCGGGCGGCGTCCCGCGGGTCTGCCTCGTTCGCGCCGTCCGCCTGGCCGGCCAGCTGCGCCAGCACTTCCGCGGGCACCCGCAGGACGAGGCCGCCGCTCCGCACTTCCAGCGGCCGGTCCCCGAGCAGATCGGGCGCATTCGCCGGCAGCCGCACTTCGCCCGCCGTCTCCGGCACGTCGAGGACGACCGGCCCGTCGCCCGCCCCCGCCAGCTCTTCCTCCGGAACGGTCACGACTTCAGCTTCCTCTGCTTCGTCCGGTTCTTCCGTCTCCTCGTCTTCGCCGCCCGGTGCGGGCTGCGGATTCTGCGGCGCCGGGCCGCCGGACGCGGGCCGCCGCGTCGTGACCGTGACGGAAGGTCCGCCGTCCGTCCAAAGTCCGGCGTCGCTTCCTGCTTCGACCTGGAACGTATAGGTGGTGCCGGGCGACAGGCCGGTGATCGTGCGGCTGTCCGCGCCGCCGTCAACGGCAGCAACCGGCTTCCCGTCCCTGTAGATTTTGAAGCCCGCGGCCGCTTCCGGATTGGCGACGCCGGACCATCGCAGCCGGACATGGCTCGTTCCGATGTCCGCCGCTTCCAGCTTGGCGCTTTCACTCCATTCCGGCATCGTCACATGGCGGAATAATTCGAAGTCATCCAGGAACCCCCAGGTTTCGCCGGGCGCTTCCGCTTCGACGCCGATGACGATCTGTCCGCTGTTGACGGGGATGTCCGCGATGGCGTAGGTTTTCCACTCGTTCCAGCCCGTGTTGACGATGTCCGCCGTACGCCGTTCGCCGCCGTATCCTTCCGCGAACAGCCGCAGGATACGGTCGCCGCCGCCTCCGGACGCTTTCACGCGCAGCGTGTACAAGCCGTCGGGCAGGCCCGTGATCGTCTGGCTGATCTTGAACGCAAAGTCCGACTCGTGCCAATAGTTGAGCGACCGGATGCCGCTGTAGGCATTGTTCGCATTGCCGTCGACCTTGACGGCGCCGGGAGTGCCAGCCGTGTCCCAGCCGTCCGGTGTATGTCCGGCCTCGAATCCGCCGTTTACGGCCAGATTCCGGTACGCCGTCACGGTGAGGTCAATGGAAACCGGCAGCTTCAGTCCGGCGGTCTGCCCGGTGAGGCGGAACGTGCCGATCCGGCTGAGCCGGTCCGTATCGAGCGGCGCCCATTCAACCGGCACGCTCTCGATGCTGCCTTCGTTGTACAGCACCTGGACCGCAGCCGGCAGACGCGCGGCCGCATCTACCACCGATTCAAGGGCCGGAATGGTCACGCCCGCGGGTGTCAGCGCCCGGATCGGCGCCTTCGCCGGCAGGTTCGCCGGATCGAACCTGAACGCATCCAGGGACGGCAGGGCGTTCCCCTTGAAGTCGAACATGGCCTGGTTGTCCCACGCGTTGCCTTCCTTCGTCTTCCAACCCGCCTGGTAGTCGCCGTTCGCGTCTCGCGGCACGGGGATCCAGGCCGGCTCCCAGTAGAACACGCCCGTGCCCAGGCCGCCCGCCGTATGCGCCACCGTGTTCATCATCAGGGTGAGCATGTCCGCCTGCCCCTGCGGCGTCGCCGGGAATCCGGCCTTCTCCGCATCGGCCGCGCCGGCGATGTTCGGCCAGCCGTCGCCTTCCTCGAGCGTATGCGGATGCGCCGTCTCGACGACGACCAGCTCCTTGCCGTAACGGACGGCCAGGTCGTTCAGATTGTCCTTGAGCTGCTGATACGTCCCGTGCCAGTACGGATAGAACGACAGGCCGATCACGTCGAAGTCGTTCGTGTAAGCCGTCAGCGCATCGAAGAAGCCGCGGAACTTCGCGTTGTCGCCGCCCTCCGCGAGATGAATCATGACCTTCACCTCGCGTCCCGGCGGGGTCGTATCGCGGACCGCCCGGATGCCGCTGCCGATCAGTTCGGCCAGTTGGTTGAAGCGGCTTGTCGATCCGTCCGGCAGCAGCATGCCGTTGTTGATCTCGTTGCCGATCTGCACCATGTCGGGCCAGGCGCCCGCCGCATGCAGATCGTTCAGCACTTCGGCCGTGTAGTCATAGACCGCCTGGTTCAGACCGGCGAAGTCGAGATGCTGCCAAGCCGCCGGTTTTTCCTGTTTGCCGGGGTCCGCCCAGAAGTCGGAATAGTGGAAGTCGATGAGCAGGTTCAGCCCGGCGTTTTTCACCCGCTTGGCCATCTCGATCGTGTGTACCTTGTCGTTGTAACCGTCCGCGAGAACCGGGTCGTTCCACACCCGCAGCCGGATGGCGTTCACGCCCCGATCCTTCAGGATGGCGAGCAAATCGCGCTCCACGCCGTTGTCATAGTACTTGCCGCCCGCGTCCTCGATCGCCTGCAGCGTTGAAATGTCGGCTCCCTTGAGGAAAAGCGTCTCCGCGGCAGCTCCATCCGGCGTCGTCACCGCCAGTTCCGGGCCGTCCGTCGTCCATTCGCCTGCGGCATTCCCCGCTTCCACCCTGAACCGGTATTCGGTATTCGGCCGCAGGTTCGCGATCGTATAGGTCTGTACATTGCCCGGGACTGTCGCATGCAGCTTGCCGTCCCGGTAAATGCGGTAATGCGCGATGCCGTCCGGATCCGTCGCGGCGGTCCATTGCAGCTTCACGCTGCGCGACGACAGGTCCGGCGCCTGCAGCGATTTGTCCGCGTCCCATGCCGGGCCCGGCGGGTCCGCGGAAGGGTCTTCCACAAGCCGGAACATCACGTCGTCGAACGCTCCCCATTGAGTCGCCGGTGCTTCGACCTCAAAACCGATGACCGCCTGTCCGCCCTTCACCTGCACCGTGAGGGTGTACTGCCGCCAATCGCCCCAGGGCGTGACGGCGATGGGCGCCTCCACCCGCTGCCCGCCGGATTCGGCGAACAGCTTCAGCGACGTGTCGCCGGCCTGCCCGCTGTTCCCACCCTCGGCCCAGGCCGTCAGCTCATACTCGCCGTCGGCCAGGCCGGTCAACGTCTGGGTCAGCGTGAAGCTGAACGGCTCGTCCAGCCAGTAGGCGAGCGAATTGTTGCCGCTGTGCACATCGCCGGTTCCGCCTTTGTCGACATGAAGGAACACCACCGGCGTGTCGCCGTTCTTCAACGTGCCGTCATACGTCCAGCCGGTCCAGTCGACATCGCTGTCCTCGAATCCTGGATTGACCGCCAGATTGGCGGGCGCCGCTTCCGCGCGCTCCGGCGTCCAGGATGCGCCGAACGCCAGCAGCGCCGCCAGCATGGCGGTGAAAATGCGCCGCGCCCGATGTCCGGTTCCGTATCCGAGGCTTGCGATCATATCGGCCACCTCCCGTCAAATATCCGTTCTCAGGCTCCATTGTAAGAACGGCCCGTTCGCCGGGAACAGGAGGCGAAGCCAATATTTCTGCACCTTTTACAACGAATTGAATGCGCATTCCCAGGTGATGCCGCGGAGCCGGTTCGTTCAGCCTGCCGATGCACGTGATCTGCGTCCGGACAGCAGCGCAAGGCCGGACGATTGCCCGCCTGCTCTGGCAAGGTATGATGCCGCAAAAATCCTGGATTTTTGCGGCGATTTATTTGGCCTGAACATACCGTTCAGTATGGTAATCGAACACTTTAAAGAATGTTGAAGAGGAGGATTCCCATGTGGATGTTGCTGATCGCTGTTTTATTGCTGACCGGCTTGACCGCGGCGCTGTGGCTGTACAACCGCATCCGGTCCGCGCAGGCGGAGGCCGCTTTTCCTCCGGCCGGATCGTTCATTACCGTCGAAGGGACAAAGCTGCACTATATCCGCAAAGGCGAGGGAACGCCGGTCGTGTTGCTGCATGGCGGAGTGCTGCGGGCGAACGATTTTGATCAGGTGGTGGAACGGGCTGCAGCTTGCGGGTATGAGGCCATCGCGTTCGACCGCCCGGGTTACGGCTACAGCGAACGGCCGCCGCGGGCGACGCCGGCTGACCAGGCGAGGCTCATTCACGGCGCGCTGAAGCAGATGGGGGTGGAAAAGCCGATCATCGTCGGCCATTCCTGGAGCGGGCTGCTGGCGCTGACCTACGCGCTTCACTACCCGGATGACGTCTCCGGCGTCGTCACGCTCGCGGGAGCGATGTACAAAGAAGAGTATCCCGCGGAACACGGCGATCCGATCTCCCGCTTGGCCGCCGCGCCGGTGGTCGGGCCGATTTTCGTGAACACGGTGCCGGGAAGTCCGCTCGGCATGGCGCTCGCCCGTTCTTCGGTACGGCAGGCGTTCGCCCCCGAGCCGGTGCCGGCGGGTTACCGGGAAGCGGCGCTGGAGCTCTGGCTCCGGCCGGGCCAGTTCCGGGCGAACCGGGAAGACATTCTCGCGTTCGTGCCCGCCGCGCTGGAGGCCGGCCGGCGTTATCGCGAGATCCGCTGCCCGGTCGTCATCGCGGTCGGCGAGGAGGATCCTTACGGGACCCGGGAACAGGCCGCCCGGTTGAAACGGGATATCCCCCATGCCGAGCTGAGGGAAATCCCGCGCGTCGCGCACATGATTCCGCAGCTTCACCCGGAGCTGGCGCTCGAGGCGATCGACAGGGTGCGGGAGCTGTCCGGGGCCGCGCCGTCCGTACCGGTCATATCCATTTCTTCAGAAACACTCTGAGCCCGGTGCGGTGAGCCCAGATCATGAGCGCGATGTTCGCGCACCAGCCCCAGAAGATGGCGGCGGGATACGACCGCTGATGCAGCCAGACCGATACGGCGAACATGCCGAGGACGACCTGGAAGCTGTCCGCCTCGGACGAGACCGGGCGCCAGCCGTTGAGCGCGCGGCCGATCACGAGCAGCACAGCCAGGATGACGGCATAGACCAGCGTCACTTCGAACGCCGTGAGCGCGCTCCAGACGCCGAAGGTGACAGCGATCCCCTTGCCGCCGCGAAAGCGGAGGAACGGCGAGAACAGGTGGCCGAGCACCGGCGCGGCGGCAATGGGGATGAGGACCGGATCGTCCGGGTGGATGACGCCGGTCTGCAGGCATACCGCCACGGGGACGAACCCTTTCATGAAATCAAGGACGACGGCCAGCAGTCCGAAACGGTATCCGGCCGCCTGCCACAGATTGAACGCCCCGGGGTTGCCGTCGCCGATGGTGCGCAGGTCGACGCAGGCGATTTTTCCGAGCAGATGGGCATACATGACGGAACCGGACAGGAAGCCGAGGATGAACCAGAGCGCCATCATGCGTCCCTCCCGCTTCCCAGATGGATTTGCCGGCCTTTCCAGGTGACGCGGCCAAGCCATGCGGTCTGATAGAGCGAATACAGCATGACGGCGGCAAAGAACAGCGTAGGCAGCATGTGCAGGACCGGCATGAGCACGCCGAACGTCCCCGCAACCCGCGCCATGCGGTACAGCTGCGCCGCGTACAGGATGAGGCCGGCCGCAAGCAGCCAGTCCAGCCAGAAGAACAAGCCCGTCAAGAACATGCCGATCATCCACAGCGCACACAGGAGGACCGTCGTCCGGCTCACCACGGCCATGCTGGGCACCGCGCTCTTCGCGAACCCTTCGGCGGCCTGGCGGATGCCGCCGGGATACATGCGGTAGGAGACGAGATCACCGCCGAGATAATGGGCGAGCGGAATGCCCGCGGCCTTGCAGCGCGCGCCGAGCGCCAGGTCGTCGATGACCTCGGAGCGGATGCCGGCATGGCCGCCCGCCCGCAGGTAATCGTCGCGCGACGTCACAATGCAGGGGCCGTACAGCCCCTGGCGCGGGTTGTTCGCCTCATAAGGCGACATGAAGACGAAAACGCCGAGCATATTGAACACGAGCGACAGCTTCTCGGCCAGCCGCGGCACGACATGGTACGGGACGACCGAGATGACGCCTCCCGTCTGCTCCCTTTCTGATGCAAGCGCTTCCAACCCCCGGGGCGCCAGCCGCACATCGGCGTCCAGAAAAACAACGATGTCCCCGGTCGTGTGGTGGAAACCGTCCCAGAGCGCCCAGTTCTTCCCCGTCCACCCCGGCGGCAGATCATCATGGCGCACGACGCTCGCGCCGAGACGGGCCGCAATCTCCCCGGTTCCGTCCTCGGAACCGTCGTCGACCACCACGATTTCGACGGGCGGCAGCGTCTGGTCGCGCAGTGACTCGAGCAGATGCGGCAGATTCGCCGCCTCGTTGCGGGCCGGAATGACCACCGACACCGTCTTCCGCAAAACATCCGGCGATGGATCCGAAGGCGCTTGAAGAAGTTTCTTGTCGAACAATCGCCATCCCGCCCACAGACCCGCCGCAAGCACTGCTCCGATTGCCGCTTCAAGCATCCAGCTCTTCATCTGTCCACCGTCCCATTTCAGGATGTTCAAGCGCTGACCGCTGCCAAACCGTAAAACGGAACACGGATGGAATACAAATATTGTAGCAGATGAGCGGTATTCCGAGAACACTTTATGATGGCGCGAGGTTATCGGTGATGAAAAAAGAAAGACACCTGCATTCCAGGCGCCTTTTATCATCCGGTCAATCTTGGTAGTCCTGCTGCGTATCCAGGCCGACCATCTTGGCCGCCGCGTCCCAGGTCACGCCGATGTTGAACGTCCTCGCGATGTCGCGGAGCTTGAAATAGTTGTTGCCCCCGATCGTGTACGCCGTAAACTGCATCTCCCGGCCGTCCACATAGATCTTCGAACGGTTCGGTGTCGCGGTTACGGCCATCCGGTTTTCCGATCTGGCGAGCTCCCCGCCGACGGGTGTGTAGGATTCGCCGGAAATCAGACTGATGGCGTTCCGCGCGCCGTCCCACTTGACCTCGAACGGCTTGTCGGTTCCGCTCAGCACCATGGCAAGATCGCGCAGCTTCAAGTAGAGGTTGCCATTGATCGCATAGGCATGGAAAGCGACCGTCTTGCCGTCCACCGTCACGTTGGCCGTCTGCGGCAAGGCCATGACCTCTCTGTCTTCTGCCGCAGGTTCTTGCGCACCCGGTTCCGCTTCCTCCTGATCCGTAAACATGATGTACAGATCAAGGAAATGCCACAGCAAGTCTCCGGCCTCATCGTACGAGTAGATATCGATACGCAGCATCTCTTCCTGAAAATTCATTTCCCAGATGCTGCGGCTTACCGAGACGCTCGCCTTTCCGCCGCTGAGCTCCAGCCCTTTCCATTCGGCCGCGTACCACTGCCCGGATTCGTCGCTGATCAGGATATCCAGGTAGCGGGCATCCGGGTCCGACGTGATCACCTCGAACAGGAGCACATCGCCGTCGCCGTCCGGATAGTCGAAGTAATTCGTTTCAATTTCGAACGCCTCGCCGTTGATCGCCAGTACGGCGGAACCGCTCTTGACATAATGCGGAAAATATACCTGGTAACCCGTGCTTTCATCGGCCAAATAAAACAGCTTCGATGCATCATACCCCGCGTCTTCCGGTTCCGCCGCCGCAACCACGGCAGTCTGGAGCAAGAACACCGCCAACAACAGGAGCGAAATGTTTTTCTTCATCCGGCACCTCTCTGTCTTCCGTCGTATGTGCTGTCGGTCATGCCGCCAAGCTTCTTCTTCATTATAGGATATCGGCCGTCGTGCATCACTTCATAAATCCCGCAAGCAGAACGGCTGCCAAAAATACGAGCTGCAGCAAGGTTCGCGGTAGAAGAGGGGTTGCCGGCTTCCCGGCCAGCGTCAGGCGTCTGCGCGCCGCATGGACATTCGCCGGAAACATGGCCGCAAGAAGCAGCACCAGGCCGACGGCGGCATACGGAGACACGGCGGGAATCACAATCCCGACCGCGCCGATGATTTCGAGCCAGCCGGTAAGCGTGACGAGCAGCTCCGGCTTCGGAAAGGCCGGCGGTACCATGCGGATCAAGTCGGGCCGGCGCTTTCCCCAATGGGCGGACGCCGTAAGCAGGAACATCAAGGCGACCGCGAAACGCAGCGATGTGGTCCAGTCGTCAAAGTACGCCCATCCCACATAACCCGTCAAGCGGAAAAGCAGCAGCGATCCGACCAGCATGATCAACGGTGCCATTCTCCAACCTCCCGTTTGCGCGCATTTGATATCCATTTTAAAAGACCGACCGTCGGTCTGTAAATAGCCGAACAGGCCAATACGCCATCCTTTGACCATGCCCTTTGTCAGCGAACGATAAAAACGGTTATGATAAATAAATCCCTGCCGCAAGGAGGATTGGACGTGACAAAGAAAGCGGATGATCAAGCTTCCTGAAAAATGAATTCATTTTTGGGGAAAATACCACCCGCCCCTTTTTCCAACCAGCAGCAAGATGCCTGTCGTTGCATACAAAACCACTTGCGGAACACAGGTATAAAGCACAATCTTCTCCCCGATGGTCAGAACGTCCGGCGTGTGCAGCTTCGGATAAAAAATATTCCGGAACAGAACGGCAATCAGCAGGTACAACGCCATCAACAAGTGCAGCACGGCAACGACTTGCGTTGCGCGGCGAATGTCTATGCGACGCATCCCTTCACTCCCCGCACGTCTTCATGAAGTGGTTTTGGAACATCATGCCGTTTCCGCCGGCGACGTGCAACCTTGAATTGGGCTTGGCATTTCCGATCTAACCGTTGACAAGTCAACCATTCTTCCATTATAGTTGACTTATCAACCATTCCAGTGCACGGAGGCGGCGCACCATGAACGACCATCACAAAGAAAGCATCGGGAAATGGATCTCGGTACTCCATCGCCAATTCCAGATGTACCTGAACCGGGAACTGAAGCCGTACGGCATCCGCTCGTCGGAGTATATTTATCTCGTGAATCTGGACGAGGAAGACGGCGTCTCCCAGGAGACGCTGTCCCGGAACCTGTACATCAACAAGGCCGCGACGGCGCGGGCGATCAGCCGGCTGGAGAAGCTCGGGCTTGTGCGCAGGGCGCGCGACCAGAACGACGCCCGGGCATACGTGGTGACGCTGACCCCTGAAGGGCTGAAGATGCGCGATGTGATCCACGACAAGCTCCGAAAGTGGACCCGGACGCTCGAGGAGGGGCTCACCGAGGACGAGTACGCGTTCATGCTGCGCACCATCAAGCGCATGTCAGCGAACGCGCTGGCGCTGGTCGAAGCCGGACGCCATGACGCGGGAGAAGAAGGAGAGGCGGACGACGATGCATGACCAACGGGCGGCGCATGATAAGCAACTCGAACGGACCGGCATGCGGCTGATGCGGCTGATGATGGTCACGGCGGCACTGTCGTTCATGAGCGCCAGCTCGTTCAACATTGTCGTGCCGGAGATCAGCCGGCAGTTCGGGATCACGCTGGCGCAGGCGAGCTGGCTGTCTTCCGGCTATACGCTCTTTTACGGTTTCGGCACCGTCGTCTACGGCAAGCTGGCGGACCGGTTCGCGCTGCGGCCGATCATCACCATCGGTCTGTTCATCTTCACGGCGGGTTCCCTGACCGGCCTGCTGTCGCAGACGTTCTGGACGGCGCTCGCGGGGCGGCTGCTGCAAGCGGCCGGCGCGTCCGTCGTGCCGGCGATGGCCATGATTCTGCCGATCCGGTATTTCGCGCCGGAACGCAGAGGTTCGGCGATCAGCATGACCGCGGTCGGGCTGGCGATCGGCGGCGTGCTCGGCCCGGTCGTCTCGGCGCTGCTGCTCAGCTTCGCGAACTGGCGGTGGCTGTTCGTGCCGTCCTTGCTGATGCTGGCGCTCTTGCCGCTGTTCCGCAAATATCTGGGAGCGGGAGACGCCGCCGGCAACCCGCAAGGGAAGCTCGACGCCCCCGGCGGCGGGCTGCTGCTTGCGGCGACGGCGGCGCTGCTGCTCGCATTCACCTGGTGGAACGTCTGGCTGTTCGCGGCGTTCGCCGCCGCGCTGGCGCTGTTCATCGTTCACATCCGGCGCGTGCGGGAGCCGTTCGTGCGGCCGGACCTGTTCCGGAATCGGAAATATCGGACCGGTCTTATGATGACCTCGCTGATCGCCGCGGCCTCGAACGGCGTGTTCCTGCTGACGCCGATGCTGCTGGCGGACGTGTACCATCTCGAATCCCAGTGGATCGGCTTCGCCCTGGTGCCCGCCGCATTCGCGGCGGCCGTGCTCGGCAGACGCGGCGGCAAGCTGGCGGACCGCAAGGGGAACTTCGCCCTCTACGCCATCGCCGCCGGGCTGCTCATCGCGTGCTTCACGCTGCTGAGCCTCCTCGCGGGAACATGGCCCGTCTGGGCGATTCCGCTCGTCCTGATGTTCGGCAACGTCGGACAGACGTTCATCCAGGTCGCCATCACCAACTCCGTGTCGGGCACGCTGCCGAAGCCGGAGGCGGGCGTCGGCATGGGCTTGTTCTCCATGACGAACTTTATCTCCAATGCGGTATCGGCCAGTTTGTACGGCGTCGCCGTCGAGGCGGGAAGAACCGGCTTGGCGCCCGAACTCGCACTGAACGCCGGAGCCTTCAATCTGATCTATGGTGCGCTGGCCGCCCTGCACATCGTCCTGCTCATCGTCTATCGGGTTCGATTCGGCGCCGGGGCCGCGCGTGAAAGGAGCGTGACAAGCGGATGACGGAACGAACGAAACCGCCGGCGTGGTTTGCCGAAGTATGCGCATGGCCGGGCGTGACGACGGGACCGCACCGGTTCGGCGGCACGGAATTTCTCGTAAACGGCAAAGAAATCGGCCATACGCACGGGTTTTCCCTCGTCGACATCCTGCTACCCAAGGCGGTGCGGGACGAAGCGATCGCACGCGGGAAAGCGTCCCCGCACCATATCCATCCGGAATCGAACTGGGTGTCTGTGCATGTCACCGATGACGCCGCGGCAGCCCATGCGGTCGAACTGCTGCGGTTCAACTACGATCGGCTGATGAACAAAGACAGCGCGCGGGACTGATCCGCCGCTGTCTTTTTCTTTTTCACCAATCTTCCGCCACACGCCTTGACCGCAATCGTGCGGCGGCCGCCTTCCGACTTGCGCGATCGTACCGGCATTTCTTTCTGTCGATCGTGCCGTTATGGAGCACATAGCAGGAAGCGCCGGGGATGTTCCGAAAATCTTATTAATTTCTGAAGCAACTTGCAATTGAACCATACTGCGGTATAATACGTCATCCTAAATTTCGAAAGCCCGTAATATCAAACGCTGTATATAGTGGAACTGCCAAACTAGCTGTAAGAATGTGGCGATTTCCCAGTTCGTTCGGTTCAAGTCAACATTATGTGGATACACTTTCCCCCTCCCCAATGAAGAGGCTGCGATTTCTTCCATGTTAAATTTAGGGGTTTTCATTCCAAAAGTGCGATCCTGGCTTCTATTCGTTGCCATGCATACCGGTTTGCAAAGTCTTTCGCCAGCTTGAGAATGATGTTGCGGCTATGCCGAATAATCGTTGCTGCGCAATGGAAGAACTCTAATCGGAACCGTGCGATTGTGTAACCTTGATGTACCGGTTCGCAGCAGCTTCGCTTGAATCGCTCGAACAAATTGTAGGCGAGTAATTTGATCAACAAGTCGAGTTCATTCGCCTCAAATTCGCTCGTCGCAATTCTATCAATGGAGAAGCCGTTCTTCGCTTCCTTGATATAGTTCTCCATGCAACAGCGTTGGTTGTAGAAGCGCCACAGATCAAGCGGCTCCCATTCGAGATTGGTGACGATCGCTTCGTATTGCCAATCCGAATCGAACACCATGCGGGTCTGGCCTTCATCGACGATGTGTGCCTTGCGAACAATCGCTACGCGGCGCGCCTTCTCCCAAGATGTCGCTTTGTAGATGATCGTAATCCCTTCGATGATCCAGTCTTCATCGACGAATCGTTTCCAGTACCGGCAGGCTGCGACTTGTTCTGCAAGGCGCTTTGTCCATTTCAACTTTCCGACGTAACCGATTCCTTTGCCTTCCCACAGGCCGTAGAAATCTTCACCGCCGAAGCCCTTATCGAACCTCGCGTACTTCACCGGATGCTCCCTCAGCAGTTCGAAGGTTTGGTGAAGAAAAGCTGACGCATCCGTGGAGGAGTGCGTATTGCCCGAACGTAGAACGGCATTCAAACATAGACGAGACTGTCCTTCGAAGGCCAGCAAAGGATGATAACTCTTACGGCCGGGCTTATGCGGGTTCGTGCCTTTAGCCGCTCCGCCCTGATCGCCATATACGGTTTCAACGGTGGAGTCAAGGTCCAGAATGAGAGCCTCTGGTAAACAAGGTCCAATGATTTCCTGATTGAGCGACCGCAGCTCAGTCAACAAGTTCGGGTGCGATTTGCTAAGACGCGACAACTCTTTGTATAACAGCGAATGGTGCGGACAGCGTCCACCGAGAAACCGCTTTAGAAGCGAGTCTTGCTGTAGCTTGCGGAAATGGAAGAGGCGTTCGCAGCCGAGCATCCAGCCGACGACGAGATAAAGCAGAATACGGTAGACGGGGAACAGCGAGTTGTTTGCTTTCATGCATGACAGCCTTTGTAAAGCAGCGGCAAACTTGATTTTTTCGAGGTATTCCAGGAAGATTTTGATGCCGCCGAAATTGGTCGCGTTCTGTAGGGAAAATTCGGTCTTGATTTTGCTGATGGGTGTGGTAGACTTCACCTAAAAGGTGCTCCTCTCTTTGGGTGTAGTGTTCTCGATAAACACCATTCTACCAAAGATTTGGGCACTTTTTTATGTTTTCATAGGATCGCACTTTCGAAATTCAGGGTCATTATTAAATGCCAGCGTCTTCCTGTGGCATCTCGGGTGGTCGGTATCGTGTTTTATATCCGGAACAATCTGCGGTTGGTATTCTATCATCTGATCCTGCTGCTGCTCATCGCCGCCGCGGGCTACGGCCTATGGAGGGCGGGCGTGGACACCTTTCATATGATCGGCTGGTTCCCCGCCGTCATCGTGCCGGGCTCTTTCGTCATCGGCCTGTTGCTCACCCCTCATCGCAAAGCGCTGGGCAATGTGCTGTCCACCCTGTCCCTGCTGATCATCAGCCTGCTGCTCTATCCGGTCTACGCCCTGCATGACCTGGCGTTGGACGCGATTTATATGTACGGCCTGTTCCATCTGCCGTACGCCTGGCTTCCGCTGGTCGATTCGTTCCATGCCGTCAATGTGCTGCTCATCACCCTGCTGCCGTTTCTGGCCGCCACTCTGGGAATATTCGTCAAGCGGAGGCTTGTCCGATGAGATTGTCGTTGAAGTTGCTATGGAAAAAGCTTCTCCCGGCCATCGTCCTGCTCGGCCTGCTCACCCAATGCGTCGGCGGTTCGGGAGACATCTCGCCCGTTCTTCCCGCCTCGCTTCTGAAGGAAGCCGAGGCTGCGCCGGCAGCGTCCGGCCCGGAAATCCATGTCGATGTCCTGTTCCTGCACGGCTCCGGGGGGATCAGCGCCGCCGGCATTCTCCATCACCTGCGGCAAACCACGGTGGCGAACGCGCGGCTGACGGTTCGGCAGCTGGATGCGGCCGCCATCGATGACTCCTATGATCTGGTGTACCTGGACCGGGACCTGACCGGCGAACCCGCCTGGCCGGAAGTCCGGGACCGGCTCATCGCCTATGTCGAGCAAGGCGGCATCCTGTTCCTGTCCCATGAATATGCGGACGCCTTCCCTGCGGCATTCACCGGCATCGCGGCCATGACGCCCATCGAGGATACCGAGCTGAACTTCGCGTATCCGGAAGTGCGCCGCAACCTGCAGGGGATTCAGCGGGTGTGGCAGTCGTTCAGCGACATTTACGGCCGTTACAACGGGTTGAATCCGAAGTTTCATATTCATTTCGAAGAAGGCGCCGTGACGGATCAGGCCGTGCCGCTGGTGAAGAAGGGCGACCTCGCGCTGCTCACGGCCAATCAGGCGGGCGACGGCACCGTCATCTGGGCCAACAATTTCCTGCCGAACGAGCAGTTCATCACCCGCTTCGATCTGCAGGCCGAAGAAGGACAGAAATATTTCCACTTCGGCTATGCCAGCGCCAACTATCTGTTCCGGACGGAACTGATCAAGTTCGCCGCGAAGGAGCACCACGGCTTCTCCGTGCAGAAAGCCTACGGCCCGTACGGCAGACCGGGGATGGCCTGGCAGGCGCACTATGAGGCGCTGTATTCGTTCGTGCTGCGGGACATGATCAAATTCACCGAGCTGCTGGAAAAACACGACCAGGTCCCGACCTACTCCGTCGTGCGCGGCAGCTACAACGGCGGCGTCTGGATGGAATCGCTCCGCTATCTGGAGAACATCGGCACCGACCAAGCGCCGCGGTTCGTCAATATGGAAAGCGACTCCTTCTTCTCCGCCGGCCGGGCGCTGACGACCAAGAAGGCGAACATCCATTTCGGCCGGGTGCCGGGATACAACTCGTTCCTGTCGCAGCTCGACACCAGTTGCCGGGCCTACCCGACAGCCGTCGACTGGAACCGGGACGGCGCGACGGACTTCATCATCGGCACGCATGACGGATACGTCTATTTCGCGGAAAATGACGGCGAGGCAACAGACCTCGTCTTCAAGAAGCCCGTCAAGCTGAAAGGCGTCCGGACGGACAGCGACGCCGCGCCGTTCGTCGTGGACTGGGACGGCGACGGTCACCCCGATCTGGTGCTCGGAAGCGGCAATGGCGAAGTCGTCCTGTACCGAAATAACGGCAAAAACAAGCTGAAGCTTGCGGGAACCTTCACCGCCGGCGGCCAGGCGCTGTCCGTCGCCGGAGCAGCCGCGCCCGCCGCCGCCGATTGGGACGGCGACGGCATCCCGGATCTCATCGTCGGGGACGCGGAAGGCAGCCTCCATCTGTTCAGGGGGACCGCCTCCGGTTCGCTCGAGCTTCACCCGGCCGAACCGATCCGGGCGGACGGCGAGCCGGTGAACGTCGGACGGTACGCCGCGCCGTTCGCGACCGACTGGAACAGCGACGGCATCCCCGACCTGCTGGTCGGCACCGAAAGCGGAGAGATCGTGCTGCTGGAAGGCCGGGAAGACGGCACGCTGACGAACAAAGGGCCGCTTACGGGCGAGGAATACAATTTCTTCGGCACGAACACGATCAAGCCGGGGCGCAACGCGGTGCCCGTTGTCGTCGACTGGAACGGGGACGGGAAGAAGGATCTGATCACGGGACATCTGGAATTCGGCAGCCCTTACGCCATCGACAGTCCGCTGTTCCCCTATCCGAAGGATCTGCGGGGGAACCTCCGGTACATCCAGCGCAAGCATCTTCCGCTCATTCCGCACATGTACCTGCATGAATACATGTCGGACGAACGGGAGAAGCAGGAGATCGCCCTGCACAAGGCGGCCTTCCACGCGCTCGGCCTGGAATGGGACGACGACATGGGCGTCAACCATCATACGTGGCGAATCAACAAGGACGCGCTGCAGACGTTCCGCAACCAGCGGGAGGCGGGGATCTGGTGGAACTTCGGGTTCAATCCGCCGAACGTGAGCACGGCGCCGCGGGATGGGGCGGAGTTCCTGTTCGTCATTCCGTTCCTGCTGCCCGACGACAGCGGCGATACGCCGTCCGAGCCGTTCATGCTGTTCTCGCCGGCGCCCCACCCGCTCAACTACGGCATGGCATGGGACAGCCTGGCGCAGTTCGACATTCCGCTCATCAATTTTGAGCATATCGAGCACAGCATGAAGCCGGGAACGGATCTGTACGAGAAGCTGCTCAAGATGATCTCCGCCATGAACCGGGTCCGGGAGACGCACAAATACACCTTCATGACCGAGCAGCAGATCGCCCGGTCGCTGCTGAACACGTTCTATGCCGATGTGAAAGTGCAGGCGGACGGCGGACAGATTTATCTGACGCCTGACGGCTCGCAAGTGCCCGCCAATGTGAAGGAATACGCCGGCACGCTCGGCGTGAAGCTGGAGCTCGGCGAGGCGTACGCGGACCGCGAAGTCGACACGTCCGGCATGTTCTATTACGAGGGCAATGGCGGGCATTACATCGGCATTCCCGGGCCGACGGCGGTCGATCTTGTCGACTCGTCCAAGATAACGGAGCGCCTCCATGTCGTCCGCAGCAACGGCCCGGTCGCGTTCACCGTCCGGGAGGGCGCGCTGGAGCTGCAGCTTGACGCGCAGGGGATGCAGGAGATCGAGATCTACTCCCCCGAGCCGCTCAACGTGACGGGCAAAAATCTGCGCGTGAAGCGCGACGGCAACCATTACACCATCATCCATTACGGCGAGCGGGCTCAAATGAAGCTCAAGATTCGGTGACGCACCCGAATCATTGGTAGGATTCCAGCACATAAAGGGTTCGGAGATCGGGATTCAGGACGGCGATCAGACGGTCGCCGTCCGATTCATTTTTGACAAGGTAATAATCCTGTTCATCGAAAACCGGCGGGTGCTGTACGAACAATTGCGCGATTTTCTCGCGGTCTTCCGGGTACCATTGCTGCAGATCCGTCATGAAGGCATCAATCAATGCGGATACGTAGCCGGCCGCGGACTCGATGCTGACCCAATCGGGCATGGCAAGCATCTCCCGGACCGCTTCCTCGCTGTAACGGGCGATCGAATACTGCGCATGGTCCCTTCCGGGGTATGCGAGAATCCGCTCAAGCTGCTCCGGCTCGGGCGTATCGAATCCCCAGTTCAAACGCCACACTTCAGCCTGTGTCCTCTCCAGCGATTTGCTGACTTCCGTGATCACGACAAGCAGCGCCAAGATCGCTGCAAGGATCGCGCCAATCCAGACGATCAGCCGCGATCGCGATTTGCCGGTTCCGGCGGCCATCCAATCCCTCCTGATGCATATTGGAAATTGTACATAAAATTGAAAAACGGTGAAGTGGGGACATAAAGTCCCCACTTCATCTTAATCCTGTATATAAATTGTAATACTATAAGGCACAATGGCGCCAGCTTCTTGAGCATCAGCAGCATGGTTATTCACCCATGTGACAAAAGCACTGGGAACCCCATTGGAAGTCGTATAGTTCTGGTGTTCAAAATCATATATGTCGTAAAGTCTGAGATAAACCTTCCATGAACCGTTAATCTTTTCAGCCCCGGCAATATAAGACACTTTATTCAGGCTTAAATATGAAATCGGAAAGTAACCTTATCAAAAGTTGAAAGATCCGTGTCGTGATAGTGTTTCTTCGTCATAAAAAGATGCTAATTTTTTTGCAAAATAAACAGGACACTGCAAGCCTCTTGTCTAAGGTTAAACCACCACGAATAACCAACGAGAGGAAGTGTCCCTAGCAACATGGTACCACAAGCAACCAACCATGCGCCAGAACAAAAAACACGCCGCGAACGCCGAATTGAAATTCTTGCGGATCGTCGCCGAATCAAGCATATCATGAAGAAGTTGAGACCGGTCACATTCGACAACAACACCGTCACGGAAGCCGGCAACTTCCAGTTCCTTGCCAGGTTCAAGGAACTCATCGGTCTGGATGCCCTGATCGAAGATCACTTCCATCTGGAGCAAAAAGCCAACTGTGTCTACCCAGCCTCTAAGCTTGTCGATTATTTGCTGGACTGCGCGCTGCTCGGCCACACGCGTTTTTCGCATATGAATGCCCTGCAGTCGGACCCTGGTTACCAGATCGCGACCGGTGTCGACCGCTTTCCTGACGAAAGCACCTTCCGCGGCTTCTTGGGCAAGCTTTCCTGGAGCCATCTGATTCAGCTTGTCGCCTTAAATCGGGATTTGCTGGCACGCAAGGCGCGGACGGGCGAAAAGCGCTTGGTCTGGATCGACATCGACGATACGGTCATCACGCTGTTCGGTGAACAAGAAGGCGCAACAAACGGCTACAATCCGCGTTACCACGGACGCCCCTCATACAAAATCCGGGTTGCCTTCATCGCCGGAAGCGGCGAGCTCATCCACTTGCATGTGAATCCCGGCAACACGAACGGCATGAAGGATCTGCTCTCGTTCGTTAAAGAAATCGAGGCGATGTTGCCGCCGGAATGGATCATCGAAGGCATCCGGGCCGACTGCGGTTTTGCCGATGACGCTGTCATGGCGTACGCTGAAGAACGGGGGTGGCAGTACATCTTCAAACTGCCGAAGAAGGCCACTGTGAAGAAGGCGATTGCCTACCTTGAGCAACATCCGGCATTCTGGGAAACGCTGTCGGAAAAACAAGAGGACATCACGTTCGCGACCGAAGACGATCGTTGGGCTGCTGCCGACATCCCGATTCTCCTCACCAACTGGGAGAAAGCACGGCGCTGCGTCATCTACCGGGAAGCCCACGAAACCGAGCGTACAACCGATGACCAATTGACGATGGCACTTACGACCTATTCCTTCCAAGCCATCGTCACGAATGCCGATCTCAAGCCTTTGCCGCTGCTTCGCTCGTACAACAAGCGGGCCAACATCGAGAATCGCATTGATGAATTGAAAGAAGGTTATGCGGTGGAACAGAACAGCCAGCATTCCCTGCTCCGGAACCTGCTGTTCAGCTGGATCAAAGCCATCGCCTACAACGTGATGGTCTGGTTCAAGCAGACGCTGATGCCGGAGTCGCTCAAGCGGTGCGAAGTCCAAACGATTCGCCGGTCGGTGATCCGGGTGCCCGGCAATGTGGTCGGCTCCGGCCGATACCAGCATATCCGGCTTGCGCCGAATCCGACACTCGCTGGCATCGTCGAAACCATACAATACAAGCTTCGCGCGTTTGCTGAACAATTCGTGCCCATTCAGCAAATGGCATGACGGATGAATGCATCTCCTGAACACGACGAAACGAGAACCTGTAAAATCACAGGCTTCTTTGGGTTTGCCAAAAAAGCGATTTGCACTCCCGTGTGAATGCAAGAAGATTCGAAGTCCCGTTCCAAAACCTGCATCGAAACGGGGATTCCAGAGACAATGACGAGTTATCCACAGTCTTGAGTTATCCACATTCCGATTTCATGTTCTAATCCTTTTTCAATTGTAATCGGATGCTAGATCTGTTGTAATTTTTTCACTAAAACAACTAGACCCGACCTAACGCGGTCGGGCCAAAAATCTAATCGAATCACTTGGAACGAGTAGCTACCTGTTCATTATAATAAGAAATTGCTTTGTCCACCAAATCCTTCAAATGGCTTTTCAATTCAATCGCCTTGTTCTTTGCTTCGCCGGGTTCATATCCAGCATTTATAAGAAAAGCATATGTGCTTACCATCTCAAGAAATTGCGAGCTTTGCTGCACCATGGATTGCACAAGTTCTTTGTCAATCGCAACAGTTATCCCGAACTGGTCCAGCTTCTCCTTGAACTTCCGTCCTTTATCTGTAATCTCATAAACGTAGGTCTCGTCATGTGTCGTCTCACGAAGAAAGCCCTGTTGCGCCAAATCATTCAGTTCTGCCTGCAGCTCCGCGGAATATGGTCCGTAATAATGGTACTCGTATTTGAAAGGCATCCGAGTTCCTGCCGCCTCCAGCAGATGAACCATCTTCTGGATTTTTTTTCGTCCGTACACTTTTTCAACTACGGAAAAGATGCTCAGCACACTGCTGGCTGCTTCGAACATCAGTTTCACCCTCCAAAAATCTCTTCTATGTATTGTTTCGGCATGAATAATCGGCGAATCGATATCGGTTTGTTTCGGATACTGTTGATGATATCCGAAACTTTCGACAACTCGGTGCCATTTCCTTTATGATCAAACAACAAAATGTATTCGGAGGCTTCACGTTCTTCTTCTTTTTCATCAGTTTTGGGTTTTTGAAGGATATAGGAGTCCTTATACGAACTGCTTTTTGCATCGTCTATCGCTAAGTAATAATTCTTAAGCAAATCTTGGTTGCTAAAGTAATTCGTAATTCTCGTCCACATTTCCATATCGTACATCTCGCTCATCGGAACCTCTTTAAAAAAGTCCCTCTTCAGCAACCGGCTGCTCAGATCACTCAGTATCGGGTCCGAATGTTTGCTCCATTGATAGAAATAATGCCAAACGGTATGATCTGTGAGATTGATATAATGGACCAGTGCTTTGTCGGTCTGTCCATTGCACTCAAGGACGGCTATCAGATCATCGGGCAAATCGATCTGCTTGTCGTGAAATAATTCCATGGCCCTCTTAAATATTTTGTCCACAATAAGCTCGGCGCTCCGTGTTGTTTTGTGAAAATATACATTAATATACATATAATAGCGCGCCATTACGAAGTCTTCCGCGATACTCAATCCTTTATTCCGATCCAGTCCGACTTCGACCTCGCCGTTATGTTCGCCGATACGCAACACGTTGATCAACCATTCGAGGTCAAAGGAACCATAGCCCGCCCCGGTCAATTTGGAATCCCTCAGCAAATAATCAACACGGTCTGTATCGAGTTGACTGGAGAGCAATTTGACAACCGCCTTGGATGTATGCGTACGCTGGACAATCTCTGCAACTTCATGAGGATTGATTCCGTGCTTATGCAATACGCTATTGACCTCAGTGTCGCCACGAATGATCTCAATCGTCCATCGCTCGTGGTTTATTTCGGTTGTCTTCTCCAATGCGTGTGAAAACGGTCCGTGACCTACATCGTGAAGCAGCGCTGCTGCTAATAATTGCTTGCGATAATCGTTCAACTCGTTGATATATTGCCGAAATCGCTCTTCCTTTAAACTGCAAATCTTATTAACAAATCTTTTCATCAAGTGGGTAACGCCGATGGAATGCGCAAACCGGGTATGTTCCGCTCCAGGATATGTAAACGGAGATAGCCCCAACTGCTTAATATGCCTTAATCGCTGAAACTCCTGCGTATCTATTAATTCCAATAATACAGCTTCCTCATCTTTATCAAAATATATTATGTTATGGACGGGATCACGAATAACTTTCATTGGCCGCCTCCCACAATGAGAATATATGTTCTCATTATACTTTATTATCCTGGAACCTTCAATATTGTAATAATATTCTTTTTTATTCCAATTAATAGTAAAATATATTCTATTTTAAATCTTGCTTATGTGCCCTTCCATTTTCTGCTCGACCTTGCCCGCGAGGCGTGGAACAACAAGGCGGCAGGCATCGTCAGCTACGGCTCCACCGGCGGCGCGCGCGCGGCGGAGCATCTGCGCGGCATACTGGGCGAATTGATGATCGCGGACGTCCGGACGCATCCGACGCTGTCCCTGTTCACCGACTTCGAAAACATGACCGTCTTCAAGCCGGCCGAGCGGCACCGGCAGACCGTGAACGAAATGCTGAATCAGCTGATCGCCTGGAGCGCGGCGTTAAAGCCGCTGAGAGCGAAGCAATAAACAGTCGCCGTCGAGCAAAGCCCTGTACGGATGTGCAGGGCTTCTCGTCTTGTCTTGGGGGGATGCGAACGGGTAAGATCCTTTATAAGAGGAGGCTGGAGCGGATGAACGAAATCATGGACATCAAAAAAGCCGTCGATAGTCTGAGCCCCGACAACGCGAAGTCGATCCTGCGGCTTGTGCTGCACCAGATCCGGCTGCTGAAAGAACAGACGGCGTCCCCTGAAGGCGCCGCCGCCGGACTGATGGAGCTGTACGACCGGCTGATGACGTACGATGATCGCAAGCTTTCCTGGGATCCGGATCCCGGCTGCACCCATGTCCACATCGTGACGGGCGAATCCTTCGCAGGCAGCATGAAGCTGGCGCTGCGGGAGCTTGGCCGGGCAGATACGCACAAGATCGTCACGCTGAATGACAATTACGCCATCGGCCCGATCGGGGGCCTCGACACGCCGGAAGGCCGGCAGGCGCGGCGCGACTGGTTCAAGCACAACATCGCGGCCGCGCTTGAGGATGACGCGGATTCCGAAGCAGAATACGACGCGTTGCTCCGGAAACTGGATCAAATTCCGGAGCAGGCGGAAATCATCGTCTGGGCCAGCCGCAGCGTATATGAGCAGACGGGCATGCGGTACGCGCTGCATCTGCTCCGCCATAAGCCCAACGCCATCCGCGTATGCGACGCCTGCGCGATCTGCGATACGCTCGACAAGCGTCCCGATCATTCCGAAACCTACAGACGATCCGGTGAAATCGTGCCGGACAAGCTGCGGGAAGCGCTCCTGCAAGCGGAACACGGCAGCCGGCTGTCCGCCGGCGACATCCGGCGGCTTGCGGAAGAGTGGACGGCGATCGCGGAACAGGGCGGCGTGCTGCGCATCTGGCGGGACGGCGCGGTGCGGGAGGTTCCGGCGGATCATTTTGACCCGTACCTGCTGGAGATGCTGGAACAGGTGACGAACGCTGCCGATGCCGGCGGGTTTGTCAAAGCCGCACGCATAGTCGGGGCGGCCATCGGCCATTGCGAACAGGACATCGGTGACGCCTATTTTGAATACCGGCTGCGAGAGCTTATCTATGCAGGTGTCCTGGAGGTCCGGGGAATCCCGGCGGGGCTGCGCTATTACAGCGTCAGGCGAAAATAGTCCCTTACCTTCTCCGCTCCGCCGCGCTGATGCCGCCCATGGACGCAGCCGTCTCCCCCGCCTTCGGCAATGTCAGCACAAACCGCGTCCAACGGCCGCCGCTGTCGAGCTCGAGTCTGCCGCCATGCTTCTCCGCGATATGCCTGGCGATGGTCAAACCGAGCCCCGATCCGCCGTCGCTCTTGCGCGCGGCGTCGCCGCGGACGAACGCTTCGAACACACGGGCGCGCAATTCGGCGGGAATGCCGATGCCATTATCGGCGACCTCAAGCCGCACTTCGCCGGGACCGTCGATGAGCGACAGCCGTACATGCGTCCCCGGCTGGTTGTATTTCAGCGCGTTCGCCAGCAGATTCGAGATCGCCCGGTACAGCAGTTTCGCATGAATCGGCACGGGCAGTTCGTCCGCCGGGATGTCGCATTCGAACACCATCCCCTTCTCCTCGAACAGATCGTAATGGTCGACGGCCATTTCGCGCGTGAACTCCGCCAGATCGCATGTCGTCTTGGCGACGGGATAGTCGGGGACCTCCAGCTTCGCCAGCTCGAACACGTCGTCGATCAGTTCCGAGACCAGCTTCGTCTTGCCGTGGATGAGGCTGAGCGTCCGCTGCCGCGCGGCTTCATCCTTGATGACCCCGTGCTGAAGCGCCTCCGCGTAACCCCGGATCGTCGTGATCGGCGTCCTCAAATCGTGCGAAATATGAACGAGCATCCGCTGCTTGCTCTCGGCCATCCGCCGGTTGTCCGCTTCGGCTTGCTCCAGCTTTTCCGCCATCTTGTTGAAGCTCTCCTGGATTTGCGCAAGCTCGTAATTCGCTTCGACGCGAAGCCGCTCGTGGTAGCGCCCGTCCGATATGCTGCGGATGCCCGCGGCAATCGCGCCGAGCGGGTTGGTCAATCTGACCGCGGTCAGGCGGCTGTACACGTACACGTTGAGCCCGAACAGCAGGACGAACAACGCCCCCGTCTCGGCCAGCGCGATCCAGAAGATGTTCCAGTTGGCCGCTGTCATCTCGCTCAGCACGACATCCGTCCGGACATGCTGTTTCGGCAGCCTGACCAGGACGTACCGGCGCTCTCCGTCATTCGTATGGAATGGCGCGATCGACGCGTAGAACGGATTGTCGTCCGTATCATGAAACAGCGCGTTCAGCTCCCGCTCCGTATAGCCCGCCGCCGCACCGTCCCGCTTCTCCCCCCTGACCTCCAGAATCCGCAGCTGCTCGTCGAGAATTTCCACCCAGCCATCCACCGCCTCGATCGCATCGGTCCGGATATCGGCCTGATCCGGACGGGCGATGGCATGGGCCTGAAGCGGCGACATATCTTCGGCGGGCATCCGCGCGTTGGTCCTCGCCACGAAAAACAGCAGCAACACGATGAAGCTTACGCCAAGCGACAGGGAAAAAAGGATATAGCTCCTGAGCAGCATCCCGGACAGCTTTCTCGGTTTACGGCGCATTGAGTTCTTCCTTCTTCGCGAACCGGTATCCGAGCCCGCGAACCGTACGGATGTAAAAGGGCTCCCGCGGCGAATCCTCGATCTTGTCCCTGAGCCGGCTGATCTGCACCATAATGGTGTTGTCATCGGCGATATACGAATCGGACCACACCTGCTCGAATATTTGTTTCTTCGTATAAATGCGCCCCGGCTTGCTCATGAACAGCTTCAGCAGCTTGTATTCTATCGCGCTCAACACGATCGGCTCCCCCCGCTTGTACAACAGGCACGCTTCATGATCCAGGACCAGCTCGCCAAGCCTTGTTTCCGCGGCAACCGCGTTCGACCCCGTTCCCGCCGCACCCGCTTCGTTAAATTCATATGTTCTCCGCAAATGCGCCTGGATTCGGGCCACAACTTCCAATGGACTGAACGGCTTGGAGATAAAATCGTCCGCGCCGAGACCAAGTCCGGCAATTTTGTCCGCTTCCTGATTTTTCGCCGACAAGACAATCACGGGGATCGTGGAAGACTTCCGTATCCATTGCAGGAGCTTGAAACCGTCCACATAAGGCATCATGATGTCGATCACCGCCAGGTCGATCGACGCGCGGGCGAACATCTCCATCGCGGCCTGTCCGTCAGAGGCTTCGAGAACGTCATAGTCCGGCTCGAGAAATAGTTTCAGCATGTCCACGATGTCCTGTTCGTCGTCGACCAGCAGTATCGTTTTGCGCATCGCCGCACCACCTCACCACCTCGTAATGTTCGCACCGCGCGTCCGATCTCCTGCCATGTAAGGATAATTTAAGGAAGGCGACAGGAGGCGGAAAGACACGGATTCTATCCTGAGCTTGGCAGCAACATTCACCTGGGAGAGAGGTCATGAAATGGCTGAAACCAAGCTTTCTGAACGTGTCATGAACCGGACCTGGCGGAAGCGGCTGATGACGACCGTCCGGCGTCTGCCTCCGCTGTCTCCGGGATGGAAGGGGGCGGCGATCGCGCTCTCCGGCACCGCCGGCATCCTTTTTCTCGTCCAGAGCTATCTTCTGATCGGGTCGCGGGGACCGGGGGATTACGTGATCGGAACGACCGTGTTCCTGCTCGCCATCGCGCTGATCAGCGGCGGTATCGCGGGCCTGCTGCATGTTGCCAAGCGCATCCCTTCAAGGTACATCGGCCCGGCGATTGCTTCCTTCATCCTGTTGTTCATCAGCTTCATCGGCCCGATGACGGTGATGGTGATCGTCACCTTGTCCATACTGGCGGGCTGCTCCTTGTCGGGTGCGCTTGTGTACCGGTGGATGCGGGGCGCGTATCGCGAGGCGAAGACGCTGAAGAAGACGGCGGCCGGCATCGCCGCGGCGGTGACAGCCGTGATGACGATCGGCATCGGAACCTGGCTGGTCGATGACGGGCGCGCGAAGCTGGCCAAGCCTTACCGGCTGTCGGTCACGAAGCCGGCTGAACGTTACCCGGCCGTGCTGGACAATCCGGCGGAGCCGGGGCCGTATCCGGTGCGCACCTTGACCTACGGGAGCAAGGACAGCTACCGCGCCGTCTTCAACGCGGAAGATTCGCTCATCACGGAGCCGGTGGACGGCTCGGCCTTCGTGGCGAACTGGTCCTCCCTCCGTACGAAGACATTCGGCTTCGGACCTGAAGCGATGCCGTTGAACGGGCTCGTCTGGTATCCGGACGGCGACGGGCCGTTCCCGCTCGTGATGATCGTGCATGGCAATCATCTCGCCACCGATTATTCGGACCCGGGGTATGCCTATCTGGGGGAACTGCTGGCGAGCCGCGGCTATATCGTCGTGTCGATCGACGAAAATTTTCTCAATACGTCGCCCTTCGACGACCTGTTCATGCTGAACGTGCTGGAGAACGAAAACCCGGCACGCGGCTGGCTCATGCTGGAGCACCTGAAGGTGTGGGAAGAATGGAACGGGACGGAAGGCAATCCGTTCCACGGCAAAGCGGACATGAGCCGGATCGCGCTGATCGGCCATTCCCGCGGCGGCGAGGCGGTGACCGTGGCGGCGGCTTACAACCGGCTGCCGGCATCGCCGGAGAACGGCGGCATCGCGTTCGATTACGGTTTCGGCATCCGATCCGTCATCTCGCTGGCGGGCACTGACGGCCAATACGAGCCGGCGGGCCGGCCGACGGAGCTGACCGACCTGAACTACCTCGCCCTTCAAGGCTCCCACGACATGGATGTCAGTTCCTTCGCCGGAGCCGCACAGTACAGCCGGATCGGCTTTACGCCGGGCAGCGACTATTTCAAAGCGTCGGTCTATATCTACGGGGCCAATCACGGACAATTCAACACGGTATGGGGCCGCAGCGATGCGCCGGGACTCGGCAACCTGCTGTATAACCGAGCCCAGCTGATCCCGCAGGAAGAGCAGCTGCAAGCGGCGAAGGTGCTGATCTCGTCCTTCCTCGAGGCAACCTTGTACGAGAAGACGGAATATCGCGCGATCTTCCAGGATCTCGGCCACGCAAGGGAATGGCTGCCGGATACGATGTACATCCACGATTATGCGGATTCCCGGACGACGCTCGTCAGCACCTTCGACGAAGATATCGATCTCACCACGACCACGCTGCCCGGCGGTCAACTGATTGGCGAGCAGCTGGCGGAATGGAAAGAAGAAAAGGTCGAAATGAAATTCGCCCCCGGTCCGTACAGCGCCGTTCGCCTCGGATGGGACCGGGACCGGGCCCGCGGCACGCCCTCCTATACGATCGTTCTGCCCGATACCGGGCTTGCCGTCCCGCCGGATGGCTCGATCGTCTTCTCCGTGGCGGACCGGTCGGAGGCGCGGGAAGAAATGACGGATCTGACCGTACAGGTCGAGGATGTGCACGGCAACACCGCTTCCATGCCGCTGAGCGCCGCCGGAGGCTTGCTACCGATGCTGGAAGGCGGTATTGTGAAATGGCCGTTGACGTCGCTGATGCCGACCAGGGAGCCGGTATTTCAAACCTTCGCATTCCGGCTGTCCGACTTCGGCCGCGTCAACCCGGCGTTCCAGCCGGAGCGGCTCAGCCGGATCCGCCTCGTATTTGACAAAACCGCCGCAGGCTCCATTTATCTGCGCGATGTCGGCATTCGTGACGACGTTGCCGTCAGCCATGCGGACGAATGAGAGATTGGAAAAGTTGACCATCCATAACCCTATGACAACGACAAAGAGGTGCTGACTGTGAAAAAAGTGTTCGCCGCATTGGTGCTGGGACTGGCGGCAGGTGCCGTACTGGGATTGCAGCAGACGATGACCTTGACCCCTGATCAGGAAGCTATGATCGTCGCCCAACTGGGTTCGAAGCAAGTGCTTGTGCTGCTCGCCATGCTGCAGACCGCGGCATGGGCGAGTGTTGCCGCCCTGGCGGGAGCGTGGGCTTCACCGAAAGTCAACCTGAACAAACCGTTTGTTGTCAGCAGAAGAAGCATTGCTGCGGCGGCAGGCATCGGACTGTTGTCGGCCGGCTTGATCGCCATTCCGGAAAAGCTGATATTCGCGGAAGCGTTGGGGCTCCCGGACCGTTTTGAGTTTTCCTGGCTGTACTTTCTCGGGAGCGTGCTCTACGGAGGCGTCATCGAGGAAATTCTTCTCCGGTTCGGGCTCATGACGGTCATCGTCTGGCTGCTCGGCCGGCTGATGAAATCCGCGGATCGCAGCGGCGTCTATATCGCGGGAATCATCATTGCCGCATTCGTTTTTGCAGCAGGACATCTTCCTGCCGCTGTGCAACTGTTCGGTTTCAGCGCCGTGACCGTCACCCGCACGATGCTGCTGAATTTTCTGCCAGGCATCGGATTCGGCTATCTGTACTGGAAACACGGACTGGCCTATGCGATGCTCGGACATATCTCCACCCATGTCATCAATCAGTTGATCCTGCTTCCGGTATTGTTCAATGTCCTGTAACCCATGCCTGGCCCGGTCCCGATGCGGACCGGGTTTTGCTTTTCGATATGGCCTCCGGCAAGTGACACCCATAAGCACTCACCTGTTCAATTCCGGAATCGAGTACGCCGCTTCCCCGCTCCAGGGAAAGGGCACCATCAGACGCTCCTTCATGGCATGGATGGAAGCGGTCGGCACATGGAGCAAATCCGCGGCATCGCCGCCGGCGATCAGCGCCACCCAGTCCTCGTTGACCGGTATCGCTCTATACCACTGCCCGTCGTCAACTGCGAGCGGTCGGGCGCCGTCGTCGGCCAATCCGACGATCTGCCATTTGCCTTCGGCATGCTTCAGCACACTGCCCCGGGTCAGCGGGAGCATATCGTCCGCCGGCTCGAGGGCGATCAATTCCCCGGTCGTCCAGTCCATCACGCGCCGCTCCCGATGGTACGTATCCCGATTTTCAATATACTCGACGAACAGCTTGTCACCGTCGATGAACTTGACGCCCTCGGGATAAACCCCCATATATTGGCCACTGTCGCGGAACACATCGCGGAATACCCGCGGCTCACGATCCGTCACCTGCTCATGCAGGTACAGATCCCCTTCCAACTCCCGTTTCTCATTCTCGTGCAGCGTCACCACGACCAGCTTGCCGGAAGGCGCATGGTAGTCGAAATACACCCATTCAACCGGCGCCGATGCCGCCCAGACCACCTGTTCCAGACCTGTTCCGACATCGTAAAGCACGATGGACCGGTCCTTCCGATAGAGCAGAACATCATCATCCCTAAGCCAAACCGGCGACGCCGCATCGAGCAGCATGAGCCGGTTACCCTCCCGGTCAAGAAGGGTGTAGTGGTAAACAAAGAAACTTTCCCTCGCCGCCGTCTCTTCCGCCAGCACATCTTTTCCGGACGGGGAACGGTCGAGCCGGGTGTAGGAAATGAGGGATTTCAGGAACGTGTCGCGATTGCCCGTCGACGGATCGAAGAACGCAAAAGTTTTGGGACGGGTTGGTTGTATGAAAATGCCGTGGTCTTCCTGCACTGGCCGGGCCAGGCCATCCGCCGCACGGGCATGGCCGAACCCAAAGTAGAAGTCCCCGTATTCTTCTGTGGCGGCCGTGTCTTCCCATCTGAGGCGAACCGTCACCGCGCTGTCGGAATGCCAGTCGTATTCGACCTCAAGCCCCTCAGCTACGAGCCCCTGTGACTCGACGCTCGCGTGGTCCACAGGATGGGAGAACGTCACATGGTACGCATGGGTTTCGCCGGCCAGCACATAATCGCGGATGCCCCTTTCCCATGTCGCCGGGTCCGCGTCCGCCGACCGGGAAATCTCGTAGGTGAAAGGAGACAGGGGGCGTTCGTCTTCCCCTTGGGTGGAGTCAGATGACGGATCGGTGACGCCCTTTTCCCCATCCTGCGAAACATTCGTTGTCTGCTGAGCCGGGTTTGCCTCTTTCCCGGCCTTGTCCGCACAGGCTGACAGAACCAGAACGGCAGCCAACACCGTTAACAGCAACATCCGTCCCAAAATGATTTCCCGCCTTGATCCACCCGTTGCAGCGCGCATCCCCGTCATCCCTGCTCCTTTTGCCGGATTCTTGTTTGCACAATTAGACGTATAAAGGGCAAGGAAAGTTTTTTACATCGGAGTCTTGTCGATAAATATAGAAATATGTAACTTTAACGATTCATGCTAAAATAAAAGATAGAGAAGATAGAAAGGCTGATATTTCCATGCTGACCGGTGAAATTCGCAACAAAGTAGACAAGATATGGACAGACCTCTGGGCGGGTGGAATCACCAACCCGATTACCGTCATTGAGCAGTTGACGTACTTGATGTTCATCCGTTCCCTGGACGAGAAGGAGCTGGAAAACGAGCAACTGGAGGCGCTCACCGGGGAATCCGTGCCGAAGATTTTTCCGCAGGATGCCGAAGGGCAATCCATGCGGTGGAGCAAGTTCAAGACGAAAGACCCGCGAGAAATTTACGATATCGTGAGCACGAAGGTGTTCCCGTTTATCAAGACGCTCGGCGGCGAGCAGGCGACGGCATTTTCCCGTTACATGCAGGATGCGATTTTCCTCATTCCTACGCCGCAGGTGCTGCAGAAAATCATCACGGGACTGGACGAGCTGTATGAGCACGACATCGAGGATCTCGACATGCAGGGAGACCTGTACGAATATATGCTGAGCAAGCTGTCCACGGCGGGCCAGAACGGACAATTTCGCACGCCGAAACATATCCGGGATCTGATGGTTCGGCTGCTGAAGCCGACGCCGGACGACCGGATCTGTGACCCCGCATGCGGGACGGCCGGTTTCCTTGTGTCCGCTGCGGAATACATACGCGAAACCCATGGCAACAGGATGACACCGGAACAGTGGGAACATTTCGCGTCTTCGCTCATGACCGGGTTCGATACCGACCGGACGATGCTGCGCCTGTCGGCCATGAACCTGATGCTGCACTCCATCACGAATCCGAGGATTGACTATCTGGACAGTGTGTCCAAGGAGAACAACCACGCATCCGAGTTCAGCATCATACTCGCCAATCCGCCATTTACGGGAACGGTCGATGCCGAGAGCATTCACGACAATCTGAAGGCCGTCTGCAATACGAAGAAGACGGAGCTTCTCTTCGTCGCGCTGTTCCTTCGGATGCTCCGCAAGGGCGGCCGCTGCGCCGCGATCGTGCCGGACGGCGTCCTGTTCGGCACGACGAAGGCTCACAAGTCGCTGCGCAAGGAACTGGTGGAGAACCACAAGCTCGAAGCCGTCATTTCCATGCCGAGCGGCGTGTTCAAACCGTACGCGGGCGTCAGCACGGCCATTCTGGTTTTCACGAAGACGGACGCCGGCGGCACGGACCAGGTCTGGTTCTACGACATGAAGGCGGACGGCTTCTCGCTGGACGACAAGCGGAATCCGATCGAGGCGAACGACATTCCCGACATTCTCGCCCGCTTCCATAACCTCGAAGCCGAGAAAAACCGCAAGCGGACGGAGCAGAGCTTCTTCGTCGACAAGGCCTCGATTGCGGCGAACGAATATGATCTGTCGATCAACCGATACAAGGAGATCGTGTACGAGATGGTCGAATATGACCCTCCGGCCGTGATCCTGGACCGTCTGGAGAAGCTGAGCACCGAGATTGCATCGAAGATGCAGGAGCTGAGGGGGATGCTCGGTGAGTAAGTGGGAGAAGGTTCGGCTGGGGGATGTTGCTGCGGTTATATCCGGATCAACCCCCAGAACCAATGAACCCAGTTATTGGGACGGGGACATCAATTGGGTGACGCCAGCTGAAATTGATGATGATACTGTTTTTGTTTATGAAACCCAAAGGAAGATCACCGAAAAAGCAGTTCTGGAAGGTTCCATGCGATTAATCCCCGAAGGTACGGTTTTGCTGACATCCCGTGCTCCCATTGGCAAAGCAGCCATTGCGGGTACGGATATGTACTGTAATCAAGGGTTCAAAAACTTGCTCTGTTCTGATGAAATTCATAATAAGTACCTATATTGGTTTCTTAAAGGAAAGAGTGATTATTTAAATTCTCTTGGCAGGGGAGCTACTTTTAAGGAAATATCAAAAGCTATAGTAGAAGACATTCAAGTGCCCCTCCCTGCCAAAGAAGTTCAGATACAGATCGCGCGTGAATTTGACGCAGTCTCCGAACTAATGGCTCTTCACAAGCGCCAACTCGAGGAATTGGATCAATTGATCAAGTCGGTGTTTTATGAGATGTTTGGGGATCCACTCAGAAATGAGCAAGGTTGGGAGAAAAGGAGCATTTCAGAGATAAGTTACATTAACCCCAACAAAAGTGAGTTGGGAAACTTAAATGACGATACCCTAGTTTCATTTATACCCATGAATTCTGTTTCAGAAAACGGCGAAATTGATACAAGCCAAACCAGAGAATATCAAGAGGTCAAGACAGGATACACCTACTTTAGAGAAAATGACGTATTGTTCGCCAAGATCACTCCGTGCATGGAAAACGGAAAGGGAGCCGTAGCGCGAAATCTTTGCAACGGAATCGGATTCGGCTCCACGGAATTTCACGTGTTGCGGCCCATTGAAGACGTGACTGACAGCGAGTGGTTGTACCGACTCACAAGCCTGCCTGCTTTTCGAACACACGCAGAAAAAAACATGACCGGCAGCGCAGGGCAAAAACGGGTGCCCGTATCATTTTTCGACAAGTTTTCGATCGGATTGCCGCCGTTTTCCTTGCAACAAAAATATACAAGGATCGTAAATCAAATCGAATCCCAAAATTCCCTAGTCAAACAATCCATCGACGAGACGCAGCGACTGTTTGACAGCCTCATGAGCAAGTACTTTGACGACTAAACCGACGCCAAAGGAGTGAGCAAGCATGGCTGCAAACTTCGATTTCCTCCGTAACCGAACTGAATATCAGATGTTTGCAGCCGCTTGCCTTGAGGCGGAGCGGGTGCTCGCGACCTCGCCTGCGATGTCGGCCGTGGGCAGCCGGAAAGCGTTGGAATTGGCCCTGAAGTGGGTGTACGCGGCGGACAATACAATCCGGATGCCCTACAAGGACAACCTGCAGTCCCTCCTGCACGAGCCGACGTTCCGATTCGCCGTCGACAACAAAACATGGTCGAAGCTGCTCTATGTCGTCAAGCTGGGCAACATCGCGGTCCACACCGACAAGGCCGTGACACGGAGCGAAGCGTTGCTTGCCCTTCAAGCGGTGTTCGAGTTCGTACAATGGATCGACTATTGCTACGGCTCGGAATATGAAGAGCGCTTCTTTGACGAGAACCTGGTGCCCTCCCAGACCTTCGAAATCGATGAAGCAAAAATCCTGGAGCAGCAAAGCCTGCTGGAACAGAAGGAATCGGAGATCAATGCGCTGCGGGCCCAGGTCGCCGCGCTCAGCGCGAAGTACACGGGCGAGAAGGAACGTCACAAGGAAGAGCGGCATTTCACGCCTGTTGATCCGTCTGAATACGAGACGCGCAAGAAATATATCGACGTCGATCTGAAACTGCTCGGCTGGACGTTCGGGGACGATGTGCGCGAAGAGGTCGAAGTGACCGGCATGCCGAACGCCGAAGGTGTGGGGTACGTCGATTACGTGCTGTACGGCAAGGACGGCCTGCCCCTGGCGCTGATCGAGGCGAAGCGCACGTCCAGGGATCCGAAAATCGGCACCCACCAGGCCAAGCTCTACGCCGACTGCCTGGAGCGGATGACGGGCCGACGTCCGATCATTTTCACGACGAACGGGTTCGAGACGAACATCTGGGAATCGCCCGACGTGCCGCAGCGCAAGGTCAGCGGGCTGTTCTCGCGCCGCGATCTGGAGAAGCTGATTAACCGGCGAACGAGCCGAAGGTCACTGCACGAGATCCGCATCGACGATCGAATCACGGATCGCCCTTACCAGAAGGAAGCGATTCGCGCCGTCGCCGCCCATCTCGAAGCTGGGCACCGGAAGGCGCTGCTCGTCATGGCCACCGGCACGGGAAAAACGCGAACCGCCGCCAGCCTGACCGACGTGCTGTCGCGCGGGGGCTATGTCACCAACGTACTGTTCCTCGCCGACCGCCGGTCGCTGGTGTCGCAGGCGAAGAACGACTTCGCCAAGTACCTGAAGGACATGACGCTCTGCAATCTTCTGGACCAACGGGAGGATAAGCTGGCCAGGATCGTCTTTTCCACCTATCCGACGATCCTCAACACAATCGACACCGCCAAATCGGAAGACGGTTCTCGTCTTTACACGCCGGCGCATTTCGACCTGATCATCATCGACGAGGCGCATCGCAGCATCTTCAACAAGTATCGCGCCATCTTCGAATATTTCGATGCCCTTATGCTTGGCCTTACGGCGACGCCGAAAGCGGAGGTCGACCGGAACACGTACGATTTTTTCGAAGTCGAGCGCGGCGTCCCGACCTATGCGTACGAGTATGAAACAGCCGTGTACAAGGATCATGTGCTCGTGCCGTACTACAATATTGAGGTCGGACTGAAGTTCCTCACCGAGGGCATCACCTACGACGAACTGTCTGAGGAGGACAAGGCGAGGTACGAGGAAGATTTCGCGGATGAGGACGGCAACATGCCGGAAGAGATTCCCTCGCCGGAGATCAACGAGTTCATTTTCAACCAGCACACGGTGGATACGGTCATCCAGGATCTGATGACGAAAGGCATCAAGGTCGCGGGCGGCGACCGGATCGGCAAGACGATCATCTTCGCCCAGAACAAGCGCCACGCCCAATACATCGTCGACCGGTTCCACAAGCTGTATCCGCATCTGGGCGGGCAGTTCATCCAGAAGATCACGTACGAAGACGCCTATGCCGAAGACGCCATCACCAACTTCAAAAAAGCCGACAACAACCCGCACATCGCCGTCTCCGTCGACATGCTGGACACGGGCATCGACGTTCCGGAAGTGGTCAACCTCGTGTTCTTCAAGCGGGTGCGGTCGAAAACGAAGTTCTGGCAGATGATCGGCCGGGGCACGCGGCTGTGCCGGGATCTGTTCGGTCCTGGTGAGGACAAGGCACACTTCGTGATCTTCGATTATCTCGGCAACTTCGAATTTTTTCGGCAGCACAAGGAAGGCTTGTCCGAAGGCGAAGTCGTCAGCCTCACAGAGGCCATTTTCCGAAAACGGATCAAATTGATCCACCTGCTTCAGCACGGGGATTTCGCGGCCGCCGAAGGCCGGGAGATGCGAGAGGGTCTGATCGACATCGTCGTCGGGCAGATCGAGGCGCTCAATCCCGATCTGATCGCCGTGAAGCTCAGGCTGCAAGTTGTGGAGAAATACAAGCACCGGCGCGCTTTCCTCGCGCTGTCCGAATCGGACGTGCTCACGCTGGGCAGGGAACTGGGCCCTATCGTGTACATGGATGAGCGGGACGAGCATGCGAAACGGTTCGACAATCTGATGTACGGTCTGATGGTATATTCGCTTGAGGGAAGCAGGCAGTTCGCCCGGAACAAGAACGCGTTGAAGGAGATCGCGCGCAACCTGCTGACGGAACGCGCAACGATTCCCGCCGTCCGCGCCAAGCTGGAGCTCATCCGGACGATCGAGTCGGAAGCGTTCTGGGAGAACGCGACCATTTTCGATTTCGAGCGGATTCGCGTAGAACTTCGCGAGTTGGCCAAGTTCACCGTCGACGAATCGGGCGGTGCCAGCCCGATCTACACGAATCTCCGGGACGAGGTGCTGTACGTCAAGGAAGGCGAGCCGATCGACAGCGGGTATGACTTTGAAGATTACAAGTTGAAAGTGAACCGCTATATCGAGGAGAATCGAGACCATATTGCGATCTACAAGCTGCGCAATAACACTCCGCTGACGGCGGCCGATTACGAAGCGCTAGAAAGAATCTTTACCGGCGAATTGGGTACCGCTGAAGACTACAAGCGCGAGTTCAAGGATACGCCGTTCGGTTTGCTGGTGCGCAAGATCGCCAAACTCGAGCCTGATGCGGTCAATCAGGCCTTCTCGGAATTCATCAACGACGAATCGCTGACACAGCAACAGATCGTGTTCGTCCGCAAAGTGATCGACTATATCGTGCAGAACGGCTATATCGAGAACGCCGCCGATCTGGCCAAGCCGCCGTTCGACAAACCGCAAAGCTTCCTGAAGCTTTTTGACGGCGCGAAGCAGAAGAAGCTGGTGGAGACGGTAAAGGCGATCAAGGAAAATGCGGTAAAGATCGTCGGTTAACTTTATTCAACAGCCCGGTCCCCCATGCGGACCGGGTTTCGCTCATCCGAAAAAAATAAAGAGCCACGCAATCCGAGGAATGAGTGACTCTTCTGCTTGGTGGTTTCCGCCTCCGTAGAGAAGGAGGAAAGCATTTACCATAATCATACAGAGAACGGATGGAATAAGTCAATCCCTTGATCCCCCCTTCTTTATCCCCCGCCCCCAAACCCTCTATAATAAACCCATGGAGGGACGGCCATGTTCAAGATCATGATCATCGAAGACGATCTGACGATCGCCCGAACGATCAGCGAGCACCTCAGCCAATGGGGCTACGACGCAACCTGCGTCACCGAGTTCCACAACGTGGCAGACCAGGTGCTGCGCGCAGAGCCGCAGCTTGTGCTGCTCGATATCGCGCTCCCCTTCTACAACGGCTTCCATTGGTGCAGCGAGATCCGCAAGTTCTCCAAGGTGCCGATCATCTTCATTTCCTCCGCCTCCGACAATATGAACATCGTCATGGCGATGAATATGGGCGGCGACGACTTCATCGCGAAGCCGTTCGACCTGCACGTGCTGACGGCGAAGGTCGGCGCGCTGCTCCGCCGCACCTACTCCTTCCAGGGGCAGGTGAACGTCCTCGAACACAACGGCGTCGTGCTGAACCTGAATGACGCCACGCTGACGTATCAGAACCACAAGATCGAGCTGACGAAGAACGATTTCAAGATCGTGCAGCTCCTCATGGAGAATGCCGGCCGGGTCGTCTCGCGGGACGAGATGATGCAGCGGCTGTGGGAGAGCGACCAATTTATTGACGACAATACGCTGACCGTCAACATTACGCGGCTGCGCAAGAAATTGGCCGAAGCGGGGCTGGAACAATGGATCGTCACGAAAAAAGGGCTCGGCTATCTGGTGGAATGAGCATGAGCCGCTGGAAACTGCTCGCCGCCTACGTCAAGCAGAATCTCCTCCTGATCCTGACGGCCGCGGGATCGGCGGGCATTTTTCTTGCGGTCATCGCCTTGTACCAACTGCCGGCCGAAACGGTCGGTTACGCCTCGGTGCTGACCGCGCTTTTCCTGCTCGCCGTCGGCTTCATTCGCTTCCGTCATTTCTGCCTGAAACACCGGGCGCTGGAAGAACTGCGCGGCCAGATTACCGTACCCGCCGTGCCGCTGCCCGAAACCGCGAGCCTGATCGAACGGGACTACCAGGAACTGATCCGCCTGCTCGACAAGGAGCGCGGCAGGATTGTCTATGACAAAGACCGGGCATTCCAGGAGATGGTGGAGTACTATACGATCTGGGCGCACCAGATCAAAACGCCCATCGCCGCCATGCGGCTGCTGCTCCAGACCGACAGCGCCCCCGACAAGGACGAGCTGGCCGAGCAGCTGTTCCGCATCGAGCAATATACGGAGATGGTGCTGCAATTCATCCGGCTGGGGGGCACCGGAACGGATTTCGTGTTCCGCACGGTATCGCTGGACGACTGCATCAAGCAGGCGGTGCGGAAATACGCCAAATCGTTCATTCGCAAGCAGATCAGGCTGAACTACGACCCGATCGACGCCGAGGTCCTGACGGATGAGAAGTGGCTCGTCTTCGTCCTCGAGCAGCTGCTCTCCAACGCGCTGAAATATACCCCACAGGGGGAAATTTCGATCTACATGCATCCAAACCGGCCGCAAGCGCTGGTTATTGAGGATACCGGCATCGGCATCGACCCGGCCGACCTGCCGCGCGTGTTCGAGCACGGGTACACCGGGTTCAACGGCCGCGCGGACAAGAAATCGACCGGCATCGGCCTCTATCTGTGCAAGCGCATCATGGACAAACTGTCCCACACGATCGAGATCGAGTCCGAGGTCGGCCGGGGCACGAAGGTGATCCTCGGCTTGGAGAGCGCCCCGCTGGATGTGAGGTAGCGGGCTTTGCCCTGCAGACTGCGCCGCAATCTTACAAACATGTAAGCTTACCTGAGAAAATGTAAGCCAAGCTTAAGGCTGCGCATTTTCTTTTTTTGTACGATGGAGGTGTGGAAATCAGCGAAGGAGGAACAACCATGGCACTCTTGGATGTGCGAAATCTGAAGAAGGTGTACACGACCCGCTTCGGCAAGCACCAGGTACAGGCGCTGTCGAACGTGTCCTTCACGATAGAAGAAGGCGAGTTCGTCGCGATCATGGGGGAATCCGGCTCGGGCAAGACGACGCTGCTCAACATTCTTGCGGCGCTCGATCAGCCGACCAGCGGGGAGGTGCTGCTCGCCGGCAAAAGCATGACGTCCATTCCGGAGAAGGAAATTTCCGCGTTCCGCCGGGATCAGCTCGGATTCGTGTTCCAGGACTTCAACCTGCTCGATACGTTCTCGCTGCGGGACAATATTTTCCTGCCGCTGGTGCTGGCCGGAAAATCCTACAAGGAGATGAGCTCACGGCTCCTCCCGATCGCCCGGACGCTCGGGATCTCGGAGATCCTGGACAAATTCCCGTACGAAGTGTCCGGCGGACAGAAACAGCGGGCGGCCGTCGCCCGGGCGCTGATCACCCATCCGCGCATCATTCTGGCCGATGAGCCGACCGGCGCGCTGGACTCGCGGTCCAGCGACGAGCTGCTGAATCTGTTCGGCGAGATCAACCGCCAGGGGCAGACGATTCTGATGGTCACGCACAGCGCGAAGGCGGCCAGCCACGCGAACCGGGTCATGTTCATCAAGGACGGGGAAGTGTTCCATCAGATCTACAAAGCTTCGAAATCGCGGCACGAATTCTACCAGAACATCTCGGACGCGCTGACCGTGATCGCGACAGGCGGTGACCGCCGTGAGTAAAGGGTTCTACACGAGGCTCGCCGTCACCAACATCCGCAAAAATTCGAAGACGTATTTCCCGTACATTCTCGCCAGTTCCGCGACGGTCATGATGTTCTACAACCTGCTGTACCTGCTGCTGTCCAAAGATGTGAACAGCATGCACGACAGCTCGACATTGTCCGCGGTGCTGGGGCTCGGCAGCATCGTCACCGGCATCTTCGCCTTCATCCTGCTGCTGTACATCAACAGCTTCCTGATCAAACGGCGCAAGAAAGAGTTCGGGCTGTTCAACATCCTGGGCATGGAGAAGAAGCATATCGCCCGGATCATGCTGCTCGAGACGGTGATGATCGGCCTGCTCTGCATCGGGCTGGGCCTGATCGCCGGCGTGCTGTTCAGCAAGCTCGCCCTGCTGCTCCTGCTGAAAATTTTGGCGATGAACGCATCCTTCGGCTTTGAAGTCCCGCTTCGGGCGGTTTCCATCACCGTCATCTTGTTCGGCGCCATTTTCCTGATCAACCTGGTGTACAACGTCTTCCAGGTGCATGTGTCCAAGCCGATCGAACTGCTGAAGGGCGGCAATGTCGGGGAGAAAGAGCCGCAGACCAAATGGCTGATCGCGCTCACCGGCGCGGCCGCGCTGGGCGGCGGGTACTTTATTGCCCTTACGGTGAAGTCGCCGCTCGCGGCCCTCAATCTGTTCTTCGTCGCGGTCATTCTCGTCATCATCGGGACGTACTGCCTGTTCACGGCCGGCAGCATCGCGGTCCTGAAGGCGCTCCGGCGGAACAAGCGGTTCTACTACCGCACCAATCCGTTCATCGCCGTGTCCGGGATGATCTACCGGATGAAGCAGAACGCCGCGGGCCTCGCGAGCATCTGCATCCTGGCCACGATGGTCATCGTCATGGTGTCGTCCACCGTGTCCCTGTACATCGGACTGGAAGACGCTCTCCGCACCAATTACATTCGGGAAATCTCCGTGTCCGCGAGCGATACGACACCCGACGATATCAAGCAAGTGGACGACGCGATTGCCGAAACCGTGAAAATCAGAGGGCTGTCCATCCACAATCCGATCCGTCTGCGCTATGCGTCGGAAGCGGCGATTCAGGACGGGAATGCGTTCACCGGGATCCGAAGTGCGGGTTTCAGCAGTTCCGGCCTCTCCATGCTGATGTTCATCACGGCGGAAGAATATCACCGGATTGAGGGCGTCAGCGTCGAGCTGTCCGAAGGCGAAGCGCTCGTGTATATCGTGAAGGGAAAGCTGCCAGGCGAAACGCTGGACTTCGGCGGCTATTCCCTGAACATCCGCGGCCGGTTGGACAAGATGGAGACGATTGAAGAGTTCTCTCCCCTCAAGAACAGCATGCTGGCGCAGAGTCATGTGATCGTCACGGCCGATGAACAGGATCTGAACCGCGCCCGGCAGGCTTTGAACGAGGGCGAAGAATGGCTTCCGGGTTTCCAATACAACTACCTGTTCGATACGAAGGCGGACCGGAAGGCGCAGGCCGACCTCGTGTCCTCGCTGCAGTACGTGATGAGGGATCTGTCCGTTCACGTATTCGTGGAAGGACGTGAAGCGTCGAAAAATGAATTCATCTCGCTGTACGGCGTACTGTTCTTCCTCGGCTTGTTCCTGGGCGCGCTGTTCATCCTGGGCACGGTGCTGATCATTTACTACAAGCAGATCTCCGAAGGGTACGACGACAAGGAACGCTTCGCGATCATGGCGAAGGTCGGCCTGAGCCGCGGCGAGATCAAGAAAACAATCCGCTTCCAGGTGCTGTCCGTGTTCTTCCTGCCGCTCATCATGGCCGTCATCCATATCGCCGCGGCGTTCCCGGTCATCTGCAAACTGCTGACCATCTTCAACATGACCAACGTCCCGCTGTATGCGATCTGCACCGCGCTGACCATTCTGGTGTTCGCGGTCTGCTATGCGATGATCTACAGCCTGACGGCGCGGACGTATTACCGGATCGTTCGTTAAAATGGAGCAACTCAATCAAGAGCCTGCCCCTCGGCAGGCTCTTGCCGTTCCATGCCCTCACTCCGCTTCCGACGCGAACGCGTAGTGGTTGCGGCCGCCGTGCTTGACGCGATACAGCGCCTTGTCCGCATTGTTGAGCAGGGTGTCGCTGTCGCGGCCGTGTTCCGGATAGAAACTCACGCCGATGCTGATGTGAATCGGATGGCTTTCCCCGCCCGCGGCCAGCGGATTGCCGGCCAGATGCGCGCGCAGCTCGCCAATCTTCCGAACCACCCGGTCCTCCGAGGCGGACCGGAAGAAGATGATGAATTCGTCACCGCCGAGGCGCGCGGCAAAGTCGTCCCCCGACAGCATGGCACGGATCGAATCGGCAACCTGGATCAACGCACGGTCGCCGGCCGAATGCCCGAACCGGTCATTGATCGCCTTGAACCGGTCGAGGTCGAAGATCATCACCGCCAGACGCTCGCCGGACGGCCCGGCCTCGGCCAATGCCTTGCCCAGCTGCTCGAAGAAATGCTTCCGGTTCGGCAGCTTCGTGAGCATGTCGTGATACGCCATGAACTCCAGTTCCCGCCGGTCGGCCATCTGGGCGGTGACATCCCGCATGATCAGAATCAGGTGGGGACGGTAATCGACCGATACGTAGTCCCCGTCGATGACGAGTTCGACCGGGCCGGCTCCGCCATGGACGGACAGGGCGACGTCCTGGATGGCCGTTTGGTTCCGGATGCGGTGAAGCAGCTCGCCCTGCAGCATATTCGAAATGTTCCCGTGACGGATATTGAGCGCCGCGAACAACTTCCGGGCGGCGGGATTCGCTTCCCGCACATGGCCGTCGAGGTCCGTGAGAACGATGGCGGCGGGGCTCATGTTGAACAGTTTCTCGAAACGAATTTCCACATGGTTCAGGAACTCGTATTTTTTCATCGTATGGCGGAGGAACACGCACCACACCCAGGTGCCGTAAATGTAGGGATACGGGGGCAGGTAGCCTTTGAAATCGATCGTTCCGATCACCAGATTGAAGAACACGGTGATCAGCACGCCGTAAATCAATTGCTTGTAAATTTCGCGGAGCTCCTTCTGGCCGGTATGGACGATGCCCCGCCACAGGATGAAGATGTAGACCGCGTTGAACACGTTGCTTCCGAACATGGCGACATAGTAAGCCGTATTGTACTCCGGCATCTTCCAGATGCCCGCTTGTTGGAAAGCGCTTCCCGATACCATCTCGTCATTGAAACAGATTGAGGATCACCAGTGCCGTCGGCAGGTAAAAAAGCCAGGGGTAGATGAATTTCGGGAATCGGTGCTCGATGTTCGTCAGCTTGACAAACAGATGCAGGCCCAGCCCGACGATCGTAATCCCCGACACGCTGAACCACGCCGCCGTGATGATCGGGCTGTATTCAATGGGCAGATAATGCCGGACGAATTCCTCGAGGAACATGGACAGGCAGCAGGCGATGATGCCGCCGACCAGCAGATACTCCGTTCTCTTGCGGCTGCGGGACAGCACATCCATCAGAATGTAGACAAAGTAGACGATCGGCACGAAATGGGTCACCAACGGAGCGACGGAAACCGCCAGGGACATCGTTTCACCATTCCTTCTGCTGATTGGGGATGCCGCAGATGTTCCGCAAGCTCCGTTCTATTGTACACCCATTCGGGAAGATTCGACAGATGACCCCTGTCAGTTTTGCCCCGATTTTCGCTTCACGAACGTGATGAGCGCGGCCAGCATGAGCGGAATGATGCCGACGGTCATGACGATAAACGGCCATACCACGTAAATGGAAAAGACAAATTCGGCTTCCGACCGGAACATCGTCATGGACAGCAGGAAGGCAATGAACGATATGGCCGGCAGCAGCAATTTGTCGTCGTCCAGCTTGAAGAAGCGGACCGTAACATGATTGAGAATGTAAAGCACGATGGTGGCTTTCGTGAAGGAACCGGCAATCAGGGCGATGCCGACAATGGCTTCAAGGCCGACTATGAAATTCCCGACCTTGATCAGCCGCGCGACGGCATAAAGGGAAAACTTCCGGTCGCCGGCCAGCGGCCCGAGGGTCATCACCGTTATGAGGATGACGATCAGCAGCAGAAACCCGCTCAAGGCGGTCATGGCATACAGCCACTTCCCCGCATCCCGCCTGCTGTCCTTCCTTACGAACGGCAGGATGACCGAGAACAGGAACAGTTCCCCGAAGGGAAAGCCGAATGAGAAGTAAATGCCGTGAAGGACAGGCTTGATTCCTTCGGTGAACAGGGGAAGCAGCGTCTCGGTTCTTGTGAGCGGAACCGCCAGAAAGACAATCAGCACGACGGCCAGCATCATGGAACCCATCAGCAGAAAGAACATCCGCCCCATGACTTCGATGCCGGCATAAACGGTATAGGCGGCAACAACGATTGTCAGCGTGTTGAACACATACATCGGGGTTTCCACCATCATGGTATTGGTGAAGAAGTCCCCGATGTCAAGGATAATATAGGCCAACATGAGAAACAGCATCAGGATCAGCAGCACGATGAACACGCCGGCGATCCATCTGCCGTAGACGCGGTTCAAACAGGCGGTGTACTCGTCGTCCGGATAGCAGCGGAACAAATACAGAACCAGGCTCAGGAGCAGCATGCCCATCAAGGCGGACACGGTGAAGGAAAGCCAGGCCATGTTGCCGGCGAAATGGATCATCGGATTCGGAATATTGATGATGGACGATCCGATCATATAGCTGACATACAAGATGGCCAATTGTCCGGCACTGATGGTCTGCTTGCCGAGCGCCCTCATCCTCAAGCGCAGCCTCCGTTCGGGGATCATCAGGTTTGTTCGAGCCATTTCACGATGAGATGGGCGATTCGTCCGAGCGACTGGTTGGCCAGATCATGCAGGTTGGGCCAGTCGCTGTCCGTAAGGTACATCACAGCCAGATAAAGGGCCGGCACGCCGAACGATGCCAGAATCCATCTTTCGCGCCGGCCGGAGCGTCTGACGCGCGATGCGTTTACGGCGAACAAGGCAACGCCCGTAAGGAGCAGGACGAGCACGCGCTCCATCATGGATTTGCACCCCCAATCGGTTCAGTCCTCCCCGATGCGGGAGAATGGTCTGGGATTCATCATCTTCGAATTCATGATGTCCACCTTGACGTTAATCTCGATCGGCATGCGGGCGTAACGTTCCGGCCATTCCGGCTTCAATTTTTTCCACCGGGAAGGATGGCGCAGATAAAGTTTGTGTCCGATGCCGAGCACGTCCGTTTTTTTCTTCTGTATCGTGCTTACGACGGATTCCATTTGTTCTTTGAAATGCCGCTCGGCTTTCTTCGCGTACCGGTCTTCGTCCGCCATGTTCCGGATCGTGGTGCAGACCAGTTCCCCGATCGAAGCCTTGATGTTCACATCGATCCGGGCGGACACCGTATCGCCCCGGAGCATCGGCGTGATCTTCGAATTCGCCTGCACAACTTCAAGGGTTTCCGACAGTTTGCTTTCCCGGCCGCACGGAATATCCAGAATGCCATAATGGTACTCATTGGCCAGCAGCAACAAATACGCCGCTTTGTCCGGTGCGATCCTTCCGACCATCTTGTCCGGCTTCGCCAGCACAATGCCCTGCACGACGTCTTGCTTGTATTCCGGTTCGGTCACGATGACGGGGAGCATGGCGCTTTCGGACTCGCTTTTGAGCTGGAACGCCAGATCCAGAATGGTGGTATTGATGGTTCTCCCCGCAAGGTAGTGCGAGAAATCCAACTGTTTGAACACCTGGCTGCCGACCGTATTCTCGATCATGGGTCGGCCGGTCAAGTAATCCCGCGCTTTCCCTTTGGTGATCATGATGGGTGTGCCGAGGCGAATTTCCGGATCGCGAAAGAAAAAATCGAGAATGCTGCTCAGCCTCTCCCGCGCGACCTCTTCGCTGATCAGAATGATCTGGATATGGCTGAATTGGGAGTGCCGGCCGGACACGGTCTTGGTATCGCGTACGATCTCCGACACGCTCGAGCCGTCCAGCGTAATATTGACAAAGGCCGAAGCCTGGCTCTGGTTGGAAGGCGCGACGAATTGGCTGGCCGATTTGTAGATCTGGGACGTCACATGAAGGACGTCCTTGTCTCCTTTGTCAATGGCAAGGGCCAGGACAAAGGCCCGTTCGGTCAGCTCCATCTGGCTCCAGCATCCGGTGAGCAGCAGCATGATGCCGGCCCATGCAATAAGAGAGCCCCACGCCTTCATGCCGCATCCTGCCCCGATTTGTTGAGGTCCGCGGCTTTGAACAACAAGCCGAACTTGCGCGGGCGGAACGGTCCGACCGGATCAAAGTACGGCTCTCCGAGCGAACGGAGCGAACACAGGTGCATCAGCAGCAGCAGAATGCCGATCATGAGCCCGAACCCCCCCAGCGATGCCGCTAGCAAAATAAACGGAATCTTCAAGAGCCGCAGCGCGATGGCGAAATTGTACTGCGGGATGGAGAAGGAAGCGATGCCCGTCAGCGCGACAACGACGATCATCATCGGGGAAGCGATGCCCGAATCGATGGCCGCCTGGCCGATGATCAGCGCCCCCACGATGCTGACGGCGGAACCGACGGCCTGCGGCAGGCGTATGCCCGCTTCCCTCAAGAGTTCTAAGAAAAACTCCATGATGATGATCTCGATGACGGCCGGAAACGGAATGCCCTCCCGCGTGTTCGTAATGGCGAGCAGAAGCACGGTCGGGATCAGCTCGGAATGAAAGGTTGTCAGCGCGACATAAATGCTGGGCATGAACAGCGCGATAAGAAACGCCGCAATCCGCAGTATTCGGATCAAAAAGGTAAAGCCCCTGCGGTGATAGTAGTCCTCGAAGGATTGCAGAAATTCGAAAAACAGCGCAGGGCAGATCAGCACCACGCCCGACCCTTGCGTCATGACGATGATTTTCCCCTCGAGCAGGGCCAGGGTGGCCGCGTCGGTCCGCTCCGTGTAACGGCATTGCGGGAAAGGGGACCAGGCGGAATCCTGAATCAGCTTCTCCACCATGGTCGTATCGATCAGCTCGTAGTCTTTCACCTTGGCGATGCGTTGTTCAAATTGCTCAAGAACCGTGGGCGAAACAACGCCGTCCAGATAGCCGTACACGACCTCTTTCCCCGTCTTCCGGCCGGCACCGGGAATCTTGACGATCTTGAAATCCGGCGTCTGCAGCCGCAGCCGCAGCAAGCCGACGTTCAAGGACAGTTTCTCGACCGTGCCTTCCCGCGGTCCGATCGCCGCCCGTTCGGCGGAGGGCTCGTCCACGCCCCGGGTTTCCAGCTTCAGCCCGTCGAAACTGACGGCGCGGTCCCAATGTTCCATGAAAAAGACGACATGCCCCTGCAGCACCATGCGGACGATCGCATCCAGGGAGTCATGAATGAAGCAGGAACGGTCGATCGTGCCATGAAATTCAAACCATTCCCGGATCCTCTCCGAAGTGATCATCTCCCCGTTGCCCCTCCGGTGCATCTCCAACTTCTGCAGCACGGACAGGATGTCGGACGAGCTCTGTTGGCCGGCAAGGGTTTCACAATACACAATCCATGCCGAGCAGCACATGTCCGGACCGGCGGCGATGTGCTCGTACACGATGTCTGCGCAATTTTTGAAAATGTCTTTCAGATGCCGGATGTTCTCCCCGACGTCCTGCGATATGGGGAGATCCGTGATTTTGTAGGTCGGTTCGATGTTCATGGCCGCACCTTGTGCATGGAATGATTTTCACATATCAGGTTTCGCCGTCGGGCGCAAAAATATGCAATGCAGGAAACCGGCGGGCATTTCGGATTCCTCTTGACATAACACCTTTTGGTGTTATAATGAACGTAACACCTTAAGGTGTTATATTAGAGGCGGAGGTAGTTGGGATCCATGGAAGCACAGACAACGCTGCCTGAAATCCGGAAGGTTGTTGTGCTGGACGCGCCGATCGAGAAAGTATGGAAAGCGGTCGCCACATCGAAAGGAATTGCCGGATGGTGGATGGACAATACGTTCGAGCCCGTGGTGGGCCATGAGTTCGTGCTTCACACCGGACATTTCGGGGATTCTCCATGCAAGGTGACGGAGGTGGACCCTCCCCGGCGCGTCGGTTTTGACTGGGGGAAAGACTGGCATATCACGTTTGAACTGAAGGCGCTGGAGGACGGCAAGACCGAATTCACCCTCATTCATTCCGGATGGGATCCCGGGAAGATAACCGAGTTCGGCCAGCCGCACCCCGTCGTGCGCGGCATCATGGACGGCGGATGGGAGAAGATCGTCAAGGCAGATCTCCCCGCCCATATCGGAAGGATGGCTTGAATTGGCCCATCCCGCTGCCAAGCATGACGTCTTCCACGCCATTGCGGACCCTACCCGCAGAAGCATGCTGATCCTGCTGGCGGACAGGGAGATGGCGATCGCCGAGATTGCGGGACGCTTCCCGATCACGCGCACGGCCGTGAACAAGCATCTGCATGTGCTGTCGGATGCGGGACTTGTCCGCAGCCGGCGGGTCGGGCGCGAGACGCGGTACAGGCTGCGGCCCGACCCCCTGGTCGAATTGAAGCGGTGGCTGGCCTTCTTCGAGCAATACTGGGACGAGAAGGTGGCCAATCTCAAACATTTCGTCGAGACGGTCGACGAGTAACGGAGCCGGTCGCATGCCCGGCTCTTTTCCCTGTCATTCTCTCTGGTAGCGCAGGCCGACCACGCCGTTCCGATAGGTTTTGCAGTCATTCCGCCGTCTTACCGGGCCGGCTGCTCGCTCCACGTCTTGCCGCCGTCCGTGGAATACAGCTTCACACCGTCCTCCACCTTGATCAACAGGCCGGCTTGGCCTGCCTCGCCGTCGATCACGCTCTCTTGCGCGCCTTCGTCAACGCCATGTTGCGAGGTGTAGAACTTCCGGCCGTCCGCTTCCCCGTCCGCGGGCGCGTTTCCTCTCGTGATGGTCACCTTGCCGCTTTCGTCCGTCGTTTCCGTCACGCCTTCCGGCGCATCGGTGCTCCACGTCCTGCCGTCGTCCGTGGAGTATTGCTTCACGCCGTCTTCGACTTTGACCTGCAGCGTCGTGAACGGGCTGGATGCGGATACCGACACGGCGCCAATGGCGGCGACGAGCGCCCCGCATGCGATCAGCGTGCTCATGTTCTTGAATTTCATTTTCGCGGTCCCTCCGTTTTGTTTTTTTCGCAGTCAGCGCTGTCCTGCACGACTGATCATAAAGGGCGAACCTTTAGCCAACCTTTAACTGTTCGGTGCTGTTGACTTGGACCATGGTTTAACCTTTATGATGGTCGTGTCGACAACCAACCGCCGATTTGGAGGCCTCCGAATGAAGTATTATTCCATCAGCGAAGCGGCAGCCCTGTGCAACATTCCGGAAACGACCCTGCGCTATTACGACAAGAAAGGCCTGCTGCCGCTGATCGAGCGGGATGAGGCGGGCAGGCGCACGTTCTCGGAGACGCAGATGGCGCTCCTGCAAACGGTCATTTGCCTGAAGAACACGCACATGCCGATCAGCAGCATCGTGGAAGGAGAAGCCACGCTCGAACTACGGCTCGACATGATGCGGGAACATAAACAGAAGGTGCTGCAAGAAATTGCGATGTTGACCGGATACCTGCCCGCCATTGACGAGAAAATCGACCGCTATCTCAAACAATTGGAGGAGAAAACCACGTGAGGCTCTCTGGAAATACGATCCTGATCACCGGCGGAGGCTCCGGCATCGGCCTGGCGTTCGCGGAAAGGTTCGCAAAATCGGGCAATCGCGTCATCATTTGCGGCCGGCGGGAACATGTTCTGCAGCAGGCGAGAGAGAAAATCCCCGGTCTCATAACGCGCGTGTGCGATCTGGATGCGGCATCCGAGCGGACGGCGCTGTTCGATTGGGTGACCGCCACCCATCCGGACGTGAACGTGCTGGTGAACAACGCCGGCATTCAGATGCGCTACAATGTGCTCAAAGCGGATGCGCGAAACCATTGGGACGATTACCGCAAAGAAATTACGACGAATCTCGAAGCGCCCTGCCATCTGGCCATGCTGTTCGCCCCCTATTTCGCGGCCAAGGAAACGGCGGCGATCATCAACGTCACCTCCGGCCTCGCTTTTACGCCATTGGCGATCGCCCCGATCTATTCGGCGACGAAGGCGGCGCTGCATTCCTTCACCGTAAGTCTGCGGCACCAGCTTTCCGAAACGGCCGTCGAAGTGATCGAAGTGGCGCCTCCTGCGGTCAATACCGATCTGGGCGGGACGGGACTGCATGCGCACGGAGAACCGCTGGATGCCTTCGCGGACGGCATTTTCGAAGCGCTGGCGGAGGGCAAGACGGAGATCGGTTACGGAACTTCCGCCGCCCGTCTGCGCATGTCCCGGGACGAAATCGACGCATACACGGAGAAAATGTATCAGGCGATGAAAGACGAGATCCGATAACCGCCGCGAGAAAAACCGCATCCGGAACAGAGAAAGCAGCTCACAGCGCTGGGCTGCTTTTTTCATTCGGCTGGTTAAGGTTATCTAAAGGTTTGCGATTTATAATGAGCCGATAGAGTTCTGGTGAACAGCGGGGGATGGCGGGATGCGGATATTGCTGGTCGAAGACGAGGTTGCGTTGGCGGAAGCGGTCGGCCAGGTGCTGCGGAAGAACGGGTACGCGGTTGATTTGTCTTTTGACGGGGAGGACGGACTGCACAACGGCCTTTCGGGCATTTACGACATGATCGTGCTGGACATCATGCTGCCCAAGATGGACGGCCTTCAAGTGCTCAGACAGTTGCGTGAAAACGAGATCGCGGCGCCGGTCATGCTGCACACCGCGAGAGGCGAAACCGGGGACAGGGTGCAAGGACTCGACGCCGGGGCGGACGACTACCTGGCGAAACCTTTCCGGACGGAAGAACTGCTCGCGCGCCTGCGGGCGCTCGGCCGCCGAACGGCGCATTACCACAAGGACGGGCTGCTGACCTGCGGCGATCTCACGCTGGACCCGCTCGCCTATACGCTGCGTTGCGGGAGCGCCGAGATCCGGCTTCCCCCGAAGGAGTCGCAGCTTCTGGAGTGGCTCATGCGGCGGAAAAACCTCGTCACGTCCAAAGACATGCTGATCGAGAAAGTGTGGGGCTATGATACGGATGCGGACGAGAACCGCGTCGAGATGTACATGTCCTTCCTGCGCAAAAAAATCGGCCAGCTCGGTTCGACGGCGGTCATTCAAACGGTGCGGAGCGCGGGATACGTGCTGAAGCCGCGGGGGTGATGGTGTGTTCACGAAATTGCGCAACAAGTTTCTGCTGCTCAACTTGTCCGTCACGTCAGGCGTCATCATCCTGGCCTTCGGATTCGTGTACTTCATTACTTACAGCAATCTGCAGGCGGATATCCGGGAACGCCTTCGGGCTCGGCCCGAAGCGCAGATGCGTGTCGCCTCCGCCGAAAGCATGGCCGGCCGGCCGGAGGAGCAGGGCGGCGTTCAGTCCGCGGTCAGGAACGTGGTTGCGAATGGCGCGGGGACTTTTCAAGTCGAGGTGGATGAAGACGGAAGGATCGTCCGAATCGAATCGGCCGTCAATCTGCCGGAGGATGTGTATCGGGAACTCGCGGCGATCGCCTGGAACAATCGGGACACGGACAAAGTGATCACAGCGGACAACCGGGAGTGGCGTTACGCCGTCTCGCCCATCCGCATTCAGGTCGTCGGAGAAGACGGCGTGCCGCTTGCCGTGGAACAGCACAATTACAACATCCTGTTCCTCGATGTGACGGAGATGAATGGCACGCTTGCCCGACTGCTTGCGACGCTGCTGCTCGTCGGCATCGGGACGCTGGTGGTGATTGCCGCCGTCAGCCTGTATTTCGCCAACCGGGCGATCCGGCCGATCCGGGAAGCGTGGGAAAAACAGAAGCAGTTCGTGGCCGACGCCTCCCACGAACTGAAAACGCCGCTTTCCATCATCCGCGCGAACTGCGACGCCCTCGCCGCAAGCCGGGAAGACACGATTCAAAACCAGATGAAGTGGATCGAATATATCCGCGCCGGCGCGGACCGGATGGCGAGGCTTGTCCAGGATCTGCTGATCCTCGCCAGGACCGACGACGAACGCGCGGGGCCGAACCCTGTGCGCTTCAATATCAGTCAGGTCGTCGACCGTGTTGCCCGATCCATGGAAGCGGCAGCGGCGGGCAAAGGCCTCTCCGTCACCCGGTCGGTCGAGCCGGACCTGATCGCATCCGGCGACCCGGACGGCATCAGCCAGGTGGCGGCAATCCTGCTCGACAACGCCATCAAGTATGCGAATCCGGACGGTTGGATCGCGCTGTCGCTTGCCCGCAGCGGCCGGCGCATCGTGTTCTCCATCACGAACAGCGGACCGGGAATTGCGAAGGAAGATCTTCCGCGGGTATTCGACCGCTTCTTCCGCGCCGACCGCTCCCGCGCGCATCAGGACGGAAGCTACGGGCTGGGCCTCTCGATCGCGCAGTCGATCATCCGGCGGCACGGCAGCGAGATCCGCGTCAGAAGCGAGGAAAATGCGGCGACCACGTTCTCGTTTTCGCTTGCGGCTGGAAGTCCGAGTGCGGCCAGGATTGAATAGGAACATATGATCAATCGCGCTGGCACTGATGATCTCGTTCGGGTCGTTGGTAGCGTTTATTATGTCGCACAAAAAGAAGTAGACCTCCCTTGACCTGGTAAGCGGGGAGGTCTGCTTTTCGCAACACCAGCAGCCGACCGCTCTTGAAGCGGACGCTGTACAGGACCGTGGGTGCGGCAACACCCGCGGTTCTTTTATGCTACGTTCATTATATCGAATTTATGCCCGGGAAACAACCGCAACCGCCTTATGCGACGGCCTTCTTGTAAACATTCGTCGCCCAGACCAACGTGATTGCCAGCAGCGAGCCGATGACGGCGAAGGCAAGGAGCACTTTCCCGTCCCATATGACGCCGCCCGCCAGCAGGCGGGAGGCTTCCACCACATAGTACAGCGGGTTCAAATGCGCCAGCACCTGCAGCCATCTCGGCCCGAACGAGATCGGAAGCAGCACGCCCGCCAGCAGCGTGATCGGAAGCTGCAGCCCCGTGACGACAGCCGCCAGCGTGCCGATTTCGCGAAGGATGAGACCCAGACTGCCGCTGACCGCGGATACCATGGCGGCCAGAAGACTGAGCAGGACCAGCAGGACGGCCAGACCGCCGGCATGGATGTCAAACCCGGCGAAACCCGCCACCCCGATCACCAGCAGCGCCGGCAGCAAAAACATCACCACATCCTTCAGCACGTTCCCCATCAGCAGCGCAAAGCGGCTGACAGGCGTTACCCTGAACCGTTCCACCACGCCCGCGTTCAACTCATGAATGATGATCCAGCCGATGCCGGTGCTGCTGCTGAGTGCGAACAGCGCCAGCAGACCGGGCACGAACACATTGGCGATGCCGGCTTCCGCCATGGCCGGAATACCTTTGAGCAGCGGCGCGAACAGGGCGAGATAGAGCAGCGGCGTCGTGAGTCCCATGAAAAGCCAGATGGGCGACCGGATTTGCTCCATCAATCTCCGCCGGAACAACAGCCCGATCTCGGTCATGATGGTCATGCGATCCCCTCCTTGGCATCGCGCAGCAGTCTTCCCGTCAGTTTCAGAAACACATCGTCAAGGGACGGCGCCGTGATGGTTGCCGATTGTGTCCGGATACCGGCGGCTTCCAGCGTCTCCAGGATGTGCGGCAGCGCCCGGGCGCCGTCATGGGCATAAAGGTAGAGCTTTTCGCCCTCCCGCCGGGCTTCGTGGATGAAAGGCAGACCGCTCAGCCGTTCTGCGGCCTGTTCCGTCCGGTCATCCGCCGCCCGGATCTGGATGACGTCGCCGGAGATCCGGCTCTTGAGCTCGGCGGGCTTGCCCTCCGCCACGATGCGCCCGTGATCCATGATGACGAGCCGGTCGCTCAGGGCGTCCGCTTCGTCGAGGTAATGCGTCGTCAGGAAAACGGTGGTCCCGCCTGCTTTCAGCTTCCGGATCTGATCCCACAGATTGGCGCGGTTCTGCGGATCAAGGCCGATGGTCGGCTCGTCGAGGAACAGCACATCCGGGCGGTGGATCATGCCCAGCGCAATTTCAAGCCTGCGTTTCTGCCCGCCGGAATACGTCTTGGCGAGCCGGCCGGCCAGCTCCGTCAATTCGAACAGGTCGAGCAGTTCCTTCGCGCGGGCTTCCGCGTCCCGTCGGCGCATTCCGTACAGCCGGCCGGCAAGAATCAGATTTTCGCGCCCGGTCGCCTCCAGATCCGCCCCGCCGAGCTGGCTGACATAACCGATGCGGCGCCGCACGTCCCCGGGCCGCCGGACAAGATCGTATCCGCAGATGACCGCGCTCCCCGAATCGACGGGCAGCAGGGTGGTCAACATGCGGAGCGTCGTCGTTTTCCCGGCTCCGTTCTTCTTCATGATGCGGTCCCGGGTCTGGGCGCTTTTGCGCCGCATCTTCTCCATGTAGGTCATCTCGGCGTCTTCCAGATAATATCGGGACTGCTCCTTCGCAAATTTCCGGATTTTGTCCATCGTTTCACGGCTGAAGCTCATGACGGCTTACCTCCTTGATTTCTCAACATTTCCATGCGCCCGCTCAGAAAATCCCATCGCGTCCAAAATTGCTCGAGCTCTTCCATCCCCCGCTCGTTGAGCGTGTAGAACTTGCGCGGAGGACCGATCTCCGAAGGCCTTTTGGTGACGTGAACCAGCTTGTTCTTCTCAAGCCGCAGCAGCAAGGCGTACACCGTCGCTTCCGCGAGCCCCTCAAATCCCATGGCGTGCAGCCTGCGGGTAATTTCATAACCGTAGATTTCGCCGCGGCTGATGATCTCCAGCACGATCCCTTCCAGCACGCCTTTCAGCATTTCGCTCAGATTGTCCAGGACGACCACCTTCTTCAAACTACTCTGCGTCGTTGGTAATCAACATTATTGAGTACTGCTATACAATAACATTGAGTAGCTACTGCCGTCAATAGGGCGCACAAAAAAAACGACCTCCTGCCGACGCAGAAGGCCAATCGGTTTCATGCGTTCACCCGTTCATCTCCGAATCCGATCATGCGCGCAAGATACACCATGGTCATCGGAATGACGCTCATGTTCTTCAGGAAATACACCATCGCGTTGGACGCCGCTTCGCGCTTGTCATGCCCGAAACCCGCCATTTCCGCGGCCATCCGAACCGTTCCCTCGTTCACGATGACGGCGATCAGTCCGTTCATCAGGCCGTACACGAGAAGAAGAAATCCCGCAATCTGCGCGAGCAGGACATGGGGCCAATGGCGGCCGAGATATGCGGCACACCGTGTCCGGAAATCGTTCCAGAACGCCTTGCGCAGCAGCAGACGAACCGGCAGCTTCTCCAGACGGGCGAGAATCAGCGCAAGCAGGACGACACGCGACAACTCCACGACGATTTCCATCCACATGGGCGTATTCAGCTCGCGCCACATCTGGACGGCGCGGAACGACGCGGGAACAAGCGAGAGGACAACGAACCCGGCATGCGTGTAAAAAAAAGGCGGCGGTCCAGAGGAACAGACCCGCTCCTTCTGTGAACCATTCCCTCCAGCGGCCTTTAAGTCCGTACATATTTCAGGATCCATCCCGTCCCGCTCCAATCCGTTACGCTTGCCAGCACGGCCCCGAAATTCGTGTCATGCGCCGGAACGAGCACTTGTCCGTCAGCGCTCAAGCTCTCATACGCCCGCCGCAGCGCTTCCTCGCTGTCGAATTCGACCATGACCTTCACCTGATCTCCCCTGACTGCCGGCTTCGCCATGACGGCATCGGCAAGGTGAATCATGGTGTCTCCCAGATGCAGCTCGGCTTGCATGACACGCCCCGCCTGCTCCATGAGAACCCGGACCTCGCCTCCGAATGCGGCACGGTAACGTTCCAGCGCTTCCTTGCAATCGTCCACCGCGACAAACGGACTTGCCTTGGGCACCTTCGTCTCCTCCTTCAAAGGATGTTCGAAATATTGAACAGATAGATTACGCTGACGGGAATCAGAAACAGATTCTTGAATGCGAGCAACACGGGTTGCGGACGGCCGCAACTTCAAACCGTCTGATTCCGGCTTTGACCATCATCTTCCGCACGTTGGCCGGCCTCAAGATCGCGAGCAGGACAGCACGGGACTGTCCACCGGAATGGTCACGACGGTCGTGGACCGGCTGGAGAAGCGCCATTATGTCTACCGCGACCGCGATGCGCACGACCGGCGCAAAGTGATCATCAAGCTCAATGCGGACAAGGTGTCGTCCGAACTTGCGCCCTTGTTCCAATCGTTCGGAGAGGTCATGGGGAAGCTGTTCGCCAAATACGACGACGAGCAGCTTGCGCTTCTGGAAGACTTCATGCGGAGCTGCATCGACATCTTCCGGCAGGAGACGCTCAAATTGCGGAGCGCGTCGGATTGACGGGGCGATGAAGGGGACAAGCCCTGTCACGCGGAACGGAACAGGGCTTCGAACAGCGCTTTTCCTCTTCTCTCAAGCCAGGTGTCGAAATTCATCAGACCGGGATGCAGACTGCGCATTGCCGGGAAATCCACTTCGCAGCCTTCTCCAATGAGCCATTCGTAGATCCGGGCCAAAATCTCGTTCTGCCGGCGCACGGCATCGATCGGAATATGGACGTATCGGACGGAACGGCCGGTTGCGCGAGCAATGGCTTCGGCGATCTGCGTCGGGGTCAGCGCATCGCCGGCGATTTCAAGCGTCTTGCCCAAGAAGGTTTCGGGATCGTTGAACGCCAGCCGGACGAAGGCTCCGATATCGTCCACCGCGATGAGCTTGACGGGCACATCCGGGTTGGTCGCCTCCGCCAACGTTCCGTTCTGCACCCCGAACCCGGGGCCGGCGTAGTTTTCCATGAATCCGGAAGGCCGCACCTCATATCCGGTTTAATTGGACACCATTTGGCGTCCTGTCAACATCTGCAACAAAAAAATCCACCACCGCATCCGGTAGTGGATTCGCATTTTCACAACTCCCCATCAACTCGATATGAGACCGTACTGTCGGATGCGCTGCCGGCGCATCCATTGCGTGGCGACCCATTTTTCGCCGCGGACAACGGGAACGCTGCTGTGCAGGGTCAGGTCGTTGAGGGCCTGGTTGCGATAGAAATATTCGAAGTACAGCGCGGCCCCCCGCTTCGGCTTCATCGCGATCCCGAGCAACGGGAAGACCGTCTCTCCGCCCTCCTCCACATCGTTCAGATAGACGATCAGCGTGCTGATCCGGTTGTTCCGGGCGGCCGGGCTGCCGGGGGCGAAGAAGTCATGGTGCGCCTTGTATTCCTGGCCGGGACCGTAGTGAAGGACCTGCAGCCCTTCCGCATGTTCGATCGGCACGTTCATGAGCTGCGCGATGCGCCTTTCGATGCGGTGAATGAACGGGCTCTCCTCTTCCTCGAAAAACATCCCGCGGCTCGTGCGGATGTCGCTGACCACCTTGTTCACGAGCTTCGATTCTTTCAGACGGGGAGCGGCCGTCTCGATCAACTGCCGGCATTCGTCGTCCGAGAGCAGCCGTTCGAACCTAACGATCAATGGCTCTTGATGAAGCACCGTCGCTTCCACGACGCCGTCATCGAGCGAGTAGAAGGATTGAACCGGCAAGATGGACATCTCCTCGCTCATATCCCTCACCTCTTGCGGACTGCAGAATGGAATTGACATTTTTTTACTTATACATTAATTCCCGAATCCGTGATCATCAATTGATGAAAATGCGGGAAAAAGCAGGCAAATACACCCCCGAAGGCGAATGACATAAACAAGATAACATTCACCTGCGGGGTGTCATATGAAAATCAAGTTCGTTCGCTCCAAGGAACTTATCCTTTCCACCCATGCCGGTCTGGCAACCGTAGGGGCATTGCTTGCACATACCAGATTAGCCCAGCGTTTAAACCATACACGCCTCTCGGAGATGGAGAACCCCTATCATTCTCATGCCGACGTGATGAAAAGTTACATCGGGCTTCTCTGCCAAGGCAAGAGCGATTTTGACCATATTGAGCCGTTTCGGAACGACGATGTATTTCCGATCTGTTTGCAACTGCAAAAAGTGCCCTCCAGCCCGACGCTTCGGCAACGCCTGGATCGTGCTGCGACAGAAGCGGCGGGATGGAACGAGATTCTTCTGGAGGAATCCGCCGATCTGATCCGTCGCGTCCAGGCGCCGCTTACCGGTGTTCAGGCCGGTTCGGTCGTCTTTGTACCGCTGGACATCGACGTTTCTCCCTTTGACAATTCCGGCACCCGAAAAGAAGGCGTCTGCCGCACCTACAAAGGTTTCGACGGCTACGCGCCCATATTTGCTTACCTGGGCCAGGAGGGTTACGGCGTCAACGTCGAACTGCGGGAAGGCAGCACGCATGTCCAGAACGGAACGGCTGCTTTTTTAACCCGGAGCATCGCGTATGCGCGGCGCGTGACGGATCTGCCGATTCTCGTCCGCATGGACGCGGGAAACGACAGCATCGACAATTTGCGCGTATGTCACCGTGAACAAGTGGACTACATCATTAAAGCCAACCTCCGCAAGGAACCGAAAGAGCTGTGGCTGCGCATCGCCGAATCCTCGGGCATTTGCTGCCAGCAGCGGGAAGGCAAGAAGGAGTATGTCGGTTTCATCGAGTTTACGGAAAAAGGATTTGACCGACCGCTCCGGCAAGTCTTCCACGTGATTGAGCGAACCATTGATCGGGATGGGCAAATGTTGCTCGTTCCGGAGATTGAAGTGAACGTGTACTGGACGTCGCTTCGCTGCGGACCGTGGCGGGTCATCGAGTTATACCGGGATCACGCCACCAGCGAACAGTTTCACAGCGAAATCAAGACGGATCTCGATCTGGAGCGGTTGCCGGCCGGGAAGTTTGCAACGAATAATCTCGTACTGCATGCAGGCGTGTTTGCCTACAATCTGCTACGTATCATCGGTCAGGAAAGCCTGCGCAAAGACGACGCGCCGATTCGCGGCAACGTGCAGCGCCGCCGAATCCGAACCGTTATTCAAAACATCATCTACATGGCGGTGCGACTGGTTCGACATGCGCGGAGTCTGATCTTCAGCTTCGGAAAACACAGTCCCTGGTCACCGGTGCTGGAGCGAATCTACCGGACGTTTGCCTGATGCGAGAAAGAAGACGAAACCGTTATGGGATGGCCTGGCGAAAGACCTTTGTTCGTCAGGTCTGTTCGACATGGCCAAAACCGGTGGTACAAGTCATGATGCGCCCTTCTGCCAGCGGGCGAAGCAGTTGGTTCGTAATGAACATGGAAATAGTCCGGTCAAGATCCGGTTTCAGGAATAAGGTTCCGGGAGGATTCATAGAAGTTCATGGATTCAGGTGGAATTCATGATGCACAATTTAAGTAAATGAAAACAGATAATATCAGATTTTGGATATAAAGTTTTAACAAAGTTTTCGCTACCGCTCCGTCATTCAAGCGATTATACTGGTCTTACCAAGAATTACTGCACGAATGGAGTGAGTAGCATGAAAGCAGCGCGCTGGTACAAAGCCAAGGACATTCGTGTCGAGAACGTCGAAGAACCGAAGGTGACCGCCGGCCATGTGAAGATCGAAGTGGCCTGGGCGGGCATTTGCGGCAGCGACCTCCACGAGTATGCGGCGGGCCCCGTATTCATTTCGGCCAACGTGCCGCATCCGGTTACCGGCGAATTGCCGCCGATCACGATGGGACACGAATTCTCCGGCACGGTGGTCGAAGTGGGCGAAGGCGTGACGAAGGTCAAGCCCGGCGACAAGGTGGTGGTGGAGCCGATCATCTGCTGCGGCGAATGCGCGGCCTGCCGGCAAGGGAAGTACAACGTCTGCCGGAAGCTCGGCTTCGTCGGCCTGAGCGGCCGGGGCGGCGGCTTCTCCGAATACGTCGTGGCGGAAGAGCGCTGGGTGCACAAAATGCCGGAAGGGCTGTCGCTGGAACAAGGCGCGCTGGTTGAACCCGCGGCAGTCGCGCTGCATGCCGTTCGCCAGAGCAAGCTGAAGGCCGGAGACAAGGCGGCCGTTTTCGGCACCGGTCCGATCGGCCTGCTCGTCATCGAGGCGCTCAAGGCTGCCGGTGCTTCGGAAATCTACGCGGTGGAGCTGTCCAAATCGCGTGCCGCGAAGGCGCTGGAGCTCGGCGCAACGGCCGTCGTCAATCCGGCGGAAACGGCGGATGTGCCCGGCAGGATCCATGAACTGTCCGGCGGCGGCGTGGATGTGGCTTACGAGACGTCCGGCGCGCTGCCCGTGCTGCAGCAGGCGGTCGAATCGACCAAGCCGTGCGAGGGCGAGACGATCATCGTGTCGCTCTGGGAGAAGGACCCGGTCATCAAGCCGAACCTGATGGTGCTGACGGAGCGCAGCATGAAGGGCATCATCGCGTACCGCGACATTTTCCCGGCCGTTCTGGAACTGATGACGAGGGGCTACTTCCCGGCGGACAAGCTCGTGACGAAGAAGATCAAGCTCGACGACATCGTTCCGGAAGGCTTCGAAGCGCTCGTGAACGACAAGGAACAAATCAAGATTCTCGTATCGCCGAAATAACCGGCTTCAGGCCGGCGTCCTGACCGGCGCGGGGGCATCGAATGCAGCCTGCTGCATCCGATGCCCCCGCGCTCTTTTCAGGGCCGGTCTACTCCACCCTGGTCATGCCGGTCAGCGCCTCGTTCCAGGGATGGATTGTCCCTTCCCCCGGACCTTCCGGTTGGCCGGCCTTGACTCCGAAGGATAGGCTGAATTGGTCGAGATCAACGCCGAGCTCGGCGCGTTCGTCTTTCTTGATCCATTTCTTTTCATCATTGACTTCGACCCAGACAGTATAATCGTCGTCACCGGACATCCGGTAGAGGAACAAATATCCGGTAATTTCCATAACGGCATCCGCCGGCGTGAACGATTCGTCCGCAGGGATGTCCCCGTTGGGCTTCAGCGCCACCGTGGCCGTAATTCGCGACTCGACGAGGGTGGCGTTTTGCATGTCCGAGTCTTTGAATCCCACACCAACGGGCGGCCGCATGTTGTGGATCGTCAATTCGACCCGTTGGCGGTCATCGAACGCGTGGCCGACCCCGATGCCAACGACCGGTAATTGGGAGGCAATACTTCAAGGCTTGCGGCCGATCCGCCGTCGTCCGGATTTTCCGCCCGATTTCCGTCCCCGGCGTCTTTGCCCGAAGACCCGTTCAGCCCCCCGCTTCCTTCCCGTTCGAACGTCACGACCACGTCTCCGTAATCCCATTGCATCCGATCCCCGTCGATCACGTAATCGACCATCGTGTCCGGCGCGCCGTTCGCACTATGCATCCGGAGCTTGCCTTTCTCCGGAAAATCGTATTCGATGCTGATGCCGTTCGCATGGGCGAGGCCTTTCTTCATGAACTCGATGGCGGAACCGATCGGGAAATTTGCTTTGACGGACTGTTCCCTTATCCGCTGTTGAAAATAATTCCCCGTCTGCACTTTGTCCTGCACTTCCACAATGACCCAGCGGCCCAGAATGTCATTGTTTCCGGATTTGGAGCAGGAGGAGAAGACCGTTGCGGCTAGCAGCATGATCAGTACAGCAATTTTTCTCAAGATGATTCCTCCGAATGAATGGTGTTCCATGATGGGCGTTAAGGTGTAGCGTAGTCCATCCTTCCTGCCGTGGCAAGGTTTCTCCATGTCATTACTGGATGAATAAGGAATGCAACGGACGGCGTGCCGGAGAGCGGCATGTTCATTCCACGATGACCCTGCCGGTCCGCCGGCAGGCCTTCAGATCCTCGATCGTCTCGATGAAGAGCGCGGGGACGTCCTCCGGCAGATCGTCCGGATCGCAGATCGTCCGGATCGAAGAACGCGGCGTCGACGGCCCCGGGCGTCTCGCGGAAGAGTTCGCCCGACCACCGGGTCACGACGAAGACGAACGCGAACATCTGGTAGTCGCATCCCCATGACCGGCAGGAGTAACGCTCGGGATCGGAACAGACCTCGACAAGCTCCGCCTCCCCGACTTCGCGACCGGTCTCTTCCCGCACCTCCCGCTCCAGGGCGTCCGGCACCGACTCGTCCGGTTCCATCGCGCCGGCCGGCATCACCCGGCGCCCGTTGTCCGCCCGCCGGACGAGCAGTGCCTTCCCCTCCCCGTCCAAAATGATCCCCTGCACGCGACGTTGATCAGCTTCGCATCGCCATCGCCCGCCGCAGCCTGCCCAGGTGCGATTCGTGCCGGCCCACTTGGCCCGTCGCCGCCTCCTCCTTCTCCCGCCAAGGACCGAAAAATGGGTTCGTGCACCATCCGGCTTAAAAAACCGTTTGCTTGGAAACAATGTCCCGGTCGATGAAGGGATCCCCGGAACGGTGTGCGCATCGCGAGCGTGCACCGGCGGACCTTCGGAATCCGGATCACGCATTCCGATCATGTTGAAGGCGATTTTCAGCCGTTGCGGAGTCCGCAATGGAAAAGGGACCTGCGGACCGGTTCATAAGACCTGAATATCCCATTTTTTACAAACCCGTCAAATCTTTAATAGTACCAGGTTATCACCATTTGGTCACATTCCCCTTTACATTTAAGAAAAAAGTCGTGTTAAGGTATTGTAATTTTTCGACAAATTGCTACAATAAACATTACACATTAATTACAATCTAACCTTAATTTAGAAGGCGATCATTCGTATTGCCCCCGTTGAGGTCCTTCCACTCCCATCCCAAAATACCACGAATCCGTGTCCTACGCGATCTCTGCCTACATCGGGGGCATCTCCCTGTACACACTTGCAGTTTTGCACGGGCGTATCCGCGCAAACACCGCGCTAACAACGGAATGCTGCAAACACTTACACACCATACTGAATACGAGCGCCAGTTTGTATGTCGGAAATTGGTTTTGGAATATCTTGATAGCGAGGGTTCATGCATAAGGGGCATTGTTCCGTCCTGAAAACCCTATGCTTCGCTCAGTTTGATTCAGAGCAAATGAAATCACGAATTCAGGTAATTATACAACAGCCGGCGCCTGCCGAATATCCCCCGCGCCCGACATTTCGATCAGGTATAATAGATGGAAAGAATTCATGAGGAGCACGCGCATGCTGACCGCCAAAAGAGCATTGGGACAATATTCGACACCCTTGCGGACCGTCGATTACATGGTGCGGAAGGTCATCGAAAAAATCCGGCACCTCAAATCGCCGAAAATTCTCGATCCCGCGGTCGGCGACGGAGTTTTCGTGGAACGATTGATGGCGAGCGGCGTAAACCCCGCGTTCATCCATGCCTTTGACATCGATCCCGATGCGGTGCAGGCGAACGCCCATATCCCGAACATCCGGCACCAGGACTTCCTGACCGCGCAGGGCGGGGAATTCGACGCCATCATCGGCAACCCGCCCTACAAATCGAAACGGGAAAGCCGGTATATCAAAGAAAACAAGGCGAGACTGGAGCGGCAATTCGGGGAGATCGGCATCCGGAATCTGTATGCCATGTTCGTCCATCATGCCCTGTCGAACCTGAAAGAAGGCGGCACGCTTTGTTTCATCGTGCAGGACTCTTTTCTGACGAACGTCTATTATCAGGATTTTCGAAGGTTCATCCTCGACCATTGCCTGATCGATGAGATTGTGCTGGCCCCGCGGAAACTGTTCCATCACACCGACGCCGATGTCCGCACGGCCATCATCACGCTGACGAAATGCACGGGACCGGAAAATCGGGAAAAACGAAGCGCCCACGTGATGACCTTGATCGACCGCCTGCAGGAGGAAGACGACTATTTCCATCCGCCGCAGGACAAGGTCCAGAAGCTGGAGCAGCGGTACTTCGAACGAATGGAGAAGCACAACTTCTTCATCAATGTGCCGGTGCCGATCATCGACATCATTTTGAAAACGCCGCTTAAGCTCGGGCATGTCGTCGACGGCGGGACCGGGATTTCGACCGGAAACGACGCGAAGTTCCTCCGGAAGCCATCCGGGATCGCGGAGGAAGACCCGGATTGGGTGCCTTTCTACAAGAACGGCGGGACCAAGGACGCCTGGTTCTACGAAACGCCGTACCGCATCCACCGGGACTGGGAAACCCCCGGCCGCCAGTACAAAGACTTCATGACGCGGAACGCGCAGCATTATTTCAAGGAAGGCATCACCTGCTCCTCGATGGGCGTGGAGTTCTCGGCCTCCTACATGCCCGCCGGCTGCCTCTTCGGCGTCAACGCCAACTTCTTCTCCGATGACCGGGAACACCTGTTCTATGTGCTGGCCCTGCTGAACAGCACGCTGGCCAAATATATCATCCGAGCCGTGTTCAACCGGACGAACATGGTGACAGCCGGTTATATCAAAAGAATCCCGTACATCGAGCCGGCTTCGGAACTCAAGACCCGAATCGCCGGCATCGCCCGGACCATCGTCGCGTCCAAAAAAGCAAACCCGCATTTCGATTATCGTCCGCTGCAGTGCGAGATCGACGCGTTGATCTATGAGATTTACGGTGTCGATCCTGCCGACAGAAGGATATTGGAGCAATTCTGCGGGAACCTGTATGAAGCGGTATAAAGCCGGGGACATCAACAAAACTCAACAAAACTTTCGACGCCGCGGCCAACCCGGTCCCCCGGCCCGGGTGAAAAATCACACTTGACACATGTGAATGGTTGGTTTATATTGGGCTCACTCACCCTGATGGGGTGATCTTGGAATTCCATAACCTCAGGCCTGCCGGCGGCCAAGCTGTTGTTCATCCTGACAGCCCACTATGCGAATAGAGGCATAATGCTTGATATGAAGCGAATCGCAGGATTCTTTCCTATCGAGCGTTTATGCCTCTTTGTTGTTTCATCATGACGGGTGCAAAGGAGTTGGAGATGGAGAAAATCCGATTGGAGAGCGTGACCAAGACGTTCGAAATCCGGGACGCCGGACGAAACGGCGGAACCCGGACCTTCACCGCGCTGCGGGACATCGATTTTGCCGTTAAGTCCGGGGAGTTCCTCACCCTGGTCGGCCCCAGCGGCTGCGGCAAGTCCACCCTGCTCGATCTGCTGCTCGGGCTCAGCAAGCCCACGAAAGGGCGCATCCTGATTGACGGGCGGGAGATCAAGGGGCCCGGTCTGGACCGCGGCATCGTGTTCCAGCAGTATGCGCTGTTCCCGTGGAAGACCGCGAGAGGAAACGTGGAATTCGGCCTGGAAGCCCAGGGCGTTCCGAAGAAAGAGCGCAAAGAACGGGCGGAGTACTACATGGAGCTGGTGGGCCTCAAGGACTTCGTGAACCACTACCCGCACGAGTTGTCCGGCGGAATGAAGCAGCGCGTCGCCATTGCGAGAAGCCTGGCCTGCAATCCGGATGTGCTGCTGATGGATGAACCGTTCGCGGCACTGGATGCGCAGACCCGGGAGACCTTGCAGGCCGAGCTGCTGCGGATTTGGGAGAAGACGCGGAAGACCGTCATCTTCATTACGCACAGCATCGATGAAGCCGTGTTTCTCGGGCAGCGGGTGGTCGTCCTGACTCCCCATCCCGGCACCGTGAGAAAGATCGTCGAGGTTCCGTTGAAAAACCGCCTGTTCGAAACGGACATCAACGCCCATCCCGAATATCTCAAGGCGCGTTCGGAGGTTTGGAATTTGCTCCACGAACCGGAATACCGGGGAGCTTACATCTGAACGCGAAGGAGTGGAGGAAACCATGGCATCCATTCAGAAAACCGAGAGCATCGGCAAACCCGTCACCATCCCCTCCAGGCTCGGGTGGAACCGATTTTCCCTGCTGGGCGCGTTGAAAAAGTCGATCGTCATCGTCCTGTTCCTCCTGCTGTGGGAGTTCTCCTCCCGCATCAACCTGGTGGACCGGCTGTTTCTGCCGCCGTTCTCCGACGTCATGCAAGCCTGGTGGAACATGATGGTGTCGGGCGAGCTGTGGTATCACTTTGAATCGAGCATCTTTCGTTCCGTCTTCGGCTTTTCGCTGGCGCTGCTTGCCGCCATCCCGCTGGGGCTGCTGGTGGGCTGGTATCCGCTCGCGCGCGATTTGCTGCAGCCGTTTCTGGAGCTGTTCCGCAACACGGCGGCGCTGGCCTTGCTTCCGGTATTCATCCTGATCCTGGGAATCGGCGAAGTGTCCAAAGTCGCCATCGTCACCTTCGCCTGCTTCTGGCCGGTGCTGCTCAATACGATTTCGGCCGTGCGGGATGTCGATCCGCTGCTCATCAAATCGGCGCGCTCGATGAATCTCGGCTCGTTCAAACTGTTCTGCAGCGTCATTTTGCCTGCCTCAATCCCGACTATTTTTACCGGAATACGTATGGCGGGCACGGGCGCCATCCTGGTCCTGATCGCCGCCGAAATGGTGGGCGCGAAAGCCGGGCTTGGCTACTACATTACGTACGCCCAGTACAACTTCCTGATCTCGGAGATGTACGCGGGCATTCTGACGATTTCCCTGCTCGGCCTGCTGATCAACTACGGACTCGTCAGCATCGAGCGCCGGTTGTCCCGTTGGAAACAGGAACCGAACCCGCAATGAAACTGTGAGAAAAGAGGAAGTGCGATGAGAACCAGAAGACTGTCGCGGATGATGGCTGCTGTGACCCTGATCGCCCTGGCCGCCGCCGGATGCGCCACCTCCGACGCCAAAAGCGGTGAGGAAGACAAGGTGCTGCAATATCTCGGTTCGCCGGGCGCGGTGATCCTCCCCGAACTGGCAGAAGCGCTGGGATACTTCGAGACGATCAAGCTAAACCACTCATAGATTCAAAAAATCCGTTAACAAGGAGAGGAGAGAAACCGATGAGCAAACGTCAATTGAGCCTCGGCGCATTCTTCATGCTGCCCGGTCAGCATGCGGGAGCCTGGCACGATCCTTCCACGAAGCGGGAGAATCTGTGGAACCCCGGCTATCTGGCGGAACTGGCGAGAACGGCCGAGAAAGGAAAATTCGACTTGATCTTTGTGGCGGACGGCGTGTCGGCGGGTTATACCTCCAGGGCGTTCGAATACGGGGCGCGCGTGACCCAGTTCGAACCGCTCACGATGTTTTCCTACCTGGCCGCCGTGACGGAGAAGATCGGCTTCGTCGCCACCGCTTCCACCACCTATAACGAGCCTTTCAACCTGGCCCGTCAATTTGCGTCGCTGGATCACCTGAGCAAAGGCCGCGCCGGCTGGAACGTGGTGACGAGCACCGGCGAAGAGGCCGCGCGGAACTTCGGCAAGCGGGACCAGGACTGGCCGCACCACCTGCGTTATGAGCGCGCCCATGAATTTCTGGACATCGTGAAGAAACTGTGGGACAGCTGGGAAGACGACGCGATCCTCTACGATCAGGAGAAAGGCGTATTCCTGGACAAACGCAAAGTCCACCGAGTGAATTACGAAGGCAGGCATTTGTCGGTCGGCGGTCCGCTCAACATCGGGCGCCCGCCGCAAGGCTATCCCGTCATCGTGCAGGCCGGCTCTTCCGAAGCCGGCAGAGAACTGGCGGCCAGAACCGCCGAAGTCGTCTTTACGGCATGGCAGACGCTGGAGGAAGCGCAGGCATTCTATCGCGATGTGAAAGGCAGATTGGCCAAATACGGCCGCTCGCCCGATGAGCTGAAGATCATGCCGGGCGTCTTCCCGATCATCGGCCGGACGGAAGAAGAGGCCCGGGCGAAGAAGAAGTATTTGGAAGAGCTGGTCCCCCTGCAGGTCGGGGTGGAACGGCTGTCGTTCCAACTGGGGGTGGATCTGAGCCGGTATGATGTGGACGGACCGCTGCCGCAGCTGCCGCCGTTGGAAGAGATCAACGGCAACAAGAGCCGGTTCGAACTGATCCGGAACATGGCCGAGCGTGAGCATCTGACCATTCGTCAGCTGATCGGCCGCGTCATCACGGGACGCGGGCATTGGGAGATCCTGGGCACCCCGGAACAAATCGCGGATCAACTGCAGGAATGGTTCGAGAACGGCGCCGCCGACGTCTTCAACGTGATGCCGCCGGTATTCCCGGAAAGCCTGAACGAATTCGTGGAACTGGTGATCCCGATCTTGCAGGAACGCGGCATATTCCGCAAGGAATATGAAGGCAGCACGCTGCGCGAGCATCTGGGATTGGAGCGGCCGGTCAACCAATTCGCCAGACAGACGGTGGCACAGAACTAAAGACCGTTCAACAGGCAATGGGCCAAGCGGAAAGCTTGGCCCATGCAAAATCGGCAGCGCAAGGATTTCCCTTGCGCTGTCTGCATGAAGCTTATTCAATCTCGTAAATTTCGTAGATCTCGTCCAGCATCTGATTGGCTGCGATAATGCCGCCTGCGGTGTTCCAGATCGCGTCGTCCACCCGGATCGCTTTGCCGTTCTGAACGGCTTTCAGGCTCTTCCAGAGCGGATCGTTCAAGATTTCGTTCTCCATCTCGTTGCCTTTGCCGTCGCCGGTATCATAGGTAAAATAGAAGATCCGGTCCGCATCCGCTTCCGGCAGACGTTCCTTCGTAATCTCCTCCACGAACGTATCCTTGTAATTCAGCTGATGGTCGGGACGCGTGATGCCCAGCTTGGAAAACGCGATGCCGGTGAAGGTGTCTTCCAGGTAGATGCGAATTTTGCCTGCCATGAAACGGACCACGGAGACTTTCTCGTTCAGCTTGTCGCCCGCCTTGGCTTTGAATTCGGCGGCACGGCGATCGAAATCGGCGATGAGCTGTTCGCCTTTCTCTTTCAGTCCGAGCGTCTCGGCATAGAGCATGAAGTTCGTCTGCCATTCGCCTCTCAGCGTTTCGGAGAACACCGTCGGCGCGATCGCATTCAACTGGTCGTACACTTTCTCCTGACGCAGCTTGTTGCCGATGATGAGATCGGGCTGCAGGCTTGCAATCAGCTCGATGTTCGGCTGGCTTTCATCGCCGACGACCGTCACGCCTTCCATGTGGTCCTCAATATGCTTGTACCACGGATCACCGGTCCACGATTTGACCGCTCCGACCGGCTTGACGCCAAGCGCAAGCAACGCTTCGGTGCCTTCATTCGTCAGCACGACCACGCGCTGCGGGTTGTCCGGAACTTCGGTCTCGCCCATGGCGTGGACGATTTTCCGGCCGCCGTCGCCGCCGTTCGGTTCATGCTGCTCCGGTGCCGGATTCCCGGACTGCGGACTTGCCGACGGCGTATTCGCTCCGTCATTCGAGGCGTTCGGGTTCGATTGGCCGCACCCCGCCAGGATCAAGGAGATGGCCAGCACAATCGCGGCTGCCGCCCAGACCGTCTTGTGTGCCCTATACTGGAACAAGTCATCTCTCTCCCTTGCAAGTGAAAATCATTCTCAACACCATTTCGAAGCAAAACTATAGCAGGGGCGCCGCCCGAAGTCAATAGATTTTTGATAATGATTTTCAAAATCATTGACGCTTTTTCCCCGATCCCCTAGAATTACACTTGATTCATTCCATTTCATTTGCTGAAACGGGGATTCTATGAGCGCACTTCTTCATACACGTGCACAGCGAATTGCGGGATTCATCCTGGCGTTCCTCATCCTGATCATCGGCATGATTTGCAGCATCGCCTTCGGCGCGGCCAACATCCATTGGAGGACGATCATCGAGGCGTTCACGAATTTCAATGGGTCGCAGGAGCACCTCATCGTCACGACGGCCAGGCTTCCCCGCGCGTTGATCGCCGCGGCGGCGGGCGCCAGCCTTGCCGTTGCCGGCACCTTGATGCAAGCCGTCACGCGCAATCCCCTTGCGTCGCCAAGCCTTTTCGGCATCAATGCCGGGGCCGCTTTCTTCGTCGTCGCAGGCTCCGCTTTCTTCGGGGCGGGGGGCCTTTCGACCTTCGCGACCCTCGCGTTCATCGGCGCCGCCGCTGCCGCCGCACTGGTCTATATTCTGGGCTCCATCGGAAGCGACGGGCTCACGCCGCTCAAAGTGACGTTGGCGGGCGCCGCCATGACCGCTTTCTTCTCATCCCTCTCCTTGGGCGTGCTGATGACCAGCGGACAAACCTTTGACCAGGTCTTGTTCTGGTTCGTCGGTTCCGTTGCCGGCCGGGATCTCGATATTTTCCTGTCGGCAGCCCCTTATATGTCCATAGCCTTGATCGGCGCATGCATCATGGCCCGGCATATGAACTTGCTGACATTGGGCGAGGATGTCGCCACGGGACTCGGGCAGAAGACGCTCGCCATCAAGCTGATCGCCGGCATCTTCGTCGTCCTGCTGGCCGGCGGCTCCGTGTCCATTGCCGGGCCCATCGCGTTTGTCGGCATCATGATCCCGCATCTGGCGCGGCATCTGGTCGGCCTCGACCATCGGTGGGTCATTCCCTACAGCGCTGTACTGGGCGGCATTTTGCTGCTGTATGCGGATGTCGGATCGCGCTACATCGCGTTTCCGAAAGAAGTGCCGGTTGGCGTCATGACCGCCATTATCGGCGTGCCGTTCTTTGTGTATATCGCCAGAAGAGGAGATGCGTCCTGAGCATGAACAACGGGCTGACGCCGCAAGGCGCCACACATGCCTTCCGTATTCGCAACCGAACCTTGTCCATGATCGTGCTGCTGTTGGTCGCCAACGCGGTCGTCATGATCATTTGCACCGGCCTCGGCAGCACGATGATCAGTCCCGTCAACGTGGTCAAAGCCCTGCTGGGACATGGCGACGCCGCGGCGTCGATGATCATTCTCAAGCTTCGTTTGCCCCGCGTCGTCATCGCGATCATGATCGGATCGATGCTGGCCGTATCCGGCGCCGTACTGCAGGGCATCGTGCGCAACCCGCTCACCTCGCCGGATGTGATCGGCATCACCGGGGGCGCCGCATTGGGGACGGTCGTCTTTATCTTGTATTTCTCCCACCACAGCATTCAGTTCATGCCCGTCAGCTCCATCATCGGCGCATTCGGCGCGGCTTTGCTGATCTATCTGTTCGCCTATCGGCACGGGATCACGCCGCTGAGGCTCGTGCTGATCGGCATAGGTATGGCGACCGCGATCACGGCGGTAACCTATATGCTTATCCTGAGCGCGCAGTTCACCCCCACCGCGGTGGCCGTCAAAGCGTTCACCTTCATGACCGGCAGCATTTACGGCACCTCATGGGAGCGCGACGTGCTGACGCTGCTGCCTTGGTGGGCGATCCTCATGCCGCTCGCTTTCATGAACGCGAGACATTTGAACGTGCAGGCGCTGGGCGATGAAGTGGCGATCGGCGTCGGCAGCCGCGTGCAATTCAACCGGACGATGCTTCTGATCATCAGCGTCGCACTGGCGGGGTCGGCGGCCGCGATCGGCGGCACCATCGGCTTCATCGGCCTGATGGCGCCGCATATTGCCCGCAAATTGGTCGGGCCCGCTTACGGCGGCGTCCTGCCCGTATCCGCGCTCACGGGGTCGCTCGTCCTGATGCTGGCCGATCTCGCCGCGCGAACCGCGTTCAACCCGCTGGATATCCCGGCCGGCGTCTTCACCGCAGCGATCGGCGCGCCGTTCTTCATTTACCTGATCTTCCGCCATCGGCGGGCCTGAGCATAACGATAAAAGGATGAAATCCCCGCACGGCACACGGCCTGGCGGGGATTTTTTCATTTGGTCGACCGCTTTCAAATGTTTCAGCCTTCCTCCGGCTCCGCCTCCTGGCGAAGATCGGCCAGCTTCTCCAGAAAATCCGCCACAATCTCCAGCGACGCCGCATCGTAACCGCTCAGCAGCGCCATCGCTTTCTTGTCCTGCTCCTGGTGGAACAGCCGGTGCAGCCCGGCCAGCTCCGCCCCCAGCGGGGTCGCAAGAAAATAAATCTCCTTCAAATTGTCCGGCCGCTGCACTTTCCGGATCAACTCCTGCTCCAGCAGCTTGCGCGTAATTTTCGAGACCGTCCCCTTCGTGATGCCCAGCTCGCGGGCGATATCGATGCCTTTGATGCCGTCCGGGTGCGCCTCAATGACGTCCAGAACATGCAGGCCGGAAATGGACATGCGGGGCAGCAGTTTCCTGAGTCTGTCGTCCGTGATGCGCTCCATCAGCCAGAGCCGGTCCTGGTCTTCGTCCGACTCGCTGACGTAGATCCGGTACATGGCGGATTCGATCCGTTTTTTGAAATCGAGCAACCGTTCATCCACGCGGGATCCCTGCCTTTCACTGTCGATTATAGCATGGCGCCGATATGGTTTCCACATAAACCATTTGACAACCTCATCACCGCCTGCTATTATGGTTTCCGTGGAAACCATCCGGATGGCCCCAATCGATGAATGGGAGGCAAACCTGAATGAACGACGTGTTGCAAGTCATCCGCAGTCACCGCTCGATCCGCAAGTTCAAGCCTGTTCCGCTGACGAACGAACAGATCGACGCCATCGTGGAAGCGGCGCAGATGGCGCCTTCCTCGATGCACATGCAGCCGTTCTCGATCATCGGCGTTACCGACTCGAAGCTGCTGGAGAACATCGCGAAGCGCTCGAACAATCCTCCGGTCGGGGAATGCGGCTACTTCTTCATCTTCTGCGCCGATCTGTACCGCATCCTGGCGGCCGGCGATCCGGCCCGGCAGGCGGCCATGAAGCGCAACCTCGGCTCCACGTACGTCTTTCAGACCGCCGTGCTGTGCGCCGGGCTTGCCCTGCAGAACGCCAATGTCGCGGCCGAATCGATGGGACTCGGAGCCGTCATGATCGGCGGGATCAACGAAGCCCTCCCCGATCTCGACGAATGGCTCGGCCTGCCCGAATTCGTCATCCCGCTGTGCGGGCTGGCGGTCGGCGTTCCCGGCGAGTCCCCCGAACAGAAGCCGCGTCTGCCGCGTTCCGCCGTATTTTTCGAGAACCGGTACAATCCGAGTCTCAAAGCCGCCATCGATGAATTTGACCGGCAGATCGAGACCTATTACGGCTCGCGCCTGTTCAACCGCCGGAAGGCCAACTGGTCGGGCAAGCTCACCGCGATTCTGGGCCAGAAGCTGCCGGTCGACATGTACACGAAATATGTCCGGCACAAAGGGTTCTATCTGGTCGAATAAGCGGGACCGCAGGGACCCAAGCGAAAGGATCCCCGCCCGGCACGCGGCCGAGCGGGGATCCATCCGTCCAGCTATTCGGCGGCTTCCGGCAGCTCATTCACCGGCAGCCTACACCGAAATGACACCCATGAAATAGAGGAACACCAGCACAATCATCGCCGGCGCCACCACGCGCAGCAAGAACATCCATACCCGGTACCGGAATCCCGTGAGGCCAGCCGCTTCTCCCGCCCGTTTCCATGCGTATCCGGCGAACAGGGTGACAATCAGACCGCAGAACGGCATCAAAATATACGCGGTGCTGAAATCCACCCAATCAAAGATCGTCTTGCCGCCGGGCTGCCATGAACCGAGCACGCCGCCGACCGACAGCGCCGACGGAACGCCGACAACGAAGCAGGCGCCCGAGACGATGACCGCCGCCTTTTTCCTGCTCCATTTCCACCGTTCCATCGCATAGGCGACCGGCACCTCAAGAATGGAGACGGCGGAGGTCAACGCGGCGATGCTGAGCAGCAGGAAAAACAACCCGCCGAACAGAAAGCCGAGCGGCATCTGCGAGAACGCCGCCGGCAGCGCCATGAACGCCAGACCGACGCCTTCCCCCGGTTCCAGGCCGAAGGAGAACACCGTCGGGAAAATGACGAGGCCCGCGATGAACGCGTACAGCATATCCCCGAAACCGATGGCCCACGTTGCGGATCCGAGCGACTGCTTCTGATTCACATAGGAACCGTAGGTCACCATGCAGCCCATCCCCAGGGACAGCGAGAAGAAGGCATGTCCCAGGGCGATCAGCGCGGACTCCGCATCCAGCTGTAACCGCTAAAATAAAATTAACAAGAAACACGAAATAATCTTGAACACGAATTCCCTGATTCTCCCTCACCCGATATAATCAAGCTGGAAATTCATCAGTGTAGGGTGAGGAGAATGAAATCTGCGGAAAGGTGGCCTATGTACATTGAAATCTATCAACTGAAACAGTTGGGGCTCAATGTTTCACAGATAGCCCGCAAACTGAACATTTCTCGAAACACCGTGTACAAATATCTGAACATGTCGCCGGAAGAAATGCAGGCATTCATCGAATCGGTGAAGACGCGGCGAAAGAAGCTGGATCCGTTTGAATCCCAAGTTCTTCAATGGTTGCGGGAATATCCGGACCTATCGGCCGCTCAGATTCATGACTGGTTGAAGGAACGGCGCTTGGATGCCAACGTCTGCGAGAGCACCGTTCGGCACTTCGTCCGGCACTTGCGTGAGCGGCATGGTATCCCGAAAAGCAAACCGATGCGCCAGTACGAAGCGGTGGAAGACCCGCCCATGGGACAGCAGATGCAAGTTGACTTCGGCGAAACGAGAACGCACGATCTTCATCAGCATCCCGTACGGTTATGGTGCATCACGTTTGTCCTGTCCCATTCCCGGTACAAATACGTGGAATGGCAGGATCGACCGTTTACCACGGCGGATGTGATCCGCTGCCACGAGAACGCCTTTGAATTTTTCGGCGGCATGACTCGCGAGATCGTCTATGACCAGGATCATCTTCTGCTTGTAAGCGAAAACCACGGCGATCTGATTCTGACGGCCGAATTTGCCGCCTACGTCCGGCAGCGCAGATTTCAGATTCGCATGTGCCGCAAGCAAGATCCGGAAAGCAAGGGGCGGGTGGAAAACGTCGTCGGTTTCGTCAAACGCAACTTTGCGCGCCATCGGACGTTTACCCACATCGACCGGTGGAACGAAGACTGTTTGGCTTGGTTGAACCGAACCGGAAACGGGCGGATGCATCACACGACCAAAAAATACCGGCGGACGTGTTCGCCGAAGAGCGGCGCCATCTCCTGCCGGTTCCCGAAAAAATACAAACCAATTCTGCACCCAGTATAACAAGACGGGTGCGAAAAGACAATACGATTGTCTTTCAGGGGAACCGGTACTCGCTGCCGCTTGGCACCTACACCGGCACGGACACGTCTGTGGAGATTCGCGTGACGCCGGACAAGCAGTTGGTGGCGTTCGATCCGGCAACCGGCGAGGAACTGGCCCGCCATCCGCTGCATGCGGGTAAAGGCAAACTCATCAAAAACACCAACCATGCCCGGGATCGTTCCAAAGGGATTGGCGCCTATATGGAACACGTGGCCGCCCGCTTTCCAGAACCGGCGCAAGCCCGATCCTATCTGGCGGTCATCCGGGAACAAAAACCGCGTTACATTCGGGACCAGTTGCAATGGATCGATCGACACGCCAAAGACGCGGATCCGGATGTGCTGGCGCAAGCGTTGGCCTATTGTCTGAAACATCGACTCTACCAAGCCACGGATTTCGTGGATGCCCTGCACTATTACGCGGCTCTGAAATCGGCCGCGGCACCAGCCGTTCCGACCGATGTCCGGTTGCTCAGCGAGCCGGAACGGCAGAAACTGAAGATGAAGCCGCAAGTTCGCCCGTTTGACGTATATCAAGCCATCCTGGAGGGAGCCCGATGAGTGAAGCGACGATGGAACTGAAGTCCGTATTCAGCGCGCTGCAGTTAACCGCCGCCGCTGGGGCGCTGGACGAACTCCTGATGGAAGCCGAAACCAGGCAGTGGAGTTACCGCCAGTGTTTGCAGCGCGTGCTTTCGTACGAGTTGAAAAAACGGGAAGAAAAGCAGTTTGCCCGTCGGTACAAACGCGCCGCGTTCCCGGAACTGAAAACGTTGGACGAATTTCGGGTCGACGAACAACCGTCCCTGGGACAACGTCAGTTGCAGCAACTTCGGGAACTGATGTGGCTGGAGCAGCATTATAACTTGCTCTTTCTGGGCCCGCCAGGCGTCGGGAAGACGCATCTGGCGATTGGACTGGGCGTCGAGGCATTGAATCAAGGATATAGCGTCAGTTTCGTCACGATGGATCAGTTGTTGCATCTCTTGAAGACGCAAGAGATTTCCCGAAACGCCCAGCTGCGGGTGAATCGGATCATCCGTTCCGATCTGGTGATTCTGGACGATCTGATGTTCATGGCGCTGGATCGGCAGGAGGCTCACTTGTTCTTTCAGTTGATCAACAAACTGTATGGGCAGGCCTCCATCATCCTGACGTCCAACAAAGGACCGGAAGATTGGGGAGAACTGCTCGGGGATCCGGCCGTCACAACCGCCATTCTGGACCGGATCCTGCATCGAAGCGAGGTGATTCACCTGACAGGAGACAGCTACCGGCTCAAGCACCGCCAAACCATATTTGGAAATTTCTAGTTGTTGAAAATAAATTCGCGAAATTTGTTCAAAGGTACTTGACGGTTACACCAGCTTCGAAAAATCGGGCCGCAGAAAGAAGTCCACGCCCTGACCCGCACCCGGCAGCGTCAGCGAACGCCACATCAACACGACCAGAATGACGAAAAAGCTGGGGATCAAGATTTTATTGAACTTCTCGATGCCGCCGGATACGCCGCGGGCAATGACCCAGCCGGCGATCAGCATCGTCACCGCCTGCCAGAAGATCGGCAGATAGCCTGATGCGAAATCGAGAAATTTCTCTTTGTAATCCGTTCCCTCGCCGAACATAAGCCCGGTGAACGATTCCACCGTATAATGGAGCGTCCAGCCCGCCACCACGGCATAATACGACATGATCAGGAAAGCGGTCAGGATGAAAAGCAGCCCCACCATGCCCCAGAACCGGTTTCCCGTGAGCTGGTACAAGGAACCGGCGGCGTTTCGGCGCCCGCTGCGTCCGATCGTCATCTCCGCCAGCAGCACCGGCAGCCCCGTAATCAGCAGACAGACGATGAACAGCAGAAAGAATGCCGCTCCCCCGTGCTGTCCCGTGATATAGGGAAACTTCCACATGTTGCCGAGCCCGACCGAACTGCCGATCGCGGCCAGAATGAAGCCGGATGACGTGAACAGTTCTTTTTTCGACGGTTGGTCGGCCCCGTTCTGAGATGTCTGATGATTCAAGCCTGATGGTCCTTTCTGTAAAAATTCGCGCAACAGAATAAACTATAGCACAGTGCCTAACCCGAGCAAATATGCAAATTCGACAAAATGAATTGCAAAAATCAGGAAATCCCTATATAATGCAAAAGAATATTTAACGGAGAGTGATTTTTACTTTTATGAAGAAGCTTGTTTTCATGGCAATCATCGCACTATTGACCCTGTCGGCTTGCTCGGGCGGCAGCAAGGATGAGCACATTTCGCTGACTGATGCAAACGCACAAACGGATGCAGCATCCAATCAGGACAACAGCAAGCAGGAAGACAGCAATTCGTCGGGGATCGAGGTTGACAAAGGCTCGCGAAATGTCGAAATCACCCTCCCCGCTTCGTTCTTCGGCGACCAGGACGCCGAACAGGTGATCGAAGACGCGAAATCCAAAGGCGTCAGCGAAGCCACAGTCAACGACGACGGCTCTGTCACCTACAAGATGTCGAATTAAAAGGTTGAGGCTAAGTTAGGAATTGAGTAATAATTTGGTTGTTTGATGGGGTTGCATACTGAAACCATACTCAGTCGTAAAAAGTTACTTCCGAAAAATTAGCAGATGCTCATGGACTATAGGTATGAATTTACCTTGATATTCCTTGCGCATTGAATGAGCATTGTGTTGCACCTTAATTATATGTGATTCAAGTGTGCCAAAATATTTCATGTCTTTAATTATTGAATAGTACCTTCCATTTTTCCTGCAGTCTCCAATTAGTGTTGCTAATCTCCCACCAACAGACAAACTAGAAAAAAGCTTTTCATGGACAAAATCTAGCTTTCTGATAAAATCCTCGTAACTCTCCGCTCTAGACAAATCATCTTTATGTGCCGTCCCCCATACTTCTCCTGAATAAATCACCATGTCATAGTATGGTGGATGGCAGAAAATAAAATCTGCACAGATTGGTACGTCGTCTTTCAACGCATTCCATCCACCCCACTCTGGATTAAGGTCTAAATGGACAGAGTCGGTATATCCCAACTCTTTTGCAACCTCATAACCAGTTCCACCCCCCGCAAAAACTTCTAAAAATGTACGTGGTTTATAAAACTCAAGCAAGTCCTTAATAAGATAACCGGAGCAATTTCCTCTATATGTAGCAAGCCCCCACTTTCCACGATTAGGATATGAGAGTACGCTTTTCATGCTTAACCTCCTGAATACAAAATAAAATAAGCATGCCCATAAAAAAAGTTGGGCATGCTTTGCTCCAATCAACTATAATAGAGATATTAGTGTTTCATCCAACAACCTACAACAAACTATACCATATTGAGCATAAGAATTAAAGCAGAATTTGAGGCGAGTCAGTGTCAAGCTAGCGTGGGCAGTCATTTAAGATGCTTGGAACGCGAACCCCAAAGGAAACCTCTTCCTTGTAAGCGCTTTGCTTCGTTCTTTCATCAAATAAAAGTGATTTGTCAGAATTTTTTTGCCATTATCCGCGAAGAGCTTTGAGTGCCATACCCGTTGTGCTGCTTTGCTTCGGTCCTTGCAGCATGCGAATCATTCCAGCGATACAACCCTTGACTGGTTGCGTCACGTTCTTGAGCAATTGCCGCATGTTTATTGGCTGTTGTGACGTTGCTTGCATACTCGCATGTCCTTCAACCGTTCTTACAACCATGCCGGCTTCTTTAATCCTCATCATTGTCCACAGCATCGCCCTGACGCCTCGCTCACTCCAACTGTACCCGCCACGCTTCGTCCGCTTGGCGAATATGCGCATCTGCGATTCCGCGCTTCCCATCGGGCGCATACCGCTTGTGTCGATCCCCTTCACCTGGAGTGTTTTTCGGTAGTCGTCCAAATGCTTCTCGTGCCGCTTCAGATAGCTTTTATACTGCTTCCAATCCTTCCGGTTCTCTTCCGCTATCTCTTGCTCCGCTACGCTTTCTAAGGCCGCTATAAGCGCGGCTGCGTCTTGTTTGGCCAGCGACCGTCTCACGGTCTCCCACACCTTCGGTAAATGTCCGACAAAACGTTTCAAATCACGCGCCACATGAAAGCGGTCCAGCATGTACAGGCATTGGTGAAAGTAGGATGTACATTCCCCGATCCACCCCGCGCCGTCTCCGTTCACCACAAGCCACGTGTTCTCGTCGATTTCGTAACGCTCCACCAGAAAGTCCCCGAACCCTTCCCAGAAGTCGCCGCCGCTCGTATGCAGGTAATGCTGTTTATTCTTCAGCCGCACTCGCTTGCCGCTCTTCTCCCAGCCTTCGTGTACGACAGCGATTGCGTTCTCCATCCCACGCTTCTTGCTCCGCTGCAGCTTCGTGTATAGCCCATCCACTTCCACGAACAGCACGCGGGCAGCGCGCCGTTTCACCGCTGGCATCGGCTGTTGCGCACGCTCAATCAGTTTTTCCCTGATCGCTTGGTGGCTCAGCACATTGTATCCCAGGAGCTGCTCCAGCCGCTTAGCGCTGTCCCGGTACGACGGTCCTTGGCTGGCGAATGCGATGGCTGTCTCTTCCAAATGCGGACTGACTTTCCCGCGCCCTTCGAATTGCAACAGCTGATCCAGCAGATACACGTGTTTTGCCGCTTCTACGGTCACAGTACAATCTCCGCTTAAAGCGCACATTCCCGAACACTGTGTTGACGCTTGTTTCACGCTCGTCCTTTACTCGATAACGCTCTCGGTCCCGTTGCTCCAGGATCTGCTGATCCAGCGCCTCCAGCACCTGCTTCATCGCACGAGCGAATTCCTCCTGCATTTTCCGGAAAATCCATTGCTCAATCTCTTTCATCGTCGGCATTGTTGTGGTAAAGTGGCTCACAGGAGCTTCCTCCTTCTTGGTGTGTTGTGGACAAACATCACTTTACCAAGGGAGAAGCTCTTTTTCTATGTCCGCTTTTTCCAATTCCTACACCCACGAAGATTTTACACTAACTTGAGGCGATACAGCATGGATCAAAAATTGATCCTAAATTTCGAAAGTATCGCGATTTGAAAACATGAAAAGTGCCCCTAATCTTTGGTAGAATGGTGTTTGTACGAACAACATCACCCAAAGAGAGGAGCACCTTTTAGGTGAAGTCTACCACATCCGTCGGCAAAATCAAGACTGAATTTTCTCTGGAGAATGCTACCAGCTTCGGTGGCGTCAAAATCTTTCTGGAATACCTGGAGAAAATCAGGCTTTCTCAGGCATTACGCGGATTGTCGTGTGTGAAAGCTCACAACTCGTTATTTCCGGTTTATCGCATTCTGCTTTACCTCATCGTTGGATGGATGCTCGGCTGCGAGCGGCTCTTTCATTTTCGCAAACTGCAGCACGACTCGCTTCTCAAGCGATTTCTCGGCGGGCGATGCCCGCACCACACCTTGCTGTATAAAGAACTGATTCGTATGCGAACATATTGCCTCCACCTGCGATCGGAACTGCGAACGCTCAATCAGACCGTCATTCAGCCCTGCCTGCCGTCAGCGCTCATCCTGGATCTGGACTCCACGGTGGAAACCGTATACGGCGATCAAGTCGGCGCTGCGAAAGGCACGAACCCGCATAAGCCCGGCCGCAAAAGCTACCACCCGCTGCTGGCATTTGAGGGGCAGTCCCGTCTGTGCCTGAATGCCGTCCTCCGATCGGGGAACACGCATGCCTCTACGGATGCTGCTTCGTTCTTGAACGAAACGTTCGAGCTCCTTGGCGGACGTTCGGTGAAATATGCCCGATTCGACAAGGGCTTCGGCGGCGAGGAGTTCTATAGCCTGTGGGAAGGCAAGAAAATCGGCTATGTCGGCAAGCTGAAATGGACGCAGCGCCTTGCGGCGCAGGTTGCAGCCTGCCGGTACTGGAAACGATTTGTCGATGAAGACTGGATTATCGAAGGGATTACGCTCATTTACAAAGCGACATCCTGGAAAAAGCCCCGCCGCGTGGCGATCATTCGCAAAGCGCAGGTAATCGATGACGGACAGACCCGCTTGGTATTCGACACCGATTGGCAATACGAAGCGATCGTGACCAATCTGGATTGGGAGCCGATTGACCTGTGGCGGTTCTACAACCAGCGCTGCTGTATGGAAAACTACATCAAGGAAGCCAAGAACGGGTTTTCGATTGACCGGATTGCGACCAGCGATTTTCAGGCGAATGAAATCGATCTGCTCATCAAGCTGCTGGCGTACAACCTGTTCGAACGGTTCAAGCGTGACTGCTGCGAGCCGGTTCATCAAGGTTACACGATTGCCCGTTTCCGTCTGGAGTTCTTTCATTGCGCCGCGACGCTGATTCGGCACAGCCGCAATGTGATTCTCAGGTTAGCAAAAGATTTTGCAAACCGGCATGTCTGGAAGCGAATCGAAGCCAGAATCGCCATACTGGAATGACTTCTCCCTTAATTTTACATGGAAACCGAGAAGCCTCTTCAATGGGGAGGGGGAAGAACCATCCGCATATTGCGGATCTGGTCTCGCTCCGCCGGGAAATTACCCTTTTTCTTACAGCTCGTGTGCCGCTCGGTTCAAAACAGGTCTTGATATCATGGGCTTTCGAAATTCAGGTTGATCCTAAATTTCGAAAGCCCGTAATATCAAACACTGAATATAGTGGATCTGCCTCGCGGACTGTAAAAAAGTAGAGGTTTCCCAGTCCATTCGATTCAGATCAACGTTATGCAGATGCACTTTCCCCCTCCCCGCTGAAGAGGCTGCGATTTCTTCCATGTTAAATTTAGGGTTTTCTCATTCCAAAAGTGCGATCCTGGCTTCTATTCGTTGCCATGCATACCGGTTTGCAAAGTCTTTCGCCAGCTTGAGAATGATGTTGCGGCTATGGCGAATAATCGTTGCTGCGCAGTGGAAGAACTCTAATCGGAACCGAGCGATTGTGTAACCTTGATGTACCGGTTCGCAGCAACTTCGCTTGAATCGCTCGAACAAATTGTAGGCGAGTAATTTGATCAGCAAGTCGAGTTCATTCGCCTCAAATTCGCTCGTCGCAATTCTATCAATGGAGAAGCCGTTCTTCGCTTCCTTGATATAGTTCTCCATTGAGCAGCGCTGGTTGTAGAAGCGCCACAGATCAAGCGGCTCCCATTCGAGATTGGTGACGATCGCTTCGTATTGCCAGTCCGAATCGAACACCATGCGGGTCTGGCCATCATCAACGATGTGTGCCTTGCGAATAATGGCTACGCGGCGCGGCTTCTCCCAAGATGTCGCTTTGTAGATGATCGTAATCCCTTCGATGATCCAGTCTTCATCGACGAATCGTTTCCAGTACCGGCAGGCTGCGACTTGTTCTGCAAGGCGCTTTGTCCATTTCAACTTTCCGACGTAACCGATTCCTTTGCCTTCCCACAGGCCGTAGAAATCTTCACCGCCGAAGCCCTTATCGAACCTCGCGTACTTCACCGGATGCTCCCTCAGCAGTTCGAAGGTTTGGTGAAGAAAAGCTGACGCATCCGTGGAGGAGTGCGTATTGCCCGAACGTAGAACGGCATTCAAACATAGACGAGACTGTCCTTCGAAGGCCAGCAAAGGATGATAACTCTTACGGCCGGGCTTATGCGGGTTCGTGCCTTTAGCCGCTCCGCCCTGATCGCCATATACGGTTTCAACGGTGGAGTCAAGGTCCAGAATGAGAGCCTCTGGTAAACAAGGTCCAATGATTTCCTGATTGAGCGACCGCAATTCGGGCAACAGTTTCGGGTGCGATTTGCTAAGACGCGACAACTCTTTGTATAACAGCGAATGGTGCGGACAGCGTCCACCGAGAAACCGCTTTAGAAGCGAGTCTTGCTGTAGCTTGCGGAAATGGAAGAGGCGTTCGCAGCCGAGCATCCAGCCGACGACGAGATAAAGCAGAATACGGTAGACGGGGAACAGCGAGTTGTTTGCTTTCATGCATGACAGCCTTTGTAAAGCAGCGGCAAACTTGATTTTTTCGAGGTATTCCAGGAAGATTTTGATGCCGCCGAAACTGGTCGCGTTTTGTAAGGAAAATTCGGTCTTGATTTTGCTGATGGGTGTGGTAGACTTCACCTAAAAGGTGCTCCTCTCTTTGGGTGTAGTGTTCTCGATAAACACCATTCTACCAAAGATTTGGAGCCCTTTTCACGTTTTCAAAGAGTCGTACTTTCGAAATTCAGGATGATAATTGTTTTGAAGGATGAGCGGAACTCCGTATGGCTTGGCCGTGCGATACTCCAATACTCGCCCTGCTTCATAGGTTGTTCCGTGACGGAAATCAAAATCAGCAGTATCTGAAGAATAACTGTCTTGGTCCACATAATGTAAATGGTCGGTCGAAATGAAAAACAGGCCAAAATCGTAATTCCCCGAGTTTACATAGTTCTCAAGATTGTGCAAGTCCGCAAAAACGTCGTAACGGTTGTTCGGCTCTCTATGGTTGTCTTTCTGAAAAAATTTAAGTTCAATCGCACATTTAGTCGTCTCGGAAGCATTTTGCAATCCGAGCACAATGTCGATCTTAGCTTTTTTAGAACCGCTTTTGTTTAATGCACCTGAAGAGAGGTAAGGCACCTCAAGCTTGATGAAAAATGAATCGTCAGGTGAAAATTGCATCAACTCTCCAACAGTTTTTAGAATATAAGCAAAATGAGGATCAATCTCAAAATCAGTGCTTGACAGTTAACCCAACAACCGATGGCGGTTGCATTCGATGAGAATGCCTGCTTTATAATGACTGCGATTTCGTGTGAAATAATGCCGGCGCTGAAAGGCCTTAATGCGATTATGGCGTCCTTCTACGGTTGCGTTTGTCCATCGGCATTGATGATAGTTCACGATCTCCTCTTTCCAGTTGCGCATTGTCTTAAGCGTGCTTCGGACTGCAGGATGGTTGATTCGATCACCTTGCTCGCACCATCGCTCAAATCCCCGTTGGGCAACGGCAAAGCTGGGGGAGCAGTCGTACCAGGTCGCAAACGCTTCTTTCCACTCCCATACGCTGCGAAGAAGCGGGGAGTAACTCAGCAGCGTTTCCAGCCGTTTTCGGCTTTCTTCGCTCAGGCTTTCCGCTGATGGGTTCAACAGCCGATGACTCGCCTTCAGATGCGCCTTAGCCCGCGGCGACAGGGTGTTCTGAACGGTTTTCCGAACCTCTTGCACGCATTTGATCACGTACCCATGAACATGAAAACGGTCCGCGATGCGAATGGCATTCGGGAAACACTCGCTGATCCAGGCATGGTAAGCCTGGGCCAAATCCATGACCACCGCTTTGGGGTTAAGCCGAAGGAAATCCGGATGCTCCTGGGCATAGGTCCTAAGCTCCTCCAGCTTTCGGCCCGGCAGCAGATCAAGCATGGTCTCGCCTTTCAGGTTGTGAATGCCGGTGTTATACGTATGGCCTTTCTTGACCGCGAAGTCATCGACACCTAACACCAGCTCTTCCATTTCTTTTGCTTCTTCCCACACTTGTTTATAGATCCGTTCCCCTTCCGCCGGAACCGCTTCGTGATGGATGCGCTGTATGGTGCTGGCCGGCGCCTGCTGCATCCGGGCGCTGTGGGCGGCTGTAGAACCGAGTGCCTGTTCGACGGCATGGGAGCGGAAAAGCTTGCTGTAGCGCTGCCTGGGTCCGACAAACTCGTACGCCCATACAAAACCGGCTTCGCAACGCGTACAATACATCCGGATGGACGGCACATGCAGATAGGTTTTCTTCTCGAATACACAAAGATGCCGGATGCGCCGCATGTCATTTCTTCCCTTACGGATCACCGCCTGGTCGGACCCGCAACAGGGGCAACATTGCTTGTCACCCAGTGGCACGGCTTCGATGTGAACTTCATCGGCATCGATGGACAGAATTTGGTGAATTTTTAACTCTGGTAAGTCGAGCAGTTCATTGATATACTGAGTATGCATCTGTCTATTCCTTTGTTGTTTGTTGGGTGAGACTTACAACAATACAGGATTAGCAGATGTTTTTCCACTTTTAGCCTTGGATTATTTCGTCAAGCACTGATTTCGGTTTTGAGCCTCTTTTGCGACTTCATTTTCGGCCATTTGTACAGGGCTATCAGCACCAAAACCGCAGCAATTCCCAAAACCGCCGCCCATTTCAATTTCTTTGATCACCTTTGATCCGGCTGGAAAAAGCTTTTGCCTGTCAACCCCGGTCTGGCAACTTTCACATTCGTCTCCAGCCTGACTCCCACATTCGGATAGATCTCGTCCCAGCGATCCTTGTTTTGATTCCATTTCTGCGGATATTTACGGTAAAAAGCGTCGGCAAACTGGAAAATGTCGGCTTTCATCTTCTTCTGCGCCTGGGCCAGTGCCATGTTCACACGATGGTTGATGTCGTCTTCCAATTCCGTCTCCAATTGTTCGATATGCTTCGGAACCGAGAGATCCAGATCCGTTGTATTTTCAACGATATCGTCCCGGGCTTCTGGTACTTATCGTTTCGGTCATTTCGTCTTACTTCACTGGCGCATTGACGGCCAGAAACGTACGCAAAGTCGGGAACGCCATCGCAGAGATTGCCTCTTCCGGCGGTGATTTGACGAAACGAATTACAGTGAAAACAAAGGACGAAACGAAGGATTTGGCCGATCAAACGAACTTGCTGTTATCCAGTCTTCAGAGCATGATTGCCGATATTCAAAGGAAGACCCTGGAATTGGAGCGCTCCTCCTCCATGTTGAAGGTTGGCGCAGAAGAGAGCTACAAAGCTGCCGATCAAATTTCCGAATCTGTTCAACGCGTAGCGCAGGGAGCGGAGCAGCAAGTATCCCAGACAGAAGAGATGTCGGCGATCTTGCAGGAGACGGTATCGGGACTGGAACAGGTTGCCGCCACGACAACCGATGTTTCCGACCTTGCTAGGCGAGCGCAGTCCGTCGCGACGAAGAATGCCGGCGAAATGCAGGCAAATGCGGAAAAAATCGGCCGGATCGAAGAAACGTTTTCCGACATTCAGGCTTCCGCCGCGGAACTGGCATTGCTTTCTGAAAAGATTCGGGATGTGGTCGGATATATTCAGGATGTCTCCAATCAAACCAATCTGTTGTCGCTGAACGCCGCCATCGAAGCGGCGCGCGCCGGGGAACAAGGCCGAGGGTTTGCCGTCGTGGCCGGTGAAATCCGCAAGCTGGCGGACCAGGCGGCGAATTCGACCGTTGAGATCCATGAAACCATTGAAGTGATGTTGAACGGCATTAACGGACTCGTCCAGAAAGTAAACGAGAACAGCCATGGCGTCAAGGATGGCGTTCAGGCCATGCTGAAGGCCAGCGAATCGTTCCGGGCCATTATGAACGAAGTGAACAACTTGAGCGTGCAAGTGATGGAGGTTGCCGCTTCCGTAGGTCAAATGTCCGCAGGAAGCAAAGCGATTGAAGGTTCGATTCGGGAAATTACGAAGATTACGGAAGAAACCGCCTCGTTCACGGAAGAGGTTGCGGCCATGACTGAAGAACAGGCGGCCACGAGCCAGGAAATGCTAAAAACCGCTCATCAGCTTGGCGAAATGTCGGATTCTCTGAAAGCGTTAGTCGGCAAGTTCAAAGTATGAGTGCGAGTCCCGATCCCTCATCCGATGGAGATCCATGTCGAACCTATTCGTAGTCTCGCGACCACGTCGGGTGTTCTCCGGGAAACGATCTGCTAGTGGGCTCTTCTTCTCCTGATTTTACGGGACTCACTCTTGGACAATCAGATGATCTTGATTGTCCAGAAGCGCAACGTTCACCTTGACTGGACGGGGCAACAGCGGATGGTTTTGCAGCAAATGGGCGGTTTTCCAGGCCCCCGAGCTTTCATCTGATGGAACATGGAACCACCGGTCTTCGGACAGCCCGGACAGATGAGAAATCAAATAGGTTGCGGTGGAAGCCGTTCGTTTATCGGCGTTTTCCGACAAAATGGAGAAAGTGGAATCTTGCTCGCTCTTATATCCAAGAATCCAAATTTCCTGAATGGCCGAATAGCGCATGAGCGCGCTGAGGATGCTGCGGGCAAGAGAACCGTAAGGATCCCAGACAAGCACTTCTTCACAACGGAAAATCAGAGGTTTTTTCTGTTTATGGCCATCCAAGAATCGTTCCAACGCAAGGTCCGCTTTTGGACCAATACCGACGAGGATGAGCATGTCATAATCCACAGTAGTTTTTCGGAATGTCATGTGTTTTCACATCCTTTTTTTGTAATAAAAAACCGGGAAAAATCGGCACGTTCCGAACCAATGGGCATGGAACAAAACGTGCGATATTTCCCGGTTTATCTTTAACCGACCTTGCCCGGCCGTTTAAAGGATCCACCGAAACTATGAATATTGTTCTTCCAGATTGTCCGAGAGGATAAATACCATGACCCGTTCCCCGGTTCGGGTGCTGACGTCGGTGTAGAAACTGGTCACATTTGAGCCCGTCAGGTTTGCGATAAGTTCCTTCAATTGGTCGCTGCCCGATTCCACGAGATCCGCCCGGATTTTTTTAATGGAGAGCATTCCTTCGGTCGTTTGGGCCAAATTGCGTTCGGCAGGGGTTAAAACCCCCTTCAGTAAGACGATGACCATATTCCGCACAATATCCGTTTTGACCGAAACGGAACCGCGGCCCAAATATTCCTTTTCCCACTGGGTAAGAGCCTTGCTGATTTTGTCCTCCAGTTCTCCTTTTGACCATTGCATATCGAAACCCCGTAAAGATAAAATGAGGATCAGGGAGAAGAACCAATCCTGATGCCCTTATAGTATATTTTTTGGTGTGCAATTGTCAAGAAAGTGGAACCGTTTGTCAGTGTCAAGCTAGCGTGGGCAGTCATTTAAGATGCTTGGAACGCGAACCCCAAAGGAAACCTCTTCCTTGTAAGCGCTTTGCTTCGTTCTTTCATCAAATAAAAGTGATTTGTCAGAATTTTTTGCCATTATCCGCGAAGAGCTTTGAGTGCCATACCCGTTGTGCTGCTTTGCTTCGGTCCTTGCAGCATGCGAATCATTCCAGCGATACAACCCTTGACTGGTTGCGTCACGTTCTTGAGCAATTGCCGCATGTTTATTGGCTGTTGTGACGTTGCTTGCATACTCGCATGTCCTTCAACCGTTCTTACAACCATGCCGGCTTCTTTAATCCTCATCATTGTCCACAGCATCGCCCTGACGCCTCGCTCACTCCAACTGTACCCGCCACGCTTCGTCCGCTTGGCGAATATGCGCATCTGCGATTCCGCGCTTCCCATCGGGCGCATACCGCTTGTGTCGATCCCCTTCACCTGGAGTGTTTTTCGGTAGTCGTCCAAATGCTTCTCGCGCCGCTTCAGATAGCTTTTATACTGCTTCCAATCCTTCCGGTTCTCTTCCGCTATCTCTTGCTCCGCTACGCTTTCTAAGGCCGCTATAAGCGCGGCTGCGTCCTGTTTGGCCAGCGACCGTCTCACGGTCTCCCACACCTTCGGTAAATGTCCGACAAAACGTTTCAAATCACGCGCCACATGAAAGCGGTCCAGCATGTACAGGCATTGGTGAAAGTAGGATGTACATTCCCCGATCCACCCCGCGCCGTCTCCGTTCACCACAAGCCACGTGTTCTCGTCGATTTCGTAACGCTCCACCAGAAAGTCCCCGAACCCTTCCCAGAAGTTGCCGCCGCTCGTATGCAGGTAATGCTGTTTATTCTTCAGCCGCACTCGCTTGCCGCTCTTCTCCCAGCCTTCGTGTACGACAGCGATTGCGTTCTCCATCCCACGCTTCTTGCTCCGCTGCAGCTTCGTGTATAGCCCATCCACTTCCACGAACAATACTCGCGCTGGGCGTCGCTTCACCTCAGACATCGGCTGTTCCGCACGCTCAATCAGTTTTTCCCTGATCGCTTGGTGGCTCAGCACATTGTATCCCAGGAGCTGCTCCAGCCGCTTAGCGCTGTCCCGGTACGACGGTCCTTGGCTGGCGAATGCGATGGCTGTCTCTTCCAAATGCGGACTGACTTTCCCGCGCCCTTCGAATTGCAACAGCTGATCCAGCAGATACACGTGTTTGCCGCTTCTACGGTCACAGTACAATCTCCGCTTAAAGCGCACATTCCCGAACACTGTGTTGACGCTTGTTTCACGCTCGTCCTTTACTCGATAACGCTCTCGGTCCCGTTGCTCCAGGATCTGCTGATCCAGCGCCTCCAGCACCTGCTTCATCGCACGAGCGAATTCCTCCTGCATTTTCCGAAATATCCATTGCTCAATCTCTTTCATTGTCGGCATTGTTGTGGTAATGTTGCTCACAGGAGCTTCCTCCTTCTTGGTGTGTTGTGCGCAAACATCACTTTACCAAGGGAGAAGCTCTTTTTCTATGTCCGCTTTTTCCAATTCCTACACCCACGAAGATTTTACACTAACGAACCGTTTTGACAGGAAATCAAGTGGTGACCGGTAAGGTATATGTATCGTGAAAATGAAGGTGATGCCGTTGAAAGTGTACCTGGACTTGCTGAAAGACGTGTTGGACCATGGAGTTCCCAAGACGGACCGGACGGGAACCGGAACGATATCGGTGTTCGGTCGCCAGCTTCGTTTCGACTTGTCACAAGGTTTTCCGTTGCTGACCACGAAGCGGATTCATATTCGGTCGGTCGTCCATGAGCTGCTCTGGTTCCTGAAAGGGGATACCAATATTCGGTATTTGAACGAAAACGGGGTGACGATCTGGGACGAATGGGCTGACGAAAACGGCGACCTGGGACCGGTGTACGGCAAGCAGTGGCGGGCTTGGGAAGCGCCGGACGGCCGCATGATCGACCAGATCGCCCGGGTGGTGGAGGCGATCCGGACCAATCCGGATTCCCGCCGCCATATCGTAAACGCTTGGAACGTGGCGGATATCGATCAGATGAAGTTGCTGCCGTGCCATGTGATGTTTCAGTTTTACGTGGCGGAGGGCAAACTGTCGTGCATGCTGACGATGCGTTCGGTGGATGTGTTTCTGGGGTTGCCGTTTAACATTGCCGAGTACGCGCTGCTTACGCATATGATGGCGCAGCAGTGCGATCTGGAACCGGGCGAACTCATCTGGTCCGGCGGGGATGTGCATCTGTACAGTAACCATCTGGAGCAGGCGAAACTGCAGTTGAGCCGGGAACCGTTTCCGTTGCCGAGGCTCGTCATCAAGCGGAAGCCGCCCAGCATATTCGATTATGTGTACGAAGATTTCGAGTTTGTCGATTACCGCCATCATCCGGCGATCAAGGCGCCGGTCGCCATTTAATTTCAAGGGGGAAACCATGGCAAAGGCGATTGTTTTGTTTTTGGCGGCAGGACTGGCGGAAATTGGCGGCGGATATCTGGTCTGGCTGTGGCTGAGGGAATCAAAACCGCTCTGGGTCGGCGTGCTGGGAGGGATGATCCTGGTGCTGTACGGGATCATTCCCACCCTGCAAAGCTTCCCCAACTTTGGTCGCGTGTACGCCGCTTACGGCGGAGCGTTTATTCTATTGGCGGTGATCTGGGGATGGTTGGTGGACCGAAAAACGCCCGATCTCTACGACTGGATCGGAGCGTTGATTTGCATGATCGGCGTTTCCGTCATGTTGTGGGCACCGCGATCGTAATCCGATGGAAACAAACCATTTGCATATCCATACAAGTTTCTTTTGCATAACCATATAGTTATATGATAAATTTATTAAGAGGAAAGGTGAAGGGATGTGGACATCGAAAAGTTGGCGGACATGCTGAAAGCGTTGGCCGATCCCACCCGCCTAAAAATGGTGGCCATGCTTCATCATCGGGATTGTTGCGTATGCGAATTTGTTCCTGTGTTTAAGATCTCCCAACCTGCGGTTTCCAAACATTTAAGCCGATTGAAAACGGCAGGGTTCGTCAAGGAGAGCCGCAAAGGGCAGTGGGTGTTTTACTCTCTGAGACGAGAAACCTTAGAGCAGGTTGGACTGGGGCTGATGCAGTTGCCCGACATGTCGGAGGAATTAAACAAGTTGGAACAACAGGGGCTGTTGGTCAACGTTTGCTGTGAATAAGAGGAGTGGATGGCATGGGTAGTCAAAACATCAAAAGGCTTTCGTTTCTGGATCGTTATTTGACGGTGTGGATTTTTCTGGCCATGGCCGTTGGCGTCGGTTGCGGTTACTGGTTTCCCGACATGGTGGACAACTTGAATGCGTTGCAGGTCGGCACCACCTCCATTCCCATCGCCGTTGGGCTGATCCTCATGATGTACCCGCCGCTGGCGAAAGTGAAATACGAGGAACTGGGTCATGTGTTCCGCAACGTGAAAGTGCTGGGCTTGTCTCTCGTGCAAAACTGGGTGATCGGGCCGATCCTCATGTTCGTGCTGGCGATCCTTTTCCTGCGGGGCAATCCCGAGTACATGGTCGGCCTGATTCTGATCGGTCTTGCCCGCTGCATCGCCATGGTCGTCGTCTGGAACGATCTTTCCAAAGGGGACACGGAGTACGCGGCGGGCTTGGTGGCGTTCAATTCCATCTTTCAGGTGTTGTTTTATTCGTTCTACGCGTTCGTGTTCGTCACAATTGTGCCGCAGTGGCTCGGATTGGAAAGCATGGTCATCGAGATCACGATGGCCGAGGTCGCCAAAAGCGTGTTTATCTACCTGGGCATTCCCTTCCTTGCGGGGATGATCACCCGGTATGTGTTGGTGAAAGCAAAGGGGAAAGTGTGGTACGATCGGGTGTTCATTCCGAAGATCAGCCCGCTGACCTTGGTCGCCCTGCTGTTCACCATCGTGGTCATGTTCTCCCTCAAGGGGGAGGTCATCCTTGAACTGCCTATGGATGTGCTCAGGGTCGCGATCCCGCTTCTCATCTACTTTGTCGTCATGTTTGTGGTGTCGTTTTGGCTCAGCAAAAAAGCGGGAGCTGGCTACCCCGTCTGTACGACGCTTTCCTTTACCGCCGCGAGCAACAATTTTGAACTGGCGATTGCGGTGGCGGTCGGCGTGTTCGGCATTCATTCGGGAGCGGCGTTCGTGGCGGTCATCGGCCCGCTGGTGGAAGTGCCCGTAATGCTGGCTCTGGTGAAGCTGTCGCTCTATTTCCATCGCAAATTTTTTTCCACCCAAGGAGGCTGACAAAGTGACGGAGAAACCGATCCTCTATTTTCTTTGCACAGGCAATTCCTGCCGCAGTCAAATGGCGGAAGGATTCGGGAAAAAATATCTAGGCGACCGATTTGACGTGTACAGTGCGGGAATCGAGGCTCACGGTCTCAATCCGTATGCCGTAAAGGTCATGCGGGAGGTGGGAATTGACATCTCCAATCAGACGTCCGATGTGATCGATCCCGAGCTTTTAAACAAAGCGGATTATGTGATTACGCTTTGTGGCGATGCCAACGACCGATGCCCGATGACACCCCCGCACGTGACCCGCTGGCATTGGGGATTTGACGATCCCGCCAAGGCAACGGGGACGGAAGAAGAAAGACTGGTAGTGTTCCGCCGCGTGCGGGATGAGATTGAAGAGCGAATCAAGCGGTTTCGCGACATGGGAGCATAAATGTGGAAAACTGGATGTGAGGATTGCAAATGGATTTCTCATTTTTCTTGACTGTAAACGGAAGGTAACCTATAATCTTCTCGTGTATTGAAATATTCATACCGTTTCATGTGGAGGAGCCTGTCATAGACGGGCTTCTCTTATTTTTTTCTTCATTTCGGCCAAAATGGGGGACTGCGAAAATGTGACGAATCGTTCAGAACAGGTATCAGATTCACGAAGGCCGTTACTTTGCATAGTCTCACCGGGCTGAGACAAGATATTGGGCAGAAATACAAAAGGAGCGATAACATGAATCATGTCGTGGAATTCTTGTTGCAGTTAACCATTATTCTTATAGCCACCAAACTTGCAGGAGATCTTGCCGCACGGTTGGGGCAACCTTCAGTATTGGGGCAACTTTTGGCAGGCGTGTTGATTGGTCCTGCCGTGGCGAGCTGGGTAGAGCCTTCCGTTATTTTGGAGGTTTTTGCCCAGATCGGCGTTCTTCTCTTGATGTTTTTGGCTGGTCTGGAAACTGACCTGAGAGCATTGAACGAAAACCGCAATACTTCCATTGCTGTAGCGGTGGGAGGTATGCTGTTTCCGCTTGCGGGGGGATATACCGTCGGGTTATGGCTCGGGATGGAACAGGGACATGCGCTGTTTCTCGGATTGCTGCTTTCGGCAACGTCCGTGAGCATTTCAGTGCAAACGTTCCGGGAACTGGGGAAATTGAACAGCCGGGAAAGCACGACCGTATTGGGGGCGGCGATTGTTGACGATATTCTGGTTGTGTTCGGTCTTACAATTGTTCTCGGGTTGCTTACGGCCAGTGAAATCAGCCTGGCGTGGGTGATCGGCAAGAAGGTGATCTTTATATTTCTCGCGGTAATCATGGTCTGGAAAGGCATTCCCTTTGCCTTGCGGAAGTTCGCCCATTTAAAGCGAACCGAACCGGTCCTGGGCATTAGCATTTTTTTGTGTCTGATATTCTCATTGGCTGAGGAATACTTTGGAGTTGCCGGCATTATCGGCGCTTTTGCTGCCGGACTGGCGATTTCCAGAACCGAATTCAAACATCAGATTGAGAAAAAATTGGAAGCCGTCGCCTATTCGTTCTTTGTTCCGGTCTTTCTTGCCAGCATCGGTCTGACCGTTTCGTTCGACGGATTGTCTGAACAACTGCTACCCCTTTTCATATTGTCCGTTTTGGCTATTGCATCCAAACTGATCGGCTCGGGATTGGGAGCCAGAATAACTGGGTTTGATACAAGATCCTCCTTCATCATCGGCTCGGGAATGGTTTCGCGCGGTGAAGTCGCTCTGATTATTGCGGCGCTGGGCCTGAATTCCAGCTTGCTTCCGTCAGAGTTGTACACGACGATCATTTTGGTCATTGTCATTACAACCGTCGTAGTGCCTCCCCTGCTCAAGTGGTTCTTGAAGGATACAGGCGGTAAAACAAAAATGAACCAGGATGTATGAATAAAAGCCTGTAAAAAAGCGAAAAAAACTTGAAAATTGATCATGCAAAACCCGTGTTCACCACCAGCCATTGCATGCTATAATAATTCAATTTGAACAAGCGCATCTCCTTCTGTCAAAATGCATTCGGAAGGACGCACTTGCATCACGGACAACTAGCTAGAGCAACCGAATGGTGACCTTATTGCGGCAGGATCTGGGGGCGCCTATCGGCATGGCGGGGGTGCTGTCGTTTACGGTCACGATCGGCACGATCGTGTCCGCCCTTGCCACGAGCCGCGTCGTCTGGCGCATCGGCACGGCGCGCACCACGCTGATCAGCGTTGCCATGACGGCCGGCGCGCTGCTCGGCTTTTCGATTGCGCCTTCCATCGCGTGCCTCATGGTCTTCGCCATACTGCTCGGACTCGGCGGCGGCGCCGTCGAGTCCGAGCTCAACCACTACATTGCAGGGAATTACGAAGCCCGCCACATGAGCTGGCTGCACTGTTTCTGGGGCGTCAGCGTAACGATCAGCCCGATGATTCTGTCCGTTTACCTGTCCGAAGGTGACTGGAGAGACGGATACGCGGTGATCGGCCTCATCCAGTCGGCGCTTGTAGCGGTGCTTTTTGCATCGCTGCCCCTGTGGAAACATATGGAGAAGAATCGGGCCGGTGGCGGACAAGCCCCGCAGGCGGATGCGCCCGCGCGCGGGCCGGACGAAGGACGCAAGCCGAAAAATTCGGCCGGCGTCAAGTACGCGCTGGGGACGTTCCTGTTCTACTGCGGCGTGGAGTCGACGGCCGGCTTGTGTGACAGCAGTTATCTGGTCAATGCCAAAGGGATCCCGGCCGACGATGCGGCGTTGTGGATCTCGATCTACTTTGCGGGCATTACGATCGGCAGGTTCGTGAGCGGATTCGTCACGCTCAAATTCAGCAGTCCGACGCTGATCCGGGCGGGGCAGATCACGACCCTGGCCGGCGCGCTGCTTCTGCTGCTGCCGCTTCCCGCCGGCTTTTCACTGGCCGGGTTTCTGATTACCGGATTGGGACTGGCGCCGATCTTTCCGAGCATGCTGCACGAGACGCCCGCCCGGTTCGGCGAAGCCCACGCCGGGAGGATTATGGGGTATCAGATTGCGACAGCCTATACGGGTGCGGCCATCCTGCCTCCGCTGCGCGGAATGCTGGCCGGATACTGGACGATCGGCATTTTCCCGCTGTACATCGTCCTGATGGCAGCCGCGATGTTGCTCGCCACGGAGCGGCTGAACCTGCTGTTGCGGCGGCGGCATAATGCCGTATAAAATGCAAGAAACGCATGCGGCAGGAAATCGTATGAAAGAATGTCAGTTTTCCCGCAGACTGGCGGCAGGAATTCCGCATGCCGGCCGCCGCACGGGGAAACCTTACGGAGCCGACAATCGAAGGAGGAACGTTCGTTGGACATTTGGCTGGAGTACGCGTGGGCGCTCTTGATTCTGATCGGACTGGAAGGGCTGCTGTCGGCTGACAACGCGCTCGTGCTTGCCGTCATCGCGAAGCATTTGCCGGAGAACCAGAGATCCAAGGCGATCAATTACGGCATCATCATGGCCTTCGCTTTCCGGTTCGCTGCCCTGTTCGCAATCTCGTTCATCGCCAATGTATGGCAGGTGCAGGCGATCGGCGCCGCATATCTGCTGTATCTGGGACTCAAGCATGTCATCCAGGCCCGCTTCGGGAAGAAGGATGCGCATAAGGAAGAGAAACAGTCCGGTTCGGCGAGGGGCTTCTGGGGCACGGTCGGTAAGATCGCGCTGGCCGACCTGGCATTCGCCATCGATTCCATCCTCGCCGCGGTGGCGCTCGCGCTCGGCTTGCCGGATTCGCCGCTTGGCGACTTCGGCGGAATGGACGGCGGCAAGTTCGCCGTCGTGGTGCTGGGCGGCATCGCCGGTCTGGTGCTGCTCAAATACGCCGCAGGCTGGTTCATCAAACTGCTGGCCAAACGTCCGGCGCTGGAGACGACAGCGTATGCTATTGTGGCATGGGTCGGCGTCAAGCTGGCGGTCATCACCCTGGCCCATCACGACATCGGCGTGCTGGACCACGATTTCCCCCACAGCACGGCCTGGACTATCGTCTTCTACGGCGTGCTGGTCGCGATCGCGCTGCTGGGCTGGTTCTCGCCCGCGAACAAGCCGGCCGCCAAAAACGAGGAACAGCACTGACAATTCTGCAAGGGACTCCCATGAATGCCGTTCATCTTCGGATGAGCGGCATTTGCTTTGAAAAAAACTTGAATATTGTTTGCAATGAAAAGCGGACTGCGCTATAATTTAATAATCGAATACGACAGTTTCAACTGACTGGGCCGACCTGTCGAACTTCCCACCGCAACAGGATGGTTCAAGGTAAGCCCGTATCGTATGTAAAACAAGGTGGATTTTCAAAAAGTCCGCATCGGATTTGTTGGAAATAGACCGACCATACCATCTGGATCAAACTCCGATTTCAATCGGGGTGTTCCGCCAGGATGGTATGGTCGGTCTTTTTGTTGGGAGGAAATGGTCTTGAATGTTGCGATGTTTATTGCCTTCATTGCCGGATGGATGATCGCATGGATCAGCGCATGTTGCCTGTGTATATCCCGCGTCTCCGATCGATACGTTCGCCTGCACGTCTTTTTGCTGGCCATACCGGTCGTGGTGTCCTTTGCGGGACTGATCGGCGCCGATCAGGTTCGGGAGACGGGACTATGGCACCTGGATCGGACAGCATGGCTGATGGCGTCTTACGTAGGATTGCTTGGCTGGACGATTCAACGGTTTTGTATCCGGTTCATGCACGGTGACCGTTCTTATCGCGCTTACTTTACCCTGTTGACGTTCACGACCGGATCGGCATCCCTCATCTGGTTCAGCGGCGATTTGCGCTTGCTCGCGCTGTTGTGGGGACTACCTTTGTCAGGTCTGGTCGGGTTGGTTTTATTGAACAAGGAATGGACGCCTGTCCGCCATGTTGCCCGGCTTATGTCCCGAATGTTTGCCGTCAGTTGGCTTTCCCTGCTGCTTGCCGCCGTATGGCTGTGGCAGGTGACCGGACATTGGCGGATCACGCAGGTGCTGTCAGAGGAATCGCTCTTGCGGCCGGGATGGGGAAACGCGGCTGGAATCGGCGCGTTGGTTGTGCTCGCCGCCATCATCCCGGCGGGTCAATGGCCGTTCCAGCGGTGGCTCTTGGAATCGGCGGTCATCCCGACGCCGGTTTCGGCCGCGATGCATGCGGGACTCGTCAATGCAGGCGGCATGCTGCTGGCCCGATTTTCACCACTGCTGGATGGCAGTTTGCCCCAGTGGCTGCTTGTGGTCCCGGCGGTTTTGTCGATTTTTGTCGGAACCGGCATTCTTCTGGTGCAACCGGACTATAAACGGCAATTGGTGGCTTCCACGTTGGCGCAAATGGGGATGATGTTTCTCCAATGTGCCTTGGGTGCCTATGTGCTGGCGGTCTTGCACCTGATCTTTCACGGATGGTTCAAGGCTGCCCTGTTTTTGCGTTCCGGTTCCGTTGTGCCGAGGCCAAGGCCCGCGCTTTTGGCGCCCGATCCGCCTTCGAAAAGATGGCTGCTTTACGGCGTGCTGGGCGGAATCGTGCTGGGAACCGGATTTTGGTTGGCGGAACCCCACGAGCCGCTTCGCCTGTTGCGGGCGCTGTTGTTGGGTTGGTCGATTTCTGTGGCCTGGTGGCAGATGGCCGTGTTACAGAAAGGACGCTGGATTTCCATGATCGTCCTGTCCAGTCTCGGGTTGTCCGCGATGGCGTTCCACGACGCACTGGCTTCCATGCTGGGCGATGCGCTGCCTGCAGCCATTTCAACCGGAAGAACTGAGACCGCCGTCGTCCTCCTGATCGCCTGCGGAGGGCTGGCGGGATTGGGATTGACCGCACGCCGCACAACGGAAATACGGGCGAAGTTGTATCTATGGCTGGTTCATCTTGGCGAAGCGCGCGATGAGGCGGTGGAAAGCCATCCACGCTATCTCAGGGCGTACATGCGTAGGGGAGGGGAGTTAAAATGAATCGCTCCGCGATGTTGTCCGAACGGGCTGTGGATCATGTGGAAAACCGTGTGGAAAATAATGAAAAAAAATGCGATCGGGATTTTTCCGGCAACCTGCCGGTGGATGAGATGGTGGGAAGGGCGAGCCGGGTCATCGCTCCGCTGTGGCCGCTTCGCACGTTTGTCGCTGTCCATCCCTGGGCGGGACTGGAGCATCTGACGTTTGAGGAAGTGGCGGAACGATTTCGGGATTCCCGGGGTTTGGACCTGTTTCCCCCGATGGCGATGTTTCATGAAGCGCTGCGAAAAGGGGAGTTAAGTCCACGTAAGCTCGAGGAACGTTTCGGGAAGTGGCTGAATGAGGAGGCGCATTCCATTCCCCGCAAAGAAGCGGAACGGCTGTGCTGCGGACTGCTGTGGCACGAAAACGTTCCCCGCGAGGTCATGAATTCGTTAGAGATGAAACGTCTGGCCGTCCGGATGAAACACGCCAAAACGCTGCCGGATCGCCTTCCCGTCCGTTGTGTCCGAACCAAAAGCGCGATATTGGAAGCGCAAGGAGAACCCCGCTTTGCGCGGGCGCTGGACCGCCATATGATCAAATGGTGCAAGCTGTTTCTGGACGAAGGGCAAGCCGCGTGGGGGATGCCGTTTCGGGAATCGGGATTCTACTGCACCTGGCGGAAACTGGCGTGCCACGATCCGTCCCTGAGCCGGGCGGAGCGCGGGCGGATCAAACAAACGCCGGCAAACGCGGAAGACGCGTTGAAGCAGGCGCTGTTTAACCTGAATGTTCCGCGGCCGGACATGGAGCGTTATCTGGAAGAACACCTGATCGCGCTGCCGGGCTGGGCGGGGATGTTGCTGTGGCGCTCGCAAAAATCCGGACAGGAATACCGCTTGCTGACGGAATATTTGGCGATTCGTCTGTCGACGGAATGGGCGCTGGTCGCCCCCCGTCTTCCCCTTCAGGAGACCGGTGATGCCGACCATGACGCGGAACTCTTACCCTGGATTGGTGCATGGTTGCATTGGGGAGGATGGACGTGCGAACAATGGTTCGGGATGTCGCCTGAAGAGCGGTTTATCCGGCTGGATTTCGCCCGCCGTTTCGCCTGGATGGTTCGTCCCAGACTGTGGCTGGAAGCCTGGGAGGATACACAAGAGGAGAAGTTGCGGGAAACGATATCGGCAACGCAAACAAACGGCCACGCCCGACGGGCGGCCGCGCAGCTGCTCTTCTGCATCGACGTCCGTTCCGAACCTTTCCGCCGGCATCTCGAACGGGAAGGGCCGTTTGAAACATTCGGCTGTGCGGGATTTTTCGGCCTTCCCATCCGGACGCGCCTGCCGGACGGGCACGTCCATGCGGCCTGTCCGGCCATTGTCGAACCCCGCCATGAGGTACGGGAACAGCTTCCATCCGCCGGCAGCCAAACGTATCTTTGGGCGGAATCCGCGAAACTTTCCGTCGCCCGCGTATTTAAAAAGATGAAACAGGGGCTTGTCACCAGCCTGTTGTTGCCGGAAATGAGCGGACCGTGGCTGGGATTGTACATGCTTATGCGGAATGCGGCTCCTGAACGCGTCATCGGTTCCATCCATCGTTGGCGGAAACGGTCTGCCGGTAAAATGAAGACGCATCTGACCCTGGATCTCGAGAGTACTTGCGGGGACTCCGGTTTGCCGACAGGATTTTCCCTGGAAGAGAAAGTGAACTATGTGGGCAGCTTGTTGAGAAGCATCGGCCTGACGTCCGCATTTTCGCCTCTTGTGGTCGTTTGCGGCCACAAAAGCGAGACGGCGAACAACCCTTACGCATCGGCTCTGGATTGCGGCGCTTGCGGCGGAGCCGCCGGAGGGTTGAACGCCCGGGTATTCGCGGAACTCTGCAACCGGGAAGAGGTGCGGAGGGCTCTGGCCGGGCAAGGCATCGTCATCCCGGAAGAGACGGTTTTTATCGCCGCGGAACATAGCACCACTGTCCATGAGTTGCGCTGGCTGCATGTGCCGGAACTTTCCCCGGCGGCCCGGGACGCTTTTGCCCTGCTTCAGGACAGGCTCCGGGCGGTAACCCGCAAGGTCAATCTGGAGCAACTGGCCAAATTGCCGGGTGCTGGCGCCGCTGGACGCGATCCGGTTGCCGAGGCGCACCGGCGTGCGGCAGACTGGAGTGAAGTTCGTCCGGAATGGGGGCTGGCGGGGAATTACGCGTTTGTCATCGGCAGGCGACACTTGACCGAATCGTGCAATCTGGAAGGAAGGGTATTTTTGCACAGTTACGACTGGCGGGAAGACCCGGACGGAACTTTGCTGATGAATATTGCGGCCGGTCCGGTGACCGTCGCCCAGTGGATTAACCTGCAATATTACGCTTCGACGGTCGCCCCCCATATCTACGGGAGCGGCAACAAGGCCACCCAGACCGTCACGGCGGGGATCGGTGTGATGCAGGGCAACGGAAGCGATTTGCTTGCGGGGTTGCCGTGGCAGTCGGTCATGGCAAGCGACAGGGAATGGTTTCATTCCCCGCTTCGCTTGCTCGTGGTCATCGAAGCCCCGCGGCCGTATATGGTGAAGCTGCTCGAAGGGAATCCCGAATTCCGCAGAAAAGTGAGCAACGGATGGTTGCGCCTTGTGTCCGTCGACCCGGTGAGCGGAATTTGGGAAAGATGGACGCCACGAAGCCTTGGCCCGGCACTGACGTTGGACGACGAGGCAGCAGGTTGTGCAGGTTGTGCGTGTGATTGACAGGGGACTTCGGCTGGTTTAGAATACAGGTGATGAAATAGGCGATGGAGTTCGCCATAACTGCCGAAAGGCTGATGACTCCTACCCGTGTTGCGATGGGGGGAGTCTATTCTTTTTTATGCTGAAATATCAGGGTGAGGGTATGAAAGGATTGGCTCTGGCTGTCGGCGCTTTTCTGGGTGCCCTGTTTCGATTTACGCTGGGGAATGGATCCCTGTATTGTCGGATAGATTCCCTTTGGGAACGATGATCATTAACTTGACCGGTTGCTTGTTTCTCGGGTGGTTTTTTACCATTACGTTATTTCGTTGGAAATGGCCGTTGGAAATTCGTCTTGGCATCGGAATGGGATTGACGGGCTCATTTACCACTTTTCGACTTTTTCATTGGAAACTGCTCAAATGTTAGAAAATCATCATTTTATTGCGGCTTTCGTTTATGTAGTGTCAAGCGTTTTGGGAGGTATCGTATTGGTTGGGGTTGGACAATCGATAGCCGAATTCCAAATCAGAGGGTCAAGAAGCAAGGGGGCATAATACTTGATGGTGCTTTTCACAGGTCTCGGTGGAATTGCAGGGGTGATTGTCCGGTTTTATATGGGAAAGCGAATTGTGGCCCGCGGTACCAAATGGTATCCCTTGGGAACAGGCTTCATCAATATTTCAGGCTCGCTTTTGCTGGGGATATTATTTTCTCTGTACACCCAGGGCTTGGTTGCGCCATGGCTTTGGTTATTGCTGGGACCCGGATTTTGCGGTGCGTACACAACCTTTTCCACGTTCGGATATGAAATTGTCCAATTGATCGACCAAAAACGGCTTGGAGACGCAGTCGTGTACATGTTGTTTTCGGTAATATTTGGTGTAATGTTCGCGTGATTGGGAATGAAAATCATGGCCTACATGACAAATTAGGCGGAATACGAGGCTATCTTGGCGGTTTTCGGAATGACATTATCTAGCTTTTTTAGGAGATGCGAAGCAAGTGCCCGTCGTTGGCTTACCGCTTTCAAATGGAAAAAGACGGCTTTCCGTCATCCGTGCGGAAAGCCGCGCTTTTCCTCCAAAGACGAATGAGTAAGCTGTTTTCGTCAAAAGTTCAGGTGGCAAGGATTTGATTCCGTCCCATCCCCTCCCGTTAGGCAAGGTATTCCACAGATAGCTAAAACACCACACAATGATGCTTTTCAAGGGCAACCCAATTTACTGATGAACCTGAATTTCGAAAGTAAAACTCTTTTAAAAACATAAAAAGGGCTCCTGTTCTTTGGTAGAATGGTGTTTGACGAAAAAAACTCCAACCAAAGAAAGGAGCACCTTTAAGGTGAAGTCTACCACACCCGTCAGCAAAATCAAGACAGAATTTTCCCTGCGACATGCGACTAGTTTCGGAGGCGCCAAAATCTTTCTGGAATACCTCGAGAAAATCAAGCTCGCCAAGGCGCTGCAGGGGCTATCGTTTGCGAAGGCAAACAACTCGTTGTTTCCCCTCTACCGCATCCTGCTGTATCTCATTGTCGGCTGGGTGCTCGGCTGCCAGCGGCTCTTTCATTTTCGCAAGTTGCAATATGATCCGCTCATCCGCCGTTTTCTCGGCGGACGGTGTCCCCATCACTCCCTGCTCTACAAGGAACTGGTGCGGCTTGGCAGGTTCTGTCCCAACCTGCAGCTGGATTTGCGCAAAGTCAACCAGGAAGTCATTCGGCCTTGTCTGCCCTCCGAACTGATCCTGGATCTGGATTCTACGGTGGAAACGGTATACGGCGATCAGGCCGGCGCGGCCAAAGGCCCCAATCCGCATAAACCGGGTCGGAAGAGCTACCATCCCCTTCTGGTGTTCGAAGGCCAAACCCGCCTGTGCCTGAACGCCATGCTCCGAGCCGGCAACACACACGCCTCTACGGATGCCACTTCCTTCCTGGAGCAGACGCTTGAACTTCTGAGCGGGCGGACGGTGAAGTATGCCCGATTCGACAAGGGATTCGGCGGCGAGGAGTTCTACAGCCTGTGGGAGCGTAAACGAATCGGTTACGCAGGCAAGCTGAAGTGGACCGGTCGTCTGGCGAAGGAAGTGAAGACCTGCCGATACTGGAAACGCTATGTCGAGGACGAGGAGTGGGTCATCGAGGGAATCACGCTCCTGTACAAGGCCACCTCCTGGAAGAAACCCCGCCGTGTGGCGGTCATCCGCAAGGCGCAAGTGGCCGATGACGGCCAAGGGCGGCTGATTTTCGATACGGACTGGCAATATGAGGCGATCGTCACCAACCTGGAGTGGGAACCGATCGATGTGTGGCGCTTCTACAATCAGCGCTGCTGCGTGGAAAATGACATCAAGGAAGCCAAGGACGGGTTTTCCATCGACCGGATTGCGACGGGGGATTTTGAGGCCAACGAGCTGGATTTGCTGATCAAAATGCTGGCTTACAACCTCTATGAGCGGTTCAAGCGGGACTATTGCGAACCCGTTCATTGGGGCTATACGATCGCCAGGTTTCGGCTGGAGTTCTTCCATTGGGCGGCGACGATCGTTCGGCACAGCCGGAAGCTCATCCTGAAACTGGCTCACGACTTTCCATACCGCCATGCGTGGAAGCGAATCGAAGCGCGGCTGGCGACCATGTCAGGTTAGAGATTCCCACAATTTTACATGGAAAACCAAAAGCCCCTTGCGGTGGGGGAGGGGGGAGGAATACCTTTCAACGCTGACGGGGAGTTGTCTGGCTGGGAACTTCCCTGTTATTTACAGGGTGTTATGCGCTAACATCTCGTGATTTTACCGAAACAATGGGCTTTCGAAATTTAGGATCATTTCTTATGGAACAAAGCAGGTGACATTTATTTTATGATGCATTTTGTCTGAGAACACACCGCCAACTGATAATGCATTTTGTGGATTTTATGGATTAGCAGTATTAACAATCTTTTTGCATGCATGGCGGCTCCGCAATGAACACCATCAGAAATTTTTCGTATTCAACCTCAGAAGCGTCAAAAATCCAATAACTACGCAGGCCTTCTAACCGCCACAAATACCGAAAACGCAAAAAAGACACCTAACGCGGTGTCTTTTCTGATGGTATTGGTGGAGGCGAGGGGATTCGAACCCCTGTCCGAAGATAACGCCACACAGGCTTCTACGGGTGTAGTCACGGTATTGTTGTCACCCGAGCGACCGCCCCGTAACCGGCTTTCGCAAGGGTCAGCCTGATTGTCTTCTTCCGCTAGCCCCAGGCGGAGACCAGACGGCGTAGCCCACTAAGGTTGAGCCCTTATCCCGCCACATGGGCGATGGAGGGTAAGAGCACGCGAGCAGTTTTTTAGGCTGCTACAGCGTAGGAAGTACGTTGGTTGCCATTTAATTGGCCTTAGCGTTGATGAAGCGGACGCGTCCCCGCTACCCGCAACCCATGCTCGAACTATCCCCGTCGAATCCAAAAACGCCCCCAAAATCAAAATCGGAAGGCACGATCCGACCGGTTCGGCTGAACACGGATCGTTCGTTCCTGATTCCATTATACCGCACGCGCGCCCCGAAGGTTGCAAGGAACGGCTGGGAACCGGACTGCCGAATTCCCGAATTGCCAGGATCACCGCACCCACGGCCGCCCGCACGGCCTCACCGCGCAATCTTCTGCTTCTCCCGCAGCGCCCGCTGGATATCCCGCTGGGCGTCGCGCTTCGCCGCGGCCTCGCGCTTGTCGTACTGCTTCTTGCCCTTCGCCAGGCCGATCAACAGCTTCGCAAAGCCGTTGCGCGTGTAAATCTTCAGCGGCACCAGCGTGTACCCTTCCTGCTTCACGAGCCCGAACAGCTTGTGGATCTGCGCCTTGTGCAGCAGCAGCTTCCGCGCCCGGGTCGGGTCGCTCGGGTTGAACCGGTTGCCCTGCTCGAACGGGCTGACATGCATGTTGTGGACGAACATCTCGCCGTTTCGGATCGTCGCGAACGCATCGTTGATGTTGACCTTTCCCTGCCGGATCGACTTGATCTCCGTGCCGGTCAGCACGATGCCCGCCTCGTACGTCTCCTCGATGAAATAGTCGTGCGACGCCTTCTTGTTCTGCGCCAGCGGCTTCTCATCGTGTTTCGACTTCGCCATGTTCCCCCACCTCCCGCATGCCGCGCCACTCGATCAGACGACTATTATAGCAAGATCCGCTCCGCAGTTCAAGCCGATCCCCCTTTCAAAAAAAATCACCCGCCGCACCCCGGCTTTCCCGCCAAAATGCGACGCCCCGACCGCCCCCGGCGGCCGGGGCTCACAAACCGCAAACCCCTACCGTTTCCGCTTCCGCGTCGTACCCGCGGAAGCTTTCTTCTTGCGGCCCTTGCCGCCCGGGCCGCCGTTCCCCGAGGCGGCGCGCTTCGCCGCGCGCTGCCTGCGCGCCCCGCCGGCGCCCGCTTCGCCCGCGGCGCCGCCGACGCTGCCGGTCACCGGCAGCCCCCACATGTCCACGCGGACCACGGCCGGTTCCGCGTCTCCGCCGCGCCCGCCTTTGCGGCCGCGCCCCCCGCGGCCGCCTTCCTCGCCGCGGCGTCTGCCGCGCTCCGCCTTGCGGCCGCCCTCGCTCCGGCGCGGCGCCGCCGCTCGCGGCTTCATGTCGACCATCGCGAAGTCGATCTGATGCTCCTCCATGTTGACGCGCTCGACGCGGACGCGCACCTCGTCGCCGATCCGGTAAATCTTCGACGTCCGCTCGCCGATCAGCGCCATATGCTCCTCATGGAAATGATAATAGTCATCGGTCAGATCGCTGATTCGGATCAGACCTTCGACCGTATTCTCAAGCTCCACGAACATGCCGAAGCTCGTCACACTGCTGATGATGCCGTCGAATTCCTCGCCGATCTTGTCCAACATGAACTCGCATTTCTTGAGCTGCTCCGTGTCCCGCTCCGCCTCGACCGCGACGCGCTCGCGCTCGGACGACTGCCGGGCGATGTCCGGCAGCTTCGCCGCCAGCTCGTCGATCCGCTTCGCGGAGAGCGTCCCGCCGCTCGTCAGCACCTCGCGGATGATCCGGTGAATGACGAGGTCCGGATAGCGCCGGATCGGCGACGTGAAGTGCGTATAGAACTCTGCCGCCAGCCCGAAGTGCCCGAGGCTGTCCGCCTCGTACCGCGCCTGCTTCATCGAGCGCAGCATCATCGTCGCGATGACCGTCTCTTCCTTCGTGCCGCGGATCGCTTCGAGCAGATCCTGCAGCGCGCGCGGATGCACCTTGTTCCCTTTGCCCTTCACGATATAGCCGAAATTCGCCACGAACCGGACGAAGTTCAGCAGCTTCTCCGCGTCCGGATCTTCGTGGATCCGGTACAGGAACGGCACCTTCAGCCAATAGAAATGCTCCGCCACCGTCTCGTTCGCCGCCAGCATGAACTCCTCGATGATCATCTCGGCGATCGAGCGCTCGCGCTTCACGATATCGACCGGCTTGCCGTTCTCGTCGACGATGATCTTCGACTCCTGGAAGTCGAAGTCGATGGCGCCGCGCTTCATCCGCTTGTCGCGCAGCTTCAGCGCCAGCTCCTCCATCAGCTTGAACATGTCGATGAGGCCCGCGTACCGTTCTTTCAGCTCGGGATCGTCGTCGACCAATATTTTGCGCACATTCGTGTACGTCATCCGCTCCGTCGTCCGAATGACGCTCGGGAAAATATCATGCCGCACCACCCGCAGCGTCTCTTCATCGAACTCCATCTCGCACGACAGCGTCAGCCGGTCGACCTGCGGGTTGAGCGAACAGATTCCGTTCGACAGCCGGTGCGGCAGCATCGGAATGACCCGGTCGACGAGATAGACGCTGGTGCCGCGGCGGTAGGCCTCCTGGTCGAGCGCCGAATTTTCCTTCACATAATACCCGACATCCGCGATATGGACCCCGAGCAGATAATTGCCGTTCGGCAGCCGCTCGACGCACACCGCGTCGTCCAGGTCCTTCGCGTCCTCGCCGTCGATCGTGACGATCGTCTTTGGTCTCAGATCGCGCCGTCCCTGGGCGGCGATCTCCTCCTCGGAGATCCGGTCCGGCACCGCCTCGGCCTCGGCCATCACCTCGTCCGGGAAGCTTTCCGGCAGCTGGTGCTTGCGGATGATCGACAGAATATCGACGCCGGGATCGTCCTTGTGGCCGAGAATCTCGATGATCTCGCCCGTCGCCGCCGAGCGTCCTTCGGGATACGTCACGATGCGGGCGACGACCTTCTGCCCCGTCACCGCGCCGTTGAACCCTTCCTGCGGGATGAACAGGTCGCGGTTGATCCTTTTGTCATCCGGGATGACGAAGCCGAACGATTCGTGATGCTCGAACGTGCCGACGATCTGCGTGATCGCCCGCTGCACGACGCGCACGACTTCGCCTTCCAGGCGGCCGCCCGCGCTGCTCCCCGCGCTGCTCTTCGACGTCACGCGCGCCAGCACGATGTCGCCGTTCATCGCGCTTTTCAGATCGTTCGCGTGAATGTAGACGTCCGGATGATCCGGCTCGTCCGGGATCAGGAACGCGAACCCTTTCGGATGCGCCTGCACCCGCCCGCGCAGCAGATTCATCCGCTCCGGCACGCCGTAGCGGTTGTTGCTGGTCCGGTAGATTTTCCCTTCTTCTTCCAGTTCGTTCAGCAGCTTGAGGAACGTCTTGAATTCCTCCGCGCCCTCCAGCCCGAACGATTGCTCCAATTCCTGTACGGTCATCGGCTTGTACGCCAGTTCCCGCATGAAATCAAGCAGCTGTTCTTCCGTTACCAATTGCGGTTCACCTCATGTCTGGCCGGACCTCTATGAATCCGCCGTGCAGACTGTGATAGATTCCCATATCGCATATAGTATATACGAAAATCCATCCGCGCATCCGTCCGGCCGACACCGTAAGCCCCGGCTTTCATTCCTGTGTTTAAACAAAAAAAACGGGCAGTTTGCCCGTTTCCCTCGTCGCTTATTCCACGAAATATGCAACCGCCAGCGCCAGCAGGAAGAAACCGACCGCAAGGCCGACCGTGACGCGTTGCAGGAACAGATCCAGACCGCGCGCCTTCTGCTTGCCGAACAGATGCTCCGCGCCGCCCGTGATCGCCCCGGACAGCCCGGCGCTTTTCCCCTTCTGGAGCAGGACGACACCGATCAATCCGAGCGAGAAAATGATGAGCAAAATTTTGAAGAAGACTTCCACGCTTCCACCTCCCGAACAGAGGGTACGTAAACACAGTATTCGTATTATACCATATCTCCCGGTTTGTTACAAGCATCGACACAAAAGAAAACAGGCCCGGCAGCTTCCCGCCGCGGGCCCGCACAAATCCCATCACAGCACGCCGTGCTTCTTGAAAAACTCGAGGCTGATCGCCGCGCTCTCGAACGGCGACGACTTGAACTGCTCCTGCTCGACGATGATCGTGTTCACGCCGGCCGCCAGCGCCGCCGGCAGCACCTGGTCGTACCCGACGCTGCCGTAGCCGATCTCCGTGTCCTCCCGGCCCTGCACGAAGTCCTTGAAATGCGCGATCGGCACGCGTCCCTTGTAGCGCTCCAGGTAATCCGCCGGCTTGTACCCGCCGACGTGCACCCAGCCGAGGTCGAACTCGGCGATGAGGCGGTCCGCCGGAATGCGCTCAAGCAGGTGGTCCATGATCGTCTTGCCGCCGACTTGCTTGAATTCGAAATCGTGGTTATGGTAGCCGTATTTCAGGCCGGCCGCCGTCACGAGCTGCGACGCCTTGTCGATCTTCTCGATGAACGATTCGAGATCCGCTTCCGTCGGCGTCTCCGGGAACGGCGCCCACGGCGTGATCACATATTCGAGGCCGAGTTCGAGCGCGTACTCGATCTGCTGCTTGAGATCCGATTCGAGCTTGTCCGGCTCCTGGAAATTGAGCGGGATATGCGCGGACGGCGCCTTCAGCCCGTTGTCGTCGAGCACCTTGCGCACTTCCTTCGCCGAATGGCCGAAGAAGCCCGCGAATTCGACCGCCTGATAGCCGATTTCGGCAACCTTCTTCAGCGTGCCGAGCAGATCGTCCTTCGTCACGTCGCGGAACGTATACAGTTGAATGCCGATTACCGGTTTCGTCATGCCTGCCACCACCATTGACTAAGAATTGTTGCGAAGCCGCGCCTCCTGCCGGCCGATGCCGCCGCGCCGCTTCAAGCGCTTTCGCCACCTATTATACCCCCTGGGCGGGCGGCGCGTATGTCCGTTTTTGGGGAAAACCTTTTGCGATTTTGGCGCATTCGGCGGACTTCGGACGGAACTTGTGCTTGACGGCGGAATCCTTTTCCTTCATATTCAAGCCAAAAAGGAATCGAAAGGAGGCACGCATCATGTTCGAACGACCGACCGCAGACGACTGCCCGCCCGCGCCGTGGAAATATGTTCAGCTCGTGCCGGAAGGCGATCTGCTGGAGATCTACGAGCGCCAGCGCGAAGAGACGAAGGCGCTCCTGTCCGGCCTGACGGACGAGCAGGCGGACTTCCGCTATGCCGAAGGCAAATGGTCGATCCGCCAGGTCGTCGGCCATTTCACGGACAACGAGCGCGTCTGGATGTACCGGCTGCTGCGCATCGCGCGGAACGACCCGCAGGAGCTGCCGGGGTACGATGAGCAGATATTTGCCCAATACGCGCCGCATGAGCGGATGCCGCTGGACGCCGTCATCGCGGAATATGATGCCGTCCGCGCGGCGTCGCTGACGCTGCTCCGCCATCTGCCGGCGGAAGCGTGGCACCGCGCCGGCTCGTTCGCCGGCGGCCGGCTGACCGCCCTCGCCGCCGCCTGCGTCAGCATCGGCCATGAGATTCATCACATGAACATTATCAAAGAACGATACCTCAAATAATTAAAACCCCCGGTGCAATGCACGCGGGGGTCTTGCTTTTTACTTGAAGTTCTTCAGGTTGTAGAACGCCGACTTGCCGGCATAGATCGCGGTGGCGCCGAGCTGATCCTCGATGCGGAGCAGCTGGTTGTACTTCGCGACGCGGTCCGTGCGGGACGGTGCGCCCGTCTTGATCTGACCGGCGTTCGTCGCAACCGCGATGTCCGCGATCGTACTGTCTTCGCTCTCGCCGGAACGGTGCGAGATGACCGCCGTGTAGCTTGCGCGCTTCGCCATCTCGATCGCGTCGAACGTCTCGGTGAGCGAGCCGATCTGGTTCACCTTGACGAGGATCGAGTTGCCTACGCCCTTCTCGATGCCTTGCGACAGGCGGGCGGTGTTCGTCACGAACAGGTCGTCGCCGACGAGCTGCACGCGCCCGCCGAGACGATCCGTCAGCAGCTTCCAGCCGTCCCAGTCGTCCTCGGAGCAGCCGTCCTCGATCGTGATGATCGGGTATTTGCTCACCCAGGACTCGAGCAGGTCGACGAATTCCGCGGACGTGAACGACTTGCCTTCGCCTTCGAGGTGATACTTGCCGTCCTTGAAGAACTCGGTGGATGCGATGTCCATGCCGAGGTACACGTCAACGCCCGGCTTGTAGCCTGCGCGCTCGATCGCGGCGATGATCGTCTCCAGCGCCTCTTCGTTCGAGCCGAGGTTCGGCGCGAAGCCGCCTTCGTCGCCGACAGCCGTGTTCAGGCCTTTCTCCTTCAGCACGGCCTTCAGGTTGTGGAACACTTCGGCGCCGATGCGCAGCGCTTCGCGGAAGCTGGACGCGCCGACCGGCAGCACCATGAACTCCTGCACGTCGACGTTGTTGTCGGCATGCGCGCCGCCGTTCAGGATGTTCATCATCGGCACCGGCAGCGTCTTCGCGTTGAAACCGCCGAGGTACGTGTACAGCGGCACGTTCAGCGCGTCGGCAGCGGCGCGGGCGACGGCCATCGACACGGCGAGAATCGCGTTCGCGCCGAGCTTGCCCTTGTTCGGCGTGCCGTCGAGCTCGATCATCTTCCGGTCGATCGCCACTTGATCGAGCGCGTCGAGGCCGATGATCTCCGGCGCGATGATCGTGTTCACGTTCTCGACCGCTTTCAGGACGCCTTTGCCCAGGTAACGGCTCTTGTCGCCGTCGCGCAGCTCGACTGCTTCATAAGCGCCGGTCGACGCGCCGGACGGCACGATCGCGCGGCCTTTGCCGCCCGATTCGAGGGCGATTTCCACTTCAACGGTCGGATTCCCGCGGGAATCGAGCACTTCGCGTGCATAGACATCGGTAATTATCGTCATGGAACTGCAGCACTCCTTCTGGCTTGAAAATAAACTTCCGAACTTCCACTTCCAACGTCCCGTGCGGCCGCCGCACAGGCTCGTCCCTGACATGCGGCGGGCCGTCCGGGCAGCCGTCCGGCTCCCCGAACGGCCGCAGCTGTCAGCACCCTGTTTAGCCGCATCTTTCCCTATTCGACATCCGGCCAACCCTTCCTGCCGTTTTCAGGCGGTGCAGGCGGTCTTTATTTGCGGATCAGCGACTTGCCGGTCATCTCCGCGGGCTGCGGCAGCTCCAGCAGTTCGAGCATCGTCGGCGCGATGTCGGCCAGAATGCCGTCGTCGCGCAGCTCAAGGCCCTGCTTCGTCACGATGAACGGCACCGGATTCGTCGTATGCGCCGTATGCGGACGGCCGTTCTCGTCGATCACGATGTCCGCGTTGCCGTGGTCGGCCGTGATGATGCAGACGCCGCCTTGCGCGAGCACCGCTTCGACGACGCGGCCGAGGCATTCGTCCGTCGCCTCGACGGCCTTGATCGTCGGTTCGAGCATGCCCGAATGGCCGACCATGTCCGGGTTCGCGAAGTTCAGGATGATCGCGTCATGGACGCCCGATTCGATCTCGGCGACCGCCGCGTCGGCCACTTCGTAGGCGCTCATTTCCGGCTTCAGGTCGTACGTGGCAACCTTCGGCGACGGGATGAGCACCCGTTTCTCGCCCGGCAGCTCGATATCGCGTCCGCCGCTGAAGAAGAACGTCACGTGCGGATACTTCTCGGTCTCGGCGATGCGCAGCTGCTTCTTCCCGTGCTGGACGAGCACTTCGCCGAGCGTGTTGTCGAGGCTCTTCGGCGCGTAGGCGACATAGCCGCCCACCGTCTCGCTGAACAGCGTCATGCAGACGAAATGGAGGTTCCTCGGGAACTTCTCGCCCCGGTCGAAGCCGCGGAAATCGTCGTTCGTGAACACCTGCGAGAGCTGGATGGCCCGGTCCGGACGGAAGTTGAAGAAAATGACCGCATCTTCCGATTCCACCAGCCCGACCGGCTCCCCGGCGTCATCGACGATGACCGTCGGCACGACGAACTCGTCCAGAACGGACTGCTCGTACGAATCGACGAGCGCCTGGATCGGATCGCGGTACTTCGGACCTTCGCCGTACACCATCGCGCGGTACGACTTCTCCACGCGGTCCCACCGCTTGTCGCGGTCCATCGCGTAGTAGCGGCCCTGCACCGTCGCGATCTTGCCGACGCCGAGCTCCGCGATCTTCGCCTGCAGCGCCTCGATATAGCGCTTCGCGCTGTCCGGCGCCACGTCCCGGCCGTCCAGGAACGCGTGGACGTACACTTCGGCGAGGCCTTCGCGCTTCGCCAGCTCGAGCAGCGCGAACAGGTGGTCGATGTGGCTGTGCACGCCGCCGTCGGACAAGAGGCCGTACAGATGCAGCTTCTTGCCCTTCTCCTTCGCGTGGCGGACGGCGCCGAGCAGCGTCTCGTTCCGAAAGAACTCGCCTTCGCGGATCGACTTCGAGATCCGCGTCAGATCCTGATAGACGATCCGGCCGGCGCCGATGTTCAGATGGCCGACCTCGGAGTTGCCCATCTGCCCGTCAGGCAGGCCGACCGCTTCGCCGAAGGCGGTCAGCGTCGTATGCGGATACGCCGCCCAGTACTTGTCGAAGTTCGGCTTCTTCGCCTGCGCGACCGCGTTGCCTTTCGTCTCTTCGCGGAGCGCGAAGCCGTCCAGAATGATCAGGGCGACAGGTTTCGGCGCCGCCATGTCAGACCGCCCCCTCGATCAGCTTGATGTAGGAGGCCGGTTCGAGGCTTGCGCCGCCGACCAGCGCGCCGTCGATGTTCGGCCGGCTCAGGAACTCCCGGATGTTGTCGGGCTTCACGCTGCCGCCGTATTGGATGCGGACACGATCCGCCGCTTCGCCGAACAGGCCGCGCACGACGCCGCGGATGTAGGCGATGACGTCTTCCGCGTCGTCCGCCGTCGACGACTTGCCGGTGCCGATCGCCCAGATCGGCTCGTAGGCGATGACCGCCTGCGCCGCCTGCTCCGCGGTGAGGCCTTTGAGCGCGGCTTCCGTCTGCGTCTTGCAGACGTCCTTCGTCTTGCCCGCCTCGCGCTCTTCCAGCTTCTCGCCGACGCAGATGATCGGCGTCAGGCCGTGCTTGAACGCGGCGTGCACTTTCTTGTTCACGATCTCGTCCGTCTCCGCGAAGTACGCCCGGCGTTCGGAGTGGCCGAGGATGACGTATTTCACGCCGAGCTCTTTCAGCATCGGTCCGCTGATTTCGCCCGTGAACGCGCCGCTGTCTTCAAAGTGCATGTTCTGCGCGCCGATCGCGATCGTCGTGCCGGCGGCCGCCTTGACGAGCGCGGGCAGGTTCGTGAACGGCGCGCAGATGACGCTCTCCACGCCCGGCCGTTCCGCCTTGCCCTTCACTTCCGCGAAGAACGCTTCGGCCTCGGAGACTGTTTTGAACATTTTCCAGTTGCCTGCGATGATCGGTGTCCGCATGTTCCAGCCTCCCTCTTACTTGTCGTTCAACGCTTCGACGCCCGGCAGTTTCTTGCCTTCCATGAATTCGAGCGACGCGCCGCCGCCGGTCGAGATGTGGTCCATCTTGTCCTTGAGGCCAAACTTCTCGACCGCTGCCGCGGAGTCGCCGCCGCCGATGACCGTATAGGCGCTCGTGGCCGCGCACGCTTCGGCGATCGCCCGCGTGCCGTGCGAGAACGGCTCGATCTCGAACACGCCCATCGGTCCGTTCCAGACGACCAGCTTCGAGTTCTTGATGATGTCCGCGTAGATCTCGCGCGTCTTCGGCCCGATGTCGATGCCTTCATGATCGGCCGGGATGCCTTCGTTCATGATGTCGACGACCTTCGTCTTCGCGTTGGCACTGAATTCATCGGTGATGACGATGTCGACCGGCAGGCGGAAGTTCTTGCCGAGCTCCTTCGCCTTCTGCATGAAGCCGAGCACCGCGTCCAGCTTGCTCTCGTCAAGCAGCGATTTGCCGATCTCGACGCCCTGCGCCTTGAAGAACGTGTACGACAGGCCGCCGCCGATGATGATGTTGTCCGCGATCTCGATCATTTTGTTGATGACGTCGATCTTGTCCTTCACCTTCGAGCCGCCGATGATGGCCGTGAACGGACGGTCCGGGTTGTTCAGCGCTTTGCCGAGCACCTCGAGTTCCTTCTCCATCAGCAGGCCGGACACGGCGGGCAGATGGTGCGCGATGCCTTCCGTGGACGCATGGGCGCGGTGCGCGGCGCCGAACGCGTCGTTCACGTACAGGTCGGCCAGCTCGGCGAGCGCCTTCGCCAGCTCCGGATCGTTCTTCTCTTCGCCCGGATGGAAGCGGACGTTCTCCAGCAGCAGGATGTCGCCGTCCTTCATCCCGGCGATTTGCGCTTTCACCGATTCGCCGATCAGTTCGTCGGCCTTCGCGACCGGCTTGCCGCCGAGCAGTTCGGACAGCCGCTTCGCCTGCAGGTTGAGGCGCAGTTCTTCGACGACTTGTCCCTTCGGACGGCCCATGTGGCTGGCCAGAATCACTTTCGCGCCGCGCTCGACCAGATACTTGATCGTCGGCAGCGTCTCCACGATCCGGGTATCGTCCGTGATTGCTCCGTTCTCGACCGGCACGTTGAAGTCGACGCGCACGAATACGCGTTTGCCGGCGACGTCTACATCTCTGACGCTCTTTTTGCTCATGAAGGCTCCTCCTCGTAATTGCCCCGCGGGGCGTCTCCTATACGCGCGCCAAGAGGAGACAGCGGCTGCTGCTCCTCTTGAACCGACGGATTCCGTATATTACAGCCCTTTGCTGGCGATGTAGGCAGCCAGGTCTACGACGCGGTTCGAGTAACCCCATTCGTTGTCGTACCAGGAGACGACTTTGACCATGTTGCCTTCGACGACCATCGTGGACAGGGCGTCGATGATCGAGGAATGCGGGTTGCCTTTGTAGTCCGACGAAACGAGCGGCTCTTCGGAGTATGCGAGAATGCCTTTCAGCGGACCTTCGGCAGCTTCCTTCAGCGCCGCGTTCACTTCTTCGACCGTGACATTGACCTTCAGTTCGGCCACGAGGTCCGTAACGGAGACGTTCGGCGTCGGCACGCGCATCGCCATGCCGTTCAGCTTGCCTTTCAGCTCCGGCAGCACGAGCGCGACGGCTTTCGCGGCGCCCGTCGTGGACGGGATGATGTTCTCCGCAGCGGCGCGCGCACGGCGCAGGTCCTTGTGCGGCAGGTCAAGCACTTGCTGGTCGTTCGTGTAGGAGTGAACCGTCGTCATCATGCCTTTGACGATGCCGAACTTCTCGTTCAGCACTTTCGCGAACGGCGCGAGACAGTTCGTCGTGCAGGATGCGTTGGAGATGATCGTGTGCGCCTTCGGATCGTATTTGTCCTCGTTGACGCCCATGACGATCGTGATGTCTTCGTTCGTCGCCGGCGCGGAGATGATGACTTTCTTCGCGCCGCCTTTCAGGTGAGCTTCGGCTTTTTCCTTCGCGGTGAAGATGCCCGTCGATTCCACGACGATTTCAACGCCGTACTGAGCCCACGGCAGCGCGCCGGGATCGCGCTCGGAGAAGACCTTGATCTCCTTGCCGTTGACGACGATTGCGCCTTCCTTCGCTTCGACGGTTGCGTTCAGCGTGCCGTGCGTCGTGTCGTACTTCAGCAGATGCGCCAGCGTCTTCGTGTCCGTCAGGTCGTTGATCGCGACGACTTCCACGTTCGGGTTGTTCAGCGCCGCGCGGAACACGTTGCGTCCGATGCGGCCGAAACCGTTGATGCCTACTTTCACCATGGTTACATCCTCCTTGTAATCATGCTTATATCGCAAGACGCTGCGCTCGCCCGCGGGGGCGGCGCCCTGCGTCAGGATAACCTTGCAACCTTGTGTGCCTTGTCGGGGAGATTCAGAAGCCAATCAGCCGTCCGCCTGCTGTCGTTCCTGCCGGATGATCGCTTCCAGCCGCCGGGCCGCGCCCTCATCCGTCACGAGCACGTCGTCCTGGCCGTACCGCAGCACCGCGGCGATCGCTTCGCCTTTGCTGCTGCCGCCCGCCACGGCGATGACATGCTCGGCCTTCTCGAGGTCATCGAGTCTGAGGCCGACGGTCGACATGCGGTGGATGACGGTTCCGCTCTTGTCGAAATAGTAGCCGAGCGCTTCCGCCAGCGCGCCTTCCGCGCGCATCGCATCCATCGTCCGCGTATCCATCTTGCGCCGGCGCGCCATGACCATAGCGTCTCCGATCCCGTGTACCACAATGCGGGATTTGCGGATGACTTCTACCATTTCCCGCACGTTCGGCTCAAGCATGAGCGATTGATACGCGTCCTCGCTGAGATGGTCCGGCACGTGCAGCAGCCGGTACGCGGCGCCGGTGCGCTTCGCCAGCGTCGAGGCGATCGTGTTCGCCTGGTAGTCCATGCTCTCGCCGAAGCCGCCCCGGGCCGGCACGAACAGCACGCCTTTCAGCGGCTGATCCACCGTGATCGTCTCGGCAAGCGCCGCCAGCGTCGTGCCGCCGGTCACGGCGACCACGTCGCCGCCCTGAAGCGACCGGATCAGCACCCGCCCGGCCGCCCGGCCGAGCTCCCGCTTCGTCTCCCGCGCCTCATCCGCATCACCCGGCACGACAATGACTTCCCGGAGCCGGAAATGATCGCGGATCAGCCGTTCGAGCTCCGACAGGCCGGACAGTTCGCTCATGAACGGCGCCAGCGACTCCACCAGCCGCCGGCCGGCGTCGGTGATGCGCATGCCCGCAGCGTTCGCCTCGAGCAGACCCTGCGCTTTCAGGAAATCGGCTTCCGCCCGGAGCGTTCGCTCCGTCATGGACAAGGCAGCCGCCAGTGCGCGGCGGCCGATGGATTCCGACTTCATCACCTGACTCAGAATGACATAGCGCTTCGCCATGACTTCAAGCAGATCCGGAACAAGGCGCTGCTGCAACTCAATCCACTCGCGCATCGCGCACCTCACTCCATCCAATTGGACGTATTCTGTCCCGGATGAACATTCTAAGTCCCGCTTTCATTGTAACCAACTTTTTCACGATGCGCAAGGGCGATCGAAATCTACGGCCGACGGTTTTGCCAACGACCATTATTAACGGCACGGGGTGCCGTTAATCCGAGCCTACACCTGGCCCGGCAGCCGAATAACGGCATCTCGTGCCGTTATTCGCCGCTTTACGCCCACTTGCCGGGCCAGCGACCGCATTATAACGGCACCTTGTGCCGTTAATCCGGGCACGCGCCCGGTCCGGCAGCCGATTAACGGCATTTCGTGCCGTTAACACGCCCCGAACTCCTGCTTCTGCACATCCACCAGTCCGCTAACGGAACCACACTTGCTGTCGACATGGCTCCAGAACGGATGCGGCGGCAGCTTGGTGTACACTTGCACATCGGCAAAGGAAAGTTGGTCGAACGTTTTGTACCGAACCGAAAAAGTCATATGCGTCGCCTCCTGTAAACACCTTGCTACCATTATACCACGAAAACGGGTGTAATCGTGAGAACGGAAAAGAAAACATCGTATTTTCCAAAGTATTTCGCAAAAATTGATTATCTGTCGCACGATCGTTGTGCACAGTTAATCGACAGCTTCCCACATTCCGTTAGCGCCGCCTCTGACCAACAACCGCCTCTAACGGAACCACATTCCGTTAGACCGCCCCGACACCACAGCAGCCGCACCACCCTCGACTGCACGCCGCGATCCCGCCGTCCGCCGCATTTCCATCCGTTGCCCGCAACTTTTTTTCGCCGCACACTTGCTTTTTCATCCCGTGTATCCTATAATGATTTTCGCTGTTATCGTTGACCACATGCGCCCGTGGTCCAATGGATATGACGCAGGCCTCCGGAGCCTGAGATCTAGGTTCGATTCCTGGCGGGCGCGCCATACAACGCAGCAAGCGGCTTTCACCAATCGGGCAGAGCCGCTTTTTTGCACCGCTTGTTTGACCTTTTTTGACTTTTGTCGATCGATCGAGTATCATAATGGGCAGAAGGAGGATTCCGACATGGACATGAATTTCGTTCCGATGGTGATCGAGCAGAGCAGCCGCGGCGAGCGCGCCTACGACATTTACTCCCGCCTGCTCAAGGACCGCATCATCTTTCTCGGCACCCCGATCAACGATGTCGTCGCCAACTCGGTGATCGCCCAAATGCTGTTCCTGGCCGCCGACGATCCGGAGAAAGACATCCATCTGTACATCAACAGCCCGGGCGGTTCCATCACGTCCGGCATGGCAATCTACGACACGATGCAGTACATCAAGCCGGACGTCTCGACGATCTGCGTCGGCATGGCGGCTTCGATGGGCGCGTTCCTGCTGGCGGCGGGCGCTCCGGGCAAGCGTTATGCCCTGCCGAACAGCGAAGTGATGATTCACCAGCCGCTCGGCGGAGCAGAAGGACAAGCAAGCGACATCGAAATTCGTGCCCGCCGGATTCTGAAGATGCGCGACAAGCTGAACAAGATTCTCTCCGAACGGACCGGCCAGCCGCTGGAGCGGATCGAGAAAGACACGGACCGCGACTACTTCATGAGCGCAGAGGAAGCGAAAAATTACGGTCTTGTTGACAAAGTCATCGAGCGTATATAATTCGCGCATTGCATGAATTACAAAAACATCCGCCTTTCGGGCGGATGTTTTTGTTTTAATATCACAATTCCTTACATTTGTCAACCACAATTTACATGTGTGAATGGCAAACCACTCCCAGCGAAAACCGTGTTATGATAAAGACACAGCAAGTTCCAATTTCCTACAAATGAAGGCGAGTTCTGAGAAATTTGGATGGAGTGATCAACGTGGCAGCCACGCGATCGACGCACACCACTCTGCCTGACGGCGAATATCCCATAGTGCACGACAAGATGATCTTGCTTCGGCCGCTCACGGACGAGCATCTGCTCGAAGTGTACCACGAAGCTGTCGCGATGGGATTGTCTGCCGAATTTATTCAATTGATCGAAGAAGCGATTCGTTCGCGCAATCTGGACCCGAAAACCTCTCTCTGATCTGGCTGCCGATTCGGCAGTTTTTGTCTTTATGGCCCGGCCGGCGGCTGCGCCGTCCGGCTTGCTTCTTTCGACCCCGATCCCAAGGCAAAGGGACGGATCCGCCGGGATCCGCCCCTTTTGTCCTTTCAAGCCCCGTTACTGGTTTTCCAGCTCTTCCTTGCTGACCAGTTGGACTAAAGCGTTTACAGCCTGTTCTGCGTCGGAACCGTCCGCACTGATGGTAACCTCCGTGCCCGAACTGATCGCGAGGCTCATGATGCCCATGATGGACTTCGCGTTTACTTTTTTGTCGTCCTTCTCCACGAAGATTTCAGCTGAGAATTTGTTCGCTTCCTGTACGAAAAGCGCAGCCGGCCGTGCGTGAAGGCCCGTCTTCAGACGAACGACCACCGGTTGCTTGATCATGCACTTTTTCCCCCTGTCCAGAAATTATCGGCCCGATGCTCGGCTCGCTCCTCACAAGCGCACCTTCCCGTGCCTGCGGAGGCCCATAGATCATGCAAGTATTATAACATTATTGGGCGCGGCAGACTAGGTTTGCGCCGTCAGAGCGTGCCGTTCCGGATTTTTTCGGCCAATTCGTCGATTTTCCGCAGCCGGTGATTGACCCCCGACTTGCTGACATTGCCCTTCAGCAGGTCGCCCACTTCCTTCAGGTTGATGTCCGGATGGGCAAGCCGCACTTCCGCCACTTCGCGCAGCTTCTCGGGCAGATTTTCGAGGCCGATCACCTTCTGCAGCAGCTTGATGTTTTCGATCTGGCGGACCGCCGCGCCGATCGTCTTGTTCAGATTGGCCGTCTCGCAGTTGACGATCCGGTTCACCGAATTGCGCATGTCGCGCATGATTCGCACGTCCTCAAACTTGAAGAGCGCCTGGTGCGCGCCGATGATGCCCAGGAGCTCGATGATCTTCTCCCCTTCTTTGATGTAGAAAATAAAACCCTTCTTCCGTTCGATGCAGCGCGCGTTGAGCCGATATTTGTTCGCCAGTTCCACCAGCGCCCGGCAATGCTCCTCGTACTGTGTCGCGATCTCCAGGTGATAGGACGAACCTTCCGGGTCGTTGACGGATCCCCCGGCCAGAAACGCGCCGCGCAGGTAGGAGCGCTTGCAGCACGCCTTGCGCACGATGTTCTTGTCGATTCCCTGGCGGAACACGAACCCTTCCGACACGATGGCGAGCTTGGACAGAATGTCCTCCACCATCGTCGGAACGCGGACGATGTATACGTTGTTCTTCTTCAGCCGCATTTTCTTCCGCACCAGCAGCTCGGCCTGAATACCGAACCGGCGCTTGAGCAGGGTGAAAATGCGCCGCGCGATCGCCGCGTTCTCCGTCGAGACATCCAGCACAACCTTCCGATTCGACACCTGCACCGTACCGTTCATCCGGATGAGAGCCGAGAGCTCCGCCAGTTCGCAGCAAGGCGCAGATTCGATCATCGTCAGTTCTTTCTTGGTCTGGGCCGCGAAAGACATCCGCATCACCTCTTCCCGGATATCCAATCTTGAACCAGCCGCTCGATGTGATGGCTGAGCCTCGCGGCGTCGTGCCGCAGATAGGTCTGAACCTTGATCAGCCGATCCGCGATGACGCGGATGCCCCGCCGCCGCAGCTCCTCTTCGTCGCAGACGACGACCGAGGCGCCTTCCTCCGCATACTTGGACAGCACATCCGGCGGAATCTCGCCGTTGTTCACGATGACGCCGTGGAACAATGGCGCGCCGACATGCGCCTCAATGGCGTCGAGATGGTCGCTCACCGTGTAACCGTCCGTCTCGCCCGGCTGGGTCATGACGTTGCAAATGAACAATTTCATGGCATCGGAAGCGACGATGGCTTCCGCAAGTCCCTTCACGAGCAGATTCGGCATGATGCTCGTATACAGGCTTCCCGGGCCGATCAGGATGCAATCCGCCTCGCGGATCGCCTCCACCGCCTCCGGCAGCGGCTCGACCCCGGGCGGTTCAATCATGACGCGGCGGATTCTGCCGCGGGCTTTCGGAATCTGCGATTCGCCGACGACGATGCTGCCGTCTTCCATGACCGCCTTCAGCACGGTGCCCTGCGCGGCGGCGGGCAGCACCCGGCCGCGCACGGCGAGCACCTGGCTCAGCTCGCGCACGCCTGTGACGAAATCGCCGGCGATGTCGGTCATCGCCGCCAACATCAGGTTGCCCAAGCTGTGGCCGGCCAATCCGCTGCCGGCGGGGAAACGGTAGCGGAGCAGCCGCGAGAGCAGCGGCTCCACATTCGCGAGCGCCATCAGCACGTTGCGGATATCGCCCGGCGGCGGAATCTGCAGCTCCTGGCGCAGGACGCCGGAACTGCCTCCGTCATCGGCAACCGTGACGATGGCCGTCAGATCGAGCGGCTTCTCCTTCAAGCCGCGCAGCATGACGGACAGCCCGGTGCCGCCGCCGATGACGACGACTTTCGGCAATGGGGGCGACACGGACGGCGTGCGGGACTTCATGTCTTCACCCCGTCAGTGCCGGTCGCGCTCGGCGTCCCGGTGGCCGACACGCACCGTCTCCGTCTCGCTGTTGCCCAGCGTGCGGGCGAGGTACTCGGCGATTGCGACGGATCGATGCTTGCCCCCGGTGCAGCCGATGCCGACGACGAGCTGGCTTTTGCCTTCTTTCTTGTACATCGGAATCAGATATTGCAGCATGTCGACCAGTTTCGACAGAAACATCTGCGTCTCCGGCCATTTCATGACATATTCGTACACTTCCGGATCCTTCCCGGTGTTCGGCCGCAGATGCTCGACATAATGCGGATTCGGAAGGAACCGGCAGTCGAAGATCAGATCCGCGTCAATTGGAATGCCGTATTTATAGCCGAACGACGTCAGATTCACGACGAACGTTTCCCGGTTCGCTTCGGAGAACCGATCGGCGATGAGCGCCTTCAGCTGCGACGGCTTCAGGCTGCTCGTATCGATCACATGGGTCGCGATCCCTTTCAGGTCCTCCAGCAGCCGGCGCTCCAGCCGGATGCCTTCAAGCGGCACGCCGCCGTCGGCAAGCGGATGCCGGCGCCGGCTCTCCTTGTACCGCTGGACGAGCACGCTGTCCGTCGCGTCGAGGAACAGAATCTCGATGCCGATCGTGAAATGTTCCTGCGTGTAGGCCAGCGACTCGGACAGCGCGGTGAAGAACTCCCGGCCGCGCAGATCGATGACGAGCGCCACCTTGCCGATCTTGCCGCTGGACGACTCGATCAGCTCGGCGAACTTCGGGATGAGCACGGGCGGCAGGTTGTCGACGCAGAAGAAGCCCAGATCCTCGAAGCTCTGGACCGCAATCGTCTTGCCCGCGCCCGACATGCCCGTAATGATGACCAGTTTTGGGACTGCCGTTCCGCCGGTCATGGCGGCATCCCCTCCCCCGAATCAAGTAAAAACGGCCCGCGCCATCCTTCTTCCGGCAAGGCGCATCCGAATCAGCGTCGAAACTTCCAAATGTCTATCTTATAGCGTATGAACCGCCCGGCCGCCCCATCACCGCAGCGAATGGCGGCCGGGAATAACGAACAGGCCGGTCACAACCGGCCTGCACGTTCATCAAGAACGCAGAATGAGCCCTGCTGCGCCGACGACCCCCGCGTTGTTGCCGAGTTCGGCCGGCACGATTTCCACGCCCTTCGAAGCAGCTTCCAGAGCATGCTTGAAATACGCTTCGCGGATTTGCTCGAACAGATACTCGCCCGCTTTGGCAACGCCGCCGCCGATGATGAACCGCTGCGGGTTGACGACGACCGACACAAGGGCCATCGACTTGCCGAGATAGTGCGCCGCGCGCTGCACGATGCGCGCCGCCGTCTCATTGCCGGCTTTCGCCGCGTCGAAGACGTCCTTCGCCGTGATCGTATCCAGACCGGCCAGCGGCGCCAGGTCGCCGCGCGCCACCGCGTCCTTGGCCATCCGGATGATGCCCGTAGCGGACGATACCGTCTCCAGGCAGCCTTTCTTGCCGCAGCCGCATTGAATGGCTTCCAGATCGGGCACAATGGCGATATGCCCGAGCTCGCCGGCCATCGCGTTGAAGCCGACGACGATGCGGCCGCCGATGATGATGCCGCCGCCGACACCCGTGCCGAGCGTGTACATCACGCAATCGGACACGCCGCGTCCTGCGCCGCCCCACGCTTCGCCTAGCGCCGCCACGTTCGCGTCATTGTTGATCAGCACCGGCTTGCCGAGCTGTTCGGAGAGATAGCTCTTCAGCGGCGCATTCCGCAGAACAAGGTTGGGCGAGGTGAGCAGAACGCCGTTCTGAATGTCCAGGAATCCCGGCACGCCGAGGCCGACGCCTTCGACGTCGTCCCAGGAAGCGGACATTTGCTCAACAACGGTACGGGCATATTGGGCCATATTGGCCATTACCCGGTCGCTGCCTTTCTCATTCTCGGTCGGTCCTTCGAAGGTATGCAGCAGCTTGCCGTCCTCGCTGCATACGCCCGCTTTAATCGCTGTACCGCCGACATCCAGGCCGACGTAAAGCTTACCCGACATGACAAGGCCACCTCAATCACTGTGTTAACTGCTCTTTTCACTATAAGCGAACGGTATGTCGAGGTCAAGAATGCGGGCGTCCTGTCATGGTCGCGGATACTGCCTTTGTCCTTGTTGACAGGGCGTAAGTAGGTGTGCTTAAATGTGAATGAACGAAAAAATATTCATTCACCAGAAAGGGAAGGAACGCGACGTGGACATCAAAACCGCGATTTTCGATTGCGGCAAGGAGCTGTTCAGTGCAAAAGGGTTCAAAAAAACGAATATCAAAGAAATAGCCGAAAAAGCGGGTATTGGCGTAGGCACCTTCTACAATTACTACGCTTCCAAGGAACAGCTTTTCATTGAAATCTACAAAAAGGAAAATGAAAAGCTGAAACATCGCCTGATCGAAACGCTGGATCTGACGCAGGAGCCGGTGCAGCTCGTCGGCAGGCTGCTCAGGGAAAACCAGGAGGCCATCCAGGCGAACCCGATTTTGAAGGAGTGGTATAATCGCGACTTCTACAAGGAACTCGAGAAGCATTACCGGGATGAAGACGGCCGCAGCATGGATTCCGTCCGGGAATTTTTCTTGGAGCTGCTGCGCAGCTGGAAGCGGCAGGGAATGCTGCGGGATGATATCGATGAGGAGCTGCTGCCCGTTTTCTTCGATTCGCTGGTTTGCATCGACATGCATAAAGAGGAGATCGGCATCGAGCATTTTCCGAAAGTGATGCAATATTTGATTGAATTCATCATCAACGGGCTGACGAAGCCGAAGCATCAGCAATGATGCGCGTTTTTTTGCAGCATGATGAATGAATAATAAAATATTCATTCACCCAGGGCACAAATAAAATTACTCAAGACGGAGGAGTATCACGAATGAAACGTACATTTGAAATTGCTTTAAGCGTTCTTGGGATTATTGCAAGCCTGGTCATGGTCGGAACCGGCATTGTCTTTTTGTATCTGACGAAAAGCGAAAAGTTTTTGCAGTACCTGGAAGAAGGATGGAGCGAAAGCGAAAATGCATACACCTTGGAGCAGCTGGGTCAGGCAGGGACGATGTTTATCACCCCCGGGTTGATCGGCATCGCCCTCGGGCTGTGCGCCGTCTGGCTGCTCAAGGGCAACCGGAATGCCGCCGTTGCGGGCTGGGGCTTGATCATCGTGTCTGTAGCATTATGCTTCGTTTCCCTGTTTGCCGCCATACCCGGTCTTTTCTACATTGCCGCAGGCATCCTGGCACTTGCGAGAAAGCCGAAGTTGAAGATGTCGAAGGCGTTGAGATAAGAAAACTTTCATCGAATCATGCAGACGCGATCGCGGTTCGGCAGCGTCAAAAAAACCGCCGACGGCCGGATGCTCCTTCCGTCGGCGGATTCCCGCATGCCATACTTATTGCAGCTTACAGCGAATGACTCCAATCGTGCACGGCGTTGCCTTCGAGGAACCGTTCGCACTCGAGCGCCGCCATGCAGCCGCTGCCCGCCGCCGTGATGGCCTGGCGGTACTTCTTGTCCTGCACATCGCCGCAGGCGAACACGCCCGGCACATTCGTTTCGGTGGTCCCCGGCTTCACGATGATGTAGCCCTGCTCATCGGTCTCGATCTGGCCGTCCAGGAACTTCGTGTTCGGCGTATGGCCGATCGCGACGAAAACGCCCTCCGCCTCGATCAGCTCTTCTTCACCCGTCTCGTTGTTGCGCACCTTCAGCCCGGTGACGCCGAGCGGACCGGCCACCACTTCAAGCGGCGTCCGGTTCAGATGCCAGCTGATCTTCTCGTTCGCCCGCGCGCGGTCCTGCATGATCTTCGACGCGCGCAGCTCGTTCCGGCGGTGCACCAGCTTCACTTCCGTCGCGAAGCGCGTCAGGAAGTTCGCTTCCTCCATCGCCGAGTCGCCGCCGCCGACCACGACGATTTTCTTGCCGCGGAAGAAGAACCCGTCGCAAGTCGCGCACGTGCTGACGCCGCGGCCGACGTTGTCCTTCTCGCCCGGGATGCCGAGATATTTCGCGGAAGCCCCGGTCGAGATGATCAGCGTCTCCGCCTGCAGCGGCTCCGCCATGCCCTCGACCTCGAGCGTGAACGGCCGCTTCGACAGATCGACGCGGTTCACCCAGCCCGTCTTGAATTCGGCGCCGAACCGCTCGGCCTGCTTGCGCATGTTCGCCATCAGTTCAGGCCCCATGATGCCGTCCGGGAATCCCGGGAAGTTCTCGACTTCCGTCGTCGTCGTCAGCTGCCCGCCCGGCTCCGGCCCTTCGATGACGAGCGGGTTCAAGTTCGCCCGCGCCAGATAAATCGCCGCCGTCAGGCCCGCCGGGCCCGTGCCGATAATGATCGATCGATATACCGTCATTCTGGTCTCCCTCCTGCTTCCCGGCATGGCCGGCAGATCCCGGATCCGCGATCCGCACGCCGCCTGCCGTTAATCTGCCCGCTCAGAGCCTGTATATCCTGCCAAGGACGATGACGTCTTGACGATGACACCCGCGATAAACGCCGTTCCCGCGCGCCCGCGCTAATCGCCCTCGGCCTCGCCCTGCATGTGCGCCGCCTTCATCCTGTCCCGGATGCCGCACACCTCGTCGATGCGGCGGACATGCTTGCACACGGTCGCCGCCGACACGCCGTAGCGCATCGCCGCTTCCTCGAAGGTGATCCCCTTGCGGTGCATTTTCGCCGTCAGATACTCGAGCGCCGCCGCCCATCCTTCCGCCTTGCGGATGACCGGCGTCTCGGGATACAGCCGCTGCAGAAACTCCGCCCACAGCGTCAGCAGATCGTGCTGCTGCACCGCGTCAAAGCGGTTCTTGATGCGCTGCATCGCCGCCTCGATGACCGCCTGCCACCGCGCGTTCGCGGCGGGCATCCGGACCGGCATCCGGTTCGCTTCGATGACCACCCGCTCTCCGCCCAGCACCGCCTCGATCGGCCCGTTGTCTCCGATGCCGCGCAGGACGAAGACCGCGACGCGCTTGAGCATGTCGTCTTCCTCGGGCAGCCTCAAAAATTCGCGCAGCGCCTCCTTCACCTCGTCGTCCCCGACGAGGCTGAACGCCTGGATGACCTGCAGCTTCATCCTGCGGTCGCCGTGGCGCAGCGCCCAGAAGAACGACGAGCGGACGAGCGGGTCCCGCTTCATCCGTTCGGGCAGCTCGTCGCCCGAGCCTTCCCAGCGCCGGAGCTGCTCCTCGAACGGCAGATGGTAGTGGTAGCTGGACGGCGGAGACATCCTGCCGGACTTCAGGTCGTCCAGATGCTGCAAATAATACTCGGCCACGCCCGCTTCCGGATCGAGCAGCGCCGCCTCCTTCCACAGCCGCGCGGCTTCATCCAGGCGGCCGATGTTGCTGGCCGCGACGGCCGTGTAGTGCAGGAGGCATGGGTCCCGATGGCCGGACAGCTCGCGGAGCAGCCGCCGGAAATGGCCGTACGCCGCCTCATGCTCGCCGAGAATGCCCATCGTCGTCGCGAGCTTGAACGCCAGCTCCGGCTGCATCGGCACCATCTTGCGCAGCGCCCCGACGATCGCCAGCGCTTCCTCCCGGCCGCCATTGTGCATGCGGAAGATCGCGAGATTGCACAGCGCGTGCAGATTGCCCGCGTCCATCTTCAGCACATCCCGGACGGTGTCCGCCGCCTGATCGAACAGGCCCATGTAATAATAGGCGAGCGCCAGATTGTTGCGCGCCGCCAGAAATTCGGGCTGCTCCTCGATGATCGTCTTCAGCAGCTTGACCGCCTCGACGAACTTCCCTTCCTCGAGCAGCTGCCGGGCGCGCTCATGGTCGTGCAGCCGGCCGCGCGCCTTCACGACCGGCTGCTTCAGCGGCCGGTCCAGCTCGTAGTGAAGCAGATCCATCATCTCTTCCGCTTCCTCGAGAAACTGGCCGTCCGCGTCTTCTTCCAGATATTGGACGAGCGCTTCCTCCGCCGCCTCGTACATTTCCATGTTGGCGTAATTGTTCGCCATGTAGAACCAGCATTCCGTCATCGACGGGTCGAGTTCGTCCAGCACCTTCTTCAGGATGTTGTTCGATTCCTCGTAGTTGCCCATCTCGGACAGAATGCCCGCCATGTTGCAATGATTCACCGGATTGTCCGGCTCGTATTCGACAGCCTTGCGAAAATAGCGGAGTGCCTTGTCGTAGCGGAAGCGGTCCAGCGACCGGACCGCACGTTCATAAAAGAAGGCGGCGTCCAGCTGGATCGGGATGATTTTCGCGCGGGGCGCCGCTTTGTTCTTCTTGCGCATACGATCAGGCACCTCCCGTGCTTCGATTTTGCATCGATTATATCACATCACGGGTTCTAGACGCCCGCATTCTTGAACAGCGTGCTGATCGAACCGCCCTGGATGATGATCCGGGTCGCTTCCGCCAGCATCGGCGCGACGCTGATGACTTTGAACCGGTCCTCCGACAGATCCGGCTGGAAAATGGAGTCCGTCACGACCACTTCGCGAATGTTCGGATGGCCGAGCTTCTCGATGGCCGGATTCGAGAACAGCGGGTGCGTCGCGCAGACGATTGCGTCTTCCGCCCCGCGTTCCTTCAGACTCTCCACGACGTTGATGATCGTCGAGCCGGTGTCGATCAGGTCTTCGATGATGATCGGCGTCTGTCCTTCGACATCGCCGATGACATGCGTAATGACGGATTCGTTGTGTTTCGGGCGTTTCTTGATCATGATGGCGAAAGGCGCGTTCAGGTAGTTTGCCAGTTTCTCCGCCGTCGACGCCCGTCCTGCATCCGGCGAAACGACGACCGGATTGCGAATGTTCTTCGATTTCAGATAATCGCTGATCAGGTCAAGCGCGGTCAGGTGATCCACCGGAATGTTGAAGAATCCCTGGATCGCCGGAGCGTGCAGATCGAGCGTAATGATCCGGTCTGCGCCCACCGTCGTCAGCACGTCCGCCACCATCTTCGCCGAGATCGGCTCCCGCGGCGCCGATTTGCGTTCCTGCCGCGCGTAGCCGTAATACGGGATCATAATGTTGATCGTCCGCGCGGACGCCCGCTTCGCCGCGTCGATCATGACGAGCAATTCGACAAAATGCTCGTTGATCGGATGAGAGAACGACTGGACGAGGAAGACGTCGCAGTTGCGGACCGACTCCTCGTAGTGAACGTAGACTTCGCCGCTCTTGAAGCGCGAAATCTTGATTCTGCCCAGGGTGCAGCCGAGCTCCGCGCATATGCGCTCCGCCAGCAGTTGGTTCGACGACCCCGAGAAAATACGCACCTTATCGCTGAACATGACACCCTCCTGAAATTTTGCGAATCCGTTTCGAGCCGCATGCCAACTTCATTATACATCGGCGACGGCCTTTTTCAAAAATCGACGAGAATCCGCCTGCGTCCTTCGAACGTCGCAAGCTGCGCGTACCCCGCATCCTTCAGCGCCGCCCTCGCCTCGTCGAGATACTGCCCCAGCCGCTCCGGCTGATGCGCGTCCGAACCGAGCGTGACCGGAATGCCGAGCTCGCGCGCCTTTGCCAGCATCCGCCGCGACGGGAACATCTCCGCGCACGGCATCCGGAGCCCCGAGGCGTTCAGCTCGATCGCGACGCCCGCTTTCGCCGCCGCCGCAAGCGCCATGTCCTCCAGATGCGTCACATCGCCGCCCGGCTGCACGCCGAACCGCTTGATGACGTCGATGTGGCCGATCACGTCGTAGAAGCCGGTCGCCGCCGCCTTGCACACCGCGTCGTAATACTGCTCGTACACGGCCATCGGATCGCGGCTTTTCCAACCGTCCGTCTGCCGGTAGTCCGTGATGTCCCATTCGCCGAGAAAATGCACCGAACCGATGACATAATCCCACGGGTATCCCCGGACGATCCGCTCGATTTCTTCCTCGTACCCTTCGATGTAGTCGCCTTCGAGCCCGACGCGGACTTCGATGACACCCTTGTACTTCTCCTTCAGCGCGAACGCTTCTTCCACATAGCGCGGCAGCTCGTCCATCGGCATCGCCATCCCGGGATAATAGACGGCCGGATCGACATGGATGAGCGGCATATGGTCGGACAGGCCGATGTGATCGAGCCCGATCCCGATGCCCCGCTTCACATAATCCTCGAGCGAGCCCTCGGCGTGTCCGCACCGCGCATGGTGGGTATGATAGTCGATCTTCATCGCATTTTATTCGTCGTCGGCTTGCCTTCGCGGCTCGCAAGTTCCGCCATGACGTCATCCAGCGGCAGCCCGCGCTCCCGCAGCAGCACCATCATGTGGAAAATGAGATCCGCCGTCTCGTACCGCAGCTCGTCGTTGTCCCGGTTTTTCGCCGCGATGATCACTTCCGCCGTTTCCTCGCCGACTTTTTTCAGAATCTTGTCGATGCCCTTCTCAAAAAGATACGTCGTATAGGTGCCTTCCGGCCGTTCCGCGTAACGCTTCGCAATGATCCGCTCCAGCTCGCCGATCATCCGGAACCGGTCCGCCGCAGGCTCGCGCTCGGCGTTTCCGTCCGGCTTGATCTCGTGATGGAAGCAGGTGTACTTGCCCGTGTGGCAGGCCGGTCCGATCTGTTCCACCTGGACGAGCAGCGCGTCGCCGTCGCAATCGTAAGCGATCGACTTCACCTTCTGCTTGTGTCCGCTGGTTGCGCCCTTGTTCCACAACTCCCCGCGGGAGCGGCTCCAGAACCAGGTTTCCCCGGTTTCCAGCGTCTTCGCCAGCGACTCGCGGTTCATGTACGCGAGCATCAGCACTTCCTTGCTGACCGCATCCTGGACGACGGCCGGCACAAGCCCGTCATCGTTCCAGCGGATCGACTCCGCCAGTTCGCTCATCGCACTTCCACTCCCTTGCGGCGCAGATCGTCCTTGACCTCGCCGATCGTCATTTCCTTGTAATGGAACACCGAAGCCGCCAGCCCGGCGTCCGCCAACCCTTCCGCGAACACCTCGTGGAAATGCTCGACCTTGCCGGCGCCGCCCGACGCGATGACCGGAATCGACACCCGCTCGGACACGGCCCGCGTCAGCGCGATGTCGAAGCCGTCTTTCGTGCCGTCCTTGTCCATGCTCGTCAGCAGAATTTCGCCGGCGCCGAGCGCTTCGGCCCGCTGCGCCCACTCAAGCGCGCGGATGCCGGTCGGTTTGCGGCCTCCGTGCGTATAGACTTCCCATTCTCCCCATTCGGGATTGAACTTTGCGTCGATCGCGACGACGATGCACTGCGCGCCGAAGACGCGCGAGCCTTCCGCGATCAGATCGGGATTGAGCACCGCCGCCGTATTGATGCCGATCTTGTCCGCGCCGGCGCGAAGCAGCGTCTTCATGTCGTCGACATGCGCGATCCCGCCGCCGACGGTGAACGGAATCGTGATCTCGCCGGCCGTCCGGCGCACGACATCGACCATCGTCTTCCGCCCTTCGTGGGAAGCGGAGATGTCGAGGAAGACCAGCTCGTCCGCTCCTTCCCGGTCATACGCCGCCGCGAGCTCCACCGGATCGCCGGCGTCGCGCAGATTGACGAAATTGACGCCTTTCACGACGCGTCCGTCTTTCACATCCAGGCACGGGATGATCCGTTTCGCTAACATGATGGCTCCTTTCCGCATGCCGGCCCGTCCGGGTCGCGGTTCTCCCCCTCATCCGTCCGGACCGCGCATCGCATTGCACCCTATCGATCCGCGGGCTGCTCCCGCGCCTCTCCCGGGCGGTTGCCGCCACCCGAACGATCTTCAACCTCCGTAGCGGTCACCGCCGCCTGGGCCGTGGACCGATAGCGACCTCGGGGCCGTCACAGCCCTGGACCGCGGTCATTGCATTCCGGGCATCCACAGTCCCGCGGACAGACACCGTCCCCCGGGCCGTGATCCGCATTACGACGATTCGGTCTGCACCTTCGTCGTCAGCGACAGGAACCGGCCCAGCAGCCGCATGCCCAGCTCGCCGCTTTTCTCCGGATGGAACTGCATGCCGTACAGCCCGCCGCGGCCGACGATCGCCGTGACCGGACCGTGGTAGTCCGTCGTCGCCAGCAGATCGCCTTCATGCTCCGGAAGCACATGGTAGGAATGCACGAAATAGACGTGGCCGGGATCAAGTCCTTCCGTCAGCGGATTCTCCCGCTCGAACTTCAGCCGGTTCCAGCCCATGTGCGGCACCTTGAACGGCCCTTGGAACCGGACGACGCGGCCGGGCAGCAGCCCGAGCCCTTCGTGCCGGCCGTGCTCCTCGCTCTCGCTGAACAGGAGCTGCATGCCGAGGCAGATGCCGAGCATCGGCCTCCCCGAGCGGGCGAATGCCTTCGCCGCCTCATCCAGCCCCGTCTCGCGCAGATTGCGCATCGCGTCGCCGAACGCGCCGACGCCGGGCAGAATCGCGCCGTCAGCGGCGAGGATTTCCCCGGGGTCGCTCGTCACCTTCGCTTCATGGCCGAGCCGTTCGACCGCCTTGCTGACGCTGTGCAGATTGCCCATGCCGTAGTCGATGATCGCGATCATGTTGTTACAGCACTCCCTTGGTCGACGGGACGCCCTGCACGCGCGGATCGAAGCTCGACGCTTCGTCCAGCGCCCGGCCAAGCGCCTTGAACACCGCTTCGATCATGTGGTGGGTGTTGCGCCCGTAGTGCACGATGACATGCAGCGTAATGCGCGCCTCCAGCGCCAGCTTCCACAGAAATTCATGCACCAGCTCGACGTGGAAGCTGCCGACCGTCTGCGCCGGGTACTCCGCCCGGTACTCGAGGTGCGGGCGGTTGCTGATGTCGACCGCCACCTGCGCCAGCGCCTCGTCCATCGGAATGAACACGTTCGCATAGCGCCGGATGCCGCGCTTGTCGCCGAGCGCCTCGAGGATCGCCCGCCCGAGGCAGATGCCGATGTCCTCAACCGTATGATGATCGTCGACATCGACGTCGCCGCTGGCCTCCACCTTCAGATCGAAGTGGCCGTGCTTCGCGAACAGCTCGAGCATGTGACCCAGGAACGGCACGTCCGTCTCGATCGACGTCTCCCCCGTCCCGTCGAGCGCGAAGCTCAGCTTGATGTCCGTTTCGCCTGTTTTGCGGGCGATGTCCGCCGCGCGTCTGACCGGTTCCGTCATCGCTTCAGCCTTCTTTCATTCCAATATCTTTGACTTGCTCCTTCATCAGCCGAACCTCGACGGCGCGGGCGTGAGCCTCCAGCCCCTCGCGGCGGGCCAGCGCCATGATCTTGCCGCCGTGCTTGAGCAGCGCTTCCCGGCTGTAGCGGATCAGGCTCGACTTCTTCACGAAGTCGTCAACGCCGAGCGCCGACGCGAAACGCGCCGTGCCGTTCGTCGGCAGAATGTGGTTCGGTCCGGCGAAATAGTCGCCGACCGGCTCCGTGCTGTACGCACCGAGGAAAATCGCGCCGGCATTCTCGATCCGCCCCACGACTTCCATCGGGTCCGCCGTCATGATCTCGAGATGCTCCGGGGCGAGCCGGTTGACGACCGCGATTCCTTCATCCAGCGAATCGACGGTCAGAATCGCGCCGTAGTCGTCGATCGACTTGCGCGCGATCGCCGCCCGCGGCAGATCGGCCAGCTGCCGCTCCACCTCGTCCGACACCGCCTTCGCCAGCCCGGCCGACGACGTCACGAGCACCGCGGACGCCATCTCGTCGTGCTCCGCCTGCGACAGCAGGTCGGCCGCAATATAGACCGGGTCGGCAGACCCGTCGGCCAGCACGACGATCTCGCTCGGCCCGGCGATGCTGTCGATATCGACCGCGCCGTATACCTCGCGCTTCGCCAGCGCCACATAGATGTTGCCGGGACCGCAGATTTTGTCGACCGGCGCGATCGTCTCCGTGCCGTAGGCGAGCGCGGCGATCGCCTGCGCCCCGCCGACCCGGTAGATCTCCTTCACGCCCGCCTCGGCGGCCGCCACGAGGATGTAAGGGTTGATCCCCGCCTGGCCGCCCGTCGCCGGCGGCGTCACCATGACGATCTCGGCCACGCCGGCCACCTGTGCGGGAATGAAGTTCATCAGGACGGAGGACGGATAAGCCGCCTTGCCGCCCGGCACATAGACGCCGACCCGCCGCAGCGGCCGGACGATCTGGCCGAGCAGCGTGCCGTCCGGCGACGGCTCCATCCACGACTTCTGTTTCTGCTTTTCGTGGAACGCGCGAATGTTGGCGGCAGCCTCCCGGATCGCCGCGAGGAACTCCTCGTCCACCTGGCCGTATGCCGCCTGAATCTCTTCTGCCGTCACCTTCAGCCCGGACGCCTCAAGCTTCACGCCGTCAAACCGCTCGGTGAACTCAAGCAGCGCCGCGTCGCCTTTCGCCCGCACCGCCGCGACGATCTCCCGGACCGCCGCGTTCTGCTCCGGGCTGCCGTATTCGACTTCGCGCTTCAGATTGAATGCGCTCGCCGCCATGATGCGCATGGCCCACACCCCTCACTGATTCGTCACTGCGCCTGTATCGCCCAATCTGGTGCAAAAATGCACCAGATTCATGCGCCAAACGCCGGAATCGCCCAATTTGGTGCAAAAATGCACCAGATTCACACCAACTTGCCGGAACAGGTCCAAATGTAGTGCAAAAATGCACCAGATTTGCGGTCCAATCGTCGGAATCGCCCAATTTGGTGCATACATGCACCAGATTCTCGTACGGAACGCCGGAATCGCCCAATTTGGTGCATACATGCACCAGATTCCATTCGGAGCCGCCGCTCAGACGTCCGCACGCCGGCCGCTCCCGCGAATTTCCGTCAGCAGCCGGCCTTCCGGCCCCCGCCAGCCGCCCGCTGTCCGGCTCCTGGCCGCCTTGCGCGCCTCACGGCCGGGCGCCGCGCTGCAGCGTCTGCTGCAGCCGGTCGCACAAAGCCTGGATCGCTTCGTTCTTCATCCGGTAGCTGACCCGGTTCGCGATGAGCCGGCTCGTCACGTCGAACATCGTCTCCATCTCGACCAGGCCGTTCTCGCGCAGCGTTGCCCCGGTCTCGACCATGTCGACGATCCGGTCGGCCAGGCCGACGAGCGGCGCCAGCTCGATCGAGCCGTTGAGCTTGATCACCTCGACCTGCTGCCCCCGCTCGCGGAAATATTGCGACGCGACGTTCGGATACTTCGTCGCCACCCGCGGGTGGATGACGGGCTTCCAATCCGGCAGCCCGATCACCGACATCCGGCACTTCGCGATGCCGAGATCCAGCAGCTCGTACACATCCTTGTTCTCTTCCATCAGCACGTCCTTGCCGACGACGCCGATATCGGCCACGCCGTATTCGACATAGGTCGGCACGTCGACCGGCTTGGCCATGATGAACGACATCCCCGCATCGGGCACATCGAAGATCAGCTTGCGGCTGTCGTCGAAATCGTCCGGGATCGGCAGCCCCGCCTCCCGGAACAGCTGCGACGCCTGCTTGTAAATCCGCCCTTTCGGCATCGCGACCATCAACGTGTCACGCATGTTTACCGCCTCCGTCCGCGCCTTTGCCCGTCGATCCGACAAAGCGCTCGAACCGTTCGTAAGCCGCGCCGTTGTGCAGGATCGGGCCGCCTGCTTGCAGCGCCCGTTCCAGCGCCCCGGCTTCTTCGGCCGACATCTGCGCCGTCACGGCAACAAGGCCCTCGGCGCGCAGCCGGCCCGCTTCGGCCAGCGCGGCGGCTCGTCCGGCAGCGTCGTAGCCGATCAGCGTCCGGCCTCTGCCCGATTCGTCCGCGCCGCCGTCCACAAGATCGAGGATGCGCGTCGTCTTCAGCGCGAAGCCCGTCGCCGGCGAAGGCCGGCCGAACTGCGCCAGCAGATTGTCGTACCGGCCGCCGCTGACGACGGGGAACCCGAGATCCGCCGCGTAGCCTTCAAACGTCATTCCGGTATAATAAGAGAAATCGCCGATCATCGTCAGGTCGATCAGCACGTGTTCCGTCACGCCGTATGCGTCCAGCACGTCCCAGATCGCGCACAGATGGTCGATCGCCGCCCGCGCCGCCGGATCGCCGCTCAGACTCTTCGCCTGCCGGCACGTTTCCTGACCGCCGCGCAAGCGCAGAATGTCTTCGAGCTCCCGCTCCGCCTGCTCCGGCAGCCCGAGCGAACGGAGCCGTTCGCGATAGCCGACGTGGTCGCGGCTCAGCAGGTAGGCTTTGAGCTCGCGCTGCGCCTCCGCGCTCTCGCTGAGCTTCTCCTCCAGCAGCCCGTTCAGGAAGCCGACGTGGCCGATGGCGATCTTGAACCGGCTCACGCCCGCCGCCTGCAGCGAAGCGATCGCGAGCGCGACGACCTCGGCGTCGGCCTCGGGCGTCGGATCGCCGATCAGCTCGACGCCGGTCTGGAAGAACTCCGCTTCCCGCCCGGCTTCCTCTTCAATGGCGCGGAAGACGTTCGCGTGATAGGAAAGCCGAAGCGGCAGCGGCGCATCCTTGAGCAGCGACGCGGCGACGCGCGCGATCGGCGCCGTCATGTCGGAACGGAGCACAAGCGTCGTGCCCCGGTTGTTGAGCAATTTGAACAGCTTGCTGTCGGACGTCGCGCTGGCGACGCCCACCGTATCGTAATATTCCATTGTCGGCGTCATGATCTGCTCGTAGCCCCACCGCTTCATGCATTCGAGCACCTGCTGCTCGATATGCCGCAGTTTCGCCACGACATGGGGCAGATAATCCTTGACGCCGGCCGGTTTTTCGAAACCTCTCGGTTTGGCCATAGCACGGGTCACCTGCAGTTGCTTTATCTCGTTAAAGCGTTAATATGTTACCATACTGCCAAAATAAAGGGATTGACCGTATCGTAACACGACGAGGCGGCCCCGTCAAGCCGAGGCCGCCCGCATCACACCACTCAACCGTCATATTCGATTCCGCCGCTGCCGGAAGGCCCGTGCGAACAGCCAGGCCAGCAGCGCCGCCAGCGCGAGGCCGCCGGTCCACAGCACCGCGGGCGACGTCGCATCCCGCACGGAATGGCGCGTCGCGGCCGGCGTGTCCTGCGGCACGAGCCGTTCATAGATCGTCTTCACCTTCAGGCCGTACCGGGCGAGATACCGGTCCACTTCCTCCTGGCTGTAATATCTCGATTCGGCCCGGCCGTTCTTCAGTTTGATGAAGCCCTGATGAACGCCGGCGATCGTATAACCGCCGTCCGCCGTCTTCTGGAGCAGCACCAGGTAGGACGAACCTTTGTCGAGGACGCCCTCATCGCCGAATTGCAGGACGCGCGCCGTCAACTCCGATTTCTTCTCCAACCCGCCCTTGAGCGGAATGTCGATGCGGAACGTGTACCGATGCTCCGTATCGCTGTCTTTCATCCTGTCCGTCACCGTGCCCACGAACACGATATCCGCGTGAACCGAGAGCTCATCCAGGGATTCAATTGGGAAATTAAGCGCTTCCACTTCGCGGGATGCGTGAGCCGCGAAGAGCATTGCCGTCCATACGGCCAACAGGACCATCATGACCGCCTTGGCGCGCCGTCCCGGTGTCCGAACCCGGTGCATCCCGCACCCCTCCCCGTCCTTACGCTTTCATTACATATGACGCGGAGGGGCCGGCAAACGTTGCGTTCCGACCGGCATTTTTTTATTACTCCGGCTGCCGCTTGTCCACCCGCAGATCCCGCAGCGGATTGCCCCCGACGAACGCGCCGGGCGGCACATCCTTGTGCACGACGGAGCCCGCCGCCACGACGGCGCCGTCGCCGATCGTTACGCCGGGCAGAATCGTTACGTTCGCGCCGATCATCACGTTGTCGCCGATCACGACGTCGCCGAGCCGGTACTCGCGTATCAGATATTCATGCGCCAGAATCGTCGAGTTGTAGCCGATGATGGTGTTGCTCCCGACCCGGATCCGCTCCGGGAAAAAGACATCCACCATCACCATCAGGGCGAACGCCGTGTTCCGTCCGACCTTCATCCCGAGCACATGCCGGTAGATCCAGTTCTTGAGCGGCAGCGAGGGGCAGTAGCGGGCCAGCTGGATGAAAATGAAATTCCGCACCGCCTTCATCCGGCTGACCGTCTTGTACACCTGCCACAGCGAATTCGGTCCTTCCACCGGATAGCGCTCCACGTTCCTCACGGCGTCCTCCGCTCCAATCCCGCAAGTTCGTACAGGTCGCGCATGTCATGGATGATGTGCCGCGCGCCCGTCTCCAGCAGCACCCGCTCGCCCTTGAGCGACCAGGCGACGCCGACCGGCACGGCGCCGGCGGCCAAGGCCGACTGCATGTCGGCAGGGCTGTCGCCGACCATGAGCGCCCGCTCCGGGCGGACGTCCAGCGCCTCCAGCGCCTTGAGCACCGGCTCGGGATGCGGCTTCGGGTGCTCCACGTCGTCGAACGCGACGACCGCGTCCATGAAACCGTCGATGCCCGCGAGCTTCATGCCGCGCGACGCCGTCAGCCGCATCTCCGTCGTGACGACGCCGATCTTGAGCCCGGCCGCCTTGAGCCGCTCCAGCACCTCGGCCACATGCGGGAAAGGCTTTACCAGCGCGTCATGCTCGCGCAGGTTGTACTCCCGGTATGCCGCGAGCAGATCGTCGACATCGTCCCGTCCGGTAAAATGCCTGAGCTGATCCTTCAGCGGCTTGCCCATGTGCGGAATGATGTGCTCCCGGCCGAATTCCGGCGGCGTCACGCCGCGCAGCGCATGGAGAAACGAGCGGATGATCAGTTCGTTCGTATCGAGAATCGTCCCGTCCAGGTCAAACAGTACGGCCGCTGTCGTCATCGTGCTGCAGTCCTTTCGCCCCGGTGCTGTCAGCGGGTTTCGTATCTCCCGCATCCTGCGCCTTGTCCTCTGACGGCTTGTCCGCTTCCGTCTCGTCCGCCGCCTCCGACTCGCGTGAAATGTTGCGCTCATTGGGCGCATTCGCATCGCGCGATGCATCCGACGCCGGTTCATCCGCCTCATCGGCCATCCGATCATCCTTGAGCGGCAATGCGGCCGCGCCATCGGGACGTCTTACAATGATCGGATCGGCGTACCGCTCCGACGACGCGCCGCTGAGGCGCCGGTAGATCGCGAGCGCAATGCCCGCCGCGATGAGCAGCACGGCGAGCAGCTGCGACGTGCGCACATTGCCGTAATTCGGATCCAGATAGCCTTGCTCGAACAGGGCGGTCATCGGCGACCACAGGCCGTTCAGCAGCGACGCCAGCCACTCCGGCCCCTGGAAGGCCAGGCTGTCCGTGCGCAGTCCTTCGATGAAGAACCGCCCGGCCGAATACCAGATGAGGTAGCCGAGGAACACTTCGCCCGCGCGCATGAACGACTGGCGGCGCAGGACGAGCAGCAGCACCAATCCGGCGAGATTCCAGAGCGACTCGTACAGGAATGTCGGGTGATAGTATGTTCCGTTTATGTACATCTGATTGACGATGAAGTCCGGCAGATGGAGCGTGTCCCGCAGGAACGACTCTTCGACGGGGCCGCCGTACGCTTCCTGGTTGACGAAATTGCCCCAGCGGCCGATCATCTGACCAACCAGTAACGAAGGCGCGCAGATGTCGGCAATCCGCCAGAACGGATACCCTTTCACCCTGATGTAGATGGCGCCACTTATGACGGCGCCGATCAGCGCGCCATAGATGGCGATGCCGCCGTGCCAGATCGCGAAGATCTCCCGGAAGTTGTCCTTGTAGTTCTCCCATTGGAACGCCACATAGTAGGCGCGCGCCGCGATCAGCGCCGACGGCGTGCCGATCAGCATCAGATCCATGAAGAAATCCGAAGAGATGCCGAACCTGCGCCCTTCCCGGATGGCGAGCAGCAGGCCCAGCAGCGCTCCGAAGCCGATGATCGTGCCATACCAGGTCAGATTGATCGGACCGAGCCGAAGCAGGACCGGATCAATCGCCAGTTCAAAAACACGCATCGCCCGTCCGCCCCCTTATTCGAAATCATCCATATCTTCCGCGATGGATTCCGTCAGCTTGTTCGTGAATTGGAGCGCGGCATTGTATCCCATCCGCTTCAGCCGGTAATTCATCGCCGCCACTTCGACGATGACCGCCAGGTTGCGGCCCGGCCGGACCGGCACGGTGACGAGCGGCACATCGGTCTCGATGATGCGGGTCATTTCCTCATCCAGCCCGAGGCGGTCATACTGCTTCTCCTGCTGCCAGTTCTCCAGACGGATGACCATCTCGATCCGTTTCTGCGTCCGGATGGCGCCGGCGCCGAACAGCGTCATCACATTGATGATGCCGAGGCCGCGGATTTCGAGCAGATACCGGATCAGTTCTGGAGCCGACCCGTACAGATGACCGTCCGATGTCTGGATGATCTCGACCGCATCGTCGGCGACAAGCCGATGGCCGCGCTTCACCAGCTCCAGCGCCGTCTCGCTCTTGCCGATGCCGCTGGAACCCGTGATGAGCATGCCGATGCCGTACACATCGACCAGCACGCCGTGGATCGTCGCCGTCGGCGCCAGCCGCTGCTCGAGGAAGCCGGTCATCTTGCTGATCAGATAGGTCGTCGCCATGGAGGAACGAAGCACGGGGATTTGCTTCCGGCCGGCCTCCTCGATCAGTTCTTCGGGCACCTCGAGGCCGCGCGTGACGATGATGCACGGCGTCTCGTCCCGGCAGAGCCGGCTCACCCGGTCTTTCCGGACCTCCGGCTCGAGCGTCTGGAAGAATGTCAGCTCGGTGCGGCCGAGGATTTGAATGCGTTCGCCAGGATAATGTTCGAAATATCCCGCCATCTCGAGGCCGGGACGATGCAGGTCATCCACCGTAATGCTGCGGCCTAAGCCTTCCGCACCCGCCACGACCTCCAGTTGGTATTGCTTGACCAATACGGACACTTTAACGGCTTTTGCCAACGTCTTGCCTCCTTGCCGCCTGCGTTCGCGGCGCTGATGACTGACCGAAAGCCTTGTACGGCTCCCGGTTTCCGCTTGTTACCATCGTAACCGATCGGATGCGGTTTGCGCAACGCGGGGATATGCGCGCGGCACCCGCGGACAACAGAAAAGCCGCCTCGATGAGGCGGCCCGGTTGACTTGTGCGCTGATCCAGCGGATCAGGTCTCGAAAATGTTCAGTTCCGATTCCGGATCGAACAGATGAATCTTGTTCATGTCGATCGCCAGCTTGATGTTCGCGCCTTCCTTCACATCGGAACGGCCGTCCAGACGGGCGATGACTGTATCGCTGCCGAGTCCGGCGAGATAAACGTTCTTCTCGTGGCCGAGGTTTTCCACGACTTCCGCGAGCGCCGACACGATGCTCTTCGGCGATGCTTCCAGGAAGACCGGCTCGTCATGGAAGTCTTCGGGACGAACGCCCAGGATGACTTCTTTATTGACATAGCCTTTCTCGCGGACGATGGCTGCCTTGCCTTCCGTCAGCTCGATGTCGAGGCCGTCCGCCTTGAAGTGAACGGCGCCGTCGCGCTCGTACAGGCCGCCTTTGATGAAGTTCATCGCCGGCGAACCGATGAAGCCTGCAACGAACATGTTGACCGGATGGTTGTACAGCACTTCCGGCGAATCCGCTTGCTGGATGACGCCGTCTTTCATTACGACGATCCGGTCGCCCATCGTCATAGCTTCGATCTGGTCGTGGGTGACGTAGATAACCGTCGTCTCAAGCCGCTTCGCGAGTTTCGAGATTTCCGCCCGCATCTGCGTACGCAGCTTCGCGTCGAGGTTGGAGAGCGGCTCGTCCATCAGGAACACTTGCGGTTCGCGGACGATGGCGCGGCCCAGCGCGACGCGCTGACGCTGACCGCCGGAGAGCGCTTTCGGCTTCCGGTCCAACAGATGCTCAATGTCGAGGATCTTGGCAGCTTCGCGGACGCGTTTGTCGATGTCGGCTTTCTTGAACTTCCGCAGCTTCAGGCCGAACGCCATGTTTTGATAGACGTTCATGTGCGGATACAGCGCGTAGGATTGGAAGACCATCGCGATGTCCCGGTCTTTCGGGGCAACGTCGTTTACGAGGCGGTCGCCGATGTACAGCTTCCCTTCCGTGATCTCTTCAAGTCCGGCGATCATCCGCAGCGTCGTTGACTTGCCGCAGCCGGACGGACCGACGAGAACGAGGAATTCCTTGTCCTTGATATCGAGGTTGAAGTCCTTGACCGATGCGACATCGGAGCCGGGATACCGTTTGTATACGTGTTCCAAGCGTACGCCTGCCATGCGTTTCTTCCCCCTAAGCTCTTATTGGAGTGCTTATTACCATCTTAGCGTACAGCAGCCGCCTAAGAAAATGCACAAACCATACAAAAAAAACTACTTTCTTTTCGTTACTTTATACAATAGCAGAATGATCTTCACCAGCACGGCATCCCGGAACAGGCGCACATCGAGCCCCGTCTCCTGCTTCAGCTTGTCCAGCCGGTACAGCAGCGTGTTGCGGTGGATGAACAGCTTCTTCGCCGTATCGCTCACATTGCAGTTCATGGCGAAAAACGTCTCCAGCGTCGTCACGATCTCCGGCTCAAGCAGCAAATCGGTTCGGCTCGCGGCCTGTTCGATGAACCGGAGCCGCTGCTCATCCGGGATGCTGTTCAGCAGCCGCTCCAGATGGATGTTCCAGGGAAGATGGACCGTGTCGCCTTGATGGAACCGGCGCCCGAGAGCAACCGTCTCGCGCAGGAGGTATACCGTATCGACCAATGCAGCGGACGGCACGATCGGATGGGCGACCGCGATATGGTTCTCGCCGAGCCATTCGCTGGTGAGCATGTCGTGCATGCCCCGCGCCACGCTCTCCAGCAGTTCCTCCGGCGTCTCCTCGATTTCCCCCCTGCTGCCGACCTCCTCATAGAGCAGCGAATCCGGAGCGAGAATGAGCCACTCCTGCTCGCGGAGCGGCACGAGCAGCACGTCCGTTTCGAGATACGTCTGCAGCAGCTTCTCCAGTTCCGCATCGTTCGCCTTGGCCGCATGATCGGCGAGCAGAAGAAACGGGATCCATTCGATGTTGAGCCGTCCGCCCGCGTTGAACTCATCCGGGACAGCCGCCTGCAGACGGCCGGCGCCGATCTGTTCCTGAATCCATTCGCCGAGCCTTTGCATTTCCCGGTTCAGCGGCCGTTCCCGGCCTTCTTCGGCATGGCTGTCGCGCTCCAGTTCCAGCAGCAGCCATTCGAGCAGCTGCTCTTCCCGCCGGGTAAGGTCGCCAGGCTGAAGGTCGGCATACTCCACCTTCTCATCGTCGGCACGGACGATCAATCGGATCGTGCCGTCCGGCAGCCGGAAACGGCTTCCGGAGCGGATCCGGTCACCCGGCTCCAGGCCGACGCCCTGCCATGCGGATTCCCGTTCGCCGAGCGGCAAACCCGCCGTCATGATCGGCGCGCCCAGCAGCGATTCCAGTTTCGATCTCCAGGACAACTCCATCGCAACGCTCCTATCCGCACCCGAATACCGTTATTGTAACACAATTCGGACAGGTGGTGCCTTCCGGCGTCGATCATGCGCCCCATGCGAGCAGCAGCACGATCGACAGCAGGGCGAATACGATGGACAGCAGATAGAGAAACGATACGGTCTGGATCTGGGTGAGCCCCCATCGCATCAGCGCATGATGCGTATGGAGATTGTCCGCCTTGTGCAGCCCGCGGCCTTCGGCGAGCCTCCTCGCCATGACGATGATGGTATCCATGATCGGGACACCGAGCGCCAGCATCGGGATCAAAATGGTGATGAGCGTAGCGCTTTTGAGCGAGCCTTCCACGGCGATCAGCGACAAAGCATAGCCGAGGAATGCCGCCCCGGCGTCACCCATGAAAATGCGGGCGGGATAGAAGTTGAAAGCGAGGAACGCGGCGCATGCTCCGAACAGGATGAGCGCCAGCATCGCCGTATCCGTCTGTTGCCGGATGACGGCGGTCAGGAACAGCGTCAGCGACGAGATCATGGAGACGCCGGCGGCCAGCCCGTCCACGCCGTCGATGAAATTGATCATATTCGTAAGCGCGAAGATCCACACCACGGTCGAGATGACGGATGCCCATTCCGGCAGTATGATCATGCCGCCCGGTCCGGGCGAGGATACGCCGATGATGCGGATATCGAGCAGCACCGGCACGAATGCGGCCGTCAGATAGACGATCACGCGCGGCCAGATCGGAAATTCATATCCCTTGGCCTTCGCCGTGTCATCCAGCAGACCGATGAACACAATGAGCAGTCCGCCGACTGCGACGGCGACGGATAGCGAAGATCTGCCACCGAACAGCAGCATCGCCGCTGCGGTGGCGGCGTAGATTGCGGCGCCTCCGAGCAGCGGCACGGGAGCGGCATGAACTTTGCGCGGTCCCGGCATGTCCACGTAGCCGTGCCGCAAGGCGAACCGCGTAACATACGGCACGACCAGGAGCACGGCGAAGAAAGCGAACAATGCGCTGATGACCGCAAGCAACATCATCCCACCCCGATTCCACGGTTTGGGTTTTAGCTTTCCCTATTGCCGCTCCGCTAAACCAAGGAAGGAACTTTGACGAAATGCAAAAAACCTCCTGCGCTTATGCGCAAGAGGCTTCATTCGTGAAAGTGGTGGAGGGCGATGGATTCGAACCACCGAACCCGACTGGGAGCAGATTTACAGTCTGCCGCGTTTGGCCACTTCGCTAGCCCTCCACGGTAAACAATCCATGGTGGCTCGGGACGGAATCGAACCGCCGACACGAGGATTTTCAGTCCTCTGCTCTACCAACTGAGCTACCGAGCCTTGATTTGAATGGCGGAGCCGACGGGATTCGAACCCGCGATCTCCTGCGTGACAGGCAGGCATGTTAGGCCTCTACACCACGGCTCCGCGATAGGTAATGAACTTGAATGGTGGAGGCTGACGGGATCGAACCGCCGACCCTCTGCTTGTAAGGCAGATGCTCTCCCAGCTGAGCTAAGCCTCCAGGTATGGTAGCGGCAGAGGGCCTCGAACCCCCGACCTCACGGGTATGAACCGTACGCTCTAGCCAACTGAGCTATGCCGCCGCGTTACAGGGGCGTTGCCGCTGTCAGCGGCTGCGGTTCCCCCGCCTTGCACCCTGAAAACCGGATGCGAATGATTTGCTTCAAGCTGAACCCGTTTCCGGGGCCCCCGCAAAGTAATCGGACTACGCTTCGAAGCGAATCGTCACTTTGTGGGGTAAATTTAGGATAAGCCCTCGACCGATTAGTATTCGTCAGCTTCACGCGTTGCCGCGCTTCCACCTCGAACCTATCAACCTGGTCATCTTCCAGGGGTCTTACCTTTACAGTGGGAAATCTCATCTTGAGGGGGGCTTCGCGCTTAGATGCTTTCAGCGCTTATCCCTTCCGTACTTGGCTACCCAGCGGTGCTCCTGGCGGAACAACTGGTACACCAGCGGTACGTCCATCCCGGTCCTCTCGTACTAAGGACAGCTCCTCTCAAATTTCCTGCGCCCGCGACAGATAGGGACCGAACTGTCTCACGACGTTCTGAACCCAGCTCGCGTACCGCTTTAATGGGCGAACAGCCCAACCCTTGGGACCTACTTCAGCCCCAGGATGCGATGAGCCGACATCGAGGTGCCAAACCTCCCCGTCGATGTGGACTCTTGGGGGAGATAAGCCTGTTATCCCCAGGGTAGCTTTTATCCGTTGAGCGATGGCCCTTCCATTCGGTACCACCGGATCACTAAGCCCGACTTTCGTCCCTGCTCGACTTGTCAGTCTCGCAGTCAAGCTCCCTTCTGCCTTTACACGCTCCGAATGATTTCCAACCATTCTGAGGGAACCTTTGGGCGCCTCCGTTACGCTTTGGGAGGCGACCGCCCCAGTCAAACTGCCCGCCTGACACGGTCCCTGCACCGGATCACGGCGCCAGGTTAGAACTTCGATACGATCAGGGTGGTATCCCAACGGCGCCTCCACCGAAGCTGGCGCTCCGGCTTCCCAGGCTCCCACCTATCCTGTACAGACCGTACCAAAGTCCAATATCAAGCTGCAGTAAAGCTCCATGGGGTCTTTCCGTCTTGTCGCGGGTAACCTGCATCTTCACAGGTACTAAAATTTCACCGGATCTCTCGTTGAGACAGCGCCCAAGTCGTTACGCCATTCGTGCGGGTCGGAATTTACCCGACAAGGAATTTCGCTACCTTAGGACCGTTATAGTTACGGCCGCCGTTTACTGGGGCTTCGGTTCACAGCTTCGGCCTAAACCTAACCGCTCCCCTTAACCTTCCAGCACCGGGCAGGCGTCAGCCCGTATACTTCGCCTTGCGGCTTCGCACAGACCTGTGTTTTTGCTAAACAGTCGCTTGGGCCTTTTCACTGCGGCCCCCTCGGGCTATTCACCCTACCGGGGCACCCCTTCTCCCGAAGTTACGGGGTCATTTTGCCGAGTTCCTTAACGAGAGTTCTTCCGCGCGCCTCAGCATGCTCTGCTTGCCTACCTGTGTCGGTTTGCGGTACGGGCACCTTCGCCTGGCTAGAGGCTTTTCTCGGCAGCCAGAACGCATGACCTTCGGTACTACAAGTTTCCCTCCC